>JAVJTT010000022.1:0-8133 GCA_040220135.1 Vicingaceae bacterium
CGGTTGAGCTTCCTAAAACTGTTGGCTCCGTAATGGTAGTATTTGCAGTGGCGGTACAATTGTTGGCATCGGTAATGGTGACTGTATAATTTCCGGCAGCTAGATTTCTAGCTGTATCCGCGGTTTGGTTGTCGCTCCATAAATAGGTGTAAGGAGTCGTTCCTCCATTGCCGGTGACTACTGCTCTTCCATCACTAAAACCATTACAATTCGCATCACTCGTACTATTGATGGCAGCAGTGAGTTGAGGTGGTTCTGAAATGTTGAGGTTAAGAACTGTATCGCATCCATTTCCATTTGTAGCCGTTAGGGTGTAGTTACCCGCTGAAAGATTGGATAAAGTATCTCCATTAGCCGGTCCTGAGGGGGTAGTCCAATTATAAGTGTAAGGTGTAGTCGCTCCATTTGCCGAAACGCCAAGACCTCCATCACTACCTCCGTTGCAGCTAACATTTGTTGTATTGATGTTAAGAGTAGAGGTGAATCCTGTGATATTAATGACGATTTGGTCTGTATCAGGGTCACAGATTCCAAAATTGGTAGATACCAATTGCAGATTTACTTGACCACCATTAATTTCCGCATTAGTAGGCTGATAAGAAGCGGTTAAACTATTTCGATCAGGGTTAAAAGTTCCATTTCCGCCAATCCAACGCCCTGTTCCACTAATACTCACACTCCCACTTAAGGCTAATGGTAAATTCTGAACACAGATCAAGGTGTCATTTCCGGCATTAGCTCTTGGAGTCGGTTGTACATTTACGGTAACACTATCAAAGGCTTGACAGCCTAAAGTATCGGTAACAGTCAAATAATAAGTGATGGTGTCAAGCGGCCTGACCGTAGGATTAGCAATTGCAGTATTGTTGATGTTGGTATTGGGAGTCCAAGTGAAAGTAGCAGTAGGGTCGCCGCTAGGGCTTCCGCCAATTTGTACCGACTGACCATCGCAGATGTCAACTTCATTTCCGGCATCAATGGCCGGATCGGGGTATTGGAATCGAATGCCTTTAATATTCGAAGAAGAGCCGGTACATCCGTTTCCGCTATTGTCTAATTGAATACGGTAGGTTACGGAGTCGGTACAAACTGAAAAACTATCGCAAAAACTTGTGGTGTTAGTCGTCGTGTACAAACTAAAGCCACTTCCAATAGGGTACTCGCGGTAGACTTCATAATTGGCTGCGCTTCCAGAAGGCAGCGGGCTGTCAAGTTCATTCCAACTTACATTGACACAGCTGTTGTTAAAAGTGGGATCAATGTACATGCTCAAAATGGTGTCGGTAGGGGTAATAAACCAATCACCATGGCAACCGGATTCTGCTCTCACAATGTAGTGTATGCTTTGGTTGTTAGCTCCGGCAGGGGAGTGCGTGTAAGTGGTAATGTTGTAATCTGCAATGCTGTCAATTAAAGTGTAGGGTCCATTTCGATTAATAGAGGTATATATTTTCCATTGACGGAAGCTGTTGTCTGGGTCTGTCGTTTGGTTCCAGTCAATGATTACATCTCCATTTGCTTGTACATCAGCACAATGAATATCGGGATGGGGAACTAATTCGTCGGCTAAAACGGTAACCGAAAAAGTAGCCACCGACTGACCGGCGGCGGGGCAGAAATCATCAAAAGCCCGAAGCACAAAGAGGTAAGTGTTTTGAGTGGATACACAGGTGGGGTTCCCATCGGAGATGTGATCACAGGTGGTTTGCCATTTTAGGGTAGAGGTGTACGAACCAAGGGCGGTATCTGATAAAGGATAAGTTAGCGTAGCACAGGGTGGGTTTGCACAGCCTGTTGCACTATCGGTAAAATTGGTGCCAAACTGTTGACCAGACCCAAAAATGAAAAGCGAGTCATTTTTTGGGTTATCGGGGCGTAAAGTATCGTAGACATTAAAATCAAACTGGACAAAATCACCCGCTTTCACAGTATCAGAAAAAGTTCCATTGGCAAATGGAGGTGGAATAATGGGTGGTTCGTTAGAAGCACAGCCTGCTAAAATGACGGTTTGAAGTTCTCGGTAAATCTCAGCGATTTTTTGACCACATTTAAAAGCTTCAACTCGGATAACCGAAACGTACTCCCCTTGATTGTAGGAAGTAAAGGAAATTTCGCCAGTAATCGGATCTAACACAGCTGCTACATTTCTCGGATCTTGCGTGGCATCTGGAAAAGGGCTATTGAAACTGTAATTGTTTCCGGCATCAAAAGGGACAACTACCGGATTTACATTTTCTTGGTAAACTCCTCCGATTTGACAAGGACGTGCGCCACATGCATTTCCGTCTAAGGGCTGTGCCCATGAATAAGCTAAGGAGTCTAAGCCATTGTCAAACGCACTGTGGTTGTAAGTAAAGGGTTCGCCGGCACAAATAATGGAAGAAGGCTTTTGAAAAAAGTCTGGGGAGGAATCGAAACAAGGGTTTGCGTTTCGAGCTTGGTAGGGAAACATTTTCGCACGTAGCGTGATTCCAAAGTTTTGTGCATTGTTAATGTTGTCAATCGCTGCATTTCGATTTCCAGATGTCCAGGTAAACGTCCAACCGTTTGCCGGAGGAACCCCGTTTAGCGTAACAGGGTCAGTTTGTAAAACATATTCTTCAATAGCCCCCGGGATGTCCGGATCGGAGCGGTTTAAAGTAGCACAAGGACTGCCTTCGCAGGAAGGAGTAATGTCTGTGACACTAAAAAAGTTTAAAGGCAGTAATCGGATACTTCCGGGGCCGGGATAATCGTGAACTTCAATGGCTTCATTCGTCACATTTAAACCCACTCCATTACAGTCTCGGTATACTTTTAAAGTGAAAATATACTGTCCGTTGGGCTGACACTCCCACGTAATTTCACCTCCCATAATGTGCGTGCCGTAACTTTTAGTGGCGCTAAAAATCAGCAATAGAAAAAGTACGGAAGAGAGTAATTTCTTGAGACTCATGGGTGTAATTGAAGTAGAAAACAGCTTTAGCATTCTTACGAAGAATACAGTCAAAAGTTTCTATTCATTACATTTAATTTTTATAGAAAATGTAAAACAGAATTATCAGCTTTTGGGAAGACAGCTATTTCAGCTACAGCTTGTGTGATTAGTAAAAATAACCAATGATTATTGAAATCAAGCCAACCACAACACAATAATAGGCAAAGTATTTAAGCTTACTTTTTCTGACAAGTTTGATCATCCAAGTACAAGCGAATAAGCCAGAAAGGAAAGCGGCTATGAACCCAATGAGAAGCGGCAAGAACTGATCGCCTTGATAATCGATTTCACCACCGAGAATGTCTTTAGCCACTTTGCCTAAAATAAGTGGAACCACCATTAAAAATGAAAAACGTGCGGCCTTGCTCTTGTCGTTTCCTAGAATGACAGAAGTAGAAATGGTTGCTCCGGAACGTGAAATGCCCGGCAACATGGCGATGGCCTGAGAAATGCCGATAAGAAAAGCATTGCCGTAGCTCACTTTTTTATCTGTATTGCGGCTTCTATCAGCTAACAAAAGTAAAACTGCTGTAACCAGCAACATGGCTCCTACAAAGGCAACATTGCCACCAAAAAGTGCCTCCAACTCCTCTTCAAAGAACAAACCAATTACAGTAGCCGGAAGCATGGAAATGATAATTTTCAAAGAGAATTTCAGTTCTTCATTCCACTTAAAGCTGAATAAACCTTTCAGAATTTCGCCTATGTCTTTGCGGTAAATTATTAAGGTGCTCAAAGCCGTGGCAAAGTGCAAAACCACCGTAAATAAAAGGCTGTCTTCCGGCAAAGATTCGTCGCCTAAAAGTGCTTTGGCCAATTCTAAGTGCCCGCTTGAGGAAACCGGTAAAAACTCAGTGAGTCCTTGAATTATTCCTAGAATAATGGCATCGATTATTCCCATTAAGCCGTCTTATTAGGGTAAACAGCCAGGGCGGCTTTTAAGCACTCAAGGGCTTGCTTTAGTTTTTCTTTTTCTAAAACGTAAGCCATTCTCACTTCTTGCTTGCCATAGCCGGGAGTTGAATAGAACCCACTTAAAGGAGCCATCATGAGGGTTTTTCCTTCAAATTCAAAATCTTCCAAAATCCATTTGCAAAAATCTTCCGTGTCTTCAACCGGTAGTTTGGCCACTGCGTAGAAAGCCCCTCCCGGTTTTGGACAGAATACCCCATCAAGGGCATTTAAGCCGTCGACCAATAAATCACGACGCTCAACGTACTCCTTGCTAACCTGATCGAAATAAGATTGAGGTGTTTCCAAAGCTGCTTCAGCTGCAATCTGGCCCAACAAAGGTGGGCTTAGACGAGCTTGGGCTAATTTTAAGGCGGTACTCATTACTTCTTTGTTTCGGCTAACCATAGCGCCAATTCGTATGCCGCACATGCTGTAACGCTTGGAAACAGAGTCAACCACGATCACATTTTCTTCAATGCCTTTCAAATTTAAGATGGAGTGGTGGGTTTTGCCATCGTAGCAGAACTCTCGATAAACTTCATCGGCAAATAAGAAAAGGTCGTGCTTTTGTACGATGCCTTTCAATTGCTCCAATTCTTCCTGAGAATAAAGGTATCCGGTAGGATTACCTGGATTACAAATTAAAATGGCTTTGGTCTTTTCTGAGATCTTAGCTTCAAAGTCTGAAATAGGAGGCAAGGCAAAACCATCTTCAATTTTTGAATTAATCGGAATTACTTTTACTCCGGTGGTTTCTGCAAATCCATTGTAATTGGCATAAAATGGCTCGGGAATAATGACTTCATCGCCCGGATTTAAGCAGGCCGTAAAGCCAAAGAACAAGGCTTCCGATCCTCCGGTGGTAACCATCACCTCTTCATGACTTATGCCTTGGCTTACACCATCGTAATACTTGGCCAAGCCTTTGCGGTAAGATTCTGTTCCGGCAGAGTGACTGTACTCCAAAACCGGCATGTTGATTTTTTGAATAGCCTTTAAAGCTACTTCAGGGGTTTCAATATCGGGTTGACCAATATTTAAATGAATCACTTCTTTTCCGGCTGCTTTTGCTTTTTCAGAAAAGGGAACCAATTTTCGAATGGGTGACTCCGGCATGTTTAATCCGCGCTTTGAAATCTTCGGCATAGGTCAATGTTTTTTAGAGGCACAAAAATGAGAGAAAAATCATCCAAAACAAAAACAAAAAAACCGCTTTGAGACAATGCTCAAAAGCGGTTTCTATTTATCTTTTAGTTTCGCTTAGTTAGCGGTGGGAGACATGCCACTTTCTTCTTTAACCGGCATGGTTTCCTTCTCGATTACCTTTCCTTTAATGCGTAATACTTTCGTTTTTTCTTTTGCATTCGATACAACCGTCACTGATTTGTTGATTGGCCCTAAACGATTAGTGGCATATTTTACTTTAATTTCTGATTGTTCGCCTGGGTTAATTGGCTTCTTTGGCCAAGTTGGAACAGTACAACCACAAGACCCTTTTGCATTAGAGATAATCAAAGGCTCTGTTCCTGTATTGGTGAATTTAAAAGTTCTTACGCCGTCGGCATTTTGAGGAATGGTTCCGTAATCAATTACCTCTGAGTCAAAAGTCATTTCGGCACCGCCGGCAGATTCTACTTGCGTAGATTCTTGCGCAAATAAAGCGGCTACGGCAAATAAGAAAACAGATAATGTAGTAGCTAATTTTTTCATTTTATATTGTTTTAGTTTTTTGAACTCTTCAAAAGTACCAATCCTAATTGGCTCTATCATTTTGTTAACAGAACATTAACAAGAAGAGGGTTTTGAAACTAGAAACAAGAAACAAGAAACAAGAAACTTGAAATGAGAAATAAGGAAAGAGAAATGGAATCGAGAGTCTAAAGTTTTGTCGAGTTCTCCAATTAATTTGTAACAATATTATGATAATGCTAAGCTATGGGTTTTGAAAAACAGTACCGTCTAATTTTTTAATATTCTTAAAATTAGTACATTAGAGGCATGGAAAGGGCAATTAGAAAACGACATTTACCTACCTACCTACCTACCTACTCTGCGGCATTATTTTGCAAACGCAAAACAGATATTTTTTTGGAGGCAGAGGTGCTTTTTGGTGACGACAATAATGAAGAATGACCGAAGAAATATCAATAGTTCATGATTCATGGAAAAAAACAATACTGAAATGGAAATGCAATTGTGAACGGAATTAAAACAAAACTATATATCATGAAATTTAAATATAAAAAGCCGCTCTTATATGTAGCGGTAGCACTTGCCTTTTGGGCTTGTGAGAAAGATGGAACGACCCCATCTAATCAAAATAATCAATCAACTAAAGCTGCTACTACCAAGAACGGTTTAGTCCAAAATAAATCAGAAGGTTTAACATACAGTCAAATAGATAGTTATGTGTCTGCACTGGAAGAAAGTAATGAGCCAACAACTGAAGACTGGGAGACTGCCTTGTTACTCCTTGAGTCAGCCATAAACCATACTGACGGAGAAGTAGGAAACCGATCAACGCACAGCGAAATTTTAGAATTTACAACAGAAGTTGCCATTTCGGAAAGTGGCGACGGCTTTGAAGTGAGTGCTTCGGATGCACTCGAATTTTTTGAGAGCTTGCAGCTAGAACTCGCCAACGAAGTTAGTGGAAGTGACTTATACAGTGACTTTTCTAATGATGTGTTCGTTTCGGTTATAGACCTTCAGTTTGAACAGCCAAGTAGTGCCGGTTCTTTTTCAGTGCCTGTTACTGCTTTTTTAAAGTATGAAGAAGATTTTGGACCCCAGTATCCCTACTGTGAAACTGATTATGATTGGAAGGCTTTGGATAGGATTGGTAAATGCACCGGAGGTACAAATATGGATGCTGCCATTCGTTTGGAAAGTTTTTTAACTAATAACGACTGTAATTCAAACATGATTAGCCCATATTGTACGGTACCTTATTGGACTAATGTAGTTACGGCTTCCAAATCTGGCTTTGTCACTTCTAACATTTGGGATGGTAACTATTCATCTGACTGTGTATCGAGTTTTAACATCGATCAAATCTTCTTTCCTGGTATGGTTACCGAGGGTAGTACTATGAATCCTTTGCCTTACACCACTTCGGAAATTGATTATGTAGTCGGAAAGGACCCAAATAAGTTATTTGTAAGCGGGGTGGCTCATAAGTTATATGTGTCATATGCAGCGATTAGTTGTAACAACTATCCCTAAATAATATTCAGTAATTTCATAACATCACCTTGATGAAAATCAAGGTGATGTTTAAAGTCTCGTTTATGAAATCTTTAATCTCTTTCACTTTTATTCTAATACTAAGTAGTTCCCTTTATGCTCAACAATATGTACGCAACCAAAACCCTAGCAGTCACATAGTGGTAGGTAGTTATCTAGACCAACAACAGCAGTTAAATTTAGTCTATAACAGCCAAATGGTGGGTAATACCTACAGCGGGAATGAAGACCTAAGAAGGGTTGAGTTTCATTATTCGGCAAATCAATTAGCACAATTTAACGATACTTTATTGATACCCGATCACTTAACTTGGTTGTTTCAAGTTCAACAGATTAACCCAACAACTTGGTATAAGGCGGGTGGCTTATCAGATTCAGCGGCAAATGGCAGAAGTACCATTTGGTACAAAGTGGGGGCTTTAGATGACTTTGGTTCAATTCAAACCTATCCACTCTTAGATTCAAACTTTAGAAACTTTGTAGTAACAAGCCTTGTTCAGAAAGAATCAACGGTTTATTTATTCGGTGGTTATTCCATTGCTCAATACCCTTACAACAAATCCTTTGTTTTAAAGCACAATCTGGTAAATAATAGCTGGAGCATGAATTCTTTCTTTTGTTTTCAATCTTATTGTTTTTTTCTAGATGCCCTCTACGATTCAACCCAACATAATTTTGTTGTTACAGGGACTGCTAAAGTAGGGGATACCATTCCTCCGCCTCACGCCGCTATTGTGAAAATTGATACTAACTTGAACATTGTTCCCAATACCGCTCAAGTATTAGAAAGCTACTATCCCACTCACAGGCTAGCAACCCCTAATAAATATGAATGGCAAGCCGAAATCGAACCAGTTTCTAATAACACTTTTTTAACGGTGGGTTCTGCCTTAAACTTTATGCAATTACCTTCCCAAACACCTAATCCTAATTCACATTATTGGTTAGACATGGCT
>JAVJTT010000023.1:0-1076 GCA_040220135.1 Vicingaceae bacterium
TTACAAGGGCGTCTAGTCTTGCAGAAAAGAGTCTCAAGTCACCTCAGTCAATTGGATGTGAGTAGTCTGAAAAAGGCCATGTATTTATTGAGAGTAGAAGATGAAAAGGGCCGCTTAGTGAAAGAAGTAAAAGTGGTGAAGAATTGATGCTTAGTTTATCGCAGATGAAAATCCTATTGCAAATCGTGATTGTACTTGCACTAAACAGCTCACTTTTTGCTCAACAATATGTACGCAACCAAAACCCTAGCAGCCACATTGTAGTGGGCAGTTACCTCGATCATTCAGCAAATTTAAATTTGGTGTACAACAGTCAAATGGTAGGCAATACTTACAGCGGGAATGAAGATTTGAGAAGAGTTGAGTTTAATTTTTCAGCAAATCAATTGAGTCAATTTAACGACACTTTGTTAATTCCTGATCATTTATCAAAACTTATTCAGGTTCAGAAAATCAATAGCTCAATGTATTATAAAACAGGCCCTTACGATGATTCAGCTTCATTTGGCAGAAGCACCATTTGGTACAAAGTAGGAGCTTTAGACGATTTTGACTCCGTGAAAACCTTTCCACTTCTGGACTCTAATTTTAGAAACTTTGTGGTAACTCATACCATACAAAAAGCTTCTACCATTTATATATTTGGTGGTTATACTATTACGCAGTATCCTTATTATAAGTCTTTTGTTTTAAAGCACAATCTGGTAAATAATAACTGGAGCATGAACTCTTTTTTTTGCTACAGTTCAATTTGCTTTTTTTTAGATGCTATCTACGATTCAACCCAACATAATTTTGTTGTAACAGGGACTGCTAAAGTAGGGGATACCATTCCTCCGCCTCACGCCGCTATTGTGAAAATTGATACTAACTTGAACATTGTTCCTAATTCCCCTGAAGTATTAGAAAGTTATTATCCTACTCATAGATTGGCTACCCCTAATAAATATGAATGGCAAGCCGAAATCGAACCAGTTTCTAATAACACTTTTTTAACGGTGGGTTCTGCCTTAAACTTTATGCAATTACCTTCCCAAACACCTAATCCTAATTCACATTATTGGTTAGACATGGCT
>JAVJTT010000024.1:0-481537 GCA_040220135.1 Vicingaceae bacterium
TTAGGTTGGCGATGATTTTGGATAGTAGGTCAGGAGTAGAAATACTTTAGACTATGAAGAGCCGTATGAATCGAGAGGTTCACGTACGATTCTGTGAGAGGTTTAGGGGTGAGATTCCCCTTTACCTACTCGACTTTTTTCAATGTTTTGATTTAAATCCGTTCGAGAAACTTCCTGAATTATTGTCTCCTTGATAGTTTATCTGAACGCTGTATGATTTTCCTTTTTCTAACTTTTTTGTCTTTACTGTGAATGAGTTTATTCCTTTTTTAGACTTTGTTTTTAATGAACCGATTACTTCATCATTTTCATAGTCCTTGATTTCAATTTCAACATCTAATTGGTCTAAAAAGTAAATTTCTAATTCTACTTTCTTGTCTGAAATACTGTAAATATCTCTAATGTTGGTTTCGTCTGTAATGTATGTTCTTTCCCGTTTTGTCCCTTTTTCTATTCCCTTAATTTTTGAATAGGTAATTATCCCTTGCACGTTTCCAAACTCCACAAACGGCATTGGAAAAAACGGAAGAATAAAATAACGGTATGGGTCAGGTGTTGCTTGAACAATTTTTTCATAGGTAAATCCATTGATTGTGTCTTTACTTACTCCTTGAAGAAAAAATCCCTTTTGTCCATTTTGCTCAATAAGTTTGAGTTCTGTTGAGTATTCCTTAAATGGAATTAACTGATTACCGTAATAGTAACCACTATCGGAAACTTGCATTAAAAATTCTTCTGGTCCATCTTTTGAACCGCTTAGATAGTTGTAGCCATCAATCGCCATTTTGAGAGACTTATTACCGTCAATTATTGTATCTCCAATGTACCTGACGTTTTTAAATTGTTTGTCTTGGTATTCAGCTAACCCTGTTGAGTCGTTGTACCATTTTCTGCGATAAAACAATTGAATTTCATCTCCTGGTTGAATGTCAAATCGATTGCTGGTTTTAAAGTTGTTTTTAATTCCTTCCGAAATGTCATTGTAATTGTCTCCGTAAAGCTGTTTTGTATAAAACTGTCCATTACTTGAAACCGCTAGTGTTTTCAAGTCAGGAATAATTACAGCATAAATTTCTGAATTGTCACTAATGTAAAATTTTCTTGGTGTTTGGTCGGTTGCTATTAAACTATCTCTTGGGTAACTCCTTCTTGTGTCAATATATTCAAGTGAAGTTTTAACTTGGTTTCCAAAAAGTGTAGCTAATTGTTCTGCTGTTTCGTTGTAGTCAATATTATGAACCGTTTCAAGGTTTCTATTGAGCAGTTTGTAATTACCGTCATTAAAAGATTCGAAATAGATTTCGGTTTTTTCAATTTTCGTGTAGTCAACAAAGTCTTCCGTTTTGAATTTTAGGAAATGTCTGTTTTCTATCAAAGTGTCTTTTAAGTCCGTTCTTACTTGAAGTCCGATAAACTCATTCTTTTGGTCAAAGTAGGTCGCTCGAACATATATTTTCGATTCAGCTATTTCTTTTCGGCTTTCTTGTCCAAAGCTGAATTGAGTTAGAAAAAGTAAAGTCAGAAGTATTGCTATTCTCATTAATTGGGTTTCTTTATATGGCACACAACGTTTGGCTATGAGCAGTAGCGTCCCGAAGGGCGCTATTGATTATAGGCGTTGTTAGGTAGCGTATTTATTTCTTTTTCAATTAGTTCATACAATTCATTTTCCCATTCTATGCCTGCAATACTGGGGTACTCAGTATTAGTTCGAAAGTCTCTTGGGCTGATAATAACTTTGACTTTGTTGTTTATTGCCTTTTGTGTTAGTACAAATACTTCCTCAATCGCTTCGTCTCCAATTGGGATACATCCAATAGTTGCTGATTTTCCGTGTATAAAAATATCTCCACCCATATCAGCAAAATTCGACAGCTCAGTTTTTGATTTGTCAAATTCATTTGGGTAACTCACTTTAATTGAAAGGTAGAACGAACTATTCGGGTTTAGATATTCAACTTCATAAATTCCTTCTGGTATCTGCCTATCGCCTTCTTTTAGTTTAGGCCCAAGTTCACCGCTGAATGCAGTAAATGGGTATTCTTTAATTAGCTTGATTCCATTGTAGTCCTTAGAATATACCTGTAGAATTTTTTCTTCCTTAAACGCTGTGAGAACAATCTCATTTGGGTAGTCCATTTTATAGCCTGCCAAATTCAAATCATTCTCAAGTCGACCCCACACTTCTTCTTGAATGTCATTAATTCTAGATTCAACAGTCTCGTTCCCTTTCATCTTGTTTATCACAGGCATATAGACTGACCTGCCATATTTCAAGAAGATGGCGACAGCTATGATTAGTCCGATTGCTAAAAGTATTTTTCTGGTCATTCTTTCAAATGCTACCTAACAACTATGTATGTTGCACTAATGCAACATATATCTTTTATAGCTGTAGTTAAGGTTTTCTTTATTTAGTTGATTGTCAGTAGTAAAAGCGTATGTTAAACGACTGTAAGCGTTTAAGAAAAAATAAGCGTTTAAATTTAGGTAAACGTTTACAAACGTTTTCTGTCGGCTATGCTTGTCCACTTCCATTTCCATTGCAAAGTACAAAAAAAAGCGAAGCTTAACGCTTCGCTTTTAAAACTAGAAAGATGAAAAGACTAAGGCTTTTCCATCATTTTATCTTTTTCAAAAGAAACCTCCGCCTTCGTATTCCAAAGCACAAAACTCCAAACATCAGCCCATTCGTCAATGGTTTTAGAAGTGGGTTTTCCGGCTCCATGTCCTGTCTTGAAAACTAGTTGATCATTCTTAATAGAGCATTTTGTAGCAAAAAAGGAGCATAGCTGAAGGCTTGACTTAATAAGACTGTAAAGTTACCCCGAAGGGTTCGGTGTAAAATCATGCGGCTGCCTGTCCGCCTAAATAGATTGCTATGAAAGGCGCTGCAGTTAGTAATCGTAAGATAAAGAAAGATTTTAGCTTTATGTCCTTTTTTGATTCTCCAAAAAAGAACCTCAATGCTCTGCATTGAAATATAATCAAAGCGAAGCTTTGATAAAGTGTCCTTTGAGATAAAGTGTTTTGAAGCCGAAATGATTACTTAATAAGACCGGAAAGTTCCCCCGATGGATTCGGGGTGAAATCATTCGGCCGCCTGTCCGCCGAAATAAAATTCTATGGAAGGCGCGGCAGTTAGTAATCATGAGGCAGAAAAAGTCTTTAGCTCAGGACTGAGTTTTTTCGTTCTTTTTGCTCATCAAAAAGGACAATAAAAAAAGGAATAGAAACAAAAAAAGCGAAGCAGTAAGCTTCGCTTTTAAAGTTGAAATATGAAATCAGAAACCTTGAAAAAGTTATTTCTTCGCCATTTTTTCA
This sequence comes from Vicingaceae bacterium, assembly GCA_040220135.1. Taxonomy (GTDB): domain Bacteria; phylum Bacteroidota; class Bacteroidia; order Flavobacteriales_E; family Vicingaceae; genus CAJXMH01. The sequence continues at coordinate 3,325 of JAVJTT010000024.1, forward strand.
GAAGTGTCAAAATAAACACTTTAGCTTTATGTTCTTTTTTGACTCTCCAAAAAAGAACTAAAAAAGGAGACTTTTTCAAAGGAATTTTTTCTCCATTTCATTTCGAAAAACCATCAATCAAAAACAGGCGCATCGCTCCGCTTGCTGAATTTCCTGTTTTTGTTGATATATTCTGGTTGAAAAAGAACCTCAATGCTCTGCATTGAAATATAATCAAAGCGAAGCTTTGAAAAGTTGGCCTTTATGAAATTTAGTTAAAAATCAAGCAAGCAGCTGAGGTTTAAAGCTGAAAAGCTGTTTGAATCCCGATTGGTCGGGGTGAGTTCTTTTCAGCTGTGGCAGGGAATTGCGTAGTGTTTTTCTAAATTTAATAACAGCCTTGAACTTTTTGGTTCTTTTTGGATCAAGCCAAAAAGAACATTTAAAAATTATTGAATTGTTTTGCTCATCAATAAGAATGAATAAAAAAAGCCCTGCTATTTTGCAGGGCTCGTTTGTAACACTTTAATTAATCTGTTATTCAGCGGCAGTCTTATTTCCAAAAGAAACCTTCGCCTTCGTATTCCAAAGCACAAAGCTCCAAACATCAGCCCATTCGTCAATGGTTTTAGAAGTGGGTTTTCCAGCTCCGTGTCCGGCATCAACATCTATACGAATCAGCACCGGATCATCTCCGCCATGCTTGGCTTGCAATTCCGAAATAAACTTAAAGCTATGCGCAGGAACTACGCGATCGTCGTGGTCGGCGGTCACTACCATAGTAGCCGGATAGGCGGTGCCTTCTTTTACATTGTGCAAAGGAGAATAGCCATACAAATATTCAAAGGCTTTTAAACTGTCTTCGCTGCTCATGTATTCGCCGGCCCAAGCCCAACCAATGGTAAACTTATGGTAGCGCAACATATCCAATACGCCTACCCCCGGAATGGAAACCGCCATTAGATCCGGACGTTGCGTCATAACGGCTCCGGCCAATAAGCCACCGTTTGAGCGTCCGTGAATGGCCAAATGGTCAGAACTAGTGTAGTTCTCGCTAATCAAATATTCTCCCGCAGAGATAAAATCATCAAACACATTTTGTTTGTTGGTTCTCCAACCGGATTTGTGCCAATCTTCACCGTATTCGCTGCCGCCTCGTAAATTGGCTACCGCATACACGCCACCTTGCTCTAAAAACACCAAATTGCGCACTGAAAAACGTGGGGTGATGCTAATGTTAAAGCCGCCATAGCCATACAAGAAAGTAGGATTGCTGCCGTCTTTTTTCAAACCTTTTTTGTGGGTGATAAACATGGGCACTTCCGTACCATCTTTACTTTTGTAGAACACCTGCTCGGTTACAAAATCAGCCGGATTGAAATCCAATTCCGGAGCAAAGAAGACTTCAGAAGTGTTCTTTTCAATATCGTATTTAAAAATGGTAGTAGGGTAGGTATATGAAGAGAAAGAATAAAAGGCTACATTTTCATCCTTGTCGCCACTGAAACCGGCAATGCCAATACCGGGCAATTCAATGTCGTATTGGTAGTTTCCTTCCATGTCATACACTTCCAATTTGCTTTGCACATCTTTCATGTAAGAGGCAATGATCTTACCGCCTGCCACTTGCACGCTGCGCAACACATAGTCTTTCTCCGCAATAAAGGGTTTCCAATTTTCTTGAGCAGGATTCTGATAATCCATTAATGCCACCATGTTATTAGGTGCCTTGTAATTGGTCATCACTAAAAATTTACCATCCCCAAGGTGGTGAACCAATCCATTTTCAGTTTCAAAATCATCGACTACCACTTTAAAGTCATCGCCCATTTTTTTAAGCCGTATGGCATTTCCATGGGTTGATTCTGAGGTACTGATGTAAACATAATTTTCATCTTCAGTCACTCCCGCACCTGCATTTCGCTGCGGATGCTCTTCATCTCGAAAGATCAGTTTATCTTCACTTTGGGCGGTCCCCAATTTATGGTAATACACCGTGTGGAATTCATTTTTTCCGCTGTAGTCCGAACCTTCTTTAGGCGGCTCATAGGCCGAATAATAAAAGCCATCTTTTCGCCAGCTGATGCCACTAAACTTCACATACTCAATTTTATCATCCAGCATTTTTTTATTGTCAAGCTGCATCACATTAATGGTCACCCAATCAGAACCGGCTCTGGAGATACCAAAGGCCATGTATTTTCCGTCTTTACTAAAGCCCATGCCGTTAATCGAAGCCGTTCCATCGTCCGACAATTTATTGGGGTCGAGCAATACTTCTTCTTCGCCTTCTAAGCCTTTCTGATAGTAGAGTACACTTTGGTTTTGTACTCCATCGTTTTTGTATTGAAAGTAATAACCGCCATGGTGAAAGGGCGTTCCGGCTTTTTCATAATCCCACAATTCGGTGAGGCGTTCCCGCACTTGGTCGCGGTAAGGGATTTGCGCCAAATAGTCAAAAGTGACTTCGTTTTGGGCTTTCACCCATTTAGCCGTTTCAGCCGAAGTATCATTTTCTAGCCAACGATAAGGATCGGCGACTTGAGTGCCAAAGTAATCATCCACCACAGAGTCTTTTCTTACGTCGGGGTAGTCTTTCACACTAATTTCTTTTCGTTCTTTTTGATTTTCTTCGGCCTTCTTTTCGGGCGCTTCACCGCAAGCAGCTAAAAGCGCTGTTGCTGCTGTAAGGAAGTATATTTTTTTCATGGGTTAGATTTAGCACACCAAACTTAACCAATTTGAGGGCTTTGCGCTACCTTTACTTTTCAATCCCATTACTATGAAACGAATTTTATTTCCCTGCCTTTTGACCTTGATCATTGCTTGTCAGAATCAAGCTCCCCAAGAGGAGGAAACTTCAACTAACATTTCAGCCAATAACTTTGAAAACTACAATTCCCTTTTTGTGGAAGGGCTTTGGAAACTGAATCCGATCTGGGCTTCCTATGAAGGTTACTATTTGTACGATTACATGCTTCCCATTCCGAATGAAGCAAACAAAAAGGAGCATTTGGCTTTCGCTGAAAGGCAATTAAAAAAGCTTCAAGCTTTTGATCTAGAACAATTAAGTGATGAAGAAAAGATTGACTATTACCTGATCCGCGATTATTTGCAGTCGCAAGATTTCTTTTTGAATCAGTTTAAAGAGGAGGAGTGGAATCCGGCTTCTTACAACCTTGGTGGTGCCTTTTTTCAAGTGCTCAACTATCGGGAAAAGGATTTGAACAAGCGTTTAGAGGCGCTTTCTAAAAAGTTAGAAAAGGTGCCGGCTTACTATCAGCAAGCCCAAAAGAACATAAACCAGCCCACTCAAGTGCACACTAAACTGGCCATTCAACAACTGAAAGGCTCTACTTCTATTTTTGACGAAAACCTGATTGATTCCTTGGAGAAATCATCACAGAACGAAGTTTTTAAAGCTGATTTTACCGCTAAGGTGATGGAAGCGGTAAAGGCAATCAAAGGGTATGTTTCCTTTTTGGAGAACCTACAGCCAAGCTTAACGGAAGAAACGGCTCGTTGTTTCCGAATCGGCAAAGAACAGTTCGAGAAAAAGTTTGATTATCAAATTCAATCCGGATACAGCGCTCAAGAGATATTTGAAGCAGCCGTGGAAGAAAAAAGTGAGCTACACGATCAAATGTTTCGCCTTTCTGACATGCTGTGGGAGAAGTATTTTGGAACTACTGAAAAGCCAGGCAGTCGCTTCGCTCAAATTCAAAAGGTTATTGATGCCGTATCCAAAAAGCATGTACACCGCGATTCATTTATTACTGCTATTCGTCAGCAAATTCCAGAATTGGAAGCCTTTGTACGAGAAAACGATTTACTGACTCTCGATCCTGAAAAACCCTTGGTGGTGCGAGAAACTCCGAAATACATGCGGGGTTTTGCCGGAGCTTCTATTTCAGCCCCTGGACCTTACGATAAAAATGCGGAAACCTATTACAATGTAACGCCCCTAGATCATTACACTGAGGAGGAAGCCGAAAGCTATTTGCGCGAATACAACCATTTTGTGCTGCAGATCTTGAACATACACGAAGCCATTCCCGGTCATTATACTCAGTTGGTGTACAGCAATCAGTCGCCTTCATTAATTAAAAGTATTTTGGGCAATGGAGCCATGGTAGAAGGTTGGGCGGTATACACCGAACGCATGATGTTAGAAGCGGGCTACGGTGGCGAGGCTTTAGAGATGGGTTTGATGTATTACAAATGGAACCTACGAACGGTTTGCAATACCATCTTAGACTACGGCATTCACGTCAATAATTTTACCGAAGAAGATGCCATGCAATTATTGATGAAAGAAGCTTTTCAAGAAAAATCCGAAGCGGTAGGCAAATGGCGCCGGGCTCGTTTAAGTCAGGTGCAATTGTGCAGCTACTTTACCGGCTTTTATGAAATAATGCAGTTGCGCGATGAGCTAAAACTGAAAATGGGCGATAATTTTGATTTGAAGAAGTTCCATGAAAAATTCTTGAGTTATGGCAGTGCCCCGGTGAAATACATCCGCAAGTTAATGTTGGAAGAACTAAAGCAAGCAGAACCGAAGCCAAGTTAGTCCTTGAAACGAATTTGTAATACTTTCATTTTGAGGGGCTAACTCTCCTTCATTTTCTATCCTTAATTTTAAAACCTTTCTCCGTAAAATCACGTAGAATTTGACCATGAAGAAACTAGCCTTAATCTACTGCTTACTTCTCTTTCCCGCAGCAATTTGGGCGCAGTGTTTTCAGGTCTTAGATGGCGGAGGAAACTTTTCTGACAATCCCTACTTTGTTAGCTGTACCCCCGGCGATTACACCATTTTTGTACAAGTTGATCAAAACATTGGACCTTTTGTAATCAATTGGGGAGATGGCTCACCCAATACCACTGGCGCTACTTTGCTCACCACCGGAAACGAGTCGCATACCTATACGGCTACCACGGATACCTTTAACATTACCATTACCGATCAGGGAACTGGCTGTGTAGTAAACGGAGTGGTGGTGATGGAACGAAATCCTTTGGCTTCTATTCAATTACCTGCAGGTGACGATAACTTTGGTTGTACTCCGGTCCAATTTCGTTTTATCAATTCTACCACCCAAGTTTCTCAGACTACCACATTTGTTTGGGATTTTGGGGATGGCTCTCCCATCGAAACTTATGATTTTACCAATGCCGGAGATACCATTACCCACACTTACTTGCCGGGCGTTGGGGTGCAATCTTGTAATTTAGAAGTGACCTTAACCGCCACAAATTACTGTGGAGCTTCCACGGCCTCTTTTTTCCCATTACGGGTTTGGGATTTAGATGAAGCCCAAATTGATGCTTCCGCCACCTTACTTTGCTACCCTGATACCATCGTACAATACACCAACAACACTATTCGAAATTGCTTTCCGGAAGGCAATCAATCGCAGCGCTATGAGAAGTGGAATTTTGGTGATTATTGGGGACAAGGGCAAGACTCCATTATCGACTGGCGACCATGGAATCCACCGATTATCAATCCGCCACCTATTGGTTATCCCGGAGTAGGAACCTACACCGTAACCTTGATCGATAGCTCTTTTTGTGGACTTGATACCACTACCCTTGACATCACCATTACCAATCCACCAACTGCTGTTTTAAGCTCGAACAAAGACACGATTTGCGAAGGCGAAAGTGTGCGCTTTTTTAATAATTCAGTAGGAGGAGCCAATCAGTTTTCTTGGAATTTTGATCGGGGGCAGGGTTGGCAAAACTTAAATGGAAATAACAAGAATCGAACGTTTAACAATGCTGGCGATTACACTATCCGCTTGGCAGTGGGAGTGGCCGGAGCCCAAGGTTGTAACGATACAGCATCGGTAGAACTTTACGTTAACCCCTCGCCGGATACCGATTTTTCTTTTGATACCAACAATGAATGCGACAGCATGACGGTCAATTTTTCAGACCTTTCCACCGGGAATATTGTCAGTTGGAATTGGGATTTTGGCAACGGAAATACCTTTAGTGGCCAAAACCCACCGGCTCAAGATTATAATTCCCCCGGAACTTATACCATAAAACTAGTCACCACCAACAACCGAGCTTGTCCGGATTCTACCACCAAACAAATTAGAGTTAGAGAAACACCAAGCGCGGGCTTTACCGCCAATAACATTTGCTTAAATACCACCGCTACTTTTATTGATACTTCTAGCGCGGCTTTAGATCCGATTACTTCTTACAAATGGTACTTTGGAGATGGCGATAGCAGTACGGCACAAAACCCCAATCATCTGTACACCGCTTTTGGAAATTATACCGTAACTCAAATCGTAGACAATGGTTTTTGTCAGGATACCGCCACTTTAAGTGTTACGGTAGAAAATAATCCAACGGCAGATTTTAGTGTCGATACAGATGAGGGTTGCAGTCGTCTAACCGTAAACTTCACCAATCAGTCTTCGGCCAATGCCGTCAACTTTCAATGGAACTTTGGCGATGGCTCGTCTCCAGTGAATGCAAGAGATACCTTCCATACTTTTACCAATAACAGCGGCGCTGATACTTCATTTGTAGTGCGCATGATCGCACAAACTGCTTTTGGTTGTGCCGATACCGTTTTTGATACCATTCGAGTGTTTCCTGTTCCGCTGCCAAGCTTTACATCCGATGCTATGCTAGATTGCGGCCCTTTGGAAGTGAACTTTACCAATACTACTCAAGGGGATAGTTTGGATTTCTTTTGGAATTTTGGCGATGGGAGTGCGGTGGTGAACGACACTAATCCCACGCACATATATCAGAACCAAAGCTTGTTTATTAGTAATTATGATGTCTCTTTGGTGGTGGTTTCCAACAACGGTTGTCGAGATACTACCACACAGCAAGTCACGGTATATCCGGAACCAATTTTTACTTTTAGTGCCGTACCAGATTCCGGTTGCAGTCCTTTGAGGGTGACTTTTCCTTCTGTGGTGGGGGCAGTTGATTACCGATGGGACTTTGGAGATGGAAGTATCGACTCGGGGGCAACACCTACTCATGTATTCGTCAACAATACCACTAATGATCTAACTTATACTGTGCAGCTGATTGCTCAAAATAGCTTTGGCTGTCAAGACACTACCTACGGTTCGGTTTTAGTGTATCCCAATCCAACGTCTAACTTTAGTTTAGATACCAATGTGGGTTGCCAGCCGTTACCCATCAACATTACCAATAATTCGACCGGAGCCAATTCTTTTCGTTGGGATTTTGGAGATGGCACAACTTCCGATACTTCGGATGCCACTTTTGTGAAAACGTTTACCAACAATACTCCGAATGCAGTTTTCAATACCATAGAATTAATTACAGAAACAGACCAAGGTTGTCGTGATACTACCGCTAGACAAGTTGAAGTACACCCCTTTATCGCAGTTGACTTTTCTTCTGATACGGTAGGTTGTAGTCCTTATTCGGTGGCCTTTAGCAATCAGTCGGTGGGTGCTTTTAGTTACGATTGGAGTTTTGGCGACGGCAATGTTTCCACCAATACCAATCCGAATAATTTGTTTGTCAATGCCGGTACCTCAAACCAAACCTATACCACCGAATTAATTGGTACTTCGGTAGAAGGTTGTGCCGATACGGCGAGTCAAAATATTTTAATTTATCCCAAACCCACTGCTGATTTTGTTTTGGACACCAATAAAGGTTGTCAGCCCCTGCAATTGCAAGTCAACAACAATTCAGTGATTGCCGATAGCCTAATTTGGACTTTTGGAGATGGTACTACTTCTGATACCACAGTGGCGAATTTTATCAAAACTTACACCAATACATCTCAAAGTGCGGCTTTTAATACGCTTCGCTTAATCGTATTAACCGACAATGGCTGTCGAGATACCATCAGCGAAGTGGTAGAAGTGCATCCCTTTATCTCGGTTGACTTTACTTCTGATACCGCTGGTTGTCAACCATTTCCGGTTCAGTTTAACAACCAGTCGATCGGGGCTTCAAATTACAATTGGACCTTTGGTGATGGGGCTAACTCTACGGCAAGCAATCCCAACTATACTTACCGAAATAATGGAACCACCAATCAAACTTTTACCGCTCAATTAATTGGCTCTTCAACGGAAGGCTGTGCCGATACAGCTACTCAAGACATTGTAGTTTTTCCAAAACCAACCGCAGACTACAGCTTAACTGATACAGCAGGTTGTCATCCTTTGCCTGTTACTTTTACCAACAGCTCAGTCATTGCAGACTCTTGCATTTGGTCATACGGAGAGGGAACTATTTTAAGGAATTGTGCCCCTACCAATAATTTCACCTACACCAATACCACTTCATTTTTACCGGTAAATTTCAATTCCCGCTTAATCGTTCTAACCAATCAAGGCTGTCGAGATACGGCCACGCAAAACATTCGGGTAAATCCGCAAATCATTGCTGATTTCAATTCAGATACCGCCGGTTGCAGTCCGCTTCGTATAGACTTTCAAGATGCCTCTACCGGAGTAGATACTTATGAATGGACTTTCGGAGACGGTGGTGGCTCTCCACAGCGAAGTCCCGGTCATTTTTTTATTAATTCCGGTCAGCAAGACACGATTTTTAACACCAAACTGAAAGTTACCAGTGCTTATGGTTGTGTGGATAGTAGCTTACAAGACATAACTATTTTCCCGAAGCCGGTAGCCGACTTTGTGATCGATGTGAACGATGGCTGTCAGCCGCTTGAAGTGAACTTTACCAATCAGTCTGTCTTAGACGACAGCTGCAGTTGGATTTATGGAGATGGCGCTATGAGCAACGATTGTTCGCCGCTAACCCAACACACTTACACCAACACACTTTCTTTGGTGCCTGTGAATTACCAAGCTCAATTGGTGGTGGTGACGAATCAGGGCTGTGCGGATAGCTTAAGCCGTAACATTCGAGTAAAACCACAAGTTACAGCTGAGTTTACCGCTGATACGATTGGTTGTTCTCCCTTAGATGTAACCTTTAGAAGTCAATCTTTTGGAGCGGCCAATTTCTTTTGGGATTTTGGCAATGGTCGACAAGGAAACGGCATGATTACCACCAATCAGTATACCAATACTGGTTCGATTGACTCTATTTATACGGTGGAACTGGTGGCACAATCGCTGTACCAATGTGATGATACAGCTAGGCAAGATATAACCGTTCACCCCACGCCCATTCCCGACTTTGAAGCAACCCCGGTTTTTCAGGTTTTTCCGGACGCCACGGTTAATCTAACCAACAACACCAATGCCGGGAATTGGGACTTCTTTTGGGATTTTAAAGACGGCGATACGTCTATTTTGCGAGATCCGATTTCACACACTTATGGTACTTGGGGACAATATTTGATCAACCTACGGGCTTCTTCACAGTTTTGTAGCGATGATATAGAAAAACTGATCGAGATTGATGTGCCAGTGCCCATTGCCGATTTTGGCGACTCGGCTTCTGGCTGTGAACCTTTGGAAGTGCAGTTTTCTAATTTGTCGGAATATGGGAATCAATTTTTCTGGGATTTTGGTGATGGTAGAGGAAGTTCTACGGCAGAAAATCCAAGCTACACCTATTTTCAAGAAGGAGATTATACTGTAACACTACGGGTGCTTGGCTTCGATGGAAATAAAGAAGATACTGAGGTAAAGCAGAATTACATTCAAGTCTTCAATTCACCGAGAGCACAATTTTTCGCCAATAAAGAAACGGTTTACATTCCCAATGATCCTTTGGTATTATCGAACACATCGGTAGATGGCGATAACTTTGAATGGGATTTTGGAGATGGCAATACTTCCACGGAACGTAGCCCTATCCATTATTACCAAGAAGAAGGTTTTTTTGATATTCGTTTGATAGCGAATACCGCATTCGGTTGTAGTGATACCTTTTTTCTTCCTACGGCAATAGAAGCTGAATTAGAAGGTAGAATAGAGGTGCCTAATGCTTTTACACCTAATCCCAATGGAGGAAGCGGCGGGGCAGTTAATCCCTTGGCATCCGGCGCTAACTTAAACGATATTTTTTACGCTAAAATTCAAGGGGCAGTAAAATATGAACTGAATATTTTCAATAAATGGGGAGAGTTACTTTTTGTGAGCAATGATATAAATGTGGGCTGGGACGGATACTACCGAGACAAACTTTGCCAGCAAGATGTGTATGTCTGGAAAATAAAAGCCGAATTTGCCGACGGAGAATCGGTGGTGAAGGTAGGAGATTTGATGTTATTACGATAATTTATGAAACGAAACACAGTTTTATTTTTACTTTTTAGTTTAATGTTTGTCACGGCCTTTGGTCAATCAAAGCAATACAATCGGCAACAAAAGAATACCTTCGAAGATGCTGACTCCTATTATGTCTACGGAGATTACTATACGGCATCGAAACTGTTTTTAGAAATATATGATGTTGATCCAGACTTTCGAGAAATCAATTACAAACTAGGCGATGCGCTTTTTCAATTGGATGAATTTGATGAAGCCCTTCCTTATCTTGAAAAAGGGATAGGCTTTAACTTAGACGCCCATTATCAAGTGGCACAAATTCATTTGTATCAAGGAAATTTGCAAGCTTGTCGGGAAGTGATTGAGGATTTCAAAAACATCATCGAACCGAAAAAGTCTCAATATAATTTCCAAGACTTAAATCGTTTGCTTGAAAAAACACAAGTCGCTGAGCGGATGATGCTGAATCCTGAAGTAGTGAACATCATTAATCTGGGTAAAAAGGTAAACAGTAAGAACGATGAATATGTGCCTTTGATCGCTTCCGATGAATCGGTGATGATCTTTACTTCTCGTCGTTTGCGTGAAGGAAACGAGCTAGATCCTAGTGGACAGCCTTTTGAAGATATCTACATTTCAATGCATGTGGATGGCGAGTGGACCAAAGCAAAACCCATTCCCGGTGATGTAAATACAGATGTGCATGATGCTTGTGTAGGATTATCGCCTGATGGTGAACGCTTGTTTGTGTACCGTTCTAATGACAATCTAATTGGCGGAGACATTTATGAATCTTTCAATAAAGATGGCCTTTGGACTACTCCTGTAAGAATGGGGGAGGAAATCAACAATTACGAGACTATAGAGCCAAGTGCTTCCCTTTCGTTAGATGGAAAAACTTTTTATTTTTCCTCAAACCGAGAAGGTGGGTTCGGTGGTTTTGATCTCTATCGAGTGAAGCTTCTACCCAATGGAGAATGGAGCAAGGCCAAAAATTTAGGGCCAACCATTAATACGCCCTACGATGATGATGCGCCCTTTATTCACCCCAATGGAAAAACCCTTTACTTTAGTTCTAAAGGGCATAAAAACATGGGCGGCTTTGATGTCTTTAAAAGTGAATTGCAAGAAGAGGAGAAATGGAGTGAGCCTGAAAACCTAGGATACCCCACAAACACCACCAAAGACGACATCTACTTTGTGATTTCGGCCAACGAACAGCACGGTTATTATGCCTCAGATAAAAGTGGCGGTTTTGGCGAGCACGATCTGTACATGATCGATTATCTAGAAAAGGAGTTGCGACAGTCAGTGATTCGAGGTAAGGTAGTAGATGCCAAAAGTGGTAAAGCAATACAATCTGACATTAGTTTAATTGAATTGGAAAGCGGAGAGTTAAGCGGGGCTTACCGAACCAACCAACAAACAGGCTCTTTTATCTTTTTGGTGAATCCCAATGTAGAATACGACCTGATCATAGAAGCCAACGGCTACCAAGAATTAATGGAGCCTATTTTGTACCAAGTTGAAGACTTGCAAAAAGAACAAAACAAAACCTTCAAACTAAAACCTACGCCTAGCGAACCTTGAGAAGAATAGCTTACATATTGTTTGTTTTACTGGCTTTGTCATTTAGCCTTGAAGCTCAGGACATGCAGTTTTCGCAATTCTATGCGGCACCCATGTATATCAATCCGGCCTTTACCGGTTCTACGGTGCAGCACCGTTTTGTAATGAATTACCGTCATCAATGGCCTAATATTCCCGGAGCATTTGAATCGTACCACGCTTCTTACGATTACAATGCGGCAGACATCAACAGTGGTTTTGGGCTGATCTTAAATCGAGAGGAAGCTGGTTCATTTGGCTTAACCACTAACATGGCAGCACTTTCATATGCATACCGTTTTCAGTTGCAGCGTAAATTGTATTTACAACCGGGTCTTAAGTTGGGTTATGCCTTTCGGGGAATAGATTACAGCAAATTAGTGTTTAACGATCAATTGGAAAGCAATAGCTCACTCACCGCTGATGAGGATGCCTTTGCGGAAGAAAACATTAGTTATCCGGACATTAGCACCGGACTGTTGGTTTATGGAGAAAACTACTGGGGTGGTTTTTCGGTCAATCATTTAAACCGACCCAACCAAACATTACTTGGCGAAGGAAACGAAAGCGAGCTGCCCATGAAATTTTCAGCCCATGCAGGATATAAATTTCAGCTTTCCGGTCCCATAAAAAAGCGACTTTCGGCCAAAGAGGTAATGGCCGCCATTCATTATAAGTCGCAGGGTTTGTTTGATCAGTTTGATATGGGAGCTTATTACAACCACGCTCCCTTTGTTTTTGGCTTGTGGTATCGAGGTATTCCCGGCTTTAAAGCCTATGAAGCCGGTTATCAAAACAACGATGCGGTCACTTTTTTGGTAGGCTACACCATTCCCGACCGCAATTTTAGAGTGGGTTACTCTTACGACGCTACCATTTCACGTTTGGCGAGCAATACCGGTGGTTCACACGAAATTTCTATTGTGTACGAAGTGGCCAGCAAAAGGCAAAAAAGAAAAAGCCGACGCTTTATAGTGCCTTGTGCGAAGTTTTAAATGGACTTGAACTGATTTCCCTAATTTGAATTGAAAAATATTTAGAGAAGGGAATACTTTTATTTGTTTTTTTGATTTCCTGATTACCTTTAGAACCTTGATTCAATAGTTCCTATGAAAGCTGAATTTGTCCTCTTCAAAGAAAATAGCAACAAACCTATCAGTGTAAGTGAGAAGTCAAATAAGAAACTCTTACAGAGATGTCAAGATCACTGGTACCACACAAAAGAAAAGAAATTCTTAAAAAGTGGGGGATGGGTAAAAAAAATAGGCTCAAGTTTATTTGGAGCCAAAGGCTCAGCCTCTGAGTATTTATTCATTCACATTCCTAAAACAGGAGGCACAAGCTTTAAATTTAATGTGCTCTATAATCCTCACTTTGAAAAGGATGTTCTGATCTACCACAAGTTCAACTATCCACCTAAAAATAAGTCGGAGCTCAATATATTCAAGGAAAGGAGACAAATGTTTACCCTTTTAAGAGATCCGGTAAAAACGGTTATTTCATCTTATTATCATTTTAATCATATTCAAAAGACAACTCTAATGAACTTTTGTAAGCAAGCGAGTAATATGCAACTCAAATTTTTGTTGGGATACGATATAACTTCTTCTTATGAAGTAACAGAGAATGATTTAAATAAAGTGAAAGGTATAATTGACAAAGGGAAATTAATTGTAGGAATTCTAAAAACAGCGAAAATGAAAGCTGTTTATGATCTTCTTGAACTTCCCATTAATAAGGTAGATAATTACGTTTTAAATAAGAAGTCCGGTTTTAAGTACAACTTAGGAGACATCCCTAAATCAACTAAGGAACAAATTTTGGAAATGAATGGCTATGACCAGCTTTTATTTGATTACGTAAAGAATGCCTAAGGCATACTAAATTGAACTTGAGGCAATTAGGCGTTTTTTTAGGTAGCTTATAGGGCTAATCCTCTTCTTTAGGCGCTTGAGATTTAGATTTTCTTTTGAAGAGCTTCTTCTTTTTAATGTTTTGCACCGCTTCATCTTCAGTATGAGCATTGCTGCTACTTTGTAGCAATAGAGCGTAAGGCTTGAGCGGTTCGTAATGGCTGAAAACAATTCGCATAATACCACAAAGAGGAATGGCTAAGATCATACCGATGATGCCCCAAACTTGCCCTCCAATAATTAAAGCTACAATAGCGGCTAATGGATTAACATCCACCTTTGAACCTACTACATTGGGGGTAATAAAATTGCCTTCCACAAATTGCACAAATGCATAAATGCCGGCCACACCAAGTGGGTAGAAAAGTGAATCTTTGGTAATTAAGGCTACAATGATGGGTAGGGAAGCACCGATAAAAATCCCGATGTAGGGAATAATGGTTAAGACAGCAGATAAAATGCCCATAAAAATGGCATACTTAATTCCTAATATAAGAAGTCCTGCGGTATTTAGAACGGCTATAATACTTACTACGATTAGCAAGCCGCTGATGTAAGAAAAAGTCATTTTCTTGATCTCAACCGCCATTTGGGTAAGGTTAGGGTCCTTGTATCGGTCGCCTAAAAGCGCTAAAAAATGCTTAAAGTTTTTGCGATATAGCAAAAAGAAAAAGATGTAAATAGGAACAAGCGTAAAAAAGGTCAAAAAGTTAGAAGTGGCCGACAAGGCTTCAGTGAAAAAACTTCCACTGGAAGAGAGGATTTTATCAAAGTTTTGTTTGATTAAGTCTACCTGTTCGGTAGCTGAGAAAAGGCCTAGTTCACTGAGTTGATTGGCCACATTATTCACTAGCTTTTCTAGTTTTCCAATTAAATCCGGTAAATCAGAGATTAAGCTTTTGGCTTGGACCGTAACGTAAAAAATTCCACCGCTAACAATCGAGGAAACTAGTATAAGGCTTACTAGAATTGCCAAGGCAGAAGCCACACCTTTTTTCTCTAACCAGGCTACAATGGGGTTTAATAAAAGCGCAATGAATAAACTAAATACCAAAGGAATTAGCACATTACTGGCTACGCTCAGACCGTAAAAAAGTAAGGTGAGGCTAAGTAGTAACTTCCAAAGGAAGTCAAGTGAGAATTTAGTGTTTGGCTGGTTGATCGACTTTATCATCCTTTAGTAATGTATTTAAGACGAACTGTAAAGTACCGCTATATTTTTCAATTACAAAAGAACTAACAATGGTAGATATGCGTCTAAGCCATTTTGATTTTGGTTTAATTACCTTATTAATTAGAAAAGAAGAGAGCAATGAAGTAATGGGAGAAATATTTTCTACAATTAAGTTCTTAACTCCACCTTCTTGGTTTTTGGAGAAGAATGATAAGTCGAAAAGACTTTCTTTTAAGGCATGAGCCCTCAGGCGAACATTAATTTCTCTTTCTGCTGCTTCAGCCTCCCTTTCAATTTGAGCTAACTTTAAGCTGTTGATGTCTTTAATTGGAGTCTGTCTCTTCATCTTTAAATATATTTCGAATGGCCGTATTTTGAATGGGTACTTCAAGTAATTTCTTGCGATTGAACAATAAAATTGCAAATACAATCAGGTAAAAGAGAGCAACAGCTCCAAAGCCTGCAATGTAATTTTCCCAAAGCACACTTAGGGTCATGCCCATAAAAAAACTAAAGGCAATTAAAAAAATTAAAAAGAAACCGGCCAGAATAAAAGCAGCCATAAGCTTAGAAAAAGCTTCGCTGCTTTGTTCTGCCAGTTTTAATTTAATCAAGTCTAACCGAGCTTCGATGTAGTCTTTACTTTCATCGATAAGCTCATTTATTTCTTGACGATTGATCATTGGTTTGGTTTTGGTATCAATTGTTTTAGCCTACAACGCTAGAAGCAGTTTTCTTAAGTGATTCTAGCTTTTCTTTGCTTTCATCACTAATATCTTCCATCTTACGGCTAAGATCTTTTTTCAATTTATCACCTTGTTTCTTAAGATTTTCTCTGGTTTCTTCACCTGATGCAGGGGCTAATAATACGCCTGCAACTAATCCTGCTGCAGCGCCTGCGGCAACTGCTAATAATACTTTTCCTGTGTTGTCCATATTGTTTGGTTTTTAGTTAAAATTAATATAATTATTTACTGTGATTGTAACTGTCTATTACTTTATCAATATTCTTTAACCGAAGTACATCAGTTGGAGTGTCGATTAAGATAACTTCATCCTCCATTTTCGCGAGCGGAGTTTTTAATAGTTCAGGCTCTTCGATCAATAATTTTAATTGATCATCCTGATCCAAATTTTTTCCTTTCACCTTCGAATCATACTCCTTAGCATTACGATCAAAAAAATCATTTAAATCGAGTTGTGAATAATCGACAAATTGTTTTAATTGAGTAGCGGTTAAAGGAGATGACTTGATATTAAAATCTTGTATTTTGATTTTTTCACTCTTGATTAATGCCATTGTTTGTGAGACCTTATATGAGTCCCCTTTGTGATAAATTTCGACTGTGTTTTCCTTGATTTCTTTCTTATCCATGATTAGGTATGTTTTTAATGAAATCATTTACGTCAGCGGATGCTTTTGCACCAAAGGAATTAATTAATAATCCTTTGTGATTACCTGAAGCGGTAGATACCGCGTACACGATCGACATATCACCGGGATTTGTCATTCCTTCAAAACGATGAAACTCTTCAATTTTGACGTCATCTGCTCCGAGTTTTTGATTGCCCAATTTAATGTGCTCAGAATTTAAGATTTCAACTTCCTCTTTAAAACCTCTTTCTCTGAGGCTTTTCGTGGCTTCTGATAAAGTATCGTAGCTGTTATTCTTCATACTGGTTTGGTTTTTGGTGTTTTCTTTTACCCCTCTAGCATGCTGCGTAACATCCAAGCGGTTTTTTCATGCACTTCCACACGTTCAGTTAATAAATCGGCTGTAGCTTCATCACTTTTTTCATCGGCTAGGCCAACTACTTTTCTGCTATGTTTTGCGATGTGTTCATGGGCTTGCAATAAGTCTACAATCATTTCATTTTCAGGTGCCTTAGAGTTAGGCTCTTTAATATCTGAAAGTTCAGAAAACTCCTTCATTGAACCAGGAGCTAGAAAACCTAAAGATCGGATTCTTTCTGCAATCTCGTCAATGGCATCGAAGATTTCTTCGTATTGTTCTTCCGTTAATAAATGTAACTGACGGAAGTTTTTTCCTTTCACATTCCAATGATAATTATGTGTCATAATCATCAAGGCATAAGAGTCGGAAAGAATGCGACTCAAACCTTCTGAAATTTCTGCTCTGTCTGTCTCAGAAAGTCCAATGTTCATTTTTAATTTTGTCTTTTCTTGATTGTTTAATTCTATATCTGATACTTCTTGCATAAATGTTAATGTGTTTTTGGTTTATACAGTATACAAAAGGAATGGGTGCTTCGTTCAGAATCTCTTGTTAAAACTTGCAAAGACTGGCGGAAACAATTGTGAACAAGATTTCCATAGAGCACTTTTAAACTTTCTTTGCTTTTCTAACTTTGAAGCATGCTAACATTCGATCAACTCGCTGCTCAATTGAAGGAGCAGAGCGGCAAAAAGGTAGTTATTGTCTCACACCGCTCACCCGACGGAGATTCTATCGGCTCTTCATTGGGCCTCTATCATTTTTTAAAGTCACTTAACTATAAAGTAACCGTGGCTACTCCTGATCCGGCACCGGCCTTTCTATCTTGGTTGGAAGGTTTTGACCAGATCGTAAACTTTGAGAAACACCGCGAAGAAACATTAACAGCAATTGCGGAAGCCAACTATATCTTTTGCCTTGACTTTAATACGCTAGTCAGATCAGCAAGTCTCGAACAGCCTATTCGAAAGAACAAAGAGGCCGTTTGGGTAAACTTAGATCACCACCAAGAACCGGATGACTTCGCCGACTATCAATGGTCTGACATCACTGCGAGCTCTACCGCCGAAATAGTTTACCAATTTGTAGAGCAAGTTTTGGGTAAGGCTTTTGAAAATGAAGCTTATGCGAATTGCATATACACCGGTATATTAACGGATACCGGATCTTTTCGCTTTTCTTCTACCTCAGCTAAAACACATCGTATTGCAGCCGATTTAGTCGAATTTGGAGCAGATCCAACTTTTATTCATAGCCAAGTTTACGACAGTTATTCGCCTGATCGATTAAAATTACTCGGCTTTGCTTTGCATGAAAAACTCACTTTGCTTCCCCAGTTCCATACAGCTATTATTGCTTTAACTGAGAAGGATCTGCAGCGCTTTAATTTTCAGAAAGGAGACACAGAAGGCTTAGTCAATTTCCCTCTTTCAATAAAAGAAGTGAACATGGCTATTTTAATCACTGAAAAAGATGGTAAAGTAAAAATGTCTTTCCGTTCAAAAGGAAACTTCGCCGTCAACCAATTATCAGGGCGTTATTTTAATGGCGGAGGACATTTAAACGCAGCAGGGGGAATTAGTAAAGTTGATGTTCCTAAAACGGTTGAACAGATTGTTGAAATTTTACCTGAATATGAGGCTGAGCTTAACTTTTAGGCTAGGGCTGCTTGCTAGTTTAGCAGTTGTTATTTTGGCTTGTCAGTCAAAACCCAAAAAGCAAGAGTTACCTTTTCAGACAAAGGAGGAGTATGAAAGCACCATGATTCGTTCTCACCAGGCCTTTTTGAAAAAGGAGAAAGCGCGAATTCAGCAGTACATTGATTCTAGTGGCTTAGATTTTAAACAAAGCGGAACCGGTTTGCGCTATTTCATTTATGAAGAAGGTAAGGGAGATACCTTAAAGAAAGGTAACATAGCGGTAGTGAAATATCAATTACGCTTATTAGAAGGCGATACTTTATACGAAACCAAAGCCAATGAAGTACAAGAGTTTGCCGTTGATTTTGATAATGTAGAAAGAGGATTGCATGAGGCAGTTAAGAAAATGCGGCTAGGAGACAAGGCGATTTTAATCTTGCCGGCTCATTTGGCGCACGGAATTACAGGCGATCAAGCGGCCATTCCTACACAGGCAACTTTGGTTTACGACTTACACTTAGTGGCTAAAAAATGAAAGCAGTTTGCTACTTTGTTTTTTTCTGCTTGGCTCTTACCGCTTGCCAAAAAAAGAAGGCTGCAGAATACAAGACCTTAAATAAAGAGGTGCAATACAAATATTTACAATTTGGCGAAGGCGAGTCCATAGCTAAGAACGATTATATTTCAATTTCATTAACCCTAAGAAATGAAGCAGGAGATACCTTGCATTATGTTCCCAATTACCCTTACCTTTTTCAACTAAAATCAAATCCCATTGATTCGGCTTGGCTTCATCTAAGCATAGGAGACAGCGCTGAATTTCTAATTGCACGTAAACTATTCAACCAGCGGTTTTCTTTTTACGGACCGTCTCAAAGTGATAGCGGAAAAGTGAAACTTAATTTTAGGATCAAGAAAAGCTTAGATGCAAATGAGGTTGAGTTTTATCGAAGAAAACTGCTATCAAAAAGAGAACTGGAGGAACAAGCCGATTTAAAACGCTACATGAATAATTTGCAAGGCTATATTGATACCATAGGTGATGTGTATCGAAATGTTTACCACATTAATCATGATGGGGTGAGTATAAAAAATGGTGCCTTGGTGAGTATTGAATATCAAGGTAGGTTTTTAAATGGTTATCAATTTGAGGACAGTCGTGAAAAGGGCGTTACACCGACTTTTGTCTATGGTCAAGAATACCAAATGATTGAAGGCATGCAAATGGGATTAAAAGGCTTGAAATCCGGTGAAAGCGTTAAAATTATATTACCTTCGCGCCGCGCCTTTGGAAGGGAAGGTTCCTTAGCCGGAATTGTACCTCCCTATACGGCAGTAATTTTTGATGTTAACATAATAAAAGTAGTAAATCAGTAATGAAAAGAGTTTTAACAATTTGTACAGCCTTTGTTAGTTTAAGTATGCTAATCACCTCATGTTCTTCTCAGAACAAGTCACCCTATCCGGGTTACACTGAGCAGAGTGGATTGTACGTTCAGTATCATAAGGATAATGATACAGGCAGAACGGCCAATTTAGGAGATATTGTATCCATGGATATGATGTATAAGACTGAGGGTGATTCAGTTATTATGGATAGTCGCCAGGGTGGTCAACCAGTACAAGTTCGTGTCGATACAGCGAAGTATAAAGGTGATATTATGGGAGTGTTTGAAGGAATGAATGTTGGAGATAGCGCTTCTATAATCGTAAGTGCTGATAGTTTTTTCTTAAAGACAGCAGGCATGCCCCAACTACCTGACTTTATCGACAGTGCTAGTAATTTGTATTTTACAGTAAATATCACTGAAGTAAAGAGCTTGGAAGAAATGCAAGCGGCTCAGCAAAAAGCTTCAGCAGAAGCCATGCAAAATGAGATGACAGTACTGCAAAACTACCTAGAGGCCAATAATGTTAGTGCAGAGCCTACCGCAAGCGGTATGTACTTTATCTCAAAAAAGAAAGGTACAGGCGCCCAAGCGGAAGCAGGTAAAAAAGTAAAAGTTCACTACGAAGGAATGTTGTTAGATGGAACTTATTTCGATACCAGTGTAGAAGAAGTGGCCAAAGAGCAAGGATTATATAATCCGCAAAGAGATTACTCACCTTTTGAGTTCACCTTAGGCCAAGGCATGGTTATTAAAGGATGGGATGAAGGTGTAGCCATGATGAAAGAAGGTGGTAAAGCTAGATTTATTATCCCTTCTAACTTAGCTTATGGGGCTAACCCAAGACCGGGTGGCCCAATCAAGCCCTATTCAACCTTGATTTTTGATGTGGAATTGATTGAAGTTTTAGATTAGAAAACACAAACACAACTAAAGCCCCGAATTCGGGGCTTTTTTTTGCTATTAACATTCACCGGTTAAAGCTTAACATTTACTTTGGTTGTGTCGCACAAACTCTTGGTAAATTTGTTTAATTCAAAAAATAAGGTGAATTTTCATTATCACGTAGACCGATATGGATAAGTACGATTTATGCGTTATAGGAGGAGGACCAGCAGGTTATGCTGCAGCCATGCGCGCCATTGATTTTGGGAAGAAAGTTCTACTCATTGAGAAAGACAAATTGGGTGGTTATGGTATTTACGATGGAGCATTGGCCTCAAAAACCATGTGGGAACTGTCTAACAAAGTGAAGACAGTTAAAGATGAAATAGGAGAAGATAAGCGCATTGATCTAAGCTTTGACAAGGTAAAGGAAATCATTGATGAAGCCCTTTTTGAAAGGAAGTTTCAGCTTTCTTGTCACCTCCGAATCATTCACGCTGAAACAAATCTAATTAACTACGAAAAAGGGAAGGCAAGCTTTATTTCGTCAAACGAAATACTGATTTCAAAAGAAGATGGAAGTTCCTTTACCATTTTCGCAGAGAACACCATTATTGCAACCGGTAGTCGACCAAGAGTGATACCAAACATCAAAGTAGATGAAAAAGTAATCATGACTTCTGATGGAATACTACATCTAGATAAATTCCCCAAAAGCATGGTAATTCTTGGGGCAGGTGTGATTGGTTGTGAGTTTGCCACCATGTTTTCTAATTTCGGTCAAACCAAGGTTTATTTAATTGATAAAGCTGAACGCATCCTGCCTTTTGAAGATGCAGATGTTGCTGATTTGGTAGCGTCTAACTTAGAAGAAAATGGGGTGGTTATTCACCGAGGGTCTAAATTGATTCGTATGGATCATCAAGGAGATTCGGTTGAATATGAAATCGAAAACCAAGATGGCAGTCGTGAAGTAATTGAAGTTGAAAAAGCCCTGCTTTCTATTGGTCGGGTACCCAATATTGAGAGTTTAAACCTCGATAATGCCAATGTGCAGATGAGCAAGCGTGGCGTACACATTGGAGATGAAGATACACGTACCAATGTGCCTAATATCTATGCAGTGGGAGACGTTTCAGGACATCTTGCTCTTGTAAATGTTGGAGAAAGGGAAGCTCGTCATGCAGTTGTTAAAATGTTTGCAGATTTTCCGGTGAAACCCATTCACTATGAAAATATATCGACCATTATGTTCTTAACTCCTGAAGTTGCTTCGGTTGGACTAAACGAACAGAAGGCGCAAGAACTTGAAATTCCCATCCGCGTTTCTAAGGTGGACTATTCTACCATAGCCCGAGCCATAGCCATGCGTAAAACCAATGGTTTTTTCAAAATTATTGTTTCAGATGATGAAGATATGAAGGTACTCGGTATGCGCGCCATTGGAGAACATGCATCTAGTGCCATTCAGTCGGTATCACTGCTCATGTATATGAACAAAGGGATTGACGAGCTGGCACACATGATTCACCCGCATCCCTCAATTGTAGAAGGAGTGCAAGAATGCGTTCGCATGTTAATTGGCAAATCAGTTTACAAGTCCTCCATTTTTAAGGACAAGTTGAAGTGCTACAAAAGAACGCCAAATGGTGAAATTCTTCCACTGAATACCTTTACAGAAAACCCGGAAGAAAACCTTAATAAAGAGAAAATGAGAGCCCTAAATAAAACCAACTACCACTAGGGCCGAAAAGCAGGATTGTTGACAAAACTGCTGTCTGTCATGCTTTTTAAAAATGCAACTACATCTTCTCTCTCCTGATTATTCATCACTCTTGTTTTATTCATTAGGCCGTCTAGGGTAGGAGATTGTTGAACACTGTCAACATAAAAATCTACCACCTGTCGAAGGGTATTAAACCTCCCATCGTGCATGTATGGGGCCGTAAAAACAAGATTTCTTACCGAGGGTGTTTTGAACTTCCCAATATCGCTTGCCTTTTTTGTTACTAAGGCTAAACCTGAATCAGGTTGAGCATCTAAACCATTATTAACGAAGGCAAAATTGGTCATCAATGGATTTCCAATATCAGCATGGCAGTGTGCACAGTCTCCTTTATCTTCTGCAACAAATAAATTGTAGCCTCTTAATTCCTGTTGGGTTAAATCAGGCCCGCTGGCTTGGTAGCCAAAGCGACGTTTAATATAATTATCGAAACGACTATTTCCGCTTATTAAGGTACGTTGAAACTGTGAAATGGCCTTTACAACTAAATTCGAATCTATAATGTTGGTTTCAAAGGCAGCCTCAAAAAGTGGAGGGTAAACGGGATCACTCTGAAGTTTCCCAACTACATCAGGCCAGTTTTCTTGCATTTCAACTGGATTAATAACCGGTTCAAAAGCTTGTTCTTCTAAAGAAGTAGCAGAACCATGCCAATTAAACTTGGAACTGATTCGTGGAACCCAACCTAAATTGAAGAGTGGCATGGCATTCCGCACTCCTGCTGCACCTCCAACACCAAAACTAACCGGATTACCCTCATCGTTAAAAGCAAATTGCGGTTTGTGACAAGTTGCACAAGAAATTTGATTGTTTTTTGAGAGTTTTCTTTCAAAAAATAACTTTTTGCCCAGTGCAATGCCTTCTTCCGTCAGGGGATTATCACTGGGAATAAAAGGGTCTCCAATTAAAGCAAAGTGTTCAGGTAATTGCAAGGTGTATGGAGTTGGCCCAGTAGTGCCCCCTCCATTATTAGGCTCCTCTATGACTTTAATGGCATCAGCCTTATCCTCAGGCTCGCATTGAGCGAGTATGAGGATAAGGCTAAAAATACCTAAATATCGAATTGTATTTTTCATTTTATTCTATGCTAAAAACTGATGGGCCGTTTTCATTTAATCTTATCTGTGCGTCATAAACCGGCATTATTGGCGCATTGTAAACGTTAAAATCCCAAGTGTAGGGATCTTCATACCACTGTTCAATGTTCATCACAAGCTTCAGTTCAAAGTCACTATTTACGGTAAAGTTAGTATCAACTTCACTGTTAAAATGGTTCACTGTAAATAAAGGTGGATTAACAGACCGGTCTGCAGCGGTTCCCATGTGTGTTGCAAAAAACTTAGATGTGCCGCTGCTGTCGTAGTCGCCTTCTAGTTGCATAAAGTGGTAACCTCCTCCCAATGGATCCGGCCAGCCCCAAGGGACTAAATTCAAGTCAGTATAATTAGGTCCTTTCACATTGTCTTCTTCATCAAAGCCGAAAGTAAAACTGATTTTAGTGTAATCGCCCAATGGCAGTCTGGCCTGAGGAATGTAAGTGATGGTAGTGGAGTCTGATGCATCAACAAAGTGATACCCTTCTAAGGTGAAGCAGTTGCCATCAACTTTGTGAAAGGTAAGGTCTGAAATCAAGTATTTTAGTTTGCTTACATTAAAAGAATGACCCATGGCATTGGTGTAAGGTTTGTTGTTTGTGTTCATCACCAAATTCATATTGTTGGCTCTTTGCACCATATTAACGGTAAGCTTTACTCCATTCGTATCTGTTGCTGTTAATGAGGTGCAGCTCGTATTGTTGTTAGTTTGATTTACAACTATCTCATCATTATCATCATCGTCGTCACTACAAGCGGTAAAGCCTATTGAGATGGATGCAAACAAAGAGAAGAGTAATAGGTATTTATATTTAAAAGTCTTCATCGTATTTTGATTTAAAAATAATAAGTTAGATCAGCAATAAGACGCTGATTGTTTGGTATTTGGTTGTCATATAAGTCTTGACGAATGGGGCTGAAATAAGTTGCTCCCAACGAAAACTTATCATAATATACTTTAGCCCCACCGGTTAAAAACATTGCCAACCCACCGGAGTTGCGATAGGCTTTGCCTCTGAAGCGATCTCTTTGGCTTGATTCTAAGCTAAGTCCTGAGTTAGGGGTAAAGGTGAAGGATTTGATAGTTAGCAAGTAAAATCCACTCATGTTCCAGTTTAGTCGATTCGCAAAACGAAAGTTATTCGCGTTTTTGGTATTGAATTGATAGCTAAGGTTGGTTGAAATCCCAGCTTTTTTATACCGAAGCATTCCTTCCAGTAAAAACAAAAAATCAAAGCTTCCTGAACCGGCTTGCATGTGGGGGTCCAATTCTTCATAAGGTGAACCGTAAATAACATTACCTTTTTTTGAAGAGCTAGGTGTCACCAAATAAGTTTTATTAAAACTACCGATTGGAATTTGTACACCACCACCACCTACTAGACGGAATGCCCAATCACTTGTGTCGGTAACCTTGCTGTTGAAAAACAGGTACTTTCCCATTAAAGTGAAGTCTCCCGGCCCGGCGATGTTAAAGAGTGTGCTGTCATTTTCTCGATAATAATTATCGGCAAAAGTCATCATGCCATTAATCTGCCATTTTTGGTTTAAAAAGTAATTAAACCAAAGGTCATAGCTTTTGAACAGCTCTTCTTGCATTACTGCCTCAGAAATAACGGTATTACCGCTAGCATGTTTTAGGGTGTTATTTTGAGTCAAAAATTGCTCTTCGCCGTGTAAAAAGGAGCGATGTCTATAATTGATGCCCATTGAACTTTGAAGATCATTTGGCTCTAAGTTTACGTAGATACTACATAAGTCACATGCCCATGCTTCAAATACACCCATTCCAACTCCTAAGAGGAGGAGAATGATTTTTTTCATTGAATTAGATTTAGCGTGTAGGTAGAATGAATTTACTTAAGCTAAATCATTTTTGGTGGAGGGTCTAGATCCGTTGAAGTTAAAAAGCTGTACAAGTTAGAATAAGTTGCTTGTTTTGCCTTTTTTGATGGTTTTTGACTTGGAATAATGTTTTCAATGGCACAAAGGTAAAGCTGTAGCTGATGCTCACTATTCACCTCTTTAGGAACATTTTTTTCAGCTGGGCTTTCCGCTTCTTCTAGTTTGGTTTTTAAATGGCATTTGCCATCGCACTCAAACTTTGTTTCTTCTTTGTTGATGCAAAACTTTTCAATAATTTCTAACTTATTGATCTGGTACTCTAAACGAATTAAGGTTTTATAGGTAGAAGACAAAAGGAATGCTCCACCCAAGAAGAAAACTAATATGAAGTTAGAAAATGACTTCATGATACATCAAAGTTACGCCTAAAATCAATACAGAATGGAGCACCTTTCTTAATTTGCATGCTTTAAAAGAAAGTAAATGAGATCAGCTCCCCTTCTTACTATTTTGGGTCCTACGGCTTGTGGCAAAACTTCATTGGCAGTTCGTTTGGCAGCTGTTTTAAAAGGAGAGGTAATTAGTGCTGACAGCCGTCAGGTGTATCGAGGTATGAATGTAGGCACCGGTAAAGATCTAGCGGAATATCAGTTTCAAGGAGAAACTGTTCCCTATCATTTAATTGACATAAGAGATGCGGGGGAAGAATATGATGTATTTCAATTTCAAGATGATTTTTTCAAACTCTATGAGAAGCTTTCTATAAAGGGTGTTTGGCCAATTTTGTGCGGAGGTAGTGGTTTGTACTTGCAAGCAGCTTTGGCTGAAGAGCAAATGGTAATGGTGCCCGAAAACAAAAGATTAAGAGAAAGGTTGCGAAAATTTTCACAAGAAGAGTTGGTAAGAGAACTTGCAGAGATCAGAATGGATTTGCACAATAAAACAGATCTAGAAGAGCGTGATAGAACAATCAGGGCCATTGAGATTGCCTCTTTTGAGAGACAAAATCCTGAACGCACTGCCTCACCGGTGCAGGAAAAATTAACCTTTGGTTTGCGAACCGAAAGAGGGAATTTACGAGAACGGATCAAAGTTCGACTTGAGAAAAGACTCGAGCAAGAGGGAATGATCGAAGAGGTACAAGGTCTTTTAGAAAGCGGTATTCCGGCTAAAAAGATAGACTATTATGGTTTAGAGTACCGTTTTATCAATGCTTATTTGCAAAAGGACTTAACTTATCAAGAAATGTACGAGGGTTTGCTGCAAGCGATTCGACGCTTTGCAAAAAAGCAAGAGACATGGTTTCGCCGTATGGAGAAAAATGGGCATCAGATCCACTGGATGGAAGTGGAAAGTCCAATGGAAGAAAAGCTTAGTTTTATAAAAAGTCAGTTGCCAGAAAATGTCACTTAAAGTATATAAATCATCTGCCGGTTCGGGAAAAACATTTACCCTTGTGAAAGAGTACTTAAAGCTCTGTTTGCAATCAGAAGAAGATTATTACTTCGCTTCTATTTTAGCCATAACCTTTACCAATAAAGCCACCGCTGAGATGAAGGAGCGGATCTTGAAACACCTTAAAATTACCGCTGCAGGAAATGGGGAAGAAGATGTGATGGGGCATATTATTGCCGAGGAGTGCAACTTGCCTTACGAAAAGCTACAGCAAAGAGCCAAACGTAGCCTGAGTGCGATCTTACATGGCTATGGAGATTTTAGTATTTCAACCATCGACCGCTTTACGCATCGCTTGGTCAGAACTTTTGCTAGAGACTTAGGACTTTCTGTAAACTTCAATGTCTTGCTCGACCATGAGGAAATTATGCACAAAACCATTGCCAGTATTATTGATGAAGCTGGCAAGTCGGAGGAAGTTACCGAACTTCTGCAGAGTTTTTTGGCTTATCGTGTAGAAAGTGATAAAAGCTGGAAGATTGAAAAATCTTTGCTCGATTTTTCAAAGACCTTAATTAATGAAAATGCCTATTTCTACTTGGCAGAAAATGCTAAAGTATCTACCGATGACTTTCATAAAAGCATTAAAAAATTAAAAGCAACAAAAAGTCAATTTCAATCTAAACTTCAAGCAATAGGTAATAAGGGATTAAGCTTGATCGAGAGAGCCGATCTGAATCATTCCGATTTTTACCAATCTGCATTTCCAAAATACTTCACCTACCTATCTCAATTTCGTGCGGATAGACTGCAGCCCAATTCTCACCTTAGAAAAACACTTGAGGAAGACAAATGGTACAGCAGTAAATGCGCGGCCACGGCAAAAGCTGATATTGATGAGATCAAGTCGGAATTGATCATCTTGGTTGAGCAAGCCATAGACGTTTTAGAAAATGGCTTAACCTCCTACATCAGCGCAAAAGCCATTTTGCAAAACATCTATAATTTGCAATTGGCAAAGTTGATCGATCAACGATTTTCTAAGCTCAAGAAGGAGGAGCAGGTCTTACACATTTCAGATTTTAATAAAAAGATTGCAGAAGTGGTGCTTCGTGAACCCATGCCTTTTATCTATGAGCGGCTAGGAGACCGATACCGCAATCTGATGATTGATGAGTTTCAAGATACTTCCATATTGCAGTTCATTAACTTATTGCCTTTAATCGATGAGTCACTTTCGGCCGGTAAATTTAACATGTTAGTAGGCGATGCTAAGCAAGCGATATATCGCTTTCGAGGAGGTGAGTCTGAGCAGTTTTCTCAATTGCCAGAGATTGACCACCTCTATAAAGAACACCATGCCTTGGCTTTGGAAAGACTGCAAAATATAAAAGGCCATTACGAAGAAGACCGTTTGGCGATGAACCGACGTTCAAGTTATGAAGTGGTGAACTTTAACAATGCCTTTTTTGAATTTGCCTATCAACATCCAATTTTGGAGGCAAAAGGCAAGCAGGCTTTTGAAATGGCAAAACAAGAAATTCCAGAAGATGCAGAAAAAGGAGAAGGCTACGTAGAAGTCAATTTGTTTGAAAGCGATGAAGAAGTAGAAGAGCAGTTAGAACGGCTCTATGAGATCATTAAAAAGGCACTAAACGATCAGTATCAACTGCAAGATATTGCCATACTTTGTCGCTGGAATAAGGAGGCTAGTAAGGTGGCAGAGTTCTTAAAATCAAAAGAGATTGAGGTCTTATCTTCAGAGGCACTCCTTTTGAAGAACTCAGCAAAAGTTCAGTTTCTAATTGCCCTCATGAAGTGGTGTTTAGATTCGAAATCAGAACAAAGTCGTATCCAGATTATCGAATACTTATGTCTTGATGCTACTGAGATTGAGAAAGCGGAACACTTAGAAAAGTATGCGCCGATTGATAAGGATTTGCAAAACTTCATGGCGGATAAAGGTTACGAGATTGTAGTTTCAGATTTATTGAAGCTAGACCTATTTGCCTTTTTTGAAAACTTGATCCGTACATTCCATTTAGCAGAGCCATTTGACCATTATGTTCAATTTTTACAAGAATACACCTTCGACTTTAGTCGCCAAGAAGGGAACCATTTTGAAGATTTTTTAGATTATTGGGAGCGCAATGAAGACAAATTGTCTTTAGATCTGTCTGCTGAAGTTGATGCCGTTAAAATTTTAACCATTCACAAATCAAAAGGATTGGAGTTTCCGATTACCCTCGTTCCATTTTTAAAACAAGAAGCAAATTTGAACGCTCGTAATTTTAGGTGGGTTAAAGTTCCGCAAGAGCTAGACATACCTTTAGCCTATGCGCTTATTTATGAGATAAAAGAGTTTTTAGAGTCACATTTTAATGCCGACTTAAATGAAGAATTAATCAAAAAACAAGAAGACCTTTTAAATGACAATTACGTGGCCTTTACGCGGGCAGTTGAAAGGCTTTATTTGTTAGCTCCTAAAGCAAAGAGAAGCAAAGCTTCAATTAATTACTTATTGAGCCAGTTTGTAAAAGAACATGCCGGTGAGGAAAATAAATGTTCATTTGGTGTAGAACGAATAAAGGAAGAGGACAAAGGTCAAGATTTAGAAAAGCCTGCACTTCAGATCAAATATCGCTCAAAAGATTGGCGAGATCGGATCCGGATCAGTTCTGAACTAACTGCCTTTTACGACGAAGAAGCTAAAGCAGAAGCCATAGATTATGGAAACCTCATGCATGATGTCTTGGCAGAACTGGAAGACGAATCGCAGTTGGAAAAGGTATTGAACCGCATGTATTTAAAAGGAAGGATCGATGCTTCACAAAAGACTGAAATGAAAGCGAAGTTAATTCGACTCCTAAACCTCAAAGAGGTAAAGCCGTATTTTGAGAAAGGGGTGAAAAGCTATAGAGAGGCCATGTTAATGAGTAAGGATGGTAAACGAATTAGGCCGGATCGGATTGTAGAGCTTTCAAATGGTTCGAAATTTGTACTTGAATTTAAGACCGGAAAAGCAACAGACAGTCATCAAAAACAATTAGAAGAATACGTGGCCTTGTTGAAAGAAATAAAGCAATCGAAAGTAAATGGCGCCCTGCTTTACATCGAAGAAGAAAAGCTGCTTCCCCTGACTTAGCAAAGTGAAAGTTTGGCTACTGCTCACTATAAAATAGTACTAAAGTGGGGAGGCTAACGTATCAAATTAAGGTTGCCTTTTTTTCGCAGTACTTTTCCACCATAGGTTAAAGCTTCTACGGTATAAACATAGGTTTCTACATTTTGATCCTTTCCTCGGTAAGTCCCATCCCAGCCCTTATCAAAGTCTTGGCTTTCAAAAACTATTTCGCCAAATCGGTTGTAAATTTTAAACGAGATCAACTCCTTTAAACCCCATCCCTTGGCATAAACAACATCATTTACATCATCACCATTCGGACTGAAGACTTGAGGGACATCCAATGAGTACTTCTCTATGATTTCAATAAATACCTTCTTTTCAAAAGGGAAACAACCAAAGGGATCTGATATTTGTAAGGTATATTCTGTAGAAACCTCCGGCTTAAATAAGGGATCCGGGCAAGAAGGACAGCTTACACCTGTTGTGGGAACCCATTGATACAAAAATCCTTCCCCAGAAAAGCCATTTAGCATAACCTCTTCTCCGATGATTAAAGAGGTGTCTTGTAAGAATGGCTCAGTAGGTGGATTAAAAACATTCACTAAAATTGTGGTAGAGTCAGGACAATTAAATTGATTGTTACCTTTTACCTTAAAACTGTCTGAAACCTTTGGAAAAACAAGGGCAGGAACCGTATCAGCATTGAGTATTTCGCTAGCAGATGACCAGGTATAATGGTCAGCTCCGGTGGCACGAAGAAAAATGGTATCGTTTAAACAAATGGTGGTATCAGGAGTGCTACTTAAGTTAACTCTTGGTTTAACAGTTAGGGTTTTAGTAACAGAGTCTATGCAGCCAATGTTAGCGTATACTTTTAAACTAATGTCGTAGTTTCCGGCGCTGTTATATTCGATACTTGGATTTTCTAAATTAGACTGTTGTCCATTTCCAAAATTCCAAAAATAGTTATCAGCGCCTTCAGATAAATTAATGGGTATTATTGATGCCGGTTCACAAATTGAATCAGAAGGGAAGTTAAAATCTGCGGATACTTGAAAGATAGAGAAAGAGGTTTGCTTTGGTTCAAGTTGACAGTCATTGGTGTCTTTTAAAATTACGGTGGGGAAAACAGTGCCTGTGGTATCGTAAGCGTGAAAAACAACCAGGCCGGTATCACCCCTTCCATCACCAAAGTCCCAATAAGCCGTTTGCAAACCACCGGGACTTATTACTTCAAACTCGAGCGTGTCGCCTTTACAGGCAAAATCAGGTTTTATGTTTATATCTCCTCTCGGACCTCCAACCGTAATGTAGTTGGTTTTGGTCAAAGAGTCCTGACAACCATTGGGAGTGCTTACCCATAAGGAGATGTCGTAACTGCCGGGCAGGGTGTAGTTTAATTGTGGATTTTGAATCGCGGGTTTAAACTGTTGATTGGGATCCAGAGTCCATTTCCATTGATTCACATCGGCGCTACTTAAGTCTGTAAATTGCACATTCAAAGGGGGACAAGGAGCCATCAGCTGATCTGCCACAAAATCTACATCCGGAATGGAGTCGACATCAATCAGTTGATTTTTTATCAAGGTATCTCGACAGCCATTTTCGTCTAGGGCAGCCAAACTTACTGTGTAAATCCCCGCCTCTTCGTATGTATGATAAAAGGTAGATGCAGCACTACTCAGTTGGTCACCATCACCAAAAGTCCATTGGTAAGTGGCATTTAGGCCGGAAGAATTGTTTCGAAAAAGAATGGAATCCCCTTCACATAAGGCGGTAGCTCCTTCCCTAAAGTCAACATCAAGTACTTTTGATTGTAGGTAGTCTTTTACCAAAATAGAATCTTTGCAACCAAACTTATTTTCCACTTTTAAAAATACATCAGTCGAGCTGTTGACTGGATACACTGTAGTATCCCTAGCTTGGGTGGAGGTGCTGCCATTGCCAAAGTCCCAAAACCAAGAAACAATATTGGTATCTGTTATGGAGGAGTCAATAAAGTCAACTTCTACCGGGGCGCAGTTTTGAATAAATCGAGAACCAATTTTTGCCTCCGGTTGACTGATGAACAAAGTATCACGATGTCGGTAGATACAACCATAAACATCTTCGCACTCCATCACGAAAGGAAAAGTTCCGGTAGAGTCAAACTCCAGTTCTATAAAATTCTTGCTTCCTACCGGCTCGTCATTCAAATACCATCTTGTATAAATGTAGAAGGAAGAATCGCGATTAAAAAATCGCTCTTCATCGTCGAGGCAATACTGCATGGAGTCGGGCCTAATTTTTAGAGGTGGTAAATCGATTGCAGGTGCAACCACATCAAATGTAACAGTATCGCAGCCATTGGTGTCATTGAATAGCGTTAATCTCGCATTATAGGTTCCGGCCTGCTGGTAGAAGTGAGTGGGGTTTATGTTGATGGTTTCTAAAGGAGTACCGTCGCCAAAATCCCAAGCAAAATAAGTATAGTGTGTGGCATTAGCAGAAAATGAAATGTTCCTTCTATTGTTACATGGAGCGTTTATGATCGGTTCTGCAGCTGGGCCTTTTAAATAAATAGAATCTCCTTTTTTTAAGATAGAATCACACCCCTTTTCAGATACGGTGTAATTTATACTATAGGCACCTTGGAACTTTTTTTCAAAAGAGGTAACAAAAGTATCGGGGTCAATCGGAAAGCTTGTAGAGTCGTTGAGGCCTAAAAAAGAGATAGTATAAGAGTCTATTCGATTTTGTGGGGTAGATTTGTCGACAATCGTTACGCTATCTACGGGACATAAAGTATCGGGGAAAATAAGGTAATCAGGATTGTGTTTTTCACCACCATTAACCCAACGTTCAATAAAAGCTGAACAACCTTTAGCATCGGTAAGGGTGAGAGTAAAATAGTACTTGCCCAATTGATCAAAAACAATATTGCTTGCGTTGGGTAAGGTGCTAGTTTGGCCATTGCTGAAGTTCCAATTGTAGCTCGTAATGGGGTAATTGCTTAGGGAGCTATCCTCAAAATTGTAGACCAAAGGCAAGCATCCCTTCAAGGTGTCTTCAGCTATTATTCTTCCATTTTCTGCTATTAAAGGTAAAATCGCTTCAACCAATCGGTTATCCGCTTTAATAAGGGTGTCTTTACAACCGATAGAACTTGTAGCATAAAGGGTATCAGAAAATGTCCCGATAAAGGGTTCTCTGTACTTTAAAGGGTTCCCAAATAAAGTGTCTGAACCAAGCTCAACACCCAAACGCCATTCGTAGTTTGCGCTGTGGTTTGAAGTGGCTGTAAACACGGTGCTGTCTCCTCGGCAGCTAGAAACGGTATCAGTGGTAAAATCGCTCACAAGCTGCTGTACGTAGATCGAATCTTTAATGCTTGCGAAGCAGTTGCCACTTGCAGCCGCAGTTAAGTCGATCACAATTTTCCCACTGTCTTTTAAGGCAATTTTAGGTTGTGCTTCAGTGGTGCTATACCCATTGCTCAATTGCCATTGAAAAAGCCGTGTTCCGGTACTATTATTAATGGGTTTTAAGGTGTCGCCCAAGCAAAACTCTTTTTTAGGAAGGACAAAACTGGCAGCACTTGGCGCTAGGCGAACGTATTCAAACTCAGTTAAGGTATCGCTGCAATTCGGATTTATCACTATTAAACTAACATTGTATTTTCCATAAGCTGTGTAAGTGTGAGAAGGGTTCTCAGCTGTTGATTGGGAGCCATCTCCAAAATCCCATTTGTAAATGGTATTGCTTAAGGCATTTAGCACACTGGCTTGAAAATTTACGGTGTAGGGGATGTTGCAATCTACCCGAGGGTTTAGGGTTGTGATGCCAGCTACCGGAGAAGGGGTTATGCTAATGACATTATTTTTTAGAATTGTACCCTTGCAACCAAACTGATCGATTATTTCTAAAGAAGGAGAAGCATTTCCGGCGCTTTGAAATGTGTGAGTTACATTAGGCCCACTCGATGACTGGTTGCCATCACCGAAATCCCAGAGGTAATTTGTAATGGTATTTGTTGAGCTTGAGGTACTGGTGAATTGAACGTCTAATGGGGTGCAACCACCTGTAGGAGTAAAGGTGAAATCCGCAGTGGGGACGGGGTGTACTTCTATATAGGCCACCTTGGTCTCTGTATCAGTAAAAGTGCCATCACTTACTGTTAGCGTAATGGTGTAAGATCCCACAGCAGGAAAAGAGGCAATAGGGTTTTGAATAGAGGAGGTATTTTGGTTTCCAAAGCTCCAACTCCAAGTTGTAATATTGCCGCTAGAAAGGTCGGTAAACTGAACACCGGCAAGGGCTCCGCACCCCTCTGTAACGTTTGCTTCAAAGTCTGCTGTTACTTGTGCAGAAGAAAAGTTTAGTCCAAAAGTAAACCCCAGCACCAATAGGTACGTCTTTAAGTTGATGATATTTTGCAAAGTCGACCACATAGTTGCTAAAGTAAAACTAATACATTTGGCCAGTTAATGATTCGCTTTTCGATCATAAAGCCCTCTGTATGCTTGTGTTTAGTTTTTCTGAGCATAAGTACTTATGCTCAAGACGTGCACTATTCCCAAAGGTTGGTTCAAGATCGAGAAAAAAACCCCACTTTCTTGCAAAACTTTGAAGGGAAGTGGCAAGCGTATTCTGCTTACAGACAGCAGTGGGCGGCAGTAGGAAAGCCTTTTGTAACCTCTACTGCTCAAGTAGTAAGAAAGTTTCGCCAACTCAGTTCCCCTTTTCAGTTTTTTGTTGCCGCAGGCTTTACTAACGATCAAAGTGGAGACGTAAACCTCACTGCCAATCACTTTGCTTTGCATTTTGGGGGGCAATATCTTAGCTCTTACGGCACCTTCGAAGCTGCCTTGACTAATCAGTTTGTTGGGAAAAGTTTGAACTTGAATGGGGTTACTTTTCCCGAGCAATATGATCGGAATATTGGAGGCTTTAATGTAAACTTGGCCAATAGCGAAAATTTAAATTCGCAGTCCATCAACTATTTTAATTGGAATTTTGGTCTGGCTTGGTCGAAACAGCTCAATGAAGCTTGGCAAGTTCGTGCCGGAGCTTCCGTGAATAATATTACAGAACCCCAAGAGAGTTTTTTAGGTGAAAGAAGTCGCAAGAATAGAGGGTATGGGGTGCAATTATTGGCCTACAATATATTAAAGAGTAGCTGGAGGTTGGAGCCATACTTAGCATACTACAGGGCCCAAAAAGCCTCAGAACTAATTCTAGGATCTGCTTTACGATTACAGACAAAAAAATTGGGAAGTGTAACAAGCCTAAGTCCATTTATCTATTTTAGAAGCGGCGTATCGAGAACTAGCGATGCCTTTATTCTGGGCAGTAGAGCCCAATTGGGGGTTTTTGATTTAGGTTTGTCATACGATGTGAATATTTCAGAATTGGAGTTGGCTACCCAAAATCGAGGAGGTTTTGAAATTAGTTTGTTCTATACTTGGGACTACGCTCAATTAAAAGAAAGGAGGGTTCCCTGTGTTCGCTACTAGAATGCTATACTGTACGGCTATTTTGCTGCTCAGCTACTCAGGCCTTAAGGCGCAAGAGAATTACAGCAAGACAGAATTAAAAGACCTTGGAATGGCTGCCATGCAGTCGCACGACTATGAAACAGCCAGTCTTATGTTTGAGGAGTACTTGAAACATAAGGCAGACGATTGGAAGTATACCTACCGATTAGCTGAAAGCTATCGCCATATGGGAGATTATAAGAAGGCAGAAAAGCTATACCAGAGAGTGAAAGTTGAAGCAACAAAAAAGTATCCCTTAGCAGCTTATTACCAGGCTTTAATGTTAAAGGCCGATAATCAATGCGACGAGGCAATTCCAATTTTCGATCAGTTTAGAAAAGACTATTTAGGAGAAAAAGAAGATCGCAAATACCGACGTTTAGCTAAGTTTAACATAGAAGGCTGCGAAAAGGCAAAAGACAGCAGTAAGTCGTTGTTGATTAAGCCCCTTTCATCAGCGGTAAATTCTCAATGGGTTGAAGGGGCTCCAATTTTTTTAGGCGCTGATCAGATTGCATTCAACCGAATGGAGAAAAAGGCCCAAACCATGGTTGAAGGAGATCAAGCTTTGCCCAAACGCAAGTATTACTTGGCTGATGTAGCTAATGGAGATTTTAAAACTAGCGGAGAGTGGGTTAAAATGGGCTTTTCAACCAACCATGAAGTGGTGAATGGAGCCTTCAACCCAGAGGGCACGAGGTTTTACTATACCGTCTGTATATTAAACCTTAGTGGAACTAAAAATTGTGACCTATTTGTAAAAGAGAAAGTAGGAGAAAAATGGTCGGAAGGAAAAAAGTTAAATCAAGATATCAATACTGAAGGAACAGAAACTCAGCCTGCTGTAGGGCTTGATGAGAAAGGCAGAGAAACCCTTTATTTTGTGTCAGATCGAGAGGAAGGTAAAGGAGGAATGGACCTTTGGTACACTACCTATTACGCCGACAAGGATCAGTTTAGAAAAGCTCGAAACTGTGGCTCAAAAGTAAATAGCATTGGAGACGAGATCACACCTTTTATCAACCCTATGAATGGAAAACTATTTTTTAGCTCCGATGGGCATCCTGGATATGGTTTGTTTGATGTGTTTAAAAGCAGCGGACAAAGAAGTCGTTGGAAAGAGCCGAAGAATATTGGTGCCAGTATAAATGGTCCACAAGATGAGGTGTATTACGTGCTTAGCGAAGATGGTAAAAAAGGCTTGTTTGCTTCCAATAGACCCCATCCTCAAAAGCAAGCTTTACAAGCGTGCTGCGATGATCTGTTTTTCTTTCAGGCATTAGACCAAGTGGTATTGAAAGTGAAAACGAAGCTAAAATCAGAAAGTGATAAGCTTGAATTGGAAGCGGCTTACCTGAACATTTACAGCCGAGATTCAAGTGGGGAATTATTTTTTACTCGTCGATTGCCGGTTGATGCGGATGGTTCGGTTGACTTTTATTTGGAAGCCGGAGAAGACTATGTAATTAAAGCCAATGCGGAGAACCACTTAGTGGCCAGTCAGATGATACATATTCCGCAAGTGATGAGCCAAACTGAATTGGAATTGGATCTAAAACTGAAAGCCATTGAGGACAAAGCTTATCCCTTAGAAAACATTTATTACGAATTTGGCAAAGCAGAGCTAACTGCTGAAGCCTACACCACTATCGATACCACCATTTACCGTATACTGATCGAAAACCCCGAGATCGTAGTTGAAATAGGGTCGCACACAGACAGTAAGGGAACAGAAGCCTATAACAAAAGTCTTTCTCAGAAAAGAGCGGAAAGTGTAGTGGAATACCTTCGTAAAAAAGGAATTGCCAAGAATCGAATGACAGCCAAAGGCTATGGGGAATCTAACCCAATTGCGCCAAACACTTTAGAAGATGGCAGTGATAATCCCGAAGGACGTGCTCAAAACCGAAGAACTGTATTTAAGGTCATCGGTCAGGTCAATTTAATTGAGGATGATGATTAAATCACCGCTCTTCGTACCCGAATCAATTTCTCTAATAATTCTTCCAAACGATCTAAGTGCAGCATATTAGCCCCATCACTCTTTGCCTTTTCGGGCGCATAGTGAGTCTCAATGAAAATGCCATCTGCTCCAGCTGCAATGGCGGCCTTGCCAATGGTTTCGATCATCTCTGGTTGACCTCCGGTTACTCCTGAGCTTTGGTTGGGTTGCTGCAAAGAGTGTGTAATGTCCATGATCACGGGAGCATCAAAAGCCTTCATCTTTGGAATTCCTCTAAAGTCAACCACCATGTCATGGTAGCCGTACATGGTTCCTCGATCGGTGAGCCAAACCTTTTTGTTGCCTGACTCTTTAACTTTATTCAAAGCAAATTGCATGGCTTCTGGCGCAAGAAATTGACCTTTTTTAATGTTGACAAATTTGCCGGTATTGGCAGCGGCCACCAATAAGTCAGTCTGACGACTTAAAAAAGCCGGTATTTGCAATACATCTACGTAATTGGCTGCCATCATCGCCTCTTCTGCCGAGTGAATATCAGTCACCACCGGGACTTGGTATTTTTCGCCTACCGCCTTTAGAATTTTCAGGGCTTTTTCGTCACCAATGCCGGTAAAAGAATCCAAACGAGAGCGATTCGCTTTACGGTAAGAGCCTTTAAAGATCCATGGAATTTCTAAGCGAGAAGTGATCTGATAAATGCGGTCAGCAATTTCAAATGCCATTTCTTCGCCTTCTATGGCGCAAGGGCCGGCTAAAAGAAAGAAGTTTTGTGTTTCGGAGAATTTGATTTTGGGCAGTTGCGCTAACATAAACAGAGATTTGGGGCTCAAAGATAACCAAAAGCAAAAGCTTGCTGTTGTGCTGTGAAAGATTCAATTTTGTAAGATGAGAAGTGGTCTTTTTTTAATTTCCCTACTGATTGCCTTAACAACACTGGGTCAAAGTAAGCAAGAGGTGGAAGAGCATATTGAGGCAGCCGATTTTCCTGGGCAAGCTAAAAGTTTTGCAGAGCGTCTTTTTGAGGGTGAGAAGATCCACTGGATCAAAGAGCAAAATCAAGACAAGATCTCCTATGAAGCCAAGGCCAAAGTTGGAAAAGTAAAATACAGCTTGGAGTTCGATGAAAATGGCAAGTTCGAAGACTTAGAGTTTGTGATCAAGAAGAAGCAACTTCCTGAAAAGGTGAGACAAGAAATCGAAATGCATTTAAACTCGAAGTTTGAGCGGTTTAAAATTGGAAAAATACAGGAACAGTGGAGCGGAGAAAAAAGTCTCTTGAGAAGTTCCGTGCAGATAGAGAAGAAAGACGCAGCATTGAGCCGTCGTTATGAATTGGTCGTGAATGCCAAAGAAAAGGGCAAATACATAACTTATGAATTCCTTTTTGATAGTGAAGGACGTCTTTTGAAAAGCCAAGAGGTCGAAGAGTCAAATCACGATAATTTTTTCTATTAATGAGGCAACTACTGCTCATCTTACTTTTGGTTCCTTTAATCTCAATGGCCCAAGATCCTACTCAGTTGGGGACTATTCTAGATTTTAATGCTTCTCAAAAGCTAGGACAGAAGTGGAGCTTGAAAGCAAAAGTGCAATCAAGGATATCTTTGATCCAATCCAAGAATTTTGAAGTCTCGCAAGGCGAAGCCGAAAAGCGCAGGTTAGATATGCAAGCCATGGGACAAAGAAGATTCTCGGGCAATAAGGTAGTCGCTGGTGGATTGATGCACCGTCGTTCCACCAAGACCAATCTTTGGCGTTTTATGCAGCAGGTGGCTTGGGTAAATGAAAGCTTTCGCTTTAAATTCGCTCAGCGCATACGACTAGACCAAAGTTTACGAAAAGAAAATGATTGGGAATATCGACTGCGCTACCGTTTTGGAGCACAATTGCCTCTGAACGGATTGCGTTTGGATGCCGGTGAGCGTTACTTGATTAGTGAGCTTGAGTTGCTTGCCAAGCACCGGAATCAAAAAGAGCAATTAGAAGTGCGTGCCACCGCTGCTTATGGTTTTCAGTTTAAGCATGGCAGCAAAGGAGAGCTTGGTTTAGATTACCGATTGGATGGCTTGAATAGCCAGCTGCCCGACCATCAAGTTTGGCTGAGCCTTGCTTTTTTTCTAAAATAGGTCTACGGCAGTTTAAGCTTGCTTTATACTTCTCAACCCTATATAGTTGAACAGGACTTTGTTTGGTTTTCAGAAGTAATGCACATAAAAAAAGTCTTGAATAGAACTTCAAGACTTTTTTAAGTTTAGTTGTTATTTTAGGGGCTTACATTTTTAACATAACCTCTAGGTTAACATCGTCTTTAATCACTACGTCTTTTGCCGGGTGAGAAAAAGCAACATCATAAGCTTTACGGTCAATGGTTAATTTACCACTCGCCGTTCTTTCCTCTAAATTAACTTTAACATCTTCAACAACTTCTTCATGGGTAACACCTCGAATGGTAAGGTCGCCCGTAATGCTGTTATTTTCTACATCATGTGATTTTATGGTAAAACTAGCAGATGGAAACTCATTTACCGCAAAAAAGTCATCAGACGAAAGGTGTTCGATCAACTTTTCTTTCGACTTTCCTTCTTCGGGATTGTAGTTCTCATCAGTAGCTTGCATGCTGCTTACATCGGCTGTAAATTGACCACCAGTAATTTTATCGCCAGCTAGTTCTAAATTGCCTTCGGTAATTTCAACAGTACCTTCGTGGGTATAAACACCAATAACGGAGCCAGACCACATTACCTTACTCTCATTGGGTATAATATTAAACTCTTTTGATTCCATTACTTCTTCTTTCTTGGGTGCTTTCTCAGCTTGGTCAGAAGTTTCTTTAGTTTCTTTTTGTGGGTTGCCGCCACAAGCAATTAAACTTGCCGTTAAAACAAGTCCTGAAAATAGTTTCGTTGCATTATTCATATCAATGTGTTTTAGGATTTGTGCAAAGGTGAGAAAAAATACATGTATATACATATATTTGATAAAAAATTAATGTTCCCCTAGGTTTAGAATAAATTTTCTCTTTGGTTAAACTCTTTTATTGTCTGATTCAGCCCTTTGTAATCAGTTAAGTTGGCATCGCGTTTAAGGTGATCTAAAATGGCCAAGCTTCTTCTGGCTCTGATGTCGGCACTTTTGATTTTGCCTACTATATGCAGCAAACTTCTTTGTTTGCCGGGGCTTAGGGCTTCAAAAAATTCTTGGGCTTCAGGGTCTAATTCTAAGCAAGCAGCAAATTCTTCAGCTACTGGCATGCCATATTTACTCTCGTCCTTCTCAATTGTTACCTTTATTTCTTGCCCAACTTCCAACTGCAAGTTTTTGCGTAATTTCTTATCGGCCAAAATGTAATAGCCTTCCGGCGAAGGCATTAAAGCGCAGTACTTTTTAAAAGTGTCAAAGGTGCAAATGATCCGTCGATCTTTACCGTCAATAAATTGCTCAGCAAGCTCGTCGGGAACATAAAAACGGTAATCATAGACTTTTGAACCAGTGCTACCTAAGCGAACTTTAATTTGAACCTTATTTGACATCCTGAGTTTCGATTATTTATATAAATTTATCTTCTTCACTCAAAGGTATTAAATACATAATCCTAAACCCTCTTCCATGAGCATCATTACTTCAAACACCTTTAACTTTTTGAAAAACCTTAAGAAGAACAACAATAGAGAGTGGTTTAATGAAAACAAGAAAGCCTATCAAACTTCGCATGAAGAAATGATTGAATTAGGGGAGGAGCTGCTGAAAGGCTTGCAGGGCTTTGATGAAATTGAGACCCTAAGCGGCAAAAAAAGTCTGTTTAGGATTTACAGAGATGTGCGCTTTTCAAAGAACAAAGCCCCCTACAAAACCAACCGAAGTGGGTCTTTTCGTCGGGCCGGCGCAGATCGAAGAGGAGGGTACTATTTTAGCATCGAACCAGGGAACTCGCTAATCGGCGGTGGCTTTTACGGTCCTTCTTCCGAAGATCTAAAACACCTAAGGAATCAAATCGATGCCGATGCAGAACCTTTGCGAACGGTTTTAAATCAAAAGCAATTTAAAAGCTATTATGGCAACTTGCAGGGTGAGACTTTAAAAACGGCTCCACGAGGATTTGAGGTAGATAACCCAAATATCGACTTGCTTCGCTTTAAAAACTTTTATGTGATACATCAATTTAGTGACCAAGAGGTCATGGCGGATGACTTTCCCAAAAAGGTGCTAGAAGGTTTCAAAATAATACAGCCCTTCTTTGAGGCCATGACCTTATATTTAACCACAGATCTAAATGGGGAATCAATCCTCGATTAAAGCGCAAGCTTTGTTTAAATTTGTAATCTAATTTTTCTACATGGCGCAACAATTCTTTCCTTTAAAAATAAAAGAACTTCACAAAACCACTGAAGATTGTACGGTGGTAAGTTTTGAAGTAAGTGACGAGCTTAAGGAGCAATTTAATTACCAGCAAGGGCAGCATTTAACCTTGAAAGCAGTGGTAAACGGAGAAGAGCTACGTCGTTCTTATTCGCTTTGTTCTAGTCCCTTAGATGGGGAGTGGAAGGTAGCGGTAAAGAAGATCGTCGACGGTCGCTTTTCTACTTTCGTTAATGATACCTTGAAAGAAGGTGATACCCTGGAGGTAATGCCACCAAACGGCCGATTTTTTTGTGAGATCGATAAGCTTAAAGCAAAGCATTATGTGGCTTTTGCCGCCGGAAGTGGAATTACGCCCATTCATTCGATTATAAAAACCCATTTGCAGGAAGAACCCAATGCACAATTCACCCTCTTTTACCTCAATAGAAATGTACAGTCTATCATACTGCGCGAAGAAATAGAAGGGTTGAAGAATAAGTTTCTAGGGCGTTTTGAATTGCACCATTTCCTAACTGCAGAAGAAAGAGATGCGCCACTTTTTAATGGCCGTTTTACGGAAGAAAAGTTGGATAAGATTTCACAAAGTCTGATTGATTTAGAAAACGTTGACGAGGTATTTATTTGTGGCCCAATGGCGATGACCATGATGATCAAGGAATTCCTAGCTGAGAAAGGAATGGCAAAAGATCATGTGCATTTTGAACTGTTTGGCACTCCCGGAGATGAGAAGAAAAAGAAGAAAGCACCCAAAGTCGCGAACAATGCAGATGCCAGTTCGGTTTCTATCATAAACAACGGAACCAAAACGACCTTTGAAATGCCCCAAGGTGGCGACAGTTTTATTCTTGACGCAGCCTTACAAAATAACGCAGATCTTCCTTTCGCTTGCAAAGGTGGGGTTTGTTGTACCTGCCGAGCCAAATTAATTGAAGGCGAAGTAGACATGGAAGTAAATTACGCTTTAGAAGAAGATGAGGTTGAAGCCGGTTACATTTTAACTTGTCAATCCATCCCAAAAAGCAAAAATATTTTAGTAGATTTCGATAGCTAATACACAGATATTATGGACACTAAGACAAAGAATTTAGAAGAAGAATTTCAGGCGAGAATCGATCGCGGAGAAAATATTGAAGCGAAAGATTGGATGCCAGAGAAGTACCGTAAAACTCACATCCGACAGATTTCCCAACACGCTCACTCCGAGGTGGTAGGAATGCTTCCGGAAGGAAATTGGATAAGTCGAGCACCTTCTCTAAGAAGAAAAGTGGCTTTATTAGCCAAAGTACAAGATGAAGCCGGTCACGGTTTGTATTTGTATAGCGCAGCAGAAACTTTAGGCATCAGCCGAGATGAATTGGTTGAGCAATTGTTAGACGGGTCCGCAAAGTATTCTAGCATTTTTAATTATCCAACGCTAACTTGGGCCGATATGGGCGCTGTAGGTTGGTTGGTTGATGGTGCAGCCATCATCAATCAGGTTATGCTGACCAAAACATCATACGGCCCTTATGCAAGAGCCATGGTGAGGATTTGTAAAGAAGAAAGTTTTCACCAACGGCAGGGTTATGAAATTATGCTAGCCTTGGCTAATGGCTCAGAAGCACAAAAGCAGATGGCTCAAGATGCCTTGAATCGTTTTTGGTGGCCTTCCTTAATGATGTTTGGTCCGAGAGATGAGGATTCTCCGAACACGGAACAATCGATGAAGTGGAAGATCAAGAAAAAGACCAACGATGAATTAAGACAGCAGTTTGTCGATCAAACCGTGCCTCAAGCTGATATTTTAGGGCTTAGCATTCCAGATCCTGATTTAAAGTGGAACGAAGAAAGAGGACATTATGACTTTGGTGAAATTGATTGGGATGAATTTTGGGATGTGGTAAAAGGAAATGGACCTTGCAACCGCAAACGCATGGAAGATAGAAATAAGGCTTGGGACAATGGAGAGTGGGTGCGAGAAGCAGCCAATGCTCATGCTAAGAAACAAGCTGATAAAAAAGTGAGCAAAACTGCTTAAACCATAAATAACCAAACTATGAATAAAGATTGGCCCATTTGGGAAATTTTCATCCGCAGTAAAAACGGGTTAGAACATCGTCATGCCGGTAGTTTGCATGCTGCCGATGAGGAAATGGCAATTCAAAATGCTAGAGACGTATACACTCGGCGTCAAGAAGGAGTAAGTGTTTGGGTGGTAGAATCGAAGCACATTACAGCCTCTAATCCAGAAAAATCGGGAGAGCTCTTTGAACCTGCTAAAGACAAGGTTTACAGACACCCGACTTTTTACAATTTGCCTGACGAATTAAAGCATATGTAATGGAACAGAAAGCTTTATATGAATACTTATTACTTTTAGGAGATAACTCCATGATCTTAGGTCAAAGATTGGGAGAGTTATGCGGTCATGGTCCGGAATTGGAAACGGATATTGCCTTAACCAATATTTCGCTCGACTTATTTGGTCAGGTAAGAAATTACTTTCAATATGCCTCAGAAGTTAAAGGCGAGGGTGCTACAGAAGACTCTATTGCCATGCTGCGGTTAGAGCATGAATATAAAAATTCACTTTTAGTAGAGCAGCCGAATCGCGATTTTGCCTATACCATCTGTCGTCAGTTTTTATTTGATGCTTACCACCAACTGCTACTTAGAGAGTTGATGAACAGCAAGAATGATCAAATTTCAGCTATAGCACACAAATCAATCAAAGAAGTTGACTATCATTTCGATTTATCTTCCACTTGGGTCCAACGTCTTGGCGATGGCACGGAAGAAAGTCATGAGCGCATGAAAGAAGCTTTAGGGTTTTTGTGGCGATACAGCATGGAGCTTTTCGAACCTACCGAAGCCGAAACTCTAATGGCTGAAATGGGAGTTGGGCCTGATTTGGAAGAGTTAAAGCCGGTCTACCTCGAAAGGGTGAAAGAAGTGTTAGCCAAGTCAAACTTAGAGCTTCCTGAAAAAACCACCTTTCAGTATGGAGGAAAAAGCGGAAGACACACCGAATACATGGGCTATATTTTAGCTGAGTTTCAATACATGCAGAGAGCCTATCCAAACATGCAGTGGTAAATGGAAGTAGCTAGTCCGGAAATAGAAGAAATTCTACGGTCGGTGAGCGATCCTGAAATCCCTGTATTGTCCATTATGGATATGGGAATAGTTAGAAAAGTGGAGCAAGATGGTGAAACTTATCGCATTGATATCACGCCAACTTATTCCGGTTGTCCGGCTATGGACACCATTAGCGATGACATTAAAGCGGCTTTTAAAGAGGAAGGCTTAAAAGCAGAAGTAAAATTGGTCTTAAGTCCGGCTTGGACCACCGATTGGATTACTGAGAGAGGCAAAGC
Source organism: Vicingaceae bacterium (assembly GCA_040220135.1). Lineage (GTDB taxonomy): Bacteria > Bacteroidota > Bacteroidia > Flavobacteriales_E > Vicingaceae > CAJXMH01. Next base: position 48,306 of record JAVJTT010000024.1, read on the forward strand.
CGCTTTGGAAAAGTATGGCATTGCTGCTCCTAGAGAAAGTTCAGTCGATAAAGCGGCTTTAACCGGAGAAAAGAATCAAATCAATTGTCCTCAATGCGGTTCTAAAAACACTAAGATGGTCAGCCGTTTTGGTTCTACCGCTTGCAAGGCTCTTTTTCAGTGCAATGATTGCCAAGAGCCTTTTGATTATTTTAAGTGTTTGAAGTAACATTAAAAAGTCAGGAAACCTACATTTTTACAAAAATGTAAGTTTGTACTATATCTTCCTCGCTAATAATTTTCAAATAATATAAGCCTGCTTTCAGATCTCCTACACTGATAGCATTTTTACGAATTGAATTATTTTCAATGATTAGGATTCCATTTTGATCATAAATTTGAACTTTCTTTGCTCTCGCCTTCTCACTTGAGAAATATAGAATGTTCTTAGTCGGATTAGGAAAAACTTTAAATTGGCTAAGGGTAGGGTGTTTTCTTGATTCTAAACCGGTATTTAATTGATTTGAAATACTGTCTAGTTTAAGTGCAAAATATTGGCTATTAGTTTTACCAACTAAAAGCACACTATCACTAAAAGTCAAAACTTTTGATAGTTCTAACGTTGAGCCATTATGGAAAAAACCAACATTTAGTGAATTGTTTAACGTATCGTGTTTGCTTAAGATAATATCATTATTTCCTGTAGCTGCAGTATAAAAATGACCATCACTATACGAAATTGAGTTTCTTGTAGTTGTGTAGTTTGTATCATTATTACCTGAAAATGATAATGCTAATTCATTGTAAGTTGTATCAAACTTAATGAATGCTACATCATAGCTATTATTTTGATTCAAATACCTGGGGTGGTTTGCTATGGAATTTAAAAAAATGCTATTTGATACGAATTCAGCAGACATAGCACCCATTATACTTGAATCTGAGCCAAACAAAGAGTAGGAAGACTTTATTTGAAAAGTTTTGTGTCGCTGAAGACTATCATTTAAAAAATGCACACTTAGCTGTTCAGTACTTGAAGAATCCGGTGAATTTGTAAATAGGTGATACTTGCCTGTATTAGGGGCTATAATATCATAAGTTGATATTTGACTTTGACTAAAAAATGGATAAATAAAATCTATCTTACCACTTACAATATTTTGTTGTGCAACAAAGCAAGAATATACAGAATTGCTAAATTGTGGAGGTTCATAACCTATATAGAGAATAAGGCTATCGTTTAGGAGTTTGCTTTTTTCTAATATTCCATCGCCTATATTTACTCCATTAAGAAACACAAAATTTGTGTCATATTCAAAGTCAAATAACGTATGATAATTTGGAGTGGGGTTAAAATAATAACTTATGTGGATACTGTTATTAGTGAGATGGATGTTTACGAATTCACCATTTCCATTTATTATAGTATCAAAAACTAAATTCCCATCGTTACTTAAAATGCCAAAGTATGGCCTTGAATAACCTAAAGAGTCAATTTTGCCAACCAAGTAAAACTTATGATTAATCTTTATTGCATCATTTACTCTTACATCGTGTGACAAATTAGATTGATAAAAGAAATTCTGGGCATTAGAATATGTAAAAAATATCAAGGTAAACAATACGCTTATTAACGTTTTCATGTCTTATTGAAATTGGTACCCAATACAAAGTAGAGTAATTAGGTTGTCTAATTTAATCCTGTTCTGAAGCTGCTTTGTAGGAAATGACATATGAGCAATGGTTTGAGAGTGAAAAACATAGCCTTGTTTTAGTCTTATCGCAATTGAACTTTCCTCATTTTTGTTAATTAAGTAGGAGGCACTAAAGTAAGGCTCAAGGGCAAACTGTATGTTATTGTTTGGGCTCTCCGTAATCATCCTTATTTCTTCGTTACTTTGATTAAAGTAACCGCTGTTTACCTGATAGTTTCCCAAGAGATAAAGTACATGGTTCAAACTGAAGTCAAAAAAGAGGTTTTTTTTCTTATTCCTAAGTAGGTTGTATCGAGGTTCAAAATTGACGAACATTCCATCGATGGTGTTAATATGACCGGAACTACGGGGATTATCTAAGTTTGATTCTTTAAAATATAAAGAGTTTATAAAGTTTCCAAGTCCTAGTTCAATGAATAACTTTTCTTTGGATTTCGACTTAGGATAATCTAATTTTATTTGTACTGATAATGAAACTCTACTTGCAAATTGGAATCCAACTTCTGTTGGAAGGGAAGACTCAAGTAGAACACTACTTATAGAAACGTTTGAATATATGGTCTTTTTCTGACCATTCGAAACGAAAGGAATAAATAGAATTAATAAAAGTAATCTTTCATACATCATTCATTAGGTTATACAAGTTGGTATTAAGACCATGCTATTGTTAAAGATGTTTGATTAATTCCACTCATACTACCTGACCCATATAATGTATTACACTTTACTCTTCTAGCAGCACCTCCCCAAAAAGTATGTCTAACTGTGCATCTTAACAGGGAACTATTGTTTTTTGATTCACCAGGTAGTGTGCCTGCATTGTTACAATTCGAACCTGTATAATAGGTTGTAGTATTATATCCTGCAAATTTAGAATAAGGGTATCTGAACCATGATGACCAACTTGTTAGCCTTTTGTAGCTTACAACTTTCATTGCAAGGTGAGTGCCGGCTCCACTATACATTAAGCTTAATGTTAAGGCCATTTTTTTGTTTCCATCTGTAACATCTTTAGCATTTAGTCTATTGGTTCTACATTCATTTGCGCAGTTCAATCCAGAACCACCACCACCGCCCCCACCAGGAGGAGGAGGTGGCAAAATAATAACAATTTTCCTGAAAGGTCCTGAAAGGCTCCCCATAGGCATATCATCATTATTTATATCTTCAACCGCTAAATCATAATTTGCTTCAGGTCCTATAGCAAGATAACCGCTGTCTAAAGGAAAATAAATTGAGTCACCAAGACCATATGCGCCATCTTCGTTTAAAATAGTTCTCATGATGGGATCTCCAATATACTGTGCATCAGGAGAAGATGCATAATCAAAGTCTTCTTGCTGTAGAATAGGTATCATATCTTCTGATACTTTCTTTCGAAGAGAATTATAATCGGAAAAGTTTTCTTCAAAATTTATAAGAGGTTGATCAGAATTATAACCTGCAACGAATAAACTATCGGCAAGTGTGTCTCCACTAAGATGACCATATTCAGCAAGGAAACTTTGGTCATAACTTTCTATTTCTGATTCTGCCCATGAAATGAAGTTTTGCATTTCTTCTATATTTTCAAAAAATAAGACCCCATTTTCGTCGACTGTCAATTCAGGACTATTATTTTTACTATTGATCTTTTTTTGTTTATTGGATTCACTTTCAATAGCTTCCCCAAAACTTTTCACTTCATTTTTGCTACAAGCTATTGATAATAGTATTATTAAAAAATATAGTACTTTTCGATTAAATAAGTTTTCCATTTCACTTTTTTTAATTGTTTATCTCAAATATAATATTTTTTTAATAAAAATTAAAAAGACTATGGCACGGATTCTTAATTCAATCCAAACAATTTACTATAAAAAGGAAAACGGCATTGCCCGCATTACCTTAAATCGCCCCAAAGCCTATAATAGCTTTAACCGAGAAATGGCATTTGCCTTGCAAGAGGCTTTAGACGATTGTCAGGCAGACAAAAGCGTTAGAGTTGTAGTGCTAAGTGGAGAGGGCAAAGCTTTTTGTGCAGGACAAGACCTGAAGGAAGTGACAGATGAAAAGAATAATCCGGGCTTTGAAAAGATATTGGATGAGCACTATGGGCCGATAATAAAAAAGATTCGTGCTTTAGAAAAGCCTGTAATTGCTGCGGTAAATGGAGTAGCTGCCGGAGCAGGAGCCAATATTGCACTAGCCTGTGATTTGGTGATTGCTCACGAATTAGCTTTGTTTATTCAGGCCTTTAGTGCCATTGGCTTAATTCCGGATAGTGGAGGTACTTTCTTTTTACCTCGCTTAGTGGGTTTTCAAAAAGCAAATGCCTTAGCCATGTTAGGCGAGAAGATTTCGGCCAAAGAGGCGGAAGAGATGGGCTTGATTTACAAAATGGTTGGAAAGGATGAATATGAAGAATTTGTAAACCGAATGGCAGGCCGATTAGCTAAAATGCCAACTAAAGCACTAGCCTTAACCAAGCAAGCCTTTAATGCTTCTTTGAATAACAGCTTAGAAGAGCAATTAGATTTAGAATCGAAATTACAGATAGAGGCAAGTGAAACTGATGATTATCACGAAGGAGTAGCTGCCTTCGTTGAAAAGCGCAAGCCTAATTTTAAAGGAAATTAAACCTTCACCTGTTTAACCCTTACTTTCCTCTTTCTTTTGATCAGCGTCTTCGTCAGGCTTAAAGTATACCGGAACTTTCACCTTTGAGTCTACTTCTTTGCCATTCTTTATTGCAGGCTCCCATCTTGGCATGCCTTGAAGCGTCTCAATCGCCGAATAATCTAATTCATCAATCACACTTTTCACCACTGTAAAGTCGGTACATTTCCCGTTTTTCTTTACCGTAAACTCTACGATTACTTTTCCGTAGCGTTTCGCATCTTTAGGGTAGCGTAGGTTTTCATCTAAAAAATTTTGCAAGCCTTCTTTACCGCCAGGGTATGAAGCTTCTTTATTCTTTTCTTGCAATAAAATAGTTTCCTCTGCTGTGGTTGCTATGGCAGGAGTAGAGCAAAAAGCTCCAAAACCCAAGGCTATCAGGGCTAGTAAAACTGTAGTTTGTTTCATGGTTTTAGTAGTTGGTTGATAGCCAAAGGTATGGAACTTCTTAAAGATTTCCGATTTATAAATTCAATTTAGTTTGGACTTGGAGGAGCCTCAGGCGCTTTAGGTGGCTTGGGTGGTTTCGGGGCCTCTTCTGACATGGCAAATTTTACCGGTATGGTGACTTCACCTTTTACTGCTTTTCCATCTTGCTTAGCAGGCTTCCACTTGGGCATCATTTTAAACACTCGGATGGCCTCGTTGGCTAAGCGTTCGTCTATTTTTTTGAGTACTACCAAGTCAGCAATATTGCCATCATTAGCAACTATAACTTTTACAAATACAGTTCCTGAAATGCCTTCTTTCTTGGCACTTTCCGGATATTTAATGTTATCAACCATAAATTTCATCAAGGCCTCATTACCTCCGGGATATTCAGGGTGCTTTTTATCTTCTTGTTCTTGGTTTTCAATATTTAGTTTAGCTAAAGATTCGGCTTGAATAAACTGGCTAAAACTAAAAAGACCAAGAAAAAGCAAGCAGGCAATAGCCACGCCACTTCGATTTGAAAAGTTTTTTTTAGGGGATCTTAAATTCATAATTCTATTTTTTAAATGATGAGTATTAAAAGAATGGGTCAGCCCTAAAAATGACTGATCCGTTTGGAAATGCTGTTGCAATAAAATGTTCAGGTAAGTTGTCTTATCTACCTGTGTCAATTGGTCGGCTTCAAACTCATGGTTTTCTTGCATCAGCCGTGAAAGTTTGTATACTAGCGGGTTAAAGAAAAATATGATTTCTAAGACCTTAGAAAGCAAAAGATCAATAAAGTGGAGCTGTTTAACATGAATACGCTCATGATTTAAGATAACAGCCTTTTCTTTTTCATCGAGCTCAGCGCCCAAATAAACGTGGCCTAAAACACTAAAAGCGCATTTACTATTTGGTACTTCCAAGTAGCCTTCTTTGCCTCTTGCATTTTTGTATTGCTTGGCAAATAATATGCTTGATCCCAATAGACGACTAAAAGAGATCAAAACACCAAAGCCGTATAGTGTTAGTATAAGCTCTAACCAATTAAAAGAGTTGCTCGTTTCACCTAAACTTTCTTGGCTTAAGCCGATGGTTATTTCTGATACGGTATGTTGAATACTCAGTCCACTTTGAAACGGAAGTTTAATTATACAAAGTAAGAAGGGGAGCAGACTGAGACTTAATAAAAAGAAGCGCTTGTATTGGAAGCCAAACCTTTTTCTGAGATAGGCTTTATAAAACAGAATACCAATAATTAGCCAAAGGTTAACGAGAATGAGATAGCTGATTAAATTTTCCATTATTTCTTCAGTTCTTTTAAAATTTTATCGAGTTCCTCTACAGAGATTTCTTCCTTCTGCGCGAAAAAGGAAATCAAATTCTTAGCTGATCCTTCAAAGTATTTGCTGACTAGGCTTTGAGACAAACTTTCACGGTAGGTTTCTTTGTCAATTAAAGGATAATAGCGATGCGACTTTCCGAAAGCCTCAAAGCTAACGAAGCCTTTTTTCTCCAATATTCTAACAATGGTGCTAATAGTGTTGTAAGCAGGTCTAGGCTCCTTAAATTCGGCCAAGATCTCTTTTACAAAGGCTTTTTCAAGCGTCCACAACACTTGCATTACTTCTTCTTCTGCCTTGGTTAATTCTTTCATGCCTCAAATATAACTAAAAGTATAGTTTAAAAACTAAAATCTTAGTTTAAAATTTAGAAATGTTGATATATCCATCTAAAAATCCTTTGCAGAGAAGGGGATTCAACTTATTTTCGTAATCCAAAATTGAAAACATGAAAGTAGGAATTATAGGAAGTGGAACCATGGGAAGCGGAATTGCTCAAGTGGCAGCTACTGCAAAATGTGAAGTTGTTTTGTATGATGTAAAGGACGAAGCCTTGGAAAAAAGCAAAGATGCTTTGGCCAAAGTGATGAACCGTTTGGTAGAGAAAGGCAAGTACGAACAAGCTCAGGCCGATGAAATTCAAAATCGGATATCCTATTCTACTAGCTTAAGTGACTTTAAAGGGAGTGACTTAGTGATCGAAGCCATTGTAGAAAATTTGGAGGTAAAGACCAAAGTGTTTCAAGAGTTGGAGGGAATCGTCGGCGAGCACTGCACCATAGCTTCCAATACTTCTTCTTTATCTATTGCTTCCTTGGCGGCTTCTCTAGAAAAGTCAGATCGCTTTATTGGCGTACATTTTTTCAATCCTGCCCCTTTGATGAAATTGGTAGAAGTAATTCCGGCCATACAAACCGCTGACACAATTTTAGAGAAGACCAAGCAAACTATTGCCGATTGGGGAAAAGTAGTGGTGCAAGCCAAAGACACTCCCGGCTTTATTGTCAATAAAGTAGCGCGTCCCTTTTATGGTGAAGCACTTCGTGTTTTTGAAGAAGGAAAGGCTAATGTAGCCACTATCGACTGGGCCATGAAAGAGTTGGGAGGTTTTAGGATGGGCCCTTTCCAATTAATGGATTTTATTGGCAATGATGTAAACTATACAGTAACTGAAACAGTTTTTAAAGCCTTTTACTACGATTCAAGATACAAACCTGCTTTTGCCCAAAAACGCTTATCAGAAGCCGGTTACTTAGGTAAGAAATCGGGTAGAGGTTACTATAATTATGCAGAAGGAGCAGAGAACCCTGAAGCTGATGAAGACAATATAGAAGGACGAAAAATAGTAGACCGAATTGTAGTCATGTTAATTAATGAAGCAGCCGATACTTTGCATTTGAATATTGCATCCGCGAAAGACATTGACTTAGCCATGACCAATGGAGTGAACTATCCAAAAGGCTTATTAGCTTGGGCCAATGAATTGGGAATTCAATATTGCGTTGATGCCATAGATGAACTTTTTGAAGAATACCATGAAGAACGCTACCGCTGTAGTCCGATTTTGAGAAAGATGGCTGGGGAGGGAGAGAAGTTTGAGGTGTAGAGGAAATGCACTAAAATGCCTAAAATGTAGAAATGGCTGAATACCTAGAATGGTTGAATGCCTAAAATGCTGGAATGCACTAAAATGGCTGATTTAGAGAATTGTTAAATTTGATAATGGTTTGGAAATGATTAGATTGGTAAGTTATTAATTTAAAAAGCGACTTATCATGAAATATCAGAAAGAAGAAAAGAAGGCTTTCTCTACTAAACTTGAAAAACGCACCAAAGACTTTGCGGTTCTCATTATCAAAACACTTCGTTATCTAAAACAAGGAGATGAAGGACGTATTATTAAAAATCAAATTTTTCGATCATCTACCAGCGTGGGAGCAAACTATCGTGAAGCGAACCGAGCAAGAAGCAAGGCAGATTTCAGAAGTAAAGTAAGGATTTGTGAAGCCGAGGCTAGCGAAACCATTTATTGGTTAGAAATTATCGATGACTTAGATTGGCTGAAAGACGAAAAACTCAAAGCCATAACTTCTGAAGCAAATGAACTCTTGGCGATATTCTCTACCATCTCAAAGAACAGCAAATAATACTTTTGCGTTAATTTTAGGCATTCAGTAATTTTAAATTTTAGCTCATTTCAAATAGCTGAGTCTAAATTTTTGATTCGTCAATTTCTAAATTCTTGTATCTTTCAGCAAAGCGGTCTAAAGTCTATTTAAAATTTTAGGCATTTAACCATTTTCAAATTCTCAAATTCCATTTATGTCAAAAGCCCAAAAAGTTTACGAAAGCATGATGAAAACCGATTACTGTTCGCAGTGGTTGGGAATAGAACCTTTGAAAATTGAAGAAGGGGAGTGTCATTTACAAATGAAAGTGCGCAAAGAAATGTTGAATGGATTTGGCATTTTACACGGCGGCATTGCTTATACCTTGGCAGATTCCGCCTTGGCGTTTGCCAGCAACAGCTACGGCAGAGTATCTCCCCTAATCAATGGGAACATGGTGTATGCTAGGTCGGCAGTGGAAGGAGATATCCTTAGAGCAGAAGCAAAAGTATTTGCGATCAGTCATAAGAAAGCAGACATAGACGTAGACATTTATTGCAATGAAGAAAGCGAGCCTTTTTACCGAATGCGGGGTACGGTTTATCGTAGTTCAAAAGAGCATCAGATTGAAGATTAAAGATGAATAATGTAAGAAAAGTCATCTTCTTAATGCTTGTAGCTACTACCTTAAGTGCATGTAGCTTAATTTTTGTTAGTGCTTATGGAATCAAGTGGAACGTTAAATCATTCAGCGAAGATGAATTAATCGAGAAAGCAAGAACGCTAGAAATCAATCAGCATCCCATTTATCAGGCTCAACCGGCTTTACAATCTCTTTTAGACAGCCTAGTTCAATTAGACTCTGTCTACTTTAATACAGCTAAATCGCTCTATCAGCCTCTACAGTTGGTTACTTTCGATAAAAGTGGAAAGCTGATCGGTGCAGTAGCTAACTGTGATGCCGGAGGTTATCCTAATCTCAATTGGGAACATTTGCTGAACAAGTGTCCACCAAGCAGCTACTTTTTTGTAGACAGTTTTCCGCTTTCTCGATCAGTTTACTTAGCTAATCTAACTAAAGTAAATACCGTAGAGCTCGATCAAGAGGGAGCGAGTACTTTTGTTATTTACTCGCATTTTATGGGTCGTCAAAACAAAAGGTTTCTTGAAAGTGCTCTAAACTATCACAAAACCCATGCAGCAGAAACTCAATTGGTATTCGTCAATTATGACCTGGAGGAATTCTATGAATAAGCGATTGTTGGCCTTGCTAAGCCTAATCTAAAATCCCTTTCCCAAGCGCCCTACATTAGTTACCTTTATGCTTCCTTAAAAAAAGACTATGAAAGAAGCATATATCATCGATGGAATCCGCACCCCCATCGGAAAGTTTACCGGTACACTATCTCCCATTCGTACCGATGATTTGGGTGCTTTAGTAATCAAAGAAATTGTAAAAAGAAATCCCAACATTCCGGCGGAAGCTTATGAAGATGTAATTATGGGTTGTGCCAATCAAGCCGGGGAAGATAACCGTAATGTGGCGCGTATGTCATCATTACTGGCCGGTTTGCCATGGAGTGTTCCGGGAGAGACTATCAATAGACTTTGTTCTTCTGGTATGTCGGCCATTGTGCATGCCAATCGAGCTATTAAAACCGGCGAAGGTGATTTATTTATTTCAGGTGGAGTGGAGCATATGACAAGAGGTCCATGGGTGATATCAAAAGTTTCTAAACCCTTTGGTCGTGATGCTCAAATGCACGACAGTAGTTTTGGCTGGCGCTTTGTCAACCCTAAAATGAAAGACACCTTTGGCATTGATGCTATGGGGCAAACCGCAGAAAACTTGGTCGACAAATACGACATTAGTCGTGAAGATCAAGATAAGTTTGCCGCTTGGTCACAACAAAAAGCTGCTGCTGCACAAGAAAACGGTCGCTTAAGTAAAGAAATTGTTTCAGTAGAAATACCCCAGCGTAAAGCTGATCCCATCATTTTTGATAAAGATGAGTTTGTGAGGGCAGGAACTACAACTGAAAAGTTAGCGAAGCTAAACCCTGCCTTTAGGAAAGAAGGAGGAACCGTAACTGCCGGAAATGCTTCAGGATTGAACGATGGAGCTGCGGCTACCATAATTGCTTCTGAAGATGCCGTAAATAAATTCGATCTTAAACCCATGGCTCGAATAGTAAGTTCTGCCGTTCATGGCGTTGAGCCAAGAATTATGGGAATTGGTCCCGTGGGTGCTTCTGAGAAAGCTTTGAAAAGAGCGGGCTTGACTTTGGACGATATCGATATCATAGAGCTAAATGAAGCTTTTGCGGCTCAAGTTTTGGCTTGCACCAGAGAAATGGGCTTGGCAGATGATGATCCAAGAATCAATCCCAACGGTGGAGCTATCGCTTTAGGTCATCCACTAGGAGTTACCGGAGCTAGAATTATTCATACGGCTGCTTTGCAATTACAAGAGACCGGCAAGCGCTATGCCCTTTGCACCCTTTGTGTTGGAGTGGGGCAAGGGTATGCAACCGTGATTGAAAACGCAAGTTTTCAATAGTGCCTAAAGTTAAAAGTTCCAAGTACTTAAAGTTCTAAATGTTTAAAATGAACAACAAAGAATTCGGAAAGTCACTTGAAAAAAGAACAAAGCTTTTAGCGGTTAGAATAATAAAATTGTCTGCTAGTTTGCCGGAAAGTATAGAGTCAAGAGTAATACGGAATCAGCTAACAAAGTCGGGCAGTAGTATTGGGGCAAATTATTTTGAAGCAAACAAGTCTAGAAGCAAAAAGGACTTTTTGAATAAATTAAAGATTAGTGAAAGTGAGGCTAATGAAACCTTATTTTGGCTCGCCGTTTTAGAAGAATTAGCATGGGTGAAGGAGACTCAAGAACTTGAAGAAATCAGCAAGGAAGTAAAAGAGTTATTGGCAATCTTCATCTCAGTAGGTAATAAACTAAGAAGCAATGATTAATAAAATTATGAGTACTTGTAATTTTAAGTACTAGAAACTTCAGAATAATTAATAAAGGCCTTAAGGCACTTTTAATAGAAGACATTTCTAACTTAGAATAAAAACGATAGATTGAAATATAACTTCAGGCACTTAAAACTTGAAGTACTTTAAATACTTAAAAAATGAAACTAGAAAATTACGTACAAGGCAAATGGACTCCCGGAGATGGAGAAGGAACTCCTTTGATCAATGCCGTTACCGGCGAGGAGATTGCTTTTTCAACCACCAAGGGACTTGATTTTGCTGATATCTTAGAATATGGACGAAAAGTTGGAAATCCCGCTTTACGCAAAATGACCTTTCAAGAGCGTGGCTTAATGCTGAAGAAGCTGGCCATGCACTTAATGAAGAACAAGAAGAAGTTCTATCCCATCAGTTTTAAAACCGGTGCTACAAAAATTGATAGCTGGGTTGATATTGAAGGTGGCTTTGGTAACCTTTTTGCCAATGCTTCTTTGCGAAGAGAATTTCCAAATAAACCTTACCATGTGGATGGAGAAGGAATTGACCTTTCTCGCGGTGGCGACTTTATGGGACATCACATTATGGTTCCTAAAAGAGGGGTGGCTGTGCACATTAATGCCTTTAACTTCCCGGTTTGGGGAATGTTAGAAAAGTGTGCGGTAAACTGGATGGCAGGGGTTCCGGCCGTGGTGAAACCGGCTACCAACACTTCTTTTTTAACTGAAGCGGTAGTGCGTGAGATCATTGATTCAGGAATTTTACCGGAAGGTTCATTACAGTTGATCTGTGGTTCGGCGAGAAGCATTTTGGATACCGTGGAATCACAGGATGTGGTGACTTTTACCGGCTCGGCCGATACTGGGAGAATGTTGAAATCCAATCCTCGAATTGTGGAAGAGGCTGTGCCTTTTAATATGGAAGCAGATTCTTTGAACTGTTCTGTTTTAGGTCCCGATGCAGCGCCCGGAACACCGGAATTCAAGTTGTTCATCCGAGAGGTGAAAAACGAAATGACTGTAAAATGTGGTCAGAAGTGTACCGCCATTCGAAGAATGATGGTGCCTGAGCAGTATGTAGAAGATGTGCAGATCGAATTAGGAAAGTCACTTTCTAGAACGGTAATTGGTGATCCTGCTTTAAAAGAAACCCGCATGGGTGCTTTGGTGAGTAAAGATCAAGTGGAAGAAGTGAGAGGCAGAGTAGAAGAGCTTCGCAAGAGTGCAGAACTGGTTTACGGCGACTTAGACAAAGTTGAAGTAAACGGAGCAGATTCAGAAAGAGGAGCTTTCTTAAGTCCGATTTTACTATTGGAGAAAGATCCGTTTAAAAACAAAGCGGTACATGAAGTCGAAGCCTTTGGTCCGGTAAGTACCATTATGCCTTACAAAGATTTAGGCGAAGCAGTTGAGCTTTCTCACATGGGGAAAGGTTCGCTTTGTGCTTCTATCGTCACTAATGACGATAAGATTGCCACTGAATTTACAGTGGAGGCAGCTTCTCATCACGGAAGAATTTTAGTCTTAAACCGCGAAAGTGCCAAGCAAAGTACCGGTCACGGTTCGCCACTACCAACTTTGGTTCACGGTGGACCGGGTAGAGCCGGAGGCGGCGAAGAAATGGGCGGCATGCGAGGAGTAAAGCACTACTTGCAGCGGACAGCCATTCAAGGTTCTCCGACTACCATTACTGAGATTACCGGTATTTACCAAGCCAATGCCAAGTACAAGGAGCCGGAAAAACATCCTTTCCAGTATCATTTTGAAGATATAGAAGCCGGGATGTCGCTAAAAACAAATAAGCGTACCATCACCGATTCAGAGATTGCCAATTTTGCCAATCTATCTTGGGATCACTTTTATGCGCACACCGATATCACTTCTTTAAATCATACCATTTTTGAGAAGCGAGCGGCACATGGTTACTTCATTCTTTCCGCTGCAGCGGGATTATTTGTTTATCCTAATAAAGGTCCGGTAGCTGCGAATTACGGCTTAGATACTTGCCGTTTTATGCGTCCGATCTACCACAACGACACTATTTATGTGCGCTTGACTTGTCAGGAAAAACGCGACCGAGATGTAAAAGGAAAGCAGTTTCCATCAGGGGTAGTAAAATGGTTTGTAGAAGTTTTTGATCAAGACGATGAGAAGGTTGCCATTGCCACAGTACTGACTATGGTAGCGAAGAAAAGTCCTTTTACTGAGATCAAGCGTAGCAATGTGGAAGATTATTTGGCAAAGCTGAAAGAAGATACCAAAGCCAATTGGGGCATTATGACACCACAGCACATGATCGAGCATTTGGAGATGGGTTTTAGAAATGCCACCGGAAAAGAAAAAGTGGAAGTAGTAACTCCTGAAGAGCATTTGGAGAAGTACCAAGATTCACTTTGGAATTTTAGAGCCATGCCGAAGAACTTTAAAATGCCGGCGATGAAAGAAGGCGAAACCGAAGCTCTTCGTCACGAAAACTTGATGAAAGCCAAGGAAGCCTTTTTAGAAGCTTGGGATGAGTATGAAGAATATTTTAAAGAAAATCCTGAAGCAGAAACACCCAATGCCGTTTTTGGAAATTTAGACAAAGACCACTGGGAGTTGTTGAATAGAAAGCATTTTAATCATCATTTTGAACAATTTTCATTGATTTAAATGGGTACTTCGATACAATTCAAAAAGGACTTTGAGTTGAGTGTTGAAATCACGAAGTATCGAAAAGTCCTTTTTGAATCACTCAGTACCCTTCGTAATGTTAGAGTAATAATTTAGAAATCATTTTTTAATATGAGTGACGCATACGTAACTATAGATAAAGCCGAAAATGGCTTAGCTACCATAGAATTTTTTCACCCCAAACACAATTCACTACCGAGTGATATTTTGGCCAAATTGGCGCAGACTATTACAGAGGCAGGTGAGGATGATGCAGTAAAATTGATCGTTTTGAAGAGTGGAGGCGACCGCACTTTCTGTGCCGGAGCGAGCTTTGATGAATTGATCTCCATAGAAGATTATCCTACCGGAAAGGAGTTTTTCATGGGCTTTGCTCGAGTGATCAACGCTTGTCGGAAATGTCCGAAACTGATTATTGGAAGAGTGCAAGGAAAAGCTGTTGGTGGTGGAGTAGGAGTAGCTTCGGCGGTTGACTATTGCTTGGCGACCAAATTCTCTTCTATTAAGTTGTCAGAGCTTAATATTGGAATTGGCCCTTTTGTGGTAGGCCCTGCGGTTGAGCGCAAAGTTGGTGTTTCAGCCATGAGTCAAATGACTATTAATGCCGATGAATTTTACAGTCCTGAATGGGCAAAAGCCAAAGGCTTATACGCCGATGTTTTAGACAGTGCCGAAGAATTGGACGCTGAGGTAGACAAATTAGCTAACTATTTATTGAGCAAAAATCCAGAAGCACAAGCAGAGCTAAAAAAAGTGTTTTGGAGAGGCTGTGAAGATTGGGATAACTTATTGGAAAGCAGAGCCGAATTGAGCGGTAAAATGGTGTTGAGTTCGTATACGAAGGAGATTTTGGCGAAATACGCTTAGTTAATTACGAATTACGAATCGGGGAATTACGAATGGAATTACCAATGGCTAATTTCGCCTGTTTCATGAAGCAGTTAATTACAAAAATCACAAATCCACTTGAGAAAGATCCATAAGCATTTGGCTATAGAAATAAATGAATAACAGATTAAAGGGAGTTTTATCCATTGCGATTGGGGCGGCGAGTTATGGCGTTTTAGCCACTTTCGTTCAGTTGGCAAATAATCTGGGCTTTGGAACTGCAGGTTTAACCTTTGCTCAATATTTATTTGGTGCTGTGGTATTGACTGTGATGGCCTTTTTTAAAAGAAGTAAAGAGAGAGTTCAAGGCACACCGAAAGAGAAGTTCAAGCTCATGCTCTTTGGTACAAATTTGGGTTTAACTAGCAGCTTTTACTATTTGTCTATTCAATATGTACCGGTTTCAGTAGGTATTATTTTGTTGATGCAATCCATTTGGATGGGAGTGATCTTGGAGTATTTTGTGAACCGGGAATTGGTAAATAGGACTAAAGTAGTTGGAGCATTAATAGCAGTCTTGGGTACCATTTTCGCTGCTAAGCTATTGGAAAGTAATATTGAGGTAAATTTTACCGGTATTGGTTTTGGCTTATTGGCCGCCTTAAGTTTTACAACCACCATGTATGCTACCAATCGAGTAGCACTCGAGCTACCCAATATTGTTCGAAGTAAATACTTGATATACGGCGCATTTCTAATAGTTGTCTTGTTTTGGAACTTTCAGATCATCGAGACTTTTAATTTGGAGCTTTTTCTAAAATGGGGTTTGTTTTTAGGTTTCTTTGGTACCATTTTACCGCCTATTTTATTCAATAAAGGGTTTCCGATAGTGGGCACAGGTTTAGGAGGAATTATAGCAGCCATGGAAATTCCGGTTTCTGTTTTTAGTGCTTATCTAATTTTAGATGAAAGAATAAGTGCTTTGCAATGGGTAGGGATTTTGATTATTTTGTTGGCAGTGGTGTTGATTAATTGGAAGCAGCTAAAACGCAATAAGGTTAATAATAAGTAGATGCTTTAGACTCATTACGAATTACGAATCTGGGAATTACGAATTATTCAATATCAATTGTAAAACCATGAATTATGAAAAAGGAAAATCCATTACGAGATAAAAGTTATGACTTTGCTTTAGCAGCGGTTAAGCTTTGCTTCAAATTACAAGATGAACGGAAAGAATATCTATTGACAAAGCAGTTTATGCGCTCAGCTACTTCTATTGGTGCTAACGTAGAAGAAGCAATTGGAGGGCAAAGTGAGAGGGATTTTCTACATAAGATTTCGATTTCTTACAAGGAAGCCCGAGAATCTCAATACTGGCTAAGATTGATGGGAGATTCAGGATTGATTTCGGAGGAAGTAAAATCAGAACTACTTGCTAAAGTTGAAGAGCTTTTAAGAATTATAGGTTCAATACAACGAACTATTAAAACTAGAAAGAAAGCATAATTTAGTAAAGTTGAATCGCGACTGAGCGATTCGTAATTCGTAATTCTCAGATTCGTAATTAAAATGATATATAGTTTCAAAGGTTTCACCCCGGTCGTTCACCCTTCTTCTTTTGTGCACCCACAAGCAGCGGTAACTGGAAATGTTATAATAGGTAAAGACGTTTACATCGGTCCGGGAGCAGCTATTCGCGGTGATTGGGGCGGCATTGTAATTGAGGACGGCTGTAATGTGCAAGAGAATTGCACCATTCACATGTTCCCCGGAGTAACTGTTAGGTTAAAAGAATCTGCCCACATCGGACATGGAGCTATAATTCATGGAGCTGAAATTGGCAAAAATGTACTAGTAGGCATGAATGCGGTAGTAATGGATGATGCGGTAATTGGCGACGAATGCATCATTGGAGCCTTGAGCTTTGTAAAAGCCAAAGAGGTGTTTGAAAAGCGCTCTTTAATTGTGGGTAATCCTGCGAAGAAAGTGAAGGAAGTAAGCGATAAAATGATAGCTTGGAAAACCAAGGGCACGCAGCTTTATCAGCAATTGCCGGCCGACATGCAAGCCGATTGGGAACCTACTGAAGCCTTAACTGAAGTACCGGAAGACCGACCTACCCAAGAAAGCTTGTTTAAGACTTGGGAGGAGATAAAGGGAAGAAAATAAATTCAGAGGAAATCACTCAAGTGCATTACTTTCAACCCAAAGTTTCTCCAATCAAAAACAAGTGCAGATAGAGCTAAGTCAAAGCTCAGGAATCTACTTTTTAGAAATAACCAATCAAGCTGGGAAAAAAACCTTTTTAGAAGATTGTGAAGCAGTAAAGGCAACCATTTTTGAGTTTTTCGTTATGAGTATATAAATACTTAATCATTATATTCATATGAAAACCTTATTAAGTTCGCTAACTTTTTTTATCTCTCTTTTGCTAGTAGTTCAGCAAGCTAATGCTGGTCATATTTTAGGAGGTGAAATCACTTGGGAATGTGATACAAATGGGGCTTACATTTTTAAACTGAAGGTATATAGAGATTGTAATGGCATACCTTTCCCTTTTGATAACTCCCACTCTCTTGAAGTTTTTGGAACCCCTTTACCTCGAAATGCCCAAAACCAAGCCGTTTCTTCCATTGCCCTATTACCTGATTCAGGAAAGTGGTTAGCTAGAAATAATGGTCAATTAAATATGGATTGTAATGCTTCGGGAAGTTCCCTGACCTTCTCCTGTAGTAATGGAGATATACTAGTGCAAGAGTTTTATTTTCAATCAGCACCAATACCCCTTCAAGGGACACCTAGTTCACAAGGGTGGGATTTAGTATGGACTGCACCTTGCTGTCGTCCTAACATTTCAAATCTAACTATGAGTGGAGGACTTGTTGTTCGTGCCAAAATGTTACCCAATCCGAACCGATCTACGATAGCTCCTTGTATCGATAATTCACCACGCTTTCAGGAGGCTCCAGAATTTTTATTTTGTAGAGGTTTAGATGCTTCGGATGTTTTTACCACAATGGATGTTGATGGAGATAGTTTGAGTTATAGCTTTGGTAGAGTTTATAATACTCCGGCCTCTAATCCAACTCCTGTCCCTTATGCCATGGGTTATAATTATAATAATCCTACACCTGATCAAAGTTTTCATCCTAACAATGTGTCTGCTAGCCTTAACCCTAGCAATGGATTGTTAAGCTTTAAAGTAAACAATGATTCTGGAATCCTTGATTATGCTCTAGCTGTAAAAGTAGAATCCTATCGTGAAGGAATAAAAAACGCTGAGGTTATCAGAGAATTATTGATTTATATTTTTGACTGTCCGACTATGGTCAATAATGCGGTCAATCAAGCTCCAACTATTGCGCCGCCTTTCAGCAGTGGAGGAGCTTTCACTTTTAAAGATTCTGTTCAAGTCGGAAACTACTTTTCTGCTAATATAAACGTTACAGATACCAATGCTTTTAACTACGGAGGTCAGGAAGTTAGCTTGCAAATTTTAAGCGATCAAATTAAAGAGGGCTATACCTTTCAAGGAAACTGCCCAATTCCCGGAGATACATCTTGCGCTTATGTTTTCTCAGGTATCACTCCAGTTTTAAATCCGACTACTGGCCATTACGAATACAAACAAAATAGTGTGGTGGGCGGCAGTTTACGTTGGGCTCCGGACTGCTCTGACTTAGGTCCTAATGGAGAACCGAAAACCTATTATTTTGCCCTTAAGACTACAGATGATTATTGTCCTATTCCAGCAGTTTCCTATGAAGTATTAGAGGTGACAGTGCTTCCTAATCCCAATAATCCCTGTCAACAGATTACAAGCATAGCATCCAGGGATTTAGAAGTTGAGGAAATAAGGACTTATCCGAATCCTAGTCAAGGAGAATTGAATCTACAGTTACCAAGTCCTGAGTCCATTGAAATAAAGGTGAGAAACATCCAAGGTAGTTTGTTGCAAAGCAGCACCTACTCAAAAAAACAAAATATTCAGTTAAGCTTACCTAGTGAAACCGGGGTGTACTTTTTGGAAATTATCTACCAAAACAGCGGGAAGAGAAGCTTTACAAAAGTGGTAAAGCAATAAAGGCAACTAACGTATTTAATTCACGACTTTTGCATTAACTTACTTAAATACGTTATTATGAAAAATTTACTTCTTTCTCTTTCTCTTACTCTTACATTATCTCTTTTGCTTTTAGGGCAACAAGCTAACGCTTCACATATTTTAGGAGGTGAAATCACCTGGGAATGTGATACGACTGGGGCTTACATTTTTAAATTGAAGGTATATAGAGAGTGCACAGGTATACCTTTTGCTTTTGATAACTCCCACTCACTTCAGGTTTTTGGAACCCCTTTACCACTAAATGCACAAAACCAAGCCGTTTCTTCCATTGCCCTATTACCTGATTCAGGAAAATGGTTAGCAAGAAATAAGGGGCAATTGAATCCAAATTGTAATACTTCATCAGGATCCCCTTCCTATACCTGTAGTAACGCAGATCAAATTGTGCAAGAGTTTTATTTTCAATCAGCACCGGTAAACCTTCAAGGAACCCCTAGTCCTCAAGGATGGGATTTGGTATGGACCGCACCTTGCTGTCGTCCCAATATATCAAACCTAAATGTAGCCGGAACACTTATAGTTCGTGCCAAAATGTTACCCAATCCTAATCGATCTACGATAGCTCCTTGTTTAGATAATTCACCACACTTTCAGGAGGCTCCTGAATTTTTATTTTGTAGAGGGCTAGATGCTTCGAATGTTTATACCACAATGGATGCTGATGGAGATAGTTTGAGTTATAGCTTTGATAGAGTTTACAATACTCCGGCCTCTAATCCAAATCCTATCGCTTATGCAATGGGTTATAATTATAATAATCCTACACCCGATCAAAGTTTTCATAATAGTAATGTAGCAGCTAGCCTTAATACTAATAATGGCTTGTTAAAATTTAAAGTAAACAATGGTTTAGGTTTCCTTGATTATGCAATAGTTGTAAAAGTAGAATCCTATCGAGATGGAAGAAAAAATGCTGAGGTTATTAGAGATTTACCGATTTCTATAGCCGACTGTCCAACTTTGGCTAATGGAGTGGCAAACCAAGCCCCAATTTTTAACCCTCCTTTCAATCAAGGAGGGTCGCCATCTTTTAAAGATTCTATTTTGGTGGGCAATTATTTCTCAGCTAATATTAATGTTTCCGATACGAATGCATTTAGCACCGGTGGTCAAGAAGTTAGCTTGCAAATTTTAAGTGATCAAATAAAAGAGGGCTATACCTTTCAAGGAAACTGCCCAACGCCCGGAGATACTTCTTGTGCTTATGTTTTCTCCGGTTTAACTCCTGTTTTAGATTCTACTACTGGCCTTTATGAATACAAACAAAATAGTGTGGTGGGCGGTAGTTTACGTTGGGCTCCGGACTGCTCTGACCTTGGGCCCAATGGAGAACCGAAAACCTATTACTTTGCCCTAAGGGCTGCGGATGATTATTGTCCTATTCCGGCAGTTTCCTATGAAGTATTAGAGGTGACTGTACTTCCTAACCCCAACAACCCTTGTCAACAGATTACTGAGCTTGAAGATGATCAAGTTACCTTAGATCAACTCACTCTTTTTCCCAACCCAACCAAAGGCCACTTGAGACTACAATTACCAAAAAGTGGGCAAATAACAATTCAAGTATTTGACATTCAAGGAAAGTTGATGCAAGGCCATGCGTTTACCAATAAAAAGCAAATTGACTTTGAGCTTCCCGAAAGACTTGGGGTTTATTTGCTTGAAATAACCAATCAAGCCGGAGAACGTAGCTTCCGGAAAGTAGTAAAACAATAATTTATCTTTGGGCCTCCTGTAGTGCTGTAGAATCTTTTGTAAAGTCAGTTAAGCGTCTTGATAACTCTAATTTTTTAAATTTATCTTTGCTTTTGAAAAATTGACTTTCTCATGCACATTAAAAGAATTCTAACCTCTCTCTTAGTTTTATTAATTCTTACACCTTCGTCTACAAAAGCTTCGCATACTATTGGTGGGGAAATTTGGTGGGAATGTTTAGGTAATGGGGAATTTGTATTTCATGCCAAGATCTATCGAGACTGTACAGGAATTCCTTTTAATTTTTCTCCTCTTGATTTAGAGATCTTTGGAAATTCACTTCCTCGTAATTCGGCTAACGCTATAATTTCAACGCTTTCTTTAAAACCTGATTCTACTTCATGGCTAGCAACGAATAAGGGAGATATTTCGCCCGATTGTCAGGATGTTGGTGGGGTCTTCATAAATTGTGAAAGAGGAGGTTATGGTGCTTATCAAGAACTCCCTTATCAGTCAGATCCCATTCATTTAAATGGTACCCCACCTGCTACAGGATGGAGGTTTAGTATTGAGCTACCTTGCTGTAGACCAAACCTTATAAATTTAGCTTCTCAAGGCCAATCCATTTTGTCAGCTATTATGTATCCGAATGGAAATAATGATCCGGTTGACAATTGCTACAACAGTTCACCCCGATTTGCCGAAAAGCCTAATTATTTCAGTTGTCGTAGAGAAATGAAATATGTCAACCATGCGGTGATTGATGCAGAAAATGATAGTGTGGTTTATTCTTTTGCAAGAACTTACAATGTTCCTGCTGCGAATCCAACTCCTGTTCCCTACGTCAATGGATATAATTATGATAACCCAACACCTGATTCAACTATTTATCCTGCCAATATTCCTGCTTCTCTTGATTCTAGTAATGGGATTCTTAGCTACTTAATTCATTCTTGGAACAATGAATATTATGTGGTTGTTCGGGCTGATGAGTATAGAAATGGAACGAAGATTTCATCAATTTTCAGAGAGTATCCTGTTTTTTCAATTGGATGTCCAACGGATACTTTTTCGAGTGCAAATTCCTCATTAAATGGAGATGTTATTATTAATGGAAATTATAATTCCAAGTTTGATAACTCATCAAATGTGATAAGGGTAAAAACTGGTAGAAATATAAAATTGAGCTTGAATGCTAGATTGGTAGATAGTTTAGGTAAGTATGGAATGTACAATTCTAGCTTGACAAACAGTTTTAAAATTTCATCTCCTCAATTTAGCCGTAGCTTAAACGATTCTACCTTATGTCAAGAACCGCCTTGTGCAGTATTAGAAATGAACAATCCAACCATTTTTGATAGTTCTTTGCAGGCCTTTGTTGGAAGCAGTAACTCTAAATATCTGGGAACAATCAATTGGGAAACAAATTGTGCTCACCTGGATTCAATTGGAGGGAGTCAAGTCTATCAATTCAACATCGAAACCACTACTACTTCTCAATTATGTGATACTTTGGTAACTGTTAGTGGAACCCATGCAATAAATGTAGAGGTCTCAAATGATAGTAGTAGTTCACTAATTCCCGATTTAAAGTGTGTAAACATGGTTTCAACTGACGATGAAATGGTTCTAAGCTGGGATACAGCGGGAATTCCTAAAGATAGTTTTTCGCATTGGAGTGTCTTTAGTAGTAGGCCCAATGGCCAATTTGGTTTAGTGGATACCCTAGAGCAATATTACTTAGGTTCAACCATAAACCCACTAGCCGGACATCGCTTTAATGAAGTTGCCTTCAGTCGTTTAGATTCTACTTTCATGCCCGAAGTTTATCTTCGAGCGAATACTAGAAATTGCAATTTGATTATTCCCAATCCACCAAGCGATACATTTTCAAGATACATTTCAATTCAGCAGGTTGATGATCGATTAGTGGTTCAAACCTCACCTGCTTTACCAGTTAGTTATACTTATACTTGGTTTTCATGCAATCCTAATACCGGAGCAGTCGATTCTAGTCATGGGATATCTTTTACTCCCAAAGATACAGGCTATTACAGTGTTGGCCTTGCTCTGGGAGAGCCGGATGGTTATTGCAGTGGGAGGTCGGAGTGCGTTTTGTATAGCCCGGTAGGCCTTAAAGAAAGAACATTAGAAAGTCGCTTGAAAGTATACCCAAATCCGACAAAGGGATTAATCAATTTAGACAACGCTAGCAATGAGATCTTGAGGCTCAAGGTTTATAACATTCAAGGGAAGCTACTGCAAGAGAAGAAAGTAAAGAAATCATCTAATCAAATAGAAATTGAGGGTGATGCCGGCTTATACTTTTTTACCTTAACAAACACAAGAGGGGAACAAGCTACCTATAAAGTGGTGAAGCAGTAAAGCTTCCAGTATTTACAAAGAGGTAGCTGATTTCGATCGTATTAATTGTACCACAGGATAGCGATTGATTTTCATTATATTGCGGTCTCAAAACCAATTTGTTATGAAAATTAGATTTTTCTTTCTCTTTGTATCGGCTACCTTGCTTCTTTCTCAAAATCTATCAGCAACCCACATCATGGGAGGAGAGATCAGTTGGAATTGCGATAGTAGCGGTAATTATATTTTTGATGTTCACGTTTACAGAGATTGTAGTGGAGCCAATATCCCTCCTCGAGGAACCTTAGACGTACACAATTACCCTTCTGCCGGAATGGTCGTTTCTTTTACTTTAAGTCAACTTTCCGGAAAAGAATTTGCTCCCTATTGCAGAGGCGGCGGACCTTATTCTTGCTTAAATGGAGACGATGAAGCAATCTTTTATTATCACCTGCAAACAAATCCAGTTCAGCTAAATGGCGTTCCACCTTCATCTGGGTGGGTCTTGACTTATTCCGATAATGCACGGAATTTCAATGACAATTTGGTTGGTCAAGCCGGAATTACCTTACGAGCCAAGATGTTTGATTTTCCCGGACGAGATTCTACTTGTTTTGACGTATCACCGCGATTTGTTGCTCCTCCTGTTTCAGTGACCCTTTCAGGAGAGCCATTTGACTACAACCCACATGCCAATGATCCTAATTTAGATTCCATCTCCTATGAATGGGCAAAACCCCTAAATGGAATTAATGGGCTTTTTGTGCAAGGAGTAAACCCATCTCCGGTGCCATTCCAGAATGGCTATAGCCATCTATCACCATTCCCCGGTCCGACACAAAATCCGCAAAATGTAGTGGCGAGTTTAAATCAAAATTCTGGTAGTATTAGTTTGGAAAACCATATAAGCGGAAAGTATGTAGCGGTTGTAAAAGCAACTTCTTTTAGTTGCGGGATTAGAACTGCAGAAATTTTTAGAGAGTATCAATTCAATTTTGTAAATCCTTCGGTTACCAACAATAGTCCCACTATGCAAGCTCCTTTTCTTGATGGTAGTGGAAGTTTTACAAGCTGGCAAGATACTGTAGTCGTTGGGTCTTTAGTTAGTTTTAATTTAAATGTAATTGATCTACCAGTAGGAACAGCAACGGATAGTGTTTACCTCTTTGCCCACGGATTGCAGTTTGGTGATAGTTTAACTAACCCTAATTTCGGTTGCTTAGCACCGCCTTGTGCTGCTTTGAATAAACAATTACCTAGCCGTAGTTTAATTGGTAATAATGTTACTTTTTCTTGGCAAACAGCTCCTTCTCATTTAATACAAGCTGATTCTTGTCAAAATTTATTGAACACTTATTCTTTCGTTTTTGTAGCAACAGATGATAAATGTCCAATCCCAAAACGAACTGAAAGAACAGTAAGCATTACTGTTATAGATAGCTCTATTGCCGGAGGTGGAACTAACACAAGACTTAACGACTTGTCTACTAAAAATGAAATTAGATTGTTCCCAAATCCTACAAAAGGGTTGCTTACGCTAGATTCACCAAATCGAAGAATTACTTCGATCGTGTTAAGAAATATTCAAGGGAAAGTATTGTCTAGAGAAGCGAATTTTTCCAATAATCCTATTCAATTGAATATTGAACAAAATGCAGGACTGTATCTACTTGAAATTATAGACGAAGACGGAAACAGAGCAATTCAAAAAGTGGTCAAGCAATAATTAGCTAAGCTCAATCACATTAGTTTGCTTAGAAACAGATAGTGACAGAAAGGTTTCTACTTTGGCAATGTTGCTCATCTGGAATAGGCTGTTCATCACAAATTCACGATATTTTTCCATATCGTTCAGTAATATCTTTAGAATAAAATCTGAGTCGCCGGTAACGTAATGGCATTCTAGTACCTGAGGAATTTGTACGATTTGTTCAGTAAACTCGTCCACTAATTCCTTGGAATGATCTTTCAATGAAATATGCGCAAAGGCATAAAGTTTCTTACCCAATTTATCAGGGTTTAAAACAGCCGCATAATGGTCGATAATCCCGGCTTTCTCTAATTTTTTGATTCGTTCAAAAATGGGGGTGGTCGACATTTCTAGTTTAGCTGCTAACTCCTTGATGGTCATGCGGCCATCGAATTGTAACAGACTTAGCAGTTTGGCATCGGTATCGTCAATTTTTTTCATCCGTTTTAGAATATTATTCGCTTCATCATGCTTTGTAAAGAATGAATTACTATTTAAGTTCGTATTAATAGTGTAAAAATAGAAATATATTCTACAATAAGCTTAATTGCTAGATAAAAGTAATATGCTTGTTTATTTTTGAATGGTATTATTCTAAATTATACACTATGGCTACCATTGAAGTAAAACTGCCCAAAATGGGCGAGAGTATTAAAGAGGCAACGGTACTAAATTGGTTGAAAAAGAGCGGGGAATCAGTAGAGAAAGACGAACCGATTCTAGAAGTAGCAACCGATAAAGTTGACTCAGAAGTAGCAGCTCCGGAAAGTGGTGTCTTGAAAGAATTGAAGTATCAAGAAAATGATGTGGTAGCGATTGGGGAAGTAATTGCCACAATTGATACCGAAGCGGAGGGGACTAATGATTCATCGGCAGATAAGCAGGAAGCCCAAGTAGAGGAAGAGACAACTAACGCTCAATCAGAAACTAAAACCGAAAGTAATGCTTCTAGTGCCCATGGCAGCAGCATCAATCGACACGATGAACAAGGAAGATTTTTCTCGCCCTTAGTCCGCAGCATGGCAGAAAAAGAAGGAGTGAGCATGGAAGAGCTCAGCCAAATAAAAGGCAGTGGCTCAAACGGCAGAGTACTCAAGAAAGACTTACAAGCTTATTTGAAATCTCCTAAGCCAAAAGCACAGCCAACGAAAATGGCATCTTCACAAGCACCCAATCAAGAGGCCGCAGCCGGCGTTTATGAAGGACGCTACGAAGTGCTTGAAATGGACCGCATGCGCGGCATGATCTCCGATCACATGGTGTATTCAAAACAAACCTCTCCTCACGTTACGGCTTATGTGGAAGTAGATGTGACCAAAATTGTTAATTGGAGAAATAAAGTAAAAGAGCAGTTTCAACAGAAACACGGAGAAAAAATCACTTTTACACCCATTTTTGTAGAAACAGTAGTAAAGGCCATTCAAGAGTTTCCGATGATTAATGTATCTGTAGATGGTAAAAAGATCATTGCCAAAAAAGACATTAACATTGGTTTAGCAGCTGCATTGCCTACAGGAAATCTTATTGTTCCGGTGATCAAAGAAGCGGATAAAAAGAACTTATTGGGCTTAACCTCTTCAGTTAATGACTTAGTCGAGAAAGCCCGAACCAACAAGCTAGCTGGCGATGAGATTAAAGGCTCAACCTTTACCATTAGTAATGTGGGAACTTTTAGAAACGTAATGGGAACGCCTATTATCAATCAGCCGGAAGCGGCCATTTTAGCTACCGGAGCCATTCGCAAAAAACCTGCAGTAGTGGAAACTGACCATGGCGACATGATTGCCATTCGACAGATGATGTATTTGTCATTGTCCTTTGACCATAGAGTAGTAGACGGCAATTTAGGTGGTTCTTTCTTAGCGAGAATTATGGATCATTTGGAAGCTTTTGATGAGAATCGGGCAGTAGGATAAAAGACGAAGGATAAAGGATTAAAGATAATAGAGGAAGGATAAAGGACAAAGGACTAAAGATAAAAGAGTGTATATGAGTGCTTTTCAACAGTTTGAGGATCTGAGAGTATGGCAGTCTGCTAGAGAGTTATACAATCTATCTTCAAAGCATTTTAAAGATTCAAAACAATATTTCTTTCGAGATCAAATCTTGAGAGCTGCCTTGTCTGTATCTAACAATATTGCTGAAGGCTTTGAAAGAAAAAGTAATAAAGAGTGGGTCTACTTTTTATATGTAGCTAAGGGTTCTTGCGGAGAAGTGAGATCAATGTTGCATTTGGCAGTAGATCAGAAAATGATAAATGAATCAGAAAAAAATGAAATTCAGGAATTGGCAATGAGCGTTTCAAAAATGATAGGATCGCTAATTACTACTTCTATAAAGAATGGATAAAAAATATGGATAAAAGATGAAGGAATAAGGATCAAAGACCAAAGATGAAAGTTTTTTATTTGCATAAACCAGATTGTAGAATCACTTGATCCTTCATCCTTAATCCTTTTTCATCAAATTTATTTGATAGAATATGAAGAAAATAAACAAAACCACACTTAAGCAAGCCTTTACCTTAATGGCAACCGCCAAAACCATGACGGAGGTGTATGAAGAGAACTTTAAAGTAGTTTCCAAATACGTGCATGCTACTTCTCGTGGACATGAAGCGATTCAATTGGCCACGGCCATGCAATTGAAGCCTTACGATTATGCTTATCCGTATTATCGGGATGATTCCATTTTGTTGGGTATTGGCATGAAGCCTTATGATTTGATGTTACAGTTAATGGCTAAGAAAGACGACCCCTTTTCAGGCGGTCGTACCTATTATTCGCACCCATCCTTAAATGATGCCGACAAGCCAAAAATACCACACCAATCCTCTGCGACGGGTATGCAGGCCATTCCAGCCACCGGCGCAGCCATGGGCATGCAATACAAAGAGTTGCTGAAAATTGAAAAGAAAGACAAACCCATCACCGTTTGCTCCTTGGGAGATGCTTCCGTTACCGAAGGAGAAGTGGCTGAGGCCTTCCAAATGGCGGCTTTAAAGCAATTGCCCATTTTGTATTTGATTCAAGATAATGAATGGGATATTTCGGCCAATGCCAAAGAAACCAGAGCTCAAGATGCCTACCAATACATTCAAGGTTTTCATGGCATTGAGGCGGTGAGCATTGACGGTAGTGACTTTCAAGAATCCTATCAAGCAGTAGAAAAAGCCATCAGAACTATCCGAAAAGAACGCAGACCTTATTTGATCCATGCTAAAGTGCCGCTCTTGAACCACCACACTTCAGGAGTTAGAATGGAATGGTACCGCGATGATCTAGATGAGCAGAAATTGAGAGATCCATTTCCGAAGATGATCAAGTTGATGAAGGATCATGGTTTTAAGGATGCAGAGTTAAAGAAGATAGAAAAACAAGTCCGCAAGCAAGTGGAAGAGGACTATGAGAAAGCTTTAGCAGCTGAAGACCCAACTCCGGAAGACTTATACACTCACGATTATGCTCCGACTGAAATTACCGAAGAAATAGGGGATAGAAGTCCCAAAGATGGAGAAGCGGTCGTAATGGTCGACTGTGCTTTGCATGCGGTGGAGGAGTTAATGAAAAACAACGATAAATGTTTGCTTTATGGTCAAGATGTTGGAGGTCGCTTAGGTGGAGTTTTCCGCGAGGCCGCAACTTTGGCGCAAAAGTTTGGTGACGAAAGAGTGTTTAATACTCCGATTCAGGAAGCTTTTATTGTTGGTTCTACGGTAGGAATGGCAGCAGTTGGTTTAAAGCCAATTGTTGAAGTGCAATTTGCGGATTACATTTTCCCCGGCATGAATCAACTTTTTACCGAATTGAGTCGTGCTCATTATTTAACTAATGGGAAGTATTCAGCTGACATGATCTTAAGAGTTCCCATTGGAGCTTACGGAAGTGGTGGACCTTACCATTCCTCTTCGGTAGAGACCATGATCGCCAACATTAAAGGCATTAAAGTGGCTTATCCAAGTAGTGGAGCGGACTTAAAGGGAATTTTGAAAGCGGCTTATCACGATCCTAATCCTGTGGTAATTTTTGAACACAAAGGTTTGTATTGGTCGAAAGTCCCCGGAACTATGGCAGCCAAAACCATTGAGCCGGCAGAGGATTACATCTTACCCTTAGGAAAAGCTAGGGTAGTGCAAGAATCTGCTCAAGTTTGTGTAGACGAAGGACAAGCTTTAACCGTAATCACTTACGGTATGGGCGTTCATTGGGCTTTAAATGCTTCAAAAGATTTTGGAGAGAAAGTAGAGATTGTTGACTTAAGAACCTTGAATCCATTAGATAAAGAGACCATTTTTAAATCGGTTCGAAAGAATAACCGCTGTTTAGTCTTGACCGAGGATTGTTTGGAAAACTCATTTGCCAGAAACATCGCTGGTCTAATTCAGGAAGAATGTTTTACATCGCTAGATGCCCCGGTAAAAGTAATGGGATCGGAAAGTATGCCAGCAATCCCTTTGAATTCAGTGTTAGAACAGACTATGATACCCAATGCGGAGAAAGTGGCGGCTAAGATTCAGGAATTGCTAGATTTCTAGGTATAACTTAGTCATAGAGAATATATTGATCCCGCTGAAGTAAATTCGGTGGGATTTATTTGTATTAATATTTGGACAATATGTAAAATAAACTTTACATTTGGTAAAAAATATACGTCATGAATAAATTGAAATTATTACCCCGTTGGTGCCGATTCTTAGGTTTGGCCCTTGTTATTCCATGCATTGGAATGTTTGTTATTGACCCGGAGATTGTTTTCGGAGAAAGTACTTGGAGCATTTTTGGTGGAGACCCTTCCGGAAGGTTTGTGGTTGAAGTCTTCTCGCTCTTTGATTCTTCTGCTAACGATCCTAATTTATCTTGGTATGCTTGGGTTAAGAATGATCTGAGCAATGAGCTTATGCTAACCGCCATGCTTTTTGGGACCTACTGTATTGCCTTTGCCAAAATAAAAGAAGAGGATGAATATAGTAATCAGCTGCGGTTGGAGGCCATGAGTCAGGCACTTGTATACAACGGCATAATTTTACTGATCTTTAATTGGTTGATCTACGATGGTTTATTTCTTTATGTCATGATCTCACAATTATTCAGTTTTTTATTGCTGTTCAGTTTCATATTTGCTATGAAAATTCGCAACCAACGCAAACTTGTGACCTATGAAGAATAGCATAAAAGTAGAACGAGCGAAGAAGGATTTGACACAAGGTAAGTTAGCTGATCTAACAGGTGTCAGTCGTCAGACGATCAACGCCATCGAATTGGGTAAATATGTCCCTTCTGCCTTACTCGCCTTAAAGATGGCACAGATATTTGAATGCTCTGTTGAAGAAATTTTCCAATTGGAAGAAGGAGAATAGCTTATTTCAAAGCAATGTAATCGATTTCCAATTCAAAATCCTGAGGCTTCTTATTGGCAATCAAAAATCGAAGTTCTTTAATGGTATTCGCTTCAAAGTTGGGCATGTCCAAAGTTCTTCCACGCCAAGAAGGATAAAAGTCTGCTAGTTTTAACTCAACTTTTTGCCAAGTGCCATCTGTTTCAAAGTATTGAATGTAAGAATGACGATCACTCAGTGATTTCTTGATACGAAACTGATAACGCTTACCATCACCCTTTAACCTTAAAACGATACTTTTGGATTCATTTGAGAGCTTGTAAGAAACCGACTTACGAATAGAGGTAAAGCCACCATTGTTTTCTAGCGAAACTTTCCCTTTAAAAACTCCATGGCCTTCTTCGTTTGCCGTAAACATTCCTTCGGATAGACCTCCCATCACACCATCGTTTACAACTTGCCAATCAGTTCCACTGCTAGATGTAAAATCGTATATGAGCTTTGGTTTATTCATAAATAGAAAAAGGGTAAAAATGGTTATGGCGCTGATTGTCTTCATAAAACAAGAACCGCCCACTTTTAAATATGTTCAACTAGAATTGTATTTTCTAAACAATTCAAAAGTTAAAAATTCTCTTTCTAAAGAAAGCTTTTGAACACTTCCATAAAACGTTCATTGGCTGCTTTCGTGCCAATGGTCAGTCGTATGTATCCCGGAGCTCCAAAATTATCTCCGGGGCGAATCATTACCCCTTCATCTAACATTTTGGTGGTTAGCTCTAAAGAGGGAACAGGTGATTTAAACATGATGAAGTTGCCTTGGGTAGGGAGGTAGTCAATTCCCATTTCATCAAACTTTTGGTAGAACCATTTTTTACCTTCCCAAATCATTTCTTGCGATTTCTTCACATGCTCAGTGTCTTCCAAAGCCGCAAATGCCGCTAATATGGGCAAGGTGCCAATTCTAAACGGACGAAAGATCTTGTTGAGGTATTCTCCAATTTCAGGAGTGGTAAAGCCATAGCCCACTCTCAAACCGGCTAAACCGTAAATTTTTGAGAAAGTATGCAAGCCAATCACCGGCTTTCCTGCCTTTACATAGTCTATGGCATAAGGAAAGTCTTCTGCATCAACAAAATGATAATAGACTTCATCATACACCACAATTATATTTTCAGGCAGTTGCTCCAAGAGGTAATCAATCTTTTCCTTTTCTACATAGGTGCCAGTGGGGTTGTTGGGATTGGTGATAAAAACCAAAGCGGTATTCTCATTTACGGCTTTTAGTATTCCTTCAATGTCGACCTGGTAATCTGGTGTAGTTAAGGGCACATCAATTACTACACCGCCCTCTAATTCGATAATGTTTTTATAAGGTGAAAAGGTGGGTGAGCTGATAATACATTCAGAACCAACACTGACCAATCCGCGGCAAATGATTTCCAGCACTTCAACTCCGCTGTTCGCTGTGATGAATTGGCCGGATTTTAATTCTTGCTCGTAATAGTCAGCCAAGACATCTTGAAACTGAAAATCGTCGTAATGATCATATTCATAAACACCTTCAATGGCTTGTTTAACCGCATTTACCGCTTTGGGTGATGCCCCTAGTAGATTCTCATTGGAAGAAAGCTTGTAAAAAGTATCCCAATTGGTTTTGTTGGGCGTTGGTTTTCTCAGTTGAAAACGGGTGGCTTTTTCAATGTGTTCTTTAAATAGCGGATGCGAATTAGCTTGGCTCATGAAAGTGAATTTTAGAATACTTCAAATTTAATCAATCTCATGTCTTTTATTAGGCAAAGGACTGCAGCAAATGCAGTTAAATTTATAACTTTAAAAGAAAAACCAAGCACCATGAAACTGAAGAACATATCAGGCAATACCTATGAATTTGAAATAGGAAATCTTCTAGAAGATGAATTGATCGAAGATTTTGAACAATTGCTAAAAGAAACAGCGGATCGGCATGAAAAGATTAATTTGCTAGCTCACATAAGTGACTTTCCATCTTTCAAGAAATTTAGAGCTTGGAGAAGTTTAGGAAAGGTTAAGCTTTCAGCTTGGAGAAAAGTAAATCGCTATGCTTTGGTGAGCAATGAAAAGTGGGTTGAACGACTTTTTCCTTTAGCGGAATTCATTTCGCTAGGAATAACCTTAAAGTTGTTTCATGAAAGTGAGTATAAAGATGCTATCGCTTGGGTAGGGGAAGAGGATAAAGCTGAAATAAAAGCGGAAGATTTCTTTACTGAAGTAGAAATTGAAAAAGAGAGGGGTACTAATATTTACAAGATGGTTATTGATGGAAAAGTTGATGAAGTAGCCATTCAACTTTTGTATAAAATTATTGATGAACTACCTGAGGGTGAAAAGGTGCGTATTCTAGTTCAAATAAAAGAGTTTGATGGATTAGATAAATTGAAAACCTACTTAAAGGGCCTATATTTAGATTTTAAGCTAATTGGCAAAATGGACAAGTATGCTATAGTTGCAGATGATGATTGGGAGAACTGGATCAAAGTGGCTGATTTTATTACACCTGGACTTGAGATAAAGGCTTTTGAAGAAGACGAAAAGGAGCAAGCTCTAAGTTGGTTAAAGGCATAAAAAAAAGCGGCTTTTCAGCCGCTTTTCTTTTTTTACTCTTCATCCTTTTTATCTTCCGGCATTTTAATGGCCAAGAAGTAATTATCATCTAAAAATTCTTTCGCCAAACTATTGAGGTCTTCAACGGTGAGGGCTTTTACTTTTTCTTGGTACTTCATAATGGAATTGAAATCCCGATCATAGCGTGCGGCATTGTTTAATGCACTAACCCAGAAATCGTTGGTCTCTTTATCTTCCTTGTACTTTAAAAGTAAATTCTCCTTCACTTTATCCAAGTCCTTTTCTGCAATCCCTTCTTCTTTGATCAATTTTACTTGATGAAAAGATTCTTGAACCAAAGAGTCTACATTTTCGGGTCCGCAAGGAAAGCTAATGCTTAATGAAAATTTACCGTAAGGATATTTTCTTAAGCTACCTCTAGCGCTAGCACTGTATACTCCGCTCGCTTCCTCTCTTAAGCTTTCGATCAACTTAATGCTAAAGACTTCGCCTAAAGCGCGCACTGCAATGCGATTGTAGTCATCATAGTTCACTTCTTCTTCCCAAGAAAGCTGAACGTAACTTTTAGGATCTTCTCCTTTTTTAATGATGTGTTTCGCTTGCTCGTCTTTCGGACGGAAGTCATTGTACTTAGGCTTGTCTTCACGCTCTAGGGTAGGTAAGGAGGCCAAATAAGTTTTTGAAAACTCTTTCAGTTGATTGACATCTAAATTGCCTACAAAGAAGAAATGAAAGTCACTTGCATCGGCAAAGCGCTCTTGGTATACTTCATAAGCTAAGTTGTAATCCATCTTTTCGAAATCCTCTTCTGTTGGGAAGCCCTGGTATCTTTCATTGCCTTCGTTTTTGATTTTCCCAACCTCATTTTGAAAATACATCATCGGCATGTTCATCATATTAAGCATAAAGCCTTTCATTCTTGAAGTAAAGGAATCGAAGGCTTCTTCATCTTTTCTCAAGTCTGTGAAATACAAGTGAATCATTTGCATTAGGATCTCAAAATCTTTCGGAGCAGCACTTCCGCTCATGCCTTCTGAATAATCTGTAATCATGGGGCGAGCGCTAGCAATTTTACCACTCATAAACTTTTGTAGGTCTGTCATCCCGAATTCTCCAATACCGGTCATGCCGACATAGTTAGAGGCCATGCTCGCATCCTTGTACTTCTTAGTGCTTAAGTGACTCATTCCTCCGGGACTGTAAGCGCTAAACTTGATTTCATCGTTCTTAAAATCTGTTTTTTTATACGTTACCTTTAATCCATTGCTTAAAGTGTAAGTTGTAACATTTAAGTCCTTATAAACAGAAGAGTCTTGAATGCTGCCGGCTGCAGGTAGTTTGCTGATCAAAGCGTCTTCGATAGCTTCTTCCGCATAGGCTTCAACTTCGCTTCTTTCAACTTGCTTCATTAACTCTGCTACTTTTTGCTTGTTAATGTTTTGAAAAGCTTCACTGGTGTCTCCCATGAGAACGACTACGCGATTGTCATTGTGCAGATAATTATCAATCAGAGCGTTTACTTCTTCCAACTTAATGCCTTCTAAATACTCTTGGTATAACTCAAATTCTTTTTCTAATCCGGGAATCGCTTCTTG
This sequence comes from Vicingaceae bacterium, assembly GCA_040220135.1. GTDB lineage: Bacteria > Bacteroidota > Bacteroidia > Flavobacteriales_E > Vicingaceae > CAJXMH01. The sequence continues at coordinate 82,474 of JAVJTT010000024.1, forward strand.
ACGCAAAAAGTGTCTCACGTATTCGCCTATAATTCGCCCACTTTCCTGCTTGTCGCGATCGTTGTATTGCTTTTCCATGCGCGCCATCATTTGCTTTTTGGCTCTTTCCAGTTCATTGCTTGTAAATCCATGCTCTGCAACTCGCTTGTTTTCAGTAAGTATGGTTTCAAGTGCAGCTAAGTGTTGGCCGCTGCCCACAATGGCTGAATTTTGAAAAGCGTTTTTAGTTCTTGCTAACAATCCACCGTAATAGCCGGAAGCAAAAGTAAAAGGCGGATTGGGCTCATTGCCAATTTCGCTGAAACGAGCATTGAGCATTTGACCAAACAGGCGAGCTTTTAGTTCATCTTGGTAATCGCCAACCGTAGTAAGTGGCTTGGCTTCTTTCTCATCTTTGTAAACCACCAAAACTTGCTGAAATGCAGCCTCTTTATCACTGGTAACAGAAATAAAGGTCTCATCGTGGTTGGGTATATCGTATTCCTTGCGTTCTTTGGCGTTCTTTGGTTTTGCAATATCACCGAAGTACTTTTCAATCATCATTTTCATGGAATCGCTAGAAAGATCACCCACGGCAATCACGGCCATTAGGTCAGGGCGATACCAATCTTTGTAAAAGTTGCGTAGTGTTTCGTACTCAAAATTTTCAAGTACATCTTTTTTCCCAATAGGAAGTCGTTCGGCATAGCGAGATCCGTAAAGTAATTTAGGCAAGTAGTCACGCATCATGCGCTTGTTGGCGCCCAAGCCCAATCGGTACTCTTCCAAAACAACGCCTCTTTCTTTGTCAATCTCCTCATCAGTAAGATTGGCTTGATGGGCCCAGTCTTCCAAGATCTGAAAACCGGTTTCTAATTTCTCCGGATCGTCACTTGGAATAGGGAGGATGTAAACTGTTTCATCAAAAGAGGTGTAAGCATTTAAATCAGCTCCGAACTTTACGCCAATACTCTGCAAGTAATCAACCAAATCATTTTTCTCAAAATTCTTTGTGCCGTTAAAGTTCATGTGCTCCATAAAGTGAGCAAGTCCTTGTTGTTTGTCGTTTTCAAGTATAGAGCCGGCATTTACCACCAGTCGCAACTCAAGTTTGTCTTTCGGTTTTTCGTTTTCTCTGATGTAGTAGGTTAATCCATTGTCTAGTTTTCCGATCATCACTTTATCGGATGGCTTTAAGACTTCACTTTTGTCTTGTGCAAAAGAAATTGCACTAACGCATAACGCCATAAGGGAAACCAAGGCTTGTTTGGTTCTCATAGTAGTAAAAAATTTAGGGTTAGGGAATAAAGATAAGGAATCTCCTCACACTTTAAGAAAGCGATCTAAATTTAAGATAAATGCCGGCGTTGGCTATAAGCGGTTTATGTCTTTGCGGAGCCTTTCTACTATGTTGTTTTCTTCTTGGGTAATGGGATGAAAAGAACGCGCTACTTTTTCCAAAAGAGCGGGAAAGTCAGTGCGCATATCATCCGTAAGGTAAGACTTCCCTAGATTGATTTCTTTTAATCCCAGCTTGTACAAATCATCTTGGGTATAGCCATCATACTTTTCCAGAACATGAAAGGTTATTTCTGAGATGTCAATATCAGGATTATGCAACAAGGTCTCTTTCTCTACCAAATCATGTAGTTTCCTTTTTTCTTCTGCATTGACCTTGCCATCAGCTTTGGCAACCGCATAAGCGATAATGCCTAATCCAAAATAGAGGCGTTCTTGATAATCCATTTTGCCTTAAACTTGATTATGGAATAAAGGTACGGAAGATATTAGTTAACAGAAGAAATCCAAGGGGACGATTTATAAGCTTTATATTTAGCAGCATATTCGCGGTTATACATCAGCCAATGAGTTTGATCTTTGATTTTGCTACGATAACCCAAAAGGTGAAAGATCTGCTTAGTGAAGAAGCGGGCAATTCGATGATTGACCAATAAGGCCGACTTTTCAGAGTCATACCATTTAATGCCCGGTAATTTTGCCAGTAGACCATCTACTTTCCAAGTCCTAAGAACTGCTGATAGATTTAAGAAAAAAGGAATGATCTTTTTTATAGAAAAGTATCCATCACTTCCCTGAGACTGATAAAGCGGCATAAAAATTTGGAAGCTTTTTTCTGCCTCAATGGCTTGCTCTTGATAATTGGCGAAATGCTCTCCCTTTTCAATGCACTCAAAATTTTGATAACTACCCAGCATTTCAAATTGATCTTCTGCTTTCAGGCCAAAACGATCCACGATCTCATAAAATCCCTTGGTGCCTTTAGTGTTAAGTTGCAGTTGACGGAAGTGAGGACTACTCTTGGGGTCTGCTTTTTTCATGCCAATGATCTCCATGCTTAGATGGATGAAGTGGTAGTGGTTTTGAAAAGCTTCTTTGGCTTGATGTTGTCCACCTTCAAAACCAAAAGCAACGTAGCCCAATTCATTAATGTAACTCAACAAAGGACCTTGAATGTACTCTTCTATTCCAAGGATAATAGGAGCCGGGTAGTGGAGGGTAAACCGTCGATTAAGTAAAGTATCATTGACCGTTAAAAAAGGAATGGTTTGAGCAGAAGTTGTGTGCAAGTCAATAAAGTAGAATGGACCTTTTTCTACATCTAAAATTTGTCGAATAGCGTGATACAATTTCAAAAGTTCTTGGTCCTCCGCTGTTCTTACTTTAAAAGTTCTTGATTTAATGGCATCAATGGTTTTTTTGTGCCACAAACGATTGAGGTCAACATCTATAAATCGTTGTTCAGTTTTTAAAGCACCTAAATTTCCATACAAGGCGTAGAAATTACCCTTGAAGTCAAGCTCTTTGGTTTTCAGTTCTTCACAAACGCTTTGGAGTGCCGAAACACCGCTAGGCTCATTCCCATGAACACCGCCAATCATTATCAAGCATGGGCCTGGATCTCCCTTTATATGACCGATAAGTCTATTCTCTGAAATCATGTAGCAGATGAAGAGTCGTTTGGATGTGCAGCTTCAAAAGCTAAAATGTCATTGACAGTTACTATGCCAATTAATTGCTTTTTTTCCATAACCGGTAAGCAACCAATAGAGGTCCTTTTCATAAGATCAATGGCTTCTTCAATACTTGCTGTAAAGGGCACTGTTAATACATTTTTATTCATGATTTCATGAACCAATGTATCTTCTTTTGATTGAGTTGCTTCATACTTTTCAATGGCTTTCCAACTGATGACTCCACAGAGTTCTTTGTTATCATTCTCAACCGGCAAGTGGTGTATGTCTTTCCATTGCATAATGCACTTTGCCAAACTCAACAAGTCATTGGAGCGAACAGTGTGCAAATCAGCAGACATTAAATGACTAATACTTCTATCGCTACCCAATTGAGCAACAGAGTCCACTTTTACTGCAGGCCAATCCGTAACAGCTTTATCAGTCTTTTGTGCTTCGATCATGGCTTCGCAAAGCGAGATTGCAGCTTGGTCTTTCTTTACGACTTTTCTTAGTTTCCGATAATTCTCAATTTGCCACTCTGCACCATTATATTCGTGGCACCTTTTAGAAATGGGTTGAAGCAAGCGATCTATTTCTGTAGCCTTAACACCAACGCTTTTGAGTCCTTCTACTGCAATGGGTAAAAGTTTTTCTTCTACCAAGCGACTCAAGGCAATTTTTTCGCCTTCCCAATTCAGTAAACAGTCTTTGCCATAGCGCGCTGCCTTTGTAAAGTTGGCTTTGGCAGCTTTAAAATCCATACAGTCAGGCATGTGATCGAAATTGCTTGGACGACCGAGCATTAAACCCACCCAAAAAGCCATGTTTGCCATTTCATCAATTACCGAAGGTCCAGAAGGAATGTATCGATTCTCTATCCTTAAGTGTGGTTTTCCATTACCCACACCATAACAAGCTCTATTCCAACGGTAAATTGTGCCGTTGTGCAGGTTGAGTGCTTTGAGTTTAGGTATTTTTCCTTCTTTCAGAAGCTGCAAAGAATCTTCTTCAATGTCTTGGGTTAAGATAACTTTGAATCGGGCAATCTCTTTTTGATAGAGGGAGGCAATGCTGCCGCTTTCCCAATCAGTGCCAAAGGAAACCCTCGCTTGCTGTTCTTTTAAGGCGAAGGAAGCACTGCGCGTGTCAATACTTTGTTGAAATAGGGCAATACGACTTTCGTTCCAAAGTTCTCTGCCAAGCAGTAGGGGAGAGTTGGTGGCAATTCCCAATACCGGGCCTGCAATGGCTTGCGACCAATTGTAGCTTGAAATAAAGTCATCTGCATCCACTTGTAAATGCATTTGAAAACTGGTGTTACAAGCTTCAAATAGCACAGACTCATGACTGATGGTTAGTTCATCTACCCCACTTAGGTGTAAATGGAAATCTTCACCTCTCAAGCCTTTCAGACGTTCATTTAGGGCAAAATAGCGAGGGTTAGGAGTCATGTATTCTAAGTCAAGTTCTGTTTTGCTAATAGTTGGTAAAATGCCGCACAGCAAAACCATTTGGTTATGAAATGCGGCACTTTTTTGGGCTTTGTTTAACAGCTCTTTGAGTTGAGCTTCCATTAAGCTGAAAGCCTTTCCGTTCAACTCAAAGGGATCAAGATTTATTTCTAGGTTATAGGTGGCAAGCTCTGTGGTAAAATGATCATCGGCAATGGCTTCTAAAATAGCTATAGCTTCTTTTGAAGGTTTACAATGGGCATCTACCAAACAAAACTCTTGCTCAGCACCAATTCGGCGAATCCCAGATTCGATCAAATTTTGCTGTAGCATCAGTTCTAAGGCTTCAATATCTTTCAATAAATGCTGAAGAAACTGATTTCTTTGTGCTTGGTCTGTGCGATTATGTACCCGATGATCACCCATGGATTATTGGCTAAAATTGGTCGATCAAATAGTTGATCAGGTCGGTGGTTGTTACCATTCCCACCAATTTGTTGTTTTCTACTACCGGTAAGGCATGAAATTCATGTTCGGCCAGTAGTTGTGCAACCTCATAGATGGTTGTTTTGGGATCAACAGTTTCTAAGGTTTTACTCATCACTTGCTCGATAGAAAGCATATTGTACATAGAAGTACCAACTTCCTCTTCATTTATAGAGCTAACAAAACTTATTTTTTGTAAATCAGTTTTACTGATCATTCCAATCACTGCCTCTCCAGAAACAACCGGAATATGACGAATGTTGTGTTCTTCTAATAGTTCACTAACTTCAGTTAAACTTTGGGTCTTATTAACAGACACAACCTCTGAAGACATGATGTTTGATACGGGATTCCGCTTTTTCATAGATACTTATTTTGAGTTATAAACAAAAGGCTTATGCCTTCTGCGGCCAAAGGTAATGTGCAAAAAGTCTCGGCAAAATGATATTTGTCAGCTTTGAGAAATAAAAAATGAGAAATCAGGAATTATTTTTCGGTCCGGTCTTTTAGAATTTCCGCTTTTCTAAACTTCACCATCTCTTTTATCAATGCTTTGGGAAGCGGTTTGTCAAGCGGAAACTGAATAGAGCCTTTGCCTTGTTTGAAATCTTTTAGTTCTTCTGAAAAGTGAGCCATAGTGGTGGGAAAAGGGTAAAAGCCAATAAACTTGGCATAAGCAGCCATCATAATTTGTTGGTCTCTTTTACCGCCTTCTACCAACGTAAAGGTGGGTACTTTGTAGTTTAATACCTCAATGGCTTCTGGCACCGCTTCTTTAATCAATTTTCTTATTTCGATCAACTTTTCTTGCGCCGCTTCAGATTGATGAGCAATGTAATCATCAATGGTTTTGAAGTTTGGCATCTTGCCTTTTTTTGCCATAGAGTAAAATTAATGCTAATGGATTACTTTTTTGGGGTATCTAACTTTAGGCTGTTTTGTTCAGACTTCTAATTGCTTTCTAATACATCGGATAAATCAATTAAGTGTAGGCTATTTTCCTTTTTATTGTAAAGTACACTGTCGATTAAAACTGCACTTTTTGATGCGTTTAGTTTTACAAGAAGCTTCCCTTGTTTATCAATAACATAGCTCTCTCCATCTTTAAAGATAAGCTGCTGATTACCTTCTTTTTGATAACTCACATAGAGTTCATCACCCTTGTATTGATTGATTACGATTAAGGAAGCGTCTATTTCTAAAACGGTGTTTTGGTCAGTATAGAGGTAATAATGTTCATCTGATAAACTATTCAGGCAAACAAAAGAGGAATCACGTTTTAGAAATACATTGTCGTCGATGAAAAAGAGAAACTTGCCATAATCAGTCCGGTCAACTTGATACTGCCCTATGGCCTTGCCCCTTTTGGAAGAGAAGAACAAGAGTGCTTCTTCAAATGAAAATAAGAACTGCGAGCCCTTTTGCTTCCAATCACTGATAAATTGACTTTTATCTTCTGAGAGGTATGCTTTATAGAGCAATTCCCCACTAGCAGCATGGTAGCATGCCATGTAGGCTCTACCAAATTGCTTCTTCCTTCTTTCTTTATAAGCATAGCCATAGTTGATCAAGAATAGCGAATCGTTTGATAGAAAAATGTTGGATTTACTTGTTTCCTTTTTGTCTTGCTCAACTTCCCACAATACTTCTCCTTTTGTATTTAGTTTGCTCAGTTTTTCTTTAGAAGCAAAGTACAATTCAGTAGAGTCTAGCAGCACGTTTGAAGCAAGGGGACGAACAATATTGGCACCGCTTACTATTCCGTAAGTACCGGTTAATGCCCCCGCGATTACTCCAAGGCCTGTGCCAATGGCTGCTGCCGTATGGTCTTTGGAACCTGTTTTAAGTTGGTGCTCCCAACCTTTTCCTGTTTTAGGATTAAGTGCATACAAGCCATCCGCGGAAATCAAAAGAGTAGTATCATTTAAGGTTAATACTTCATTCCATCCGTAGGTTGGATCTATTGTCCTGTTCCACTTCTTTCTTCCTGATTTTAGATTGTATCCAGACAGAATGCCATCTTTTCTAACATCGGTGGTGGTGTGATAGCCAAAGCCAACGTTTTCTTCTTCTAGTAAGTAAAACAAAGAATTTTTAACTGACCATATTTCTTTTCCATCCTGTTTGTTAAAAGCAAAGCTCCCCCTTGAGCTTCTTTGAAGAATCATTCCCTTATTAAGTCTAAAGTTACTTTGGTTAAACTTGATTTCTTTAGACCAATGTAGTTGACTAAAATCAGCGCTGTATAAACTTATATTGCCTTTATTTTTTAGCCACTTACCATTTCTGCTTAAGGCTCTAAAAGTGATGAAAATGTTTTCACCCTTGGGATCAAGTGTTACATCTTGTATTCTTTCTTTGAAGTGATAGACTATTGCCTTTACTTTTTTCCCGTTTTTCAGCTCTTGACCGACTTCAAGCTGAGAAGTGTCAGTTAAAAAATTTTCTTGAGCAGTTAAAGCGCCTTTTGTCAGAAAGAAGGCAAGGAATACGGTTAGTTGAAGAAAAGAGAGCTTGGTTTTCATTTTTGTTCTAGTATGTGTAGAACAAATATAAACTGAATCCAAAGATTTGTTAGTTAAACTAAGCTACTACTAAACAAGGTCTAGCATTATCTAACTTTCCTATCTATTTTAGAGCATGAAAAAGTTCAAACTTCTCCAAACCAAAGATTACAATGGCCGTCTTATGAAGAAATCCTTCGAAGTGAAGACTACGCTTTATTCTTCACATAAATCAGCTTGTACTTTCCTTTGCCAGATTCTCGGGGCTCAATCTCAAATTTTCCGGTCGACTTGATCAAAGGAGTTAGTTTTTCAAAGCCGTAATTACGAGCATCGAAGTTGGGTTGTTTCTTTTGAATCAAACTACCCACATCACCGAGGAAAGCCCAACCGTCTTCGTCAGAAAGGTCTCTGATGGAGCCTGCTATCAATTTTATTTCCCTAGCGGTTATCTTATCAATGCTATTCTTTTGATCTTCTTTCTTTTCTACTTTGGCCTCAGAAACATTTCGCAGAATTTCAATGTAAATGAACTTGTCACAAGCTACAATGAAAGGGTTAGGGGTTTTCTTTTCGCCAATCCCGATCACCAATTTTCCGGCTTCTCTTAATCGCGTGGCAAGGCGGGTAAAGTCACTGTCGCTAGAAACCAAACAAAAGCCATCTACTTTTTCACTGTAAAGCACATCCATAGCATCAATGATCATGGCAGAGTCAGTGGCGTTTTTGCCTGTGGTATAGCCATACTGTTGAATGGGGGTAATGGCATTTTCGAGCAACATCCCTTTCCATTTGGCTAGTCCGGGACGAGTCCAATCGCCGTAAATTCTCTTAATAGTGGGGTTGCCGTACTTGGCAATTTCTTGCATCATTTCGTGTACATGAGCAGAAGGAATGTTATCACCGTCGATTAGCACGGCAAGGTTAAGTTGTGTATTCATAGTAAAAAATAGGTGACAGTAAAAAGAGTTTTCTTACCGCTTTTGCTTGGGGCTTATTACTGTAAATGATTTTGTGGTTTAAGGCAAAAGGGAGGGAGGCAAGAGTCTGTAAAATTAAGCTTTTAATTTTTGAAAGTAAAAAGCTAAGTTTTAAAAAGCTGTAAATCAAATTACCTAAATTCTTTGAAATAAGGTGAATTATACGGTTAAACAATGCTTGACCAAAGCAACAGAATTCTCTCTATCTCCCTTTATTACCCATAAAAAAAGCCCGGCCAAACGGCAGGGCTTTCTTTTATTTTCTATACAAAGGTTAGCGTTGAGCAAAACCATTCTGCTTCAAGTCAAAACGATCCAAACGCATTACTTTGGTCCAAGCTGCTACAAAGTCATTTACAAATTTTTCTTTAGCGTCATTTGCGGCATAAACCTCAGCTAAGGCACGAAGTTCAGAATTTGAGCCAAAGATTAGATCTGCTCTAGTGGCCGTGTATTTTACTTTACCGCTTTCACGATCCACAATTTCAAATACTCCATATTCGCCTTCTTTTTGTCTCCACTGATAATCCATGCTCAAAATTTCTACAAAAAAGTCATTGCTTAAAGTGCCAGCTCTATCAGTTAAAACACCATGCTTAGAACCATTATAATTAGCCCCTATAGCTCTCATTCCACCTACTAGAACGGTCATCTCCGGTGGCGTAAGGGTTAAAAGCTGAGCTTTGTCCACTAATAATTCTTCGGTGGTGAGGGTGTAATCCGTTTTTTGATAGTTTCTAAAACCGTCAGCCATAGGCTCTAAAACGGCCATTCCTTCTATATCTGTCATCTTTGCCGTAGCATCTGTTCTGCCGGGACTAAAAGGAACCTGCACTTCATAGCCAAACTTTTTAGCTGCTCTTTCTACCGCTACATTGCCACCCAGCACGATCAAGTCTGCCATAGAGACTTGTTTTTTCTTCTGTTGTTTGTTAAAATCTTTTTGGATCTTTTCATAAGTAGCTAAGACCTTATTCAACTCTTCCGGATTGTTTACTTCCCACTTGTTTTGAGGTTCCAAGCGTAACCTTCCACCATTTGCACCTCCTTTATAATCAGAACCTCTAAAGGTTGAGGCCGAGGCCCAAGCAGTTCTCACTAATTCGGCTGTGCTTAAACCGCTATTGGCAATCTCTTTCTCCAAGGCTTGCACATCTTCTTTAGAGATCATTTCATACTTGGCATTGGGAATAGGATCTTGCCAAATAAAATCTTCTTTTGGCACTTCTGGACCTAAATACAATTCTTTGGGCCCCATATCACGGTGAGTTAATTTAAACCAGGCTTTAGCAAAGGCTTCATTAAACTCTTCCGGCTTTTCTAAAAAGCGCTTTGAGATCTTTCTATACTCAGGGTCTTCAATCAAAGAAAGGTCGGTAGTTAACATGGTCGGACGATGTTTTTTGGTAGAATCAAACGCATCAGGCACCATTACTTTAGGGTCTTTCGCTACCCACTGGTGGGCACCTGCCGGGCTTTTAGTCAACTCCCATTCTTCATTAAAAAGGGCTTTAAAATAACCTTGATTCCACTCTGTTGGCGTTGCGGTCCAAATTACTTCTAAACCAGAGGTAATGGCATCTTCCCCTTTACCTGACTCATAACTGCTTTTCCAGCCAAAACCTTGTTCGGTAATGGGTGCAGCTTCCGGCTCAGGGCCAACGTGAGAAGCAGGTCCCGCTCCATGCGTTTTACCCAAGGTGTGTCCGCCGGCAATCAGTGCCACGGTTTCTTCATCATTCATGCCCATTCTACCAAAGGTTTCTCTAATGTCTTGTGCAGCCAACTTTGGGTCGGGGTTGCCATTGGGTCCTTCGGGGTTTACATAGATCAGTCCCATTTGAACTGCTGCTAAAGGTCTTTCTAAATCACGGTCGCCGCTGTAACGTTCATCAGCAAGCCATTCGCTTTCCGGACCCCAATATACATTGCTAGCTGGTTCCCAAACATCAACTCTTCCGCCACCAAAACCGATGGTTTCAAAGCCCATGTCTTCAAGGGCTACATTTCCGGTTAAAATCATTAGGTCGGCCCAAGAAATGTTCTTCCCGTACTTCTGTTTTATGGGCCATAGAAGCCTTCTTGCCTTGTCTAAATTGGCATTGTCGGGCCATGAATTAATGGGAGCAAAACGCTGTTGGCCTTCCCGAGAACCACCTCTACCATCTCCCGTTCGGTAAGTTCCGGCAGAGTGCCATGCCATGCGAATAAAGAAGGGACCGTAATGACCATAGTCTGCCGGCCACCAATCTTTTGATTCTTTCATCGCCTTGCGGATGTCAGCTTTTAAAGCCGCATAATCCAATTTTTGAAAAGCTTCTTTGTAATTAAAATCTTCCGCCATGGGGTCTGACTTTTCAGCATTCAAGCGCAATACGCTTAAATCTAAACGATTGGGCCACCAATCCATGGGTTTACGTACTTCCTTTGACGAAGCGTCTCCATCTTCTCCAGCTGTATGATCGTAATTTGCTTCACTGTGATTTGCTTGTGCCTTGCTGCCGTGCATCACCGGACATTTTGAAATGTCTTGGGCATGCAGACTAAGCGCAATCGCCAAACTCAAAAGGGATATAGTTTTTTTCATATTGTAGGTTTTAGGTTAAACAGATGTGTTATTCAAAATTAGTTTGTTACTTTGATTTATAAAAACGATATTTTCTATATAAACATTGATGAAATAGATGAACGTTCAACAGATTCAATATGTTCTAGCAGTGGCAGAATTAAGGCATTTTGAAAGAGCAGCCGAAAAGTGTTTTGTTACCCAATCGACTCTTAGCACTATGATCTCACGCTTTGAAGATGAATTGGGAATTCAGATTTTCGACCGCAAGAAAAAACCGGTAGCATTAACCACGGAAGGAGCTACGCTCTTAGAACAACTAAAGAAGATTAATAAAGAAATTGAGCAGCTCAAGGAACTTGGTCAAGAGATAAAAGGAGAAGTTAGAGGAAATCTTACTATTTCTGTGATTCCAACCATTGCGCCTTTTTTATTGCCACTTTTTCTGCAAGACTTTGCGGCCAAGTTTCCCAATCTTAACATTGTAGTGAAAGAGCAAACCACAGCAGAGATCATGCGCCAATTAAAATCGAGGGATTTGGACATTGGCATAATCTCTATTCCCGTGAAAGATGAAGATATTGAAGAAATTAAATTGTACGATGAACCTTTTCTCTACTACGATGCCGGTCATGAACTCAAGCAGACTGTTTCACCTGAAAGTTTAGAAACCACCAACCTTTGTTTGTTGGAAGAAGGCCATTGCATGCGAACCCAAGTGATTAACCTATGTGATTTGCATAAAACCAATTTGAAGAACTTGCTCAATTTTGACTACAAAGCCGGCTCCATTGATAGTTTACTTCGCTTTGTGAAAGTAAACGGAGCGACTACTTTATTGCCTTATTTAGCTACTACAGAATTTACCAAAACAGAGCGAAAACACCTCAGTTCTTTTTCAGACCCTATTCCTTTTAGAAGCGTTGGTTTAGTAGTGCATCGTCATTTTGTGAAGGATCAGATTCTTGAAAAACTAAAAGTGGAAGTGTTAGATAAAGTAGCACCACTTCTACCCAAAAGGGAATTGAAAGGGGAGGAGTTGTTGCCGGTTTAATTTATTTCAATGGCGTACAGCCTTTGAGGGGCACTGCGCACTTGTAGATCTTGATAGAGGTAGTAAAGCTTGCCATCTCGGATCTTCAAATTGCTGGGAAAGGGATGCTGACTTTCTATTTGTTCTGCTGCAAGTTCACCTTTGTTTAAATCTACTTTTTGCACATACAAACGGTTTTTTTGTTTATAAACGGAATAGATGTCTCCAGAAAAGTAATCTTGTAGTAATTGACGATTCCAATTTTCATTCAAATGGTATTCCATGCTGATCTGTTTTAGTTTCTTTCCTTCTTTGGAGTAAAAGCTGATGCTGTCAACAAAATGATCAAAGAGTATAAAGGTTTGCTTTGAACTGTACACCGGACAGTAGAGCGGATCACTTAAAACATGTCTGAAGAAATCATAACTTCGATCCAAATCTCGAATTGAACTAAGTTGTTGCCGGTTCTTTGCCGTAGCAGAACTTATAGCTCCCGTTCTCATGGCCTTAAACTGCTGATCATAGCGCATAAAAGTGCTTTTCGTTTTTTGATCATGTATCCGTTTTAACTTTTTTTGTTCATCCTCATCTTCTCTTTTAGTGTAGTAGCGAATGTCCTGCTTGTCTTTGTCTTCAAAACCCACCACCATAAATTGACCTATGGAAGCTTTACAATGCATGAGTGAATTCTCGTAATCGGCTCTGGAGAAAGCGTTAAGCAAACTAAAACTAGTATCTGTAAAATGAATTTGAGAAATACTGTCTTTACTGACCAAATGAATGTTTCGAAAACAATCTTGCAATAACTTCAATTGTTTTCCACTTACAGAAAGTTCATCGATGCTCTCACCACGAACATTAACTAGCCGCATAACAGCTTTATTTCCGATGCCCAACAAAAGCAAAGTGGTATTTTCAAAGAAGGCATAGTCTCTTACGTAAGCCTTTTCATTGGGGTATACCAAGTTATTTTTCTTGGCACGAATTTCTACTTCTGAAAGGGCATAGCTTTTTTTACTTAAGCGAACCCGTAAAAATAGGGTGTCATGACTAAACCGATTTTCCGGATTCACTTCTAACTTTAACTCTTTATTTTGATAACTAATGTGAGAAAGACTCACTTTGTTAGGCAATTGACTTTCAAAATAGACTAGGCCTTTCCGAGTTGCCCCAATGAAAAGGTTTTTATCGGCTGTAAAGACGTAAGCGTCATTAACCGGATTGCCAAATTCGTTTTCCACTTTTAGTTTAATGGTATACCACGAATTTTCTTGCGCCTTCAAACTTTGAGCGCAGCAGAAGAGAAAAAAGATGCAAAAAATGACTAAACGAGACATGTACTGTGAATTAAAACAGAAAGATAATTTTTTTTAAGACACAGCAATTTTATACAACGATTGCTACTTAATTAATCGCCTCTTCTATCAGGGTTTCCCCCTCACTAAATTCAAATAGTTTTCTTTTGGTGGTGTTATTTTTTAACGACTCTACAATCACATTTGCCACATCTTCTCGACTCACTTCTTTATTCAATTTTGCCGGACTATCTTCAATTTTAATTTTACCCTTTGCCGAATTGTCTGTTAGCATCACCGGCCGTAGAATGGTGTAATCTAAATTAGATTGCTTCAATGCTTGATCGGCAAAGTGCTTGGCTATGTAATAGGGTTTAATCCCCGATTTTGGCCAAAATTCTCTAATGTCGGCTCCGGCAGCACTGACCATCACATAGCGTTTAACCTTTTCTTGCTCTGCCGCAAGCATACTTTTAACAGCCCCATCCAAATCAACTTCTAGGGTTTTTTCAGCTCCGGTTCCTCCACCAGAACCAGCTGTGAAAACAACCACATCTGCCATTTTAATGGTTTCAGAAAGCGCTTCAACCGACTGATCCAAACTGGCCAAAACCGTGGGCACATTCATCGCTTCAAACTTGGCTCTTTGCTCAGCTTTACGAATCATGGCCAAAGGTTCTAAACTTTCAACTTTGGCTAATTTTTCACTTAAAAGGGTTCCTATTTTGCCATTTGCTCCAATTACTAATACCTTCATTTTATTTTTTGGTTTTGGTTCATTCGTGCAACAGGAAGTAGCCTTAAATGTTGAGTAAAATGGTAGGAATCTAAAGGAATTCTAAATCAACTTCCCGCCCATGGACTGCCAAACACGCCTACTGCTAATTCAGCCCAAATCAGAAGAAAGCTGCAAAGGATTAGTGCTATAATGATTAGGCGTGTGCTGCTTTTTTTAAATAAACGAAGACTTAGCTCAATTACAGTAGAAAGGATAAGAAGTATAAAACCCATGAGTACAAAGTCGAAAAAACTCCAATTGACTTCTGAAGAAATCAGCATAGCAGTAAATGGGATGGTCAATAAAATGGGAATGCTGAGAAGAAATGCTAAGTAACGTTTGCTTAAAAGTTTCATAATAACAAAATGGGTTGAGAAACTGTAACGATTTGTCTCATGGAAAATTACCTTGCTAAAATTTCTTTGACATTTTTTTGAATTTTTATTGCTAGGTGATCAGTTGGTAAATCGTTGGTATCCTTCCCAAAAGGATCTTCAATTTCTTCAGCCAATAGTTCGATGCTTCCAAACACATACAGCACAAAGGTGGCAATAGGTACTGTCCAGTAATGGAAATCGTGTGCTAAACCAAAAGGCAGCGTTATGGTGTAGGCAAAAATGAATTTCTTCAAAAACAAATTATAGGAAAAGGGGATAGGCGTGTTTCTGATCCTTTCACAGGCTCCGATAATATCAGTTAGGGCTTTAATTTCTTTATCCAGAGTAATGAGTTGATCACCACTAATAATTTGCTCACGATACAAGCGGTGTAATTCTTTGAATAGCTTCCCGGCTATTAAATTGGGAATGTGTTCCTGTTTGTCATACTCGCTTTGGCTAATAAAATCCGTTTTAGGGAGCTCATCTATATGAACCCCATCGCGTAAATGCTCTTTCATGGCAAATACGTAAACGGGAATCAATTCTCTAAAAAGCTGTCTGCTTTTGGTTTCAGAAAGCGGAATCGCTGCATCCATTTTAAGGGCCATGTTTCTACTGTTATTCACTAAAGCACCCCAAAGCTTTCGACCTTCCCACCAGCGTTCATAGGCTGTATTGGTGCGAAATACCATTAGCAAAGCAATTACAAAACCCAGTAAAGAGTGAATTTGTATGGTGTTGGAGAAAATGTGCAATTGCTTTAAATGCAATTCTAGGTAAACCAGGCCAACCGTGGCAATGGCAAAAAAGAAAAGCACCCAAAACATTTGTCGAAAGGTATCGCTTTTGTGAAAGCGAAAAATCAGTCCGAACCACTCTCTAGGATTGTAGGCAATCATAGTCGCAAGATTAGCCTTTTTAAAGTGTTTTAAAAATAATTTCCCCTTCTCTTTATCGGCTGTAATAACTAGTCCAATTATCTATTGGATTAGATACGATCAATTCATTTGGACTTAAAGTGTATTGTAAGGTATCCTGATAAACGACTCCTCCATCAGTAACACTAACAATTAGGGTGTTTTGATTGACTATTTGATAGTTATATAGTTCTGAATCAGTTTCCGTTGTGGTATTTGTCCATGGTCCATAGGTAATATTGCAATTTTGGTCCATGCTGTATGTTCTATCTTCATCAGTAGATGACTGACTGTAATTCATCCCTTGATTATCATTAAAGTTAAGTCGCTCATAATTAACTTTGCTACGGTACGGGTATGCTTTTATGCCGGCACATGGCCCTGAAGTTGAATGGGCAAAGCCATCTAATTTCCATTCACCTACATTGGTTGTTGTATTTCCATCATTTTCTTTAACAAGATTCCATAAGCCTAAAATACTAAGCCCGTTAGCAGCTTGTCCTTCTATGCTAGCAGAAAAACGTTCCGTAGTTCTAAAGTCGCCATCATCGTAGATCAATTCAAATGAAAAATTCTGATCGGTCGTATCACTATTTTCAAAAGTAACCTCCAAGGTGTTATTCACTACGTTTTGATTCTTAATGGTCACTTTAGCGTTGGAAATATTACCTACTGAGTAGTAAGTCCCTTTTTCAGGAAACCATTGTGATTTGAAATTATCAACTCCACTAGGATGTGGAAACCGATTTAGAACACCATAGCCTTTGGTAAATTGCGCAGCTAGGTCATTGATAAGGTCGACCACGGCGTTGTAATATTCTTGGCCTTTATTTCCTACTTCAATAAAGTAAGACAGGATAGGTACAGTGCTTCCCACATCATCTTTGTAAATGCTCCGTCGGTGTCCTCGAATGTTGAACTGGAAAGTTTGATCGTGAGTAAATTCAAAACTCTTTTCGTTGATGCCTTCAATGTCCATTTCATAGAGTAAAATGGTTTTGTCTAGACTCCTTTCGTAGTCTTCAAGCAACTCTACAGAATATTTAATTGCGGCGCCACCAGAAACTAATGAGGCTAGACAAGCCGGTACGAAAAATCCGGCTGAGGCAGCACAGGCAGTTAAGCTACTTACCCCTGCAGCCGTTAAAGCAGCAATTTTTACCGCCTTTTTCATCATGTCTCTAGAAAGAGCATCAAGGTAAACGTCATATTCACCTAAACCGGCTTTATTAAAGTTTAAGCTGTCAATTTTAACTACACTCCCCACATCGGTGAAAAGGTCTTCATTGGCCTTTAAGAATTTAGCAACCTCTGCTTTTTGGGCTGCATCAAGCTGGCTATAAATGTTGTTATAATCAGCCTGAATCTCTTGTAAGGCCTGTTTGTGGTCTTGAAGGTCCAGGTTACTGTTTAAATTATTGATGGCGCTAATGGTTGAATCCAAATCGTCAAAATCAAAAATGTCTTGCTGAATGTTGTCAATGAAAACCTCTGGTGAAGCAACAGTTGGGGTAGCGGTAATGTCGAAAGTTAGTTCAACCGGATTGCCTTCAATATCAGCAGTCAGTTTGTAGTTTCCGGCACTAATATCCGGAGCCATAAAAAAGAGATCGCCATCTACGTTTGTTAGGTTAACACTAGAATTACCAACATTACCAGCATAGCTTTCTGCGGCAAGATTAACATTAGCCACTGTAATTTGACCAAACTCCAATTGCTTTAGGCTACTTTTATTTAAGGTAAAACTAGCGGCGGGAGGTTGAGTTGGGGTAGTCGGCGTTTCTGTGATTGTTTCATCTTCCTCTTTACTGCAACCAAAGTTGATCAAGGCTATTGAAAGTAGGAGAACTTTAGAGAGTTGAATAAAAGTCTTCATAATATGATAGTTAATTGGTTTTTTGTACTCTAGCAATTGAAAATTACAGTTTTATCTTAAAAGTTTAACGGTTTACTATAAAAGATTAAATAACAAAAAGTCAGATTGTAGATGGAAATGACCGATTAAACCCTCAAAAGGAAAAGAAAAATGGAAAAACAAAAAAAGCGAAGGTAAAACTTCACTTTTTTCAATTATCGTAGTAGTTCGTATTATTATTTAACACCTAATTTTTGGTTTTCTCCTAAGTTGGGTTTTTTAGAGTCTATGAGTTGTGCTTTTGTGATTTCAAACAATTGCATCACTCTACCGTGCATACTTTCTCCTTCTTTGTCTTTGGTGACAAGCATACCCACTTTCACATCTTTGATTAGGTTCCAAATTAACTCTTAGTGCTCAGGACTTGAAGTAAGTTTAAAGATTTGATTCTCTAAGCTTACAAGAACCTGCTAGATGTTGTTTTTGAAAACAAAATAAATAAACGTTAAGATTATTTAATTGACAGACAAGTTTAGCGAAGTAGGTGTTGCTTGAACAAATCATTGGTTCAAGGTATTTGTACTCACTTTGAATTTGGAAATTCAGATTATGCTACAAGACTTAGATTGATTTTTTCAAGAGATTGATAGCCACTATGCGGCAGTATTATGAAACTGCTTTTTTGCTTTAAAAGCATTTGCAAGGCGCATCAATTTAAACATCAGATTGGTAGCTTTAGGGAAGCGATGAAAGAATTTCATGATGCGAAAACTGCGCTTGAGTTCTGGTAAAAATGATTCGTAAATCTTTTGATCATATTGGGAGAGAGAGTCGGCGCTAAAGTCTAGTTTTTGGAAAGCACCCTCAATCTGTTCTGCAGCAATCCGGCCGCTTTTAATGGCTTTGTCAATTCCATGTCCACTCAATGGGTCGATTAAGTTTGCGGCATCACCTGCTAAGAGAAAACCTTCGCCGGAAATAGCGGGCCTTTTGCCTCCCAAAGGAAGTTTGTGCCCCCTAAGTTTAGAGGCTTGCTTTGCAGTTTTAAACCTCTCTTTGATCAAGGGGTGTGTGGTAATAATATCCTCAAACTTTTGTTTTAACCTCTGTTTTTGGGTGCCTGCTTCACATAGTTCGCCATAGCCTGCATTAAAAAAGCCATTAGCTACTGGAATTATCCAAAAATAGCCGGTAGTTTTTTCAATAAAATAGCACTCATTGGCTTTTTGGGGAGCATCCACATTTTGATAAATTGCACTTAGTGCTACCGCAGTATCAGTTTCTTCAGATTGATTCTCTCGAAGTAAACGAAGCACTATTGAATTAGCTCCGTCGCAACCCACCAAAAATTTAGTTTGTAAAACTTCGTCCCCTTTCTTACTCTTTAAAAGGAAGCCTTCGCCGTTGCGGGTGATTTGTTTCAATGCAAAGCCTTGGTGTAGGTTAGTGGAACTGTGTTTTTTGACTTGTTCAAGTAAAAAATTGTCAAAATCAAGCCGCACAGAATTGTAAGCTTTCAGTTGCCAATCAATTTGCAAGGAACCCCCAGAGCTAGGGTATAAAAGACCGGAATAAATTTGATGTTTGGCAGAAAACGCTTCGAAATCCTCTACCGCTTCGGCTCTTATTTCGGCTAAATAGCGGAGGCTCAGAGTTGGAATGGCATCGCCGCAACACTTGTAGCGTGGAAAGTAACTTTTGTCAAGCAAAGCCACATTAAGTCCTGACTTACGCAGGGCTAATGCGCAGCTACTACCAGCCGGACCGGCACCCACAATTGTTACATCGTATTTCTTTCTCATTTTGCGGGCTTAAGAGTTATACTGCTCAAGTCGATCGATCTTATGAATAGTCGAATGGCTGCGAAGGTACCGCTTTTCAATCTGCCTTTTGAAGAGTATAATGAGCTTTTTAAGCTACAAAGTTTTATTTATGCCTTCTAGACTATGGGAATACAAATATCAACGATGCATTTCTTTTCAGGATTTTGGTTAAAATCGTTGTAATAGATTTCGAAAGGTTCTCGATCAGCTTTTTCATAGCCTTTCTCATTCATCCAAGCATATTGTCCAGTCCAAGCCTTTTCAAATTCTGCTAAGCCCATTTCGTAATGCCCAACAATAAATTTCCCGGCTGCTATTTCCATGATCTTAATGTCTCCGCTACCTTCAGCTTCCTGTTCTAAAACCACTATACTTTTCTCCTTTTTAAGAGTCTTATTTTTGTCCATTCAACCAAGCCTCATGAAAAGCGAAAAAGCGCTGCTCTACACACTTGCGGTGATTCAATTCTCTCACATTACCGATTTCATGATCATCATGCCCTTGGGGCCACAATTGATGCAAGCCTTTTCTATCAGTCCGGCACAATTTGCCTTATTGGTTTCGACCTATACCTTCAGTGCGGGTGCTTCCGGCTTTTTAGGGGCCTTTTTTATCGATCGCTTCGATCGCAAAAAAGCCTTGCTCACCATGGCGGGTGGTTTTGCTTTAGGAACCTTGAGTTGTTCGATTGCTAATACTTATGAATGGTTGCTTTTCGCCCGTTCCTTCACTGGTTTATTTGGTGGTTTGTTAGGCGCTTTAATTCTAGCCATTATTGGCGATGCCATTCCCAACGAAAGAAGAGCCTCTGCCATGGGAGTAGTGATGGCCTCTTTTTCGGTGGCTTCGGTGGTTGGCGTTCCACTGGGTTTGTTCTTAGCAAGTCTATCCGATTGGCATTTCCCCTTTTTAGTTTTGGGCATATTGGGCCTTATCACCCTTATTCCCATTTGGCGATTTCTTCCTTATATGTCGGGCCATATAGACGATTGTATAGCCAACCCAAGTCCCATTGAAATTGTCCGAAATGTGACCAGAAATGGCAATCAAGTCAAAGCTTTGTTGTTTGGAATTGTAATCATGTTTAGCCATTTTTCCATTGTGCCCTTTATTAGTCCTTACATGGTGGGCAATGTAGGTTTTAGCGAAGAGCAGATCACCTATATTTATTTGATAGGAGGCGCCTTAACTATTTTTTCTTCCCCAATTATTGGTCGTATGGCCGATCGATACGGGCGTTCAAAAGTTTTTGCAATTACAGTGTTGTGTGCTTCTGTTCCGGTCTTTATAATTACCAATTTAGGAGAAAGTCCCATATATATCGCTTTGATCGCCACTTCTTTATTTTTCATTTTTGGAGCTGGAAGAATGATTCCCTCCACCGCCATGGTTACTTCTTCGGTAAAGCCTCAAAATCGTGGAAGCTTTATGAGCTTTAATTCAGCTTGTCGTCAAATGACAAATGGCTTAGCTGCTTACTTAGCCGGCTTGGTGATAACCACTGGGGAGAATGGAGAATTAATGCATTACGAATACGTAGGCTATTTTGCTATTGCCATGGGCTTTGTTTCTATTTTGATTGGAAGAAAACTTAAGGTGGTAGATGAAAAGTAGGAGTAGGGCCTAATCAATTAAATTGAATTCCTTCATTTCATTCTCGGTTAAGAGTCTTGAGTGAATCATAAAGCGCTTGCCAAGGGTGCTTCAACTGAACAATAGAAAATGGAATTGATGACACTACAGCAGTTTAAAACATCACTATCCTTTCATTAAACTCAAATCTCAGTTTAATGAAGGCTATTATTTTAGATGGTTATAGCTTTTGGTATATCTTAGAAATGATCTTCCATTCACTTTCATAGCGATAAAGTGAAATGTAATCCAGATATGTTAGTTCTTCACCTTCATAATACTTCACTTTTGCAACGGCAACATCACCACTAATATCGATAAAATCGAAACTGAGGGTAACCTTATTGGCTGCTTGTCGAGGTAATTTACCTTCTGCTTTGCTTTCCTTTTTAACTTCCTTCCACCTTTCTAACTTTAAAAAGTCTAACGAATCAGCACTTCCTTTGCTTATCATAACAAATTGTGGATGGAATCCATCTTCTATCTTTTGAAAGTCACCTTCGTTTTGAAGCCCTTCGGCATAGGACAATTGGATTAAATTGGCAATTGCTTTTTGTGCTGAGTTAAAATCTTGTGCCTGTATTCCATCTAATAGAAACAAAAGGCAAAACATGACGAACATTTTTTTCATGGAAGAAGGGTATTGAGAGCAGTTAAACTGATTGAATAGTAGATCTAATTGCTGCTAAAAGCTACATGCTATTTACAAAAAAGCGAGAGTTTTCAGTGTATTTTAAATCAGGAAAAAAGATAAACAAACAACTTCCGCCTTTGGTTACTTCAATTATGTTATGGTGTTCTCCCATAGGCACTGCAGGGCAGCCTTCACTGTGCCCGAGCCCTCCATTATTCTGAAGATACTCTTCAGTGGCATAGTCGGCGCCATGCAGCACTATAAAACGTTTTCTCGCATGGTGATTAAACCCATGTTCAAGACCTTCCAAGCGGAGGCTAAGACCATTCTTGCCGTAGTAAGTTTCTCGAGTTACATAATAACCCAAACTACTTTGGTGCGAATTAATGCGATTAGAGAAATTTAAAGCGTACTTGTCGCCGGAGTTTTCCCCGTGGGCTACATAAGTGTGAAATAAAATGGTGCGACTCTCTAAGTCAATGACCCAAAAGCGCTTTTCAGAAGAAGGAAGTCGAAAATCTACTAAGCTTAAGATCTGATTGTCTTCCTCAATGTAGCCACTTAATTTAAGGTCAATGTAACCTAAGAGTGCTTTTTCAAATAAGTGTAGATCGGGTTTTTTAGCTCCTTTCAGATCATCGTAGATTGAGACTTTAGAGGACTCAATAAAAACACTACTATTTTTATTTTCAGGGGATTTAAAGCCCCATAAGAGAATGGCGAAACTAAAATAAATGAAGACTTTGTAGCGATTCATTTTAACCGATTGCTATGCAAGCTTAATAAAAAATCATGAATATAAAGGCTGCAGAAAGGCTGAGTGATGAGATTTGGTTCATGCGCATAGCGTTTTTATAGTTAGCGAATTCGGCTTTTTGGCGGCACCGTTTTGCCCAATTTTCAAAATAGAAAAGAATGGGAAGGCCAAAAAGTAAAAAGATCAGGACGTGCGCTTTTTCTTCTTCTAAGAGGTAATGCGAGATCAAAACGATAGCACCAAGTCCAAAAAAGACCCTTGAAAATTGAAAAGTGCCCTTGATGCCTAATTTTAAGCTTAGGGTGCGGTCGCCTCTTTGAGCATCTTCTTGATGTTGATAGATCTGTGTGAGCGGATAAGACCCCAATAAGAATAAACTACTGCAAAAAGCCGGTAGTAAATGTTTAGCTGACAGCAATGCTTCATAAGATAAACCCATGCCATAAAGCGTTGCTAAGAACATAAAACAACCTTGAAAAAAAGTCACCACTAAAGTGCTAGTGATGGCTCTTCTTTTGAGTCGAATCTTGTCGTAGCTGTAAGCTTTAGAAACCAAAAGGTATAGGCCAATCCAAACAGCCAGTTCAGGCCTGATCCAGGCAGCATAAAGAATGGCAATCAGGTCGAAGGCCACCACCATGGGAAATAGATAGGAGTTAACTTTTGGGGGTGATTCTAAACCCCCAATGCTACCTTCGTCACGGTCGAAATAAGAGTTGTAACCATTGCTTGCCGGGTAAACAAAAAGGTGAATCATCAAAAAAAGATGTAGACCTTTGAGAACATTTGGGCTTTCTAAATTGCTCAATGAGAACCAAAAGACAGGCATGAGAAAAATCGAAAAGGGAATGCGCATCAGCTTTAAGGCATCGAACATAGAATGGGCTTTGCCAACGAAAATACGAAACCAAAGTCAAAATAAAGGGCATGAATAGAGGTACCTATCTGACCCAAATTGCTACTGCAGTCCCATCTTTTCGCTACAGTCAAGCTGAACTTGCCAAATGGATGGCCAAGCGATTGCGCCCCAATGATGAGAGGCTAGAGCGAAAACTCGGTGTATTGTATCATAGAACCAAAATTGAAAACCGTTATTCAGTACTTCCTGACTTTGACGAATCAAACGGAGAGGCAAAACTTTTTAAAGCTGAACAAAAGACTGAGCCCAAGGTAGAATTACGTATGCAGCTCTATCAAAAGCATGCTAAATCACTTTGTAAATCGGCCATTAAAAAGCTACTAGCTGAAGATGAACTAGCCACCATTAGTCATTTGATTACGGTTAGTTGTACTGGCTTGTCTGCCCCGGGCTTAGAATTGCAGTTGAAAGAAGACTTACCATTTTCAGACGCTTTAGAAACCCATGGGGTAAATTTTATTGGATGTTATGCATTTTTTCCAGCCTTGAAAATGGCCCGCGCTTTTTGCGCTCAAGATGGGAATGCGAAAGTCTTAATTGTAGCGGTGGAACTTTGCACCTTGCATTTCCAAAATCAAGAAACAGACGACCACCTCTTGTCAAATTCCCTTTTTGCTGATGGTGCAGCTGCTTGTTTGGTAGAAGGGGAGGAGACCTACCGGAAGCACAACAAACCGGCTCTATCTGTCCAAAATATGGCACAGCTGCACTTGCCAAATGGGAAACAAGATATGGCTTGGGACATTCACTCTTCGGGCTTTTTGATGAAGCTTAGCTCCTATATTCCGAACTTGGTAGATCATGGCATAAAGCAGCTGATTCAAAAATTAAATCAGAAACAGCAACATCAGATCGATCAATGGGCGATCCATCCGGGTGGGAGAAAGATTTTAGAAGTTTGTCAAAAGGAACTCCAGCTTTCCGATGATGACTTATCTGCTTCTTACGAAGTTTTGAGAGGGTATGGTAATTTATCTGCTCCTACAATAATGTTCGTGCTTCATGAGCTTTGGCAAAAAGCTGAAAAAGGAAAGCAAGTGTTTGCTTGTGGTTTTGGACCAGGCTTAACCTTGGATGGTGCAGTCTTAAAATGGACTGAAGATGCCTGATTTCAGCCAGCGCTCAAAACAGGAGGAATTGCTCGATCAAGAGCATTTACATCGACAAGAGTTGTTCCGAAACTTGGAAGAGCTAGATACAATTAATCGTTTATTAGGAGGGCATAAAGCCAGTTTAAAAGGTCTAAAACAGCTGCTTACAAAGCCGGATGTTGAGTATCACATTGTTGACTTTGCCTGTGGGGGCGGAGATACATTGCGGGCTATTGCAGATTGGGGAAAAGCAAAGGGTTACCACTTGAAGTTAAGTGGTTTCGACCTGCTAGGAGAAGCCATTGAATTTGCCAAGGAAAAATCTCAGGATTATGAAATCGAATTCAAACAGGCCGATTTTAAGGATTTTCAAGCTAAAGAACCTATCGACATTGCTTGCTGTGCTTTAGTTTGCCATCATTTTTATGGTAAAGAACTCGAACATTTTTTAAAAAGAATGAAAGAATTGGCGCGATTGGGTGTGATCATAAATGATCTGCATCGTCATCCCTTCGCTTATTATAGCATTCAACAATTAACTAAGTTTTTTTCTCGCTCTACTTATGTGAAAAACGATGCCCCACTTTCAGTATTAAAAGGTTTTAAAAAAGCAGAATGGGAGGACTTACTAAAGTCAGCGGGCTATGAAAACTTTCAAGTAGAGTGGATTTGGGCCTTCCGGCATTTAATTGTAGAAAAGCAGCAGCATGAAAAAATTTGACCTCGGCATCATAGGTGGTGGTTTGGCTGGCTTAGCAAGCGCTATAGAAATGAGTCGCAAGGGTTTTGAGGTAGTGCTTTGGGAAAAAAAGACATATCCTTACCATAAAGTCTGTGGAGAGTACATTTCAATGGAAGCTTGGGAATACCTTAAATTTTTGGGTGTCGACTTAGATGAGTTGAACTTGCCTCGCATCCACAACTTAAAGGTAAGTACTCCCTCCGGTCGTTTATTAGAGCATCAATTGGGTTTAGGCGGCTTTGGCATAAGTCGCTATTGCCTTGATGCAAAATTGGCTCAATTGGCTAAAGCCGCCGGGGTAAAACTACTCACCAACTGTCGGGTGACTGATGTTCATTATGAAAATGATCAACACCTTGTTAAGAGTGAGCAAGGAGACTTTGAGGTAAAACTCCTTGTTGGTGCTTATGGCAAACGCTCTCAATTAGATAAAAAATGGCAACGAAAATTTATTCAAAAACCACTTCCAGCCGATAGAAACTTCACCGCGGTAAAGTATCACATAGAGGCTAATTTGCCGGCCCATGAAATAGGATTGCACCTTTTTGAAGGAGGCTATTGCGGCATTTCCAAAGTAGAAGGAGAAAATCGCTATTGCTTGTGTTATCTGACTTTAGCCTCTTCGCTGCAAGAAGCAGGAGGTATTGAACCTTTCGAGCAAAAAATAATGAGCCAAAACCCCCTGCTAGAAAAGTATTTGAACTTTCCTAGCCTTTATGAAAAACCGGAAGTGATATCCCAGATCAACTTTAATTCGAAAAGCAAAGTACAAAACCATGCCTTTATGTTGGGTGATAGTGCAGGCTTAATTGTTCCTTTATGTGGAAATGGCATGAGTATGGCACTTCATGCAGCTCACCTTTGGTCTGATTTGGCAGAAGCTTTTTTACATCACAAGAAAAGTCGTGAAGAATTGGAAAGGGAATACGAAAGAACCTGGCGTCAAACATTTGCTCGACGTTTATGGGTGGGTCGACAATTGCAGAAATTATTTTACCGGCTTGCTTGGAGCGAGCGGGCTATTTCAGTTTTAAATCAGTTTCCCTCACTAAAAGGAAAGCTAATTCAACAAACCCATGGCAAACCTTTTTATCCATAAAAAAGCTGAAGGTTAACTTCAGCTTTTAGGTCTATTCAGCTTTGAGCTCATGTGTTGGATGTTCATGCTCTATCTTATGCTTATGCATGTGTTGGTGCTTTTTCATTTCATCTTTCTTTGCTTCACTCATGGATTCAAATTTTTCCATTTGCTCTTCATCTAGGATTTCGCTCATCTTAAGGTGGAAATCTTCTCTCATTTCTCTGCGAGCTTTCATTTGCTCCATTTTCTTGCTCTTTAATTCTGCTTTGCTTTCGAGCTTTTTCGTTTGCTTGTCTTCTTTTAGCCCGTTCATTTTGGCTTTCTGCTCTTTGAGCAAGGTTTTTACTTTTTCTGCTTGTTCCGGATTAAGCTGTAATTCGGCTTTCAGTGTTTCAAATTTTTCCGCTCTATCGCTTTTGGCTTCTTGGGCTTGAAGTTGACTGAAAAGGATTCCGATGGCAAAAACCATGGTTAGACTTAATTTTTTCATGTTGTTGGGTTTTTTAGTTGGTAACGCATTACCAAAACTAATGCCAAATTAATTGTCGAGAAAATCAACCGCGTTTTTTAGTGTAGATTCATGCCATAGAATTTTATAATGTCCGCTTCCTTTTATGGGTTTAAAAGTTGCCTTGCCCCAAACGCTGGCAATGTCTTTTGAGTGTTTTACTGCGGTTATCTTATCATCCTCATCATGCAGGAGCAAAACTTTTTGTAAAGGACTTTCTTGCGCTATTTTTTCAAATAAAAGGTCATCCAATTGATAGTTAGTTCGTTGGCTGATAATCTCTATCATTTTGGCATAAATGGCATTCGGAATCTTAAAAATTGCTTTAAAGCCTTCAAAAACTGAGCGAATCCGATTCACCGGGCTGATTAAAATGCATTTGGGAATGGCAATTTGCTCTTCATAGGCTAAAAGCATAATCACATTGGCGCCCAAGGAGTGACCAATCGCTATTTCCGGTTTGCCATAGTGCTGAACTATTTTTTTCGCCACCTGCGTGAAGGTGATCAAACTAGCTTCCTTTCCTTCGCTGCCTCCATGCGCTGGGCCATCATACGAAATAATGCGAAAACCACGCTCCAACAAGGGAGCAACAAATGCTCCTAAACTTCCAGCATTACTTTCCCAACCATGGCAGAGTAAAACGTATTTTTCACCTTCGCCCCATTGATACAACTTTATTTTCTCACCCTTAAACTCAAACTGCTCACTTTGGGCACTTTCTATTACCTCTACTTCCTTAGAGCGAATAACCCGAGAACGGGGTGTTGAAAAAAGTCGAATCAAAAATTTAGCAGAATGACGAGGAATAAGTCGCCCAACACTATTAAAATAAGCCCGCAATAAGCGAATTTGAAAAGGGATTTTATTCATCGTGCAAAATTCAATAAAAGACTAGTAAAGCCAAGGAATTAAACGATATGTTTTTTTACTATAATCAAGGTAAATCGGAAAAGTCTTTCTCAATAGCTTTTCTTCATAATTCAATTTTAAGATTAAGGTAATCAGTAATAACAAGTAAACCAACAGCAAGCTAGTAGATACTTGTAGATAAGGAAAGAAATAAAGTAGCAAGGCGGTATACATTGGATGGCGAATTTTACGATAAGGCCCGTGGGTAATAAGTTTACTTTCTTCTTTCAATTCCGGTAAGATTGAAAGTTTGGCTCTACTCATGCTGTAAACGGCATATACTCCTAGCAAAAGACCAAGGAAATGAAAGAAGAGGGCCCCATTATTAGTAAGCCAAAAGCCCCCTTGACTAAAGAAATAGGCCAAGCATAAAAACTGCGCCGCCACAAAGAAGTATCCTTTCCTCATGCCTTAAAAGTAAACATATAGCCTTGCTTCTTGTCTACTATTATACACAACTAAACCTAATTTTCATGGATCAAAATTTTGCAGCTGAAGTAAAGACAGGATTGAGCAGCAAACCCAAATATTTGCCTTCAAAATATTTTTATAATGAAAAGGGAGATCAACTTTTTCAAAAGATTATGCACTTGGACGATTATTACCCTACTGACTGTGAATTTGAGATATTTGAAAAGGAAGGGAATTCAATTGCTAATACCATAAAACAAAAAGGGCATTTTGAATTGGTTGAATTAGGTGCCGGTGATGGATTAAAAACCAAGCTTTTATTAGAAGAACTAATTAAACAAAAAGCTGATTTTACTTACATCCCGATTGATATTTCTGCAGATGTATTGTCAGACTTAGAAGAAGAATTGAAACTAAAATGGCCGCAGTTAAAGGTAGAAAGTAGGGTGGAAACTTATTTCGAGGCCTTGAAGAATCTAGACACAGGCAGCCCAAAAGTCATCTTGTTTTTAGGTGCCAACATTGGCAATTTTAAGGCCGAGAAAGCCAATCAATTTCTACAAGAACTGGCTCAGTATTTATCCACAAATGATCTTTTTCTTTCGGCTTTTGATCTCAAGAAACTGCCAGAAGTGATTTTGAATGCATACAATGATGAGAAAGGAGTGACAAAAGCCTTTAATTTAAATTTACTTCGTCGTATAAATGAGGAACTAGAAGCTAATTTTGAGTTAAGTCAATTTGATCATTACCCTACCTACGACCCTCACAGCGGAGAAGCAAAAAGTTTTTTAATTAGCTTGAAGGAACAAAAGGTGCAACTAAAAAAGTTGGGAACAGTAGTCCATTTTGAGAAAGCGGAAGCTATTTTTACGGAGGTATCTAAAAAGTACAATCTTTCAGAAATTGAGTCTTTAGCGGAGCAAAGTGGTTTTCAAGTGTTGAAAAACTTTAGCGATAGTCGTGATTACTTTATCGACTCACTCTGGCGAAAAGCCTAATCAATTGTAGATATTGTTTTGACAATTAATGTAGATACATATATTTGCATTTTTAATTCAGTTGGATGAAGATAGAAGAAGAAATCAAACAAAATAAGTTTGAAGACGAATACCAGAAGTTAATGATCAATCAGCTTTTTACTGGTAAATGGGTAACCGAAATTATAGCAGATCACTTAAAACCCTATGGTTTGACTAGTCAACAGTATAATGTGTTGAGAATTTTAAGGGGGCAACACCCTCAAGCCATTTCAGTAAATTCGATTACCATCCGTATGATCGATAAGATGTCAAACGTCTCTAGATTGGTTGATAAACTTAAAACGAAGGGATTTGTGAACCGCAGAGTAAACCACGATGATAGGCGACAGGTTGACATTGAAATAACTGAAGAAGGATTAAAGTTGCTTAATCAAATCGATAAAAAGCAGCCTGAAGTAAAACAAAAATTCCAGAATTTAAATCCAGAGGAAGCCAAACAATTAAATGATTTACTCGATAAATTAAGAGGACAATGAAAGTAAGTGAAGCGATAGAAAAAAGATGGAGCCCTAGGGCATTTTCAAATCAAGAAATTGACCGAAACCAAATGAAGTCTCTCTTGGAAGCGGCCGGTACCGCCCCAAGTTGTTTTAACGAACAGCCATGGCGTTACCTGATTGGCTTTAAGGGTGATGATTCTTACAACAAGATAATGGATTGTTTGGTCGAATTCAATCAAAATTGGGCTAAAACTGCTCCTGTACTAATGATTGGGGTGGTAAGCAAAGAGTTTGCTAGAAATGAGAAACCAAACCCTCATGCGAGACATGATTTAGGTGCGGCCACTGCTTATTTGACCATTCAGGCCATGGAGCACGACATTTTTGTTCACCAGATGGCTGGGTTTAGTGCAGATAAAGCAAAAGAAAAATTCAATATACCCGACTCTTATGAAGCGGTAACAGCAATTGCTTTGGGTTATATTGGGGACAGTTCACAATTACCTAAAGATTTGCAGGATCAAGAAAAGCCCAGCAGAGATCGAAAAGCACTAAAAGAAATTTCCTTTGAAGGTGATTGGGCCAAATCGATGAAGTAAGCTTTATTTTATAATCTGGATAATTTAAAAGGCGAGCTAGTTCGCCTTTTTATTTTTTTTGGGCATCGTGCCAAAAACAAAATCCCAAAGGGGAGAGGAAACCCCAAAAGCCACTTCATCATCTTGGTAATGATGAATACTATGATGGATCCATAGTGCTTTAAAAAAATTCTTAGGTGGTTTAAAACGGTGTACGATAAAGTGAACACTGAGGTATGCTGCATAGCCAAATAAAAAGCCTGCCGTAAAGGGAAAGCCTGCTTCCCCCATTAAAAAATAATTTAGCGATAGAATTATACTGGCTATTAATACACTCAACACCGGAGGCATTACCAAGCGCTTTTTATCTCTTGGGTATTTGTGGTGTATGCCGTGTAAGGCGTAAGCTGCTCCTCCTTCTTCGTAGACCGTAGGCAAGTGGTAAATAAAACGGTGAATACAGTATTCTGCGAATGTAAAAGAGAGAAAACCTATAAAAAAGTAAGCGAGAATGGGTAAGATCGTGAGGTCAAAAGCCTGTGCCGCATAAATAGAGATGGCCACACCGGCACCGTAAAATATAGTTAAAGGCACTGCAATGTGAGTTTGGCTCAAGTAGTGTAAAATCGGATTTTGGTAAACCCGAGCACCCTCCTCATTACTAACATATTGACCTTTTTTCTTACTCATTTAATTGAAAGATAAGAAATTCAAATTTATTACCGTTTGGCTAATAATTTCTGCATCTAGCTTTAATTTTTTGTAATTAATTATGCTATGAAATCATTACTTTTGCAATCCAAAAAAGAAGAAATATGGGAGTAGAGCAGCTAGCGATAAAGATTGACAGAATTAAAGAATCACGCCTAGATCAGATAGATTTTAACGAGTTGAAATTTGGTAGAGACTTTTCTGATCATATGTTGATAGCTGATTATGAAAATGGAAGTTGGGGTGAAGCGAGAATCATGCCTTTTCAATCAATTCCGTTCTCTCCTGCAGCTTGTGTTTTTCATTACGGACAAGCCATATTTGAAGGGCAAAAAGCACACCGCGCTCCCAATGGAGACATTTTACTTTTTAGACCTGAAAAAAACTGGGAAAGATTAAATCGTTCGGCTAGAAGAATGTGCATGGCTGAAGTGCCTCGTGAAATTTTCATGGAAGGGATCAAAGCTTTGGTTGATCTAGACCGCAACTGGATTCCGGAAGGAGATGGAAAGTCACTTTATATTCGTCCATTTTTAATTGCCGATGATGGGTTTCTTGGAGTAAAGCCAAGCGAGAAGTACAAGTTTATGGTGATCACTTCACCTACTTCTAACTACTATTCGGGGGCAGTAAATGTGCGAATTGAAACACAATACTCCCGAGCCTGTGAAGGAGGGATAGGTGCAGCAAAAGCAGCAGCCAATTATGCGGCTTCTTTATTGCCGGCACAAGAAGCAAAAAAAGCGGGCTATGATCAACTAATCTGGACCGATGCCAAAGAGCACAAATACATTGAAGAGTCGGGCACCATGAATTTGATGTTGAGGATCGGAGACACCTTGGTTACTCCTTCATTAGAAAGCAACACAATTTTACCTGGCATTACCAGAGATAGCATTTTGTTTTTAGCCAAAGAGTGGGGCTACAAATTAGAAGAGCGAAAAGTAGAAGTGGCTGAAGTAATTGACGCTCTCAAAAGTGGAAACTTAACCGAAGCTTTTGGAATGGGCACTGCAGCAACCATCGCTCCTATTGCTAAGATTGGCTATGAAGGAAAAGATTACGAATTGTCAGATTTTCAGAATTGGGAGTTTGCCAGCCGCTTGAAAGCCTATTTAGAAGGCATTAAAAGAGGAACGGTTGAGGACGTTCATGGCTGGACTGTAAAGCTTTAGTTTTTTCTTTGGTAATAGATTCGCCAGGCAAGTTGATAGCTTTGTCCGCCATCGCTTGACCTTTCCCAATCCCAAATAAAAGAGTTCACTTTTCTTTCGTAAAACCGCATTCTTTGAATTTGTTGTTTGCTTGTGTCGGTGCTGAAAATGCGTTCTTCATTATCAACTATGCCAATAAAATTGTAGTACCCTCCCTGATTATCGGCCCAAGCCTGATGCCAGCTTTTCTGCTTTGGATTGTAAACGGATAGACTAGTACCTTTAAAGCCGTTTGGTGTAGAAAAGTGTTCTTGAAGCACCTTGCCATCTAAAGTTTTTTCGACGCGATTTTTGCCAAACACTTTGTTGCTGTCTTGGTCATACCAATAAACCGTCCATTCACCCAGCCAAAAATCAAAAGCTTTGGCTTTTGTATCTCCAGCTTGCGCTGAAACTTGAAAAGTGTAAAGGATCAATAGGAGACTAAATAACTGTCTTGTTCTCATTTTAAAATAGATTTTATTCTTAAGACGCGTATTCTGAGAAAACGCTGCAAAACAACCGGGTAAAAATTAAAAAATAAGTTGATCAGTTGACTGATTAAAAGCACTTTCCACTGATTTTGCCAAACAAATATTAAAGTAATCAAGCTGATGATAACAAATGAAATCAGGTGACCAAATTCAGCTTGTTTGGATTCAAAATGCATTTTTTCTAAACCGGCTTTCCCTCCTGAAAAGTAGCGATTTCTTTGATTTTGATTTTTCCAAAAAGTGTGGAGAAGAAACTGTCGAAAATAGGAGCCACCCATGAAGTGATACAGGCGCTTTATTCTCTTCTGATTAACATGAAGGTAATAGTTTTCTGGCAACAGCTTTGAGCTTGGAAAAGCAAAACCCAGAAAAGCCCATACGCCAGTGACAAATAAGTTTAACATGATGGCTAATGCAATTGCTTGAAGCCAAGTATAGCTTTGTTCATGCTTAATAAAAACAAGAATCAGCTGAATACTTTGGTACAACAAAAAAAGAGAAAGTATGCTAAGGCCAAGTCTTTTAGCCTTCACCTATGATTTGTTTTTTGGATAATCATAAAACCATAGGTCCGCAGTGCCACGACTGAGCATTTGCCAACTCTCAAAGGGGACTTTTAAAGCCACTACGGCACAAGTGGGAATGCTACCTAAGGATTCATTGCTTAGTTCTTCTGCTAAAGATGAAAAGGTAGGATTGTGGCCAAAAACAAATAGTCGTTTTACTTTATCCTGAGTCTTGCTTAGAAGCTGAATCATATCGTTTACAGTAGCACCGTAGATCAATGATTCTTCTCGGATACAGTCGCTTGGGTAGCTAAGCTTCTCGGCAATTGTTTTAGCCGTAGTTAAAGCTCGGTTTGCCGGACTTGAGACAATCAAGTCCGGCTTTAGATTTTTCTTTTGAAGTCGTTCACCCATTCTCGGCGCATCTCGTAATCCCCTTTCGTTTAAAGGGCGGTCAAAGTCTTTTAAATTGGCATTTGACCAAGAGGATTTAGCATGGCGTATGATGAACAATTCTTTCATTATTCTTCCTCTTCTTCACCCAAGTGCATGTCGAAGCTTTCTTTTTCTACCTTGTTCATAAATACTGGAAGTACAAAGTATTCTAAGAAACTGGAATTCGATTTAAAGACATGCTTGGCAAAAGATTTCAAACTTTTTACCAATGTTTGAGCATAAACGTCATCCATTTTCGGCAATACTTGATTCAAAGAGGTTAGCTTTTGCTCCAAGTGCTCCTCTTTGTCTTTCCATTCTTCCGGTAATTGAGCCATTTCTTCATCAAAATAGCTCTCAAATACCTTGTCTACTTCTTTGTAATAATTCTGTAAAATGGGGGCGGAAGTGTACGTTCTGAAGTGCGCGAGTTTAATCGATTCGGCCTTTTCGTGTTTGCTAACTTCCCCATCGTCAGAGATGGCAGCTAAAATAGCAACCAATGCCGGAGCTCTTAAAATGATCTCTTTATCTTCTTCGTTTAAGTGTTCAATTTCTGTTGACATTCAAATAGGATTTGATTTGTTTGATAAACAAAGATAACATCCTTTACCTTTATACTTAAGCATTAAGCATAAGATTTGGTCATGAAAATAAGGGAAAGAGAAATAGCGTCGGAATTGGAGTTTAAATTCAGCCGCAGTGGAGGAAAAGGCGGCCAACATGTAAATAAAACCGAAAGTCGAGTTAGTTTATTTTTTGATGTTGATCAATCTAGACAGCTTTCTGAGGAAGAAAAAAATCGCCTTAGAAAAGGCCTTAGTAGTCGATTAAGTAGCGAAGGTGTGCTACAAGTTGATGTAGAAGAAAGTCGAAGCCAGCATAAAAACAAGCAATTGGCTATAAAGCAATTGTTTGACATGCTCGAAAGGGCCTTGCGAAAGAAGAAAAAAAGAAAGCCAACCAAACCGAGCAAGGCAGCCATTAGAAAACGTTTAAGAGAAAAAAAGAATAGGGGGGAGAAGAAGCAAAACCGAAGAAAGGACAATCTCCTATAAACCTGCCTTGGCTGCTTTTTCAGCTGCTTTCCAAAGACCATCTTTTTTGGGGCAGGGAGCCACAATCTCTAGTGGTTCTTTCTGCACCGGATGAATGAAAGATAGTTTTCGTGCATGTAAATGAATCGAAGCATCATCATTAGTACGATGAAAGCCATATTTGATATCACCTTTAATCGGGCATCCTATCTTGGAAAGCTGCACCCTGATCTGATGATGCCTGCCGGTTTTAGGATAAACTTCTAATAAGTGATAGTGTTCCAAACTCACCAAAATTTTGAAGTCTAATTCAGCCAACTTACTCTCAGCGCTTTTTTTGCTCACTACAAAAGATTTGTTTTTAGCAGAATTTCTCTCTAAATGATTGGTTAAGGTGGCCGTTGGCATTGGGGGTTTTTCTTTCACCATGGCCCAATACACTTTTTGCATTTCTTTTTCTTGAAACATTTTGTTTAAGCGACTTAAAGCTTTTGAGGTTTTGGCCAACAACACCAAACCGGAGGTGGGTCGGTCAATACGATGAGGAACCCCTAAATAGGCTTCGCCAGCTTTGTTGTATTTTTCTTTTAAATAGGTTTTAACCAATTCACTCAAAGGAGTGTCGCCGGTTTTATCTCCTTGCACCAGTACCCCTGAAGGCTTATTCACGGCAATCAAATGATTGTCTTCGTACAAAACTTCTAACTGCTTATTCTTCAAGGAAATTTAAGGTTTAGGCTTCAGTAAAATGGGTAATTCTAGACTCTCTCTAAAGTCGTTTTTGTTAAGGAGGACGAAAGTTTTGCTGAATGTTTCATAGCCATAGGGGTCTAGAATTTCCAAGCGATAACGACCCGGGGGTAATACGGCATGATACTTAGAGGTGTTTTTATTCATCAAGTAAGAGCCAATCAATTCGCTACTTTTATCATCAAAGATTTCTACCAAGATATCAGTTTTTACCAATGCGGAGTCGGTGTCCATAATCAGACCACTCACAAGGGTGTACTCAGCGCGTTCCTTTTCAAAAGTAAGGCGGTATATGTCTAAATCGCCATAACTGTCACCTCGCTTTTGTGCCAAGTAGGCATAGCGCCGATTTTCGGCAAAGCAAATACTTTTGTCATCGTTAACGGTATTTATCGGATAGCCTAAGTTTTCTGGTTGTGACCATTGTGCCGATTCATCGTTCATTACAGATTTAAAAAGGTCTAAACCGCCCATTCCGGGATGTCCGTTAGAAGAAAAATAAAGCAATCGTTCATTGTCTAAAATGAAAGGGTACATTTCGTCACCTTCTGTGTTAATAGGACGCCCGATGTTTCTCGGAAATCCCCATTTTCCATTTGGTAAGCGATTCACCACGTATATGTCAAACCCTCCAATGCCGCCTTCTCGATCACTACAAAAATAAAGTCGATCGCCATTATTGGTTAAAGTGGCGCCTATTTCTCGGGTTTTTTTATTGACTTCCTCAGAGCCGATAACCTTAGGTGCCATATACGAACGCCTTCCTTTCTCGCTTACAAAAATGTTGCTAAAATGATCATCGCTATCAACATGGTACAGCATAAAGCTTCCATCTTCAGACCGACCAGCTGTTTCTTCATTCCCATAAGTGTTGGGGCTGCCCACCGAACGGGAGCGATTGTATTTGTTTCTTCGGTGACGCGAGGTGTAAATGTCGGCGGTGTAGTAGCCTTTATAATCGTAAAGGCCGCCAACTACCCCCTCACGGCGAGTGGTAAAAAAGATCAAAGATTCGTCAGGCGAAATGAAAGGCAAATAGTCTGGGGCTTTTGAGTTTATGTTTTCTCCCAAGTTTTCAAATTGGACCGGCACAGGATCTTGGTAAAGCTTTTTGGCTCTTTTACTTAATTCTATTTGGCTCTGATAAAAAGTTTTCCGCTCTTCCTCAAGGGCAGAACTTTTCAACTTTTCATACAAACTTAGCGCCTTGTCAAACTTGTAATTCTTGAAGTAAGCCAAAGCTAAAGTTTCATCTACCTTTAAATCTTCAGGAAGATTGGCACTTTCAGCTACCTCTTCTAATAGCTTAAGCCCTTTAGCTTGATCGATTAAAGAAAGTGTGTAGGCTTTTCCGAGCTTGAATTTATAAACAATGTTGTTAGGCTCTTCTTTCAACAACTCTGAAAACTGCCGAACCGCTTCCGGATAATTTTTGAACTCAAACATCTTATCACCATTGTTTTCATTGATGGGATACTGTTCAATGTATTGAGCTTTAGCAGCAATGCTGAAAAGAAAAATGAAGCAGAGTGTACTCCATCTTCTCAATTGCTTAGTATTGTTCCTTTTCATTGGGGAAGTCAAGCGATTTTACATCTTTAATATAATTTTCAACAGAACCTTTAATGCTACTGTATAGGTCATTGTACCTTCTCAAAAAACGAGGACTAAACTCTTTGTTAATGCCCAACATATCGTGAATCACTAGTACCTGACCATCTACACCACTGCCGGCGCCAATGCCTATGATTGGAATGGTGACGCTTTCTGCAACTTGTTTGGCCAGTTTGGCTGGTATTTTTTCGAGCACAATAGAAAAGCAGCCTGCTTTTTCTAAGGCCTTGGCATCTTCAATTAATTTTTTAGCCTCTTCCTCTTCTTTGGCTCTTACTACATAAGTGCCAAATTTGTAGATCGACTGTGGAGTGAGACCCAAATGGCCCATCACCGGAATGCCCGCAGAAAGTATGCGTTCAATGGATTCTAATATTTCAGAGCCTCCTTCCATTTTTACTGCATGCGCCCCTGACTCTTTCATTATTCGAATAGAGGATGTCAAGGCTTCTTTTGAGTTTCCCTGATAGGCACCAAAGGGAAGGTCAACCACCACCAAACTGCGATTAATGGCCCGCACCACTGAAGATGCATGATAAATCATCTGATCCAAAGTAATGGGTAAGGTAGTTTCATGGCCTGCCATTACATTCGAAGCAGAGTCTCCCACTAAAATAATATCAATTCCTGCAGCATCAACAATGGCTGCCATGGAGAAATCATAAGAGGTTAACATTGAAATTTTCTCCCCTCTATTCTTCATTTCCTGAAGCACATGCGTGGTTACTCTTTTTACATCGCTCTTTTTTCCGGTAGACATACTTTTCTGATTTTGTGTCTCAACAAAGCTACAAAATAGATGTTGATGTTGATTATTCCGTAATTTCGCGAACATGAAAAAGAAAAACTCCTTTTTTATTTTACTTGCTTGCCTTTTTGCGCTTTCAGCTTGTGAAAACGAAGTTGATCTGACGGCAGAATACGTGGACACAACCGTAATTTATGGCTTGTTGGATGTTAATGAAGATACCCAATTCGTTAAGGTTAACCGGGCTTTTTTAGAAGAGAATACCAATGCTCTACAGCTAGCTCAAGATCCTGATCAATTATTCTATTCGGATATTACGGTAAGGTTGGTGGATTTATCTAATAATCAGGCTGACACCTTAAACACCGTTCAGAAACCGAAAGAAGAGGGGATATTTACCACGGAGAAAAATATTGTCTACTTTACTACCAATCCGATTTTTGCCGGCAGAGGGTATCGCTTGGAAGTAGTGAAATCTGACGGACAGATTACCTCAGGCAGAACCATTGCTTTAGATACGGTTCAGATTCAAAATCCAAACTTGAACCCGGCTTCTATTAATAAGTCAGTAAGTTTAACCCGAAACAATGGCCAAACCATTAAGCCAGATGCAAAATTGACCTTCCGTCATTCTGAAAGAATTGCTGAATTTAAGGTAGATCTAATTTTCTTTTACACAGAAGTTTTTCCAAACGGTGCAGAAGAAGTTAAATACGTAAGGGTACCTATTTCAACGGTGGTGAATCGAGATTTGAGAGAAGAAGAGGTTACGGTAGAGTTTAATGCCGATAAATTCTATCAAGCTATAGCAAACTCCATTGATCCGAACAATCAGAATCCGAAAGAAATAGATGGGAATAGCAACCTCATTTTTGATATTTACGCTGCTGATGTAGATTTTGATTTTTACCGTGAGATCAATGGCCCCCTTGATGGAATTGCGCAGGTAAGACCGGAGTATACCAACATCGAAAATGGAATTGGTTTGTTTGCCTCTCGTTCCCATGTTTTTGCCTACTCGAATTTACGTGATGAATCTCGAGAGCGAATCAGAACCATCGACCCCAGAACAAGCAATTTAAACTTTGTTCCTAAAAATTAAGAAACTGTCAGCTTGACAAATTGTCATTGCTTTCTTTTCTACTTTTTACAAGAAAGCCGCATTTTTTGTGACAGAATTACATTTCCTGTACCATTTTTCTAATTGGCATAAGGATTGACCAAGGGTTATTGAATTAGAAAAAAAATCAAATCTTATGAGTAAAATAATTGGAATAGATTTGGGAACTACGAACTCATGTGTTTCCGTTATGGAAGGAAATGAGCCGGTAGTAATTCCAAACAGTGAAGGAAAAAGAACAACTCCTTCTATTGTAGCCTTTATAGAAGGCGGTGAAAGAAAAGTGGGCGATCCTGCCAAGCGTCAAGCGATTACAAACCCTGAAAAAACCATTTTCTCTATTAAGAGATTTATGGGAAATAAATTTTCAGAGGTTTCTAAGGAAGCTGGAAGAGTACCTTACAAAGTTGTAAAAGGTGACAATGATACGCCTCGAGTACTTATTGATGACAGAAAATATACCCCACAAGAAATTTCAGCCATGATTCTTCAGAAAATGAAGAAAACGGCAGAAGATTATTTGGGAAGTGAAGTTACAGAAGCGGTTATTACCGTACCGGCTTATTTTAATGACTCTCAACGTCAGGCTACTAAAGAGGCCGGAGAAATTGCCGGACTTACTGTAAAGCGTATTATTAATGAGCCAACAGCAGCCTCTTTAGCCTACGGTTTAGATAAGAAATCTCAAGATGTAAACATTGTAGTTTTTGACTGCGGTGGTGGTACGCATGATGTTTCCATTCTGGAACTAGGAGATGGAGTGTTTGAGGTAAAAGCCACAGACGGAGATACGCACCTTGGTGGTGACGATTTCGATGAGGTATTGATCGATTGGTTAGCAGAAGAATTTATTAAAGACGAAGAAATTGACCTGAGAAAAGATCCGATGGCGCTTCAGCGTTTGAAAGAAGCGGCTGAGAAGGCTAAAATTGAATTGTCAAGTTCTTCAGAAACAGAAATTAATTTACCTTATGTAACTGCTACTTCAAGCGGTCCAAAACACTTAGTTAGAAAACTAAGCCGTTCTAAGTTTGAACAATTAGCAGATGAATTAATCAAAAGAACTATTGAACCCTGTAGAAAAGCCTTGAAAGCTGCCGGTATGGAAACCAGCGAAATTGATGAGGTAATTTTAGTAGGTGGTTCTACAAGAATTCCGGCTATTCAAGATGCAGTGAAGAACTTTTTCGGTAAAGAAGCTTCTAAAGGGGTTAATCCTGATGAAGTTGTAGCCATTGGTGCTGCCATTCAAGGTGGGGTGCTAACCGGAGAGGTAAAAGATGTATTGCTTCTTGATGTTACTCCACTTTCTTTGGGTATTGAAACCATGGGAGGAGTAATGACCAAATTGATTGAAGCGAATACCACCATTCCAACCAAGAAGTCGGAGACCTTCTCTACAGCTGCGGATAATCAACCATCAGTAGAAATTCACGTTCTACAGGGAGAAAGACCCATGGCCAAAGACAACAAAACCATTGGAAGATTTCACCTTGATGGAATTCCACCAGCGCCAAGAGGTACCCCTCAAATTGAAGTATCTTTCGACATTGACTCTAACGGAATTATGAATGTTTCGGCTAAAGATAAAGCCACCAACAAAGAGCAGTCTATCCGCATCGAAGCTTCTTCAGGATTAAGCGAAGAAGAAATCAACAAGATGAAACGAGAGGCGGAAGAGAATGCAGATTCCGACAAGCAGGCGAAAGAAAAAATCGATAAGCTAAACGCTGCAGATAGTTTGATTTTCCAAACTGAAAAGCAATTGAAGGAATTTGGAGACAAGTTACCGGCAGATAAAAAAGAGCCTATCGAAGAAGCTTTAAAAGAGCTGAAAGAAGCCCATCAAGCTGAAGACTTGGAGAAAATTGATCCAGCTATGGAGAAATTGAATAAAATTTTCCAAGAAGCTTCACAAGAGATGTATCAGCAAGGCGGCGGCGCCGAAGGAGCGCAAGCTCAAGGCGAAGCTCAAGGTGATGCATCAGGCGCTTCAGACGATGAGGAAGTAACTGACGTTGACTTTGAAGAAGTAGAAGAAGACGACGCCAAAAAGTAATCTTCAACAACCAAACCACGAAGAAAAGTCACCCCCTGTGGGTGGCTTTTTTTCATTTGTAAGCCATTTGTTTGCCCCTACAATCGAATCTTTTCTAAGTAAATTTGTCACTATGAATAAAGAACCTTTGATTTTAATCACGAATGATGATGGAATTACCGCTCCGGGGATTTCCAATTTAATTCGTTTGGTTAAAAAAATTACCTCAAATTGTGTGGTAGTTGCTCCCGATAGTCCACAATCTGGAATGGGGCATGCCATTACTATGAATGCAACTTTGCGCTTGAATGAAACTCAAGTGGAAGGGGTAAAGGCATACAGCTGCAGCGGTACACCGGTAGATTGTGTGAAAATTGCTACTTCACGAGTGCTGGATCAAAAACCTGATTTAATCGTTTCAGGAATTAATCACGGTTCCAATTCTTCCATTAATGTGATCTATTCCGGCACCATGTCAGCAGCCGTAGAAGGTGCCATTGAAGGCATTCCTTCCATTGGCTTTTCGCTGTGTAATTCTAGCATTGATGCTGACTTTTCGCCTGTTTTAAAGTATGCTGAAGAAATTATAAGACACACCTTGAAGCACCCTTTGCAAGTTGGTACCTGCCTAAATGTCAATTTTCCGGCCGTGAGCAACGACTTAATAAATGGAATAAAAGTTTGCCGACAGGCAAAAGCCCTTTGGGAAGAAGAGTTTGATGAAAGACAAGATCCTTCGGGAAATAGCTATTACTGGTTAACGGGGAAATTTGTGAACAAGGAAGAAGATCATGAAGATACCGACGAATGGGCCTTAAAACACAATTATGTGTCTGTGGTTCCGGTTCATTTTGATGTGACCGCTTACGATGCTTTAGAAGGATTAAAAAGTATGGAAAATGAGGCGTAAAACAGATAACATTTGGTTAGGATTAGCCATGGGAATTTTTATTCCGTTTTTGGTGATGTTCATTTTTTATCTTTCCTCTTACGCTTACTTAACGGTACCCGATTTTTTGAGAAAGATGGTGTTTACCGCAATTTTCTTTAAGGTGCTAAGTTTGTGTGCCATTGTAAATTTGGTCACCTTTTTTATGTTTTACAAAACCCGAAATGATCGGGCTGCCAGAGGAGTAATCTTAGCCACCCTTATTTTTGCTTTTGCGGTAATGATCAATCAGATTGTGGGAGGTGCCATTTAAGATGAAGTATTATGTAATTGCCGGTGAAGCATCAGGAGACTTACACGCTTCAAATTTGATAAAAGCCCTAAAAAAAGAAAGCCCGGATGCAGAGTTTAGGGCTTGGGGAGGAGATTTGATGCAAGCGGCCGGGGCTGAAATTGTGAAGCACTATAAAGACCTCGCTTTTATGGGCTTTGCTGAGGTAATTATGAATTTGAGAACCATTCTTGGAAACATTAAGGTTTGCAAACAAGACATAGAAGCTTACCAGC
The DNA here is from genome assembly GCA_040220135.1 of Vicingaceae bacterium. Lineage (GTDB taxonomy): Bacteria > Bacteroidota > Bacteroidia > Flavobacteriales_E > Vicingaceae > CAJXMH01. The sequence continues at coordinate 124,346 of JAVJTT010000024.1, forward strand.
CGGATGCTGTTATTTTAGTTGATTATCCAGGTTTTAATATGCGGATAGGTGAGTTCGTTAAGAGTCTTGGCATAAAGGTTTACTACTACATTTCGCCGCAAATATGGGCCTGGAAAAAGAACAGAGGTTTTAAGCTTAAAAAGTGGGTAGACAAAATGTTTGTCATACTGCCGTTTGAAAAGGAGTTTTACAAGCAATTTGAAATGGAAGTGGAATATGTAGGACATCCACTTTTAGATGCCATTCAAAACCGAGACCGCTCAACTGAACGGAAAGAACAGTTGCGCAAAACACTAAAGTTAGGGCCCGAACCAATTGTTGCAATTTTGCCCGGTAGTCGGAAGCAAGAAATTTCTAAGATGTTGCCCCTTATGTTGCAGCAAACTAAAAACTTCCCCAACTATCAATTCGTCATCGCAGTTGCGCCCTCCTTTAATGCGAGCTATTTTGAGCCCTACCTAGCCAAGTATAAGAATGTAAGTCAAATTGAAAATAGGACTTACGACCTGCTAGAATTATCTGAAGCCGCCATGGTAACTTCCGGAACTGCCACCTTAGAAACGGCTCTGTTTGAGGTGCCGGAGGTAGTTTGCTACAAAGGAAACCCTATTTCCTATCAGATTGCAAAACGTCTGGTCAATATCGACTACATTTCTTTGGTTAACCTTATTATGGATCGAGAAGTGGTGAAGGAATTAATTCAAGGAGACTTGAATCATAAGTTATTAAAAACCGAATTGGGAAAACTATTGGAAGATGGGCCATATCGGCAAGAGATGCTGAATACTTTTGGAACGTTGATTGATAAGTTAGGAGGTGGCGGAGCATCTGCTCGCACTGCTGCTTTGATTATTGACGATCTGAAAAGCTCATGAGAAATTGCCTTATTATTTTCTTCCTCTTTTTAAGCTTTGCCGCTAAGGCAGAGTTTATAAATATTGGCATTTATCACGGAGAAAATATTAAGGCCTTCGAGTTTTCGGTAAGGGCCGGAAAGTATTCGCTCTTTTCAGAGCAAGGTAAGATTAGCGAACTTAACTCTAAATCTTCAGTAAAGGTAGAGTCAAACCACCAAGGGGTAGTAGTAATGCTAGATGGCCAAAATCTTGGCACCTTTCAAAAAATTAATTTTGTTGGAGTTGGTTGGTACAATCACTTTCTCATTCGTCCTATTTCTAATCGATTAAAAGAACAGCGCTACGACGACAATTTAAAAGTCTTTAGCCAGAGCAAAGGCATGCAGTTGGTCAACAACATTGACCTAGACAACTATGTAGCAGGGGTTGTGGAAGCAGAGGTTGGTCAAAAACCACCCAAGGAGTATTTTAAATTGCAAGCTATTATTTGTCGAACCTATGCCTTGTCCAATACCCACAAACATTTATTAGAGGGCTTTAACCTTTGCGATCAAGTACACTGCCAAGCTTATCATGGAAAAAGTTTTTTCTCTCCCATTGTAGAAGCGTCTATGCAAACGCGTGGAGCGGTGATTGTAGATAGCGACATTCAATTGATTACCGCTGCTTTTCATTCTCATTGTGGAGGGCAAACGGTTAATTCTGAAGATGTTTGGACGAAGTCGCTCTATTATTTGCGATCAGTGGAAGACACTTTTTGTACGAATTTGAAGAATTCTTATTGGGAAAAGCGCATTGCAACACAGGCTTGGAATAGGTATTTGCAAGCTAACTTAGCCGAGGCTTCGCTAGAAGATTTTGAGCCTACTTACCAAGCTTCTCGACGAGCCTTAAAGTTACCGAACACCAACCTTGATGTTGAAGACATGCGACATCACTTTGGTTTGCGTTCTACCTTTTTTGACGTGGTTGATCATGGCGATACCATACTCCTTTGCGGCAAGGGATATGGACATGGCGTAGGACTTTGTCAGATCGGAGCCATGGAAATGGCACGTCGTGGCTACAACTATTCTGATATTTTACATTTTTATTACCGGGGGGTTCACATCATCGACCTTTCTGCTTTAGATTTTTTCAAAGCTGATTAGAAATCAGTATTTTAGCTCAAACGACTTTCTCAGGTGTGGTTTTGGAGCAAAATACCGTTGATACGATTAGTAGTGCCCTTTGCGCTCGGCATTCTTTTATCCAAAGCGCTTCAACAACAACTTAATTTTATTTTTCTAGGCTTAAGCAGCGGCTTTTTTCTCATTTTAACTGCTGTGATTTTTTATTGGCAGAAAAGATATCGCTACCGTTGGCTAGCCGGTGTTTCTGCTTTTCTTCTATTTCTGCACATTGGAGCGCTGCTAACACATTTATACATAAAAGGTCAAAAGGTAGAAGGTCTTACTACCGAGAAGCCCTACCATTGGTTGGCAAAAATTGCAGAAGCTGAAAACAGGGGCGATACAGCACATCTGCTTTTGGTTGAGGTTATCAGTTGCAAAGTGGATTCAGTTTGGCAAGAGAAGAATTTTCAGCTTTCCGTTTATGCTAAAACTTCTAAGCCGCTTATTGTAGGTGATTGGATCAAGGGAAGGTCCTATTTCAAAATCATTGAAAAACCTTTAAATCCTTACCAATTCGATTATGCTGCTTTCATGAAAAATAGAGGGGTTTACTTTCAAACCTATCTTGACTCCCTTCATCGTATTGCTCACTTTCCAACGCTTCGGTCACAAGCCGAAAAGTTAAGAAGTCAGCTGATAGCAAACTATCAAAAGTTGGGAATTGAAGGCGATGAATTAGCGGTACTTGTCGCCATTAGTTTGGGTGATAAAAGTAAATTGGGAGATGAGTTACAAGAGGCTTATGCCGGAGCTGGAGCCATGCACATTTTGGCGGTTTCCGGTTTGCATGTGGGCATTGTTTTCCTCTTGTTTAACCGCCTTTTATTCTTTTTAAAACAGTCTTTATGGCAGCGATGGCTAAAGGCCATTGTCCTTTTATTAATTATATGGGGTTTTGCCTTTTTAACCGGTTTGTCGCCATCTGTGCAAAGAGCAGCTTGTATGTTTTCTTTTGTCGTGATCGCAAAGGCCCTAAATCGACATTCAGAAATATTAAATTCTATTTCAGGAGCTGCTTTTATTTTACTTATAATCAACCCTTTAATGTTGTATGAGGTTGGGTTTCAACTTTCTTTTGCGGCGGTAATCGGAATTGTCAGTTTACATCCTATTATTTACAGTTGGTTAACTCCGAGGTGGTGGTTGTTGGATCAAGCTTGGAGTTTAATGGTGGTTTCCATTTGCGCCCAATTAGCCACCTTGCCTTTCGTTATTTTTTATTTCCATCAGTTTCCCAATTGGTTTTTGCTCACAAACTTGTTTGTTATTCCTTTGGCTTTTGTGATTGTTGCCGGCGCCTTAATCGTTTCGGTTTTATTCTTGATTTTCCAACAAGCCTTCCTTTTGGGAAAACTATTAGGAGTCGTTGTAACTATTTTGAATTTAATCATTGAAAGAATGCAAGCTTTGCCTTTCTTCCAAACAGAGGGGATTTGGTTAGAAGGTTCATCCATATTATTGCTTTCCATCTCCTTAATTTCCTTTGGACTTTACCTGCATCATAAAAAATATCCTTTAATTTTTTTCTTCTTTTCATCCATTGCTTTGCTTTTAACAGTCGAGCTTTCCATTCAACTTCGGCAGCGAAAGAATGATTTTATTGGTCTTTATGCCTTTAGAGAGGAAGCAGTTTACCTTTTTAAAGAATCGCACAGAGCCATTCTACTGAAACCAGATGCAGACTATTCAGAATACACTAATCGCACAGTAAATCAGCACCTTCAAGCCATGGGAGCTAGAAAGCTGGTCTATTCAGATAGCTTAATATCAATGCTTCCAAGCATAGCAGGCAATTTGAAAGTAAGTAATAGCGGCCCAAACACCTTAATTGAGTTTCAAGGGCAATTACTATTCATTCTCAGAGAGCAGTACCCACATCTTACTTCCGGGGTTTTAAGTCAGATTGATCTGCTTATTTGCGAGAATAGTGAAAGTGTAAAGTTTTTGAGCCAATGTAAAGCCTGCCCGAAAACCATTATAGGCGCCAACGTTAATCCTTGGGACAAGGAATTAGAAAAACTCAAAAGGCAGCAAACTGAAAGAGTGTCTGCAAAAAAGTTTCATATACTATTAGAAGACGGCTACCAGCAGTTGGAGGCTATAAAATCTCCGGCTTAAACTATTACGTTAATATTTGGTTAATTTAGTACACCAAATTGTTTAACATTCCCACATGCGTATATTATTTACTCTAACCGCTATTTTAAGCGGCTTTATTTTATTTGCCCAAGATTCTAAGATTGAAATCGTAAAAGAAAGAAAGGCGGTTAAAGAGTACTTACTTCCTGATTATTTGCAGTTTTCTGAAAGTAGTCAACCCAGTTTAGCGGAAGCTTCTGAAATTTGGCAATCCTACTTTAAAGGAAAGCCAGAATTTGATTTGAAATTGATTCGAGAAGAGGAAGATCAATTGGAATTCCGTCATTTGAGCTATCAGCAGACTTTTCAGAATATACCCTTGGCATTTTCTTCCTTGAAACTTCATCTTAAAGAAGGAAAAGTAAAAGCGATCAACGGCCGTTGGATTAATAAGGCACCCAAATCAAGCAATCAAACCTTAACAGAAGCGGAAGCCTTGAAAGCAGCATTGGATTATGTTTCAGCCAAAACATACAAATGGGAAATTCCGGCAGAGGAAGAAAACCTAAAAGCTTTTGAAAATGATGCTGATGCAAGCTATTTCCCTGAAGCTACTATGGTATACGCTTCGCCAAAAGCGAGCTTGAATCCCGAAGAAATGAGTCTTTGCTATCGTTTTAATATTTATGCGCATCAGCCTATGAGTAGAAAAGAAATTTACATTAGTGCAGCAGACGGAAGTGTGGTATTTGTCAATGACTTGATTCATACTGGAAATGAGATTGGATCTGCTCAAACCGGCTACAGTGGAGTACAAAGTATCACAACTGATAGTTTGTCACCCACTCAGTTTCGCTTGCAGCAAACCGCAAGCGGAAATGGCATACGAACTTTTGATTTGAACAATGCGACAACTTATGGCGGAGCGGTAGATTTTATAGATGCTGACAATAATTGGAACAATGTAAACCCACAGCTTGATCAATACGCTACCGATGCACATTGGGGGGCAGAGTCAACCTACGATTACTTTTTAAATGAACACAACCGCAACAGTATAAATAATGCCGGTTTTCCATTAGTAAGTTATGTGCATTACGATAACAATTATGCCAACGCTTTTTGGAATGGTCAATACATGACTTATGGCGATGGCAATGGGCCGATAACTCCACTTACTTCTCTTGACATTGCAGGCCATGAAATTGCTCATGGACTAACCACTTTTTCGGCCAATTTAATTTACCAAAGTGAGTCTGGCGCTTTAAATGAATCTTTTAGTGACATTTTTGGGGCAGCCATAGAGTTTTATGCCAGACCTAACAATGCAAATTGGACCATTGGAGAAGATATCGGAACCACCATTCGTTCCATGTCTAATCCAAATGCATTTGGAGACCCCGATACAAGAAACGGAAACAATTGGTTAAATGTGGTGGGTTGTGTTCCTTCACAACAAAACGATAATTGCGGTGTACACATCAACAGTGGTGTTCAAAACTATTGGTTTTATTTGCTAAGTACCGGAAGAAGTGGAACAAATGACTTAGGAAACGCCTACTCTGTTTCCTCCATCGGAATCACCAAAGCTGCAAAAATTGCTTTTCGAAATTTAACTGTTTACCTAGGTCGAAATTCAAATTACGATGATGCTAGGTTTTACTCCATACTTTCTGCTGTAGATTTATACGGACCATGTTCTCCGGAGGTAGAGGCAGTAACTAACGCATGGCATGCAGTTGGAGTTGGAAACGCTTATCAAGCTGGTGTAAATGCCGAATTTTTGGCAGCAGATTCAACAGCTTGTGCACCACCCCACACGGTTAATTTTTCAAACACTAGTTCCAATGGATTAAACTTTGTTTGGGACTTTGGAGACGGCACAACTTCCACTCAATTGAACCCAACCAAGGTTTATCAGAACTACGGACAATACGACGTAAAATTAATTGTTGATGGCGGTACTTGCGGTCGAGATTCAATAGAAAAAATCAATTACATAAAAGTAGATACTTCTTACCTCTGCACGGCTCTTTTAGAAGATGGCTTTAACCCTACCCAATTAGGCTGTAATGGAAAACTATTTGACTCCGGTGGAGCAGGAGGAAACTACAGTAATATGGAGCAAGGAATCATTACCATAGCACCCACCAATGCAAGTAGCATTACCTTGACTTTTAATTATTTTGATGTAGAAGCCGGATCAGGAAACGTCTGCGATTATGATTATTTGGAAGTTTATGATGGGGTTAATATTGCGGCTCCTTTAATTGGAAAGTATTGCAATACTACCGGTGCGCCTGCGCCCATCACTTCTTCAGGTGGAGCCATTACCTTGCGTTTTTACTCTGACCAAGCACTTACAGAAGGTGGATTTGATATTAGCTGGAATTGCAACTTTCCCTCTACGTCGCCTAGCGTAGAATTTGATGTAAGCTCAGATAGCAGCTGCATTGGAATGTTTCAGTTTACCGACCGTTCCACCCAAAATCCTACCTCATGGTCTTGGGATTTTGGAGATGGTAACATTTCTAACTTACAAAATCCAACTCACCAATATCAGCAGAATGGATCCTATACCGTTAAATTAGTTTCCGCTAACTCATTTGGAACAGATTCCATTACCAAAACCAATCGAGTATTTGTGAATCGTCCTGTTACCCCTCAATTAGCGAATGATACAGCTTGTTTAGGTCAAAGTGTTAGCTTAACAAGCTCCGCTTCAGGCACCATAAATTGGTACACACAGCCCGTAGGAGGAATGATTGTAGCTACAGGACCAAGCTATACCACACCACCCATTAATCAAGATGTTTCCTTTTATGCCGAAAATTATGTGAGTTCACCACTTTTAAATGTGGGACCCGCAAACAACAATTTTGGCACCGGTGGATTTGGCAGTTTTGACAGACACCTTGTATTTGATGTTTTCAGGCCTTTAATCCTCCAATCTGTTACTGCTTATGCAAATAGCAGCGGTAATAGACTCATAGAACTAAGGGACAATTCCGGAAATGTTATTCAAAGTACTTCAGCCTTTCTTACGCTGGGTATGAATGTGATCAATTTGAATTTTGATTTACCCGCAGGTACTGATTTCCAATTAGGCTTGCCGGCGAATGGAATTATTGATCTTTATCGGACCAATTCGGGCTTAAGTTATCCCTACACCATTCCAGGCTATTTGAACATTAAGTCGAGTAATGCCTCAGTCCCAACAGGCTTTTACTACTATTTCTACGATTGGAAAGTGAAAGAAGAAGACTGCTATAGCAGCAGAGAAGAAGTATTTATCAAAGCAGACTCTAGCTGTTCCATTACAGCTACCAAAGACTTGAAGGAGGTGGAAAATACACTTTCCATCTATCCAAACCCTTCTGATGGAGCCTTTACTTTAACCTTTGATCAAGATGTTTCCTTTGAGGATTATGGATTATTCAACATAGCCGGAAAGTCTATACCAGTGTCCCTTGATAGTCGAAGCGGGAAACAGTTTAATCTAGAGTTAAATAACTTGCCAAATGGAATTTATTTTCTGCAATTAAAAACTCAAGAGAAATTGATCAGAAAGAAAATTTCGATTGTAAAATAAAATTATATGAAACTACTTGCCTTGTGGATTAGCCTTTTATTTGCATTTGCTTCACTAAATGCTCAAACCTTACTGCAAGGAAGTGAAGCGGAAGCCAAGTTTGAAGTTGCTCAAAAACTTTTTTACAAAGATGATTTAGATTTACCCATATACATTGAGCTAAAAGAGTCTGCCGAATTATCGGAGACTGAATTTTTTCGCCTTTTAGAAACCGAGTTTGGGCTTGAATCTAAGCTGTCTTTTCAGTTCCAGTCTTCCTCTACCGATGAATTGGGAATAGAGCATAAAAGGTATCGACAAGCAGTAGATGGCATTCCAATTTACATGGCACAGTTTAGTCTGCACCTCAAACAGGGAAAAGTGCTGTCGGCCAGTGGTAAGTTTTACGCTACCATAGCAAGTCAATCAATTCAGTTGAGTGAAGAACAAGCTTTGAATAAAGCTTTGAATGATTTTAAAGCAGAAGAGTACAAATGGGAGAATCAAGCAGCAGAACAATTTCTTAAAAGAGAAACACAAGACATTAAAGCAACTTTTTACCCGCAAGGCGAAAAGGTTTATTTCGGACAAGAAGCCTCTGATTTAGAAAAGAAACAAGTTTTATGTTGGGCGTTCAATGTATATGCTCATGAGCCTTTAGCGCGGCGAAAGTACTACATCAATGCTTTCAATGGAGAAGTGGTTTTTGCCGAAAACTTAATCCACCATGGTAACGCTCAAGGTTCAGCCCAAACAGCATACAGCGGACAGCGACAAATTGTAACAGATAGCCTAGGGGCAATTTTTCGTCTTCGAGAAACGACAAGGGGAAATGGCATAGAAACATACGACATGAACAACGGCACACGCTACAGTAATGCGGTTGATTTTGTAGACAGCAATAATGTATGGGATAATTTTACACCCGGGATTAACCGCTATGCTACGGATGCTCATTGGGGTACCGAAATGACTTACGATTACTTTCAACAAGTGCACAACCGCAATAGTATCGACAATCAAGGTTTTACACTGAGAAGCTATGTGCATTACAGCAGCAATTATGTAAATGCCTTTTGGGATGGACAAAGAATGACATACGGAGATGGGGACGCTACCACAAGTCCGCTTACTACTCTTGATATTACAGGACATGAGATAGCGCATGGATTTACTAACTTTAGTTCACAACTCATTTATGCCAGCGAATCCGGTGCTTTAAACGAGTCGTTTAGCGACATTTTTGGGGTGGCGGTAGAGCAGTTTGCTCGAAATTCGAATTGGAATTGGTTCATGGGGGAAGAAATTGGGAGTCCCTTTCGTAGCTTATCAAATCCCAAATCATTTGGTGACCCCGACACTTATGGAGGTGGTAACTGGGTCAATCAAAACTGTTTTCCTACCTCCGGTAACGACTGGTGTGGTGTGCATACCAATAGCGGAGTTCAAAATTATTGGTTCTACCTTTTAAGCGAAGGAAGAAGCGGAACGAATGATAAGGGGCAGGCGTATCAAGTAGACTCTATTGGAATTATCAAGGCTGCAAAAGTGGCTTTTAGAAACAACGCTATTTACTTAACGGCTTCTTCTGATCATCAGGAAGCTCGGTTTTTTTCCATTTTGTCAGCTGCTGACATTTATGGGGCTTGCTCTGCTGAAGTAGAAGCAGTAACGGATGCATGGCATGCAGTAGGAGTTGGAAATGCTTATGTACCAGGGGTAAGCGCAAACTTTGTGGCACAAAACGAAGTTGATTTTTGTAACGTGCCAGCTAGCGTTCAGTTTAATAGTGAAGGGACAAATGTTTTAACCTTTAATTGGGATTTTGGTGATGGGTCAACAAGTAATCTGCCGGATCCTATTCGCAGCTATAGTTCTTTTGGTCAGTATACCGTTCGACTTATTGCCGACGGGGGAGCTTGTGGCACTGATACCGTGAGTAAAACAAATTACATTAATATCAACAGCACAAATCCCTGTTCTTTCTCATTGCCTTCCGGTAAAACTACCTTGGCCGATTGTCAAGGGGTTGTTTACGATGGGGGAGGATTAAATGGAGATTATAATTTTTCAGTTTCTGATACCTTAGTGGTTAATCCGCCTGCTAGCGCTGCAGACCAAATCAGAATAAACTTTGATTTTATTTCCATAGAATCCGGCTTGGGTGATTTTTGCATCAATGACTATTTAGAGGTTTATGACGGACCCTCTACAGCATATCCTTCTTTGGGTCGATTTTGCGATACCCTCAACCTTTCCTTTTTATACACTACTTCAAATGCCTTTACCATCGTATTCAAAACTGATAATAAGGTCAACAAAGCCGGTTTTAAACTAAGTTGGTCTTGTCAAAGTGCTTCTACACCACAAGCAGACTTTTACAGTGCAGTGGATACCAGTTGTAACGGCAGGGTGAATTTTGTAAATACCACACCAACGGGTTACACATCAGCATTTTGGGATTTTGGAGACGGTACTTTTAGTAATGATAGAAACCCCGAACACCAGTATTTACAAAATGGAGATTACACTGTGAAACTGTTGATCGCAAACTCAGCTGGATCTGATTCGATAACAAAGCAAAACGTAGTTCATGTTAGCCGGCCAAACTCACCAACTGTGGTGGGAGATTCTATTTGCCGAGATGGCAATGCTAAAATTTGGGCCAATGGTGCGCCGGAATTACTGTGGTACAATGATTCTACCTCGAATCGAGCGGTTCACCGAGGAGACACCCTCAACATACCCTTCCTTCAGAACACTGTTGATTACTACGTTAGCACCCAGCCTCCGGTAAACTCACAAACCATAGTGCCTTTCACAATCAGTGGTAGTGGTTATTATACTGATACGGCAGAGGCCATTTATTTTACCGTCTACAATCCGACTATTCTTGAGAGTGTTTTACTAAAAACAAATACTCCAGGGCAAAAGACCATTTTATTGCGAGATTTTCAAGGTAGAGTGTTAGCAAGTCATGATGTATTTATTTCAGGTGCCGGAGTGCAAGCTAGTTTAAATTTTGAATTAAATCCCGGGCAATACAGCTTGTCCATTGGTTCGCGCGATGCCGGCTTGTATGTTAACTCAAGCGGAGCAAACCTTTTAAGTTATCAGGCTCCGGGACTGTTTGAAATCACCGGAACCTCTATGGGAACAAGCGGAACTGCTTATCCATTCTTTTATTTGTTAAAAGTAAAGCCTTTGCGCTGTGAGTCTCCTCGGCAAAGGGTAGTAGCCTTTGTGGACACGAATTGCGTAGTGACTCAACTTAGTGACTTGTCATCAGAGACCAATCAGTTAGAAGTATTCCCAAATCCATTTTCGAATACCTTAACCATTAAGGGTGACCTTGCTTTGGCAGATGAGCTACGAATCTATTCCATGCAAGGAAAGTTGATAGAGCGAAGAACTTTTAATAGAACTAGCTCGAACACTTTAGACTTAGAAATGCAACAGCTCCCGGCCGGTATTTACTTTATTGAGCTAAGAGGAGAGGCCTATAGTTTAAGAAAGAAGTTGCTCAAAATAAATCCCTAGGATAATGAGTAACCTTAAATGGTTTAAGGTATACGATTCAATTCAAGCAGCGAAAGAAGTTCATCAAGCTGCTACTATTACAAAGCATTTTATTGCCAATCGTCCTATTTGTATGGTGCATAGTGAAGGAGTTTTCTATGCTTTTGAAGACTCATGTCCCCATCAGGGAAAGTCTTTTGTTGGGGGTAGTTGCCACAATGGTGTAGTAGAGTGCCCGGTTCACAAATATAAATTTGTCTTGAAGCCCGATAATGGTAGAATGGCTTTAAATTTGTTTCCAACAAAAGAAGATGAAGAAGGCGTCTATGTGGGGATTAAAATGGGGTTTTGGGATTAAAGTACTTTTAATTCTTTCTCTACTCATTCTCGCAACTCAAAGCATACACGCTCAAGATAGCCTGGCCTCGAGGAAAAAATTGGTGAGCTATGGTGCGCTAGCAAGCTATAGCACGGCTCTAGTGGGGCTAAATCAGCTTTGGTACAAAGATTATCCGCAGTCTACTTTTCATTTCTTTAACGACAATGAGCAGTGGCTGCAAATCGATAAAGTGGGTCATGCCTACTCTACTTATGTTTTAGGAAAAGCTAGCGCGGCTACTTTTAAATGGGCCGGGTATAGCCAAAAGCAATCAGCCTTGTACGGAAGTGGAGGAGCTTTCTTATTCTTAACCACGGTAGAAATTTTTGACGCTTACAGTCAAAATTGGGGCTTTTCTTGGGGCGATTTTGCCGCCAACACGCTTGGTAATGGACTTTACTTAGGGCAGGAGTTGGCTTGGCAAGAACAAGTCATGCTGCTTAAGTTTTCCTACTCACCAAGTATTTATCGAGAGCAACGACCCAATTTGCTCGGTGATAGCGAGCTGCAGGGTGTCTTGAAGGATTATAACGGACAAACGTATTGGGCCTCCTTTAATTTAAATTCTTTGGCCTCTTCCATTAAGCCTAAATGGCTCAATTTAGCTGTGGGTATGGGCGGAGAACAAATGTTATTTGCAAGAAATTCTGAACAATTGGGGTTGAATCATCAAAGGCAGTGGTATTTATCACCGGATATCGACTTTGAACGAATACCCACAAAGAAGAAATGGTTGAAGGTGGCCTTTTCACTGATCAACTGTCTAAAAATGCCACTTCCAGCCTTGGAATTGCAAAACGGAAAAAACCTAAACTTCAAGTGGATTCACTATTAGATCAACTTGTGATCTAAGTAATATTTAGCTTTTAAAATACCTGCTACGGTTAAACTATCGGTTATTTCGCCTTCTAAAACCATTTCAAAGACTTGATCGAAAGGCAGTTTTTTAATTGTTAAGTCCTCCAGGTCTTCAGGCTCTGCCTCAAATTGTTGAAGCTCTGTTGCAAGAAAAATAATGCCTAGCTCATCGCTTACAGAGTTACTGGTGTGAATGTGGATTAATTCCGTCCACTTTTGAGCCACAAGCCCGGTTTCTTCTTTCAGTTCTCGCTTGGCTGACTCAAGAGGAGGAGTGTCTAGTTGACCTCCGCCTTCCGGAATCTCCCAACTGTATTGGTCTATGGGGTAACGATACTGACCAACCAAGAAAGTCTCTCTATTTTCAGTCAGTGGAATGATACCAATGGCCAGGTTTTTAAAATGAACCGTACCATAAACGCCTTCTTTTTTTGCCGGGGTTAGTACTTTGTGATCTTCCACCTTTATCCATGCATTTTCATAGATTACTTTTCGTTTTAAAGTCTTCCAAGGGTTTTTCATTTGGCTCTTGCGTTTATCTTTGCAAAGTAATCAAAAGGCATGGAGATTCAGCTGGGAAATAGTGTGAAAGTAATCGATGAGGAGCTTGAAGGAAAAGTGACCAAAGTGGAGGATAATTGGGTCTACTTTAGCTGCGAAGACGGTTTCGAATACAAATATTTGAAGGAACAACTCATTTATTTCGACGAACAGTCTCAATCACATCATCAAACAAATGCAGTTGAATTTTTTAAAAGTTCTAATCGAGAGACTCCTCAAGGTTTGGAGTACAGCAGTAGGGTAGTGCTGCAAGGAAAAAAGCCTGTAGTAGATCTTCATCTTGAAACGCTTTTAGAAGAATCGGAGCAAATTCCCAAAAACACAGCCTTGCTTTTTCAATTGAATCATGTAAAAGAAGTGATCCAAAAAGCTTCTACGGCAAGAATTCGCCAAATTGTCATTGTTCATGGTAGGGGGAGTGGAACCTTGCGAGATGCACTTCGAAGAATGCTAGATGATCAGTTTCCGCATATCGAGTACTTTGATGCCAATTATCAAAAGTTTGGTTTCGGAGCTACCGAAATAATTATTCATGGCCTAGGCAAAAAAGGAAAGACTTAAGTTTGCAAAGTAAACGACTCTATCGCTGTTCGCTTTATGCGGATGGAGGAAAGTCCGGGCAACACAGAGTGCCGTACCATATGAAAATGTGGGTTCCGAAAGGAAACAGACAGTGCCACAGAAAAAAAACCGTCTCGATTTAATCGGGATAAGGGTGAAAAGGTGAGGTAAGAGCTCACCGCTCCTGAGGTAACAAAGGAGGCAGGGTAAACCTTGCGGGTTGAAAGGTCAAATAAACCGGAATTAGGGTGGCTCGCCTTTCCGGAGGGTAGACTGCTTAGATAAATGATAGAGCTTATCCTTGTGATAAGAACAGAACCCGGCTTATTCGTTTACATTTTTAGAATAAAAAAAGCCCCCCGACTCAGTCGGGGGGCTTTTTAATGATGAGCTTTTGCTCTATTATTGAATAATCAATTTATCAGACTGAGTAAATTGATCACCTACCGACTTAATGGTGTAAACACCTTTTGGCAAGTGGCTCAAGTCTAACTGAAGGAAATTTTGATTCAATCCTTCGGTTAAGTTCATTACCAATTGACCTTTCAAGTTATAAACTTCTAAGCGATCAATTTGGATGTCTGAGTTTTTCAACAACTTCACTTCTCCATTAGATGGGTTCGGGTAGAAAGACAACTTGGCTGCTGTTTTTTCTACATCTTCCAATCCTACTGGTTGACCGGTAATGGAAACATCATCAATGGCAATGTCACCATCAAAGCTAGCCCCTCTTACGGTCCAGAATCTAACTCTTACTTCATTTGCATTGGCAAATTGGTTCAAAGGAAGTACTTGGAAGTTGTAGGGATCAGCATTAGCGGTTTGTACTTGTCCAACAATAGAGTCGATGTTCGTCCACGTGCCATTGGTGTCAAGGTCAACATACAAAGTCTGAATGTCTGCCCCAAACATGTGGTAGTGATAAATCAAAGTCAAATCACCTGTGTTCGAACTAATATCAACACAAGGGGAAGTTAAAATGGTCATATCACCAGCTGCGGCAGGGGAAGATGCTTCTGTGTAGATGTATGTGGTACTGCCAGTGGTGTTGTCACCGGTAGGACCAGTAGCTCCGGAAATGGTACCACCAATATTGGTAATCCACTCAAAGTTACCATTAGCACTTGGGCTCACGTTCCAACCGTTTGAAAGTTGTCCTGTTTGTCCTCCAGCTAGAGCATCAAAGTCTTCTACATAAGGAATGGTTTGTAAACTATTTAATACGTTAATTCCTCCTATAGAGTCATTCAAGCTATTTGGATCGCCAAATAGATCAACTGCAATATCAAAGGTATAAGTACCTGGGATTGATAAGTTCACAGTAGCATTAAAGGTATACTCAGCAGTATCACCTGATAACAAATTACCGGTGAAGGTTTCTGTTACATAAGCTGAACCATTCATGGAATAACTTAGGTCAAGTGAAGTAATGGCATTGGTGCCATTGTTCGTAAAGAGAACTTTAACACTATCTGAGGTACCAAAACCACAAGAGCTACCTGGTGCAGATAAATCAACAATGGCAGCATCGTCAGCAGCAGGAGGAGCAATGTTAATGTCATCTACTCCAAATCCGTCATTGGTAACTGAGCCGTCTGAACTAAATACAAATCTGATTTTAACATTTGAGTTTCCAGCTACGCCTGATAAAACAGTGCTTGCTGCATGCCAAACTCCAGTTCCGGCAGCATGATCTCCATCCCACCATTGGTTACCCAAATCGTTATACCAATTAATGGCATTTGGTCCAGCAATTAACTTAGTCCAAGTGCTACCTGCATTAGTAGACACTTCAATCCATCCTTCATCACAGCAAGACTCTGTATTGTGAATGTGTGAGAAGTTCAGGGTTGGATCTATTGAAATACTAGAGAAATCCATACAAGGAGATTCTAAATAGGAAAGCTCACTGTTGTTGTAGTCACCTGTTAGATTCGTTACCCAAGCATTTGACCCATTAGCAGCCCCTGTAATGTATGTACCGGCAGGGGTACCATGCGCCCAAGACGAATTGGTTCCACTAGCCGTCCAACCTCCGTTGCCACTTTCAAAATCTTCGGTATACGGTAATCCTGAAATGACCGGCACGTTGTCGAAGGAAATATTCAAGGTGTCATTCAACTGATTAGGGTCATTGGCTAATGAGATGTAAACCGTTAGGTTGTAAGTCCCAAAAGTGGATAAGTTAACCGTATTGGTGAAGGTAAAAGGAATGGTATCACCTGAGTTAATTGGCCCGGCAATAGTTTCCGTTACCGGTGTACCACCGTTTAATACGTAAGTAATGGATACATTACTCATACTTGCTGTTCCAACGTTAGCTAACAAGACGGCTACACTGTCTGCACTTCCTAAGGCACATCCGCTATTCGGCTTAGTAATACTTACCAAAGAAGCATCGTCAGCAGCAGGAGGGGCAATGTTAATGTCATCTACGCCAAATCCGTCATTAGTTACCGATCCATCAGAACTGAAAACAAAGCGAATTTTAACACTAGCGCTTCCGGCTACACCGGTAAGCTCATTGCTAGCAAGATGCCAGCTACCAGTTCCAGCAAGATGATCACCATCCCACCATTGGTTGCCTAAGTCGTTGTACCAATTAATGGCATTCGGACTAGCAAGCAATTTGGTCCAAGTTTGACCGGCATTGGTTGATACTTCAACCCAGCCTTCATCACAGCAAGATTCAGTGTTAAAGATGTGTGAAAAGCTCATTGTTGGGTCAACCGTAAGACTTGAAAAGTCCATACAGGGAGACTCTAAGTAAGCGAGCTCATTATTGTTGTAATCACCTAATAAATTCGTCACCCATGCATTAGAACCATTCGCCGCAGCAGTAATGTAAGTACCAGCCGGAGAACCGTGCGCCCATGAAGAGTTCGCTCCATAAGTAGACCATCCACCATTATTGGTTTCAAAACCTTCGGTGTAAGGTAAGGCAGAAATAACAGGGATATTATCAAATGTTGTACTAGTAGAGTCATTGGTAACATCACCATCGTTAGCGAGGTTGGTGTAAGCTGTTAAGTTGTAAGTACCTACTGCACTTACATTAACGTTGGTTGCAAAAGTGAAGCAAGCCGTATCACCAGGCTGAATGCTTCCTGTAAATACATCCGTCACAGGGGTTCCGCCATTTAGCGTGTAAGCTAAGGGAATGTTAGAAGAAGCTGCTAAACCAAAGTTCACGATACATACTCTAACTGAATCCGTGGTTAAACCACAACCTGAAGTTGGAGAGGAGATGGATACTACACCTACATCATCATTAGAGGGCTGGTATAGTCTAATGTCATCAATCGCTACATCTCCATCAAAACTGCTACCTCTAATGGTTCTGAATCGAATTCTGGTTTCATTTAAACCAGCTAATTGATTCACAGCAATACTTTTTTGTAAATAAGGATCAGCATTTGCTGTTTGTTGTTGTCCTACAATGGTGTCAACTACAACCCAAGTGCCCAATGAATCCATTTCCACAAATAGTGTTTGAATATCTACCCCATACATATGGTACCAATATTCTAAGGTCATGGCTGTTGGGTTTTGAGTGGTTAAGTCAATACATGGTGAAGTAAGGCTTGCCTCATCACCTGCTACTGCAGGACTACTAGCCTCGGTATACATGTAAATAGTACTACCGGTAGTGTGATCACTTGTAGGCCCTGTGTTGGTAGAAGTTGTGGTACCTGAATTTGCAGTCCACAAAAAGTTACCTGAACCCGTGGTTGAACCTACCCAATCATTGTTAAATGTAAAGCCGGTAGAACCGCTAACGTTAACATCAAAATTGGTAGAGTATGGGAATGTTTTCAGGGTGTTTTTCACTTCAATGTTAAATAAACTGTCGTTTGTTGTATTGGCATCGCCTGCAAGGGTTGTCCAAATGTCAAAGAAATAACTACCTGGAGCAGAAAGGTTAACAGAAGCCGTGCTGAAACAAAAATCCGTGGTATCACCAGGGTTTAGATTCGCAGTTATAGTTTCTGTAACCGCTGCACCTCCATTAAACGAATAGCTAATGGAAAAGGAAGTAGCCGCTGTTGAACCAAAATTAACTACACTAAGGCAAACCGTATCGGCTGAGGAAAGCCCGCAACCATCGTTAGGATTTGCAAGTGCAACTACTCCAAGATCGTTTGATGGAGCATCCTGTACAAGAATGTCATCAATCGCAAAACCTTCCTCTGTTACGGTAAAGTCAGTTCCTTGGGCAATTCGTAATTCTACAGAAGGCTGACCTGCAAGGCCTGTAAGATCATGTTCTGCAAGAACCCAAGAACCACCAGTTCCGGTCCAACCTTCTTGAGAAGGCTCTATGTTTTGAAGTCCGGCAATGGAATTGTCATTGTACCAATTGTTGGGGTCTAAGAAATTACCCACTTTTTGCCAACTTAGGCCTCCATCAATTGAAGACTGCAATACTGTTCCGTCCCAAGAATTTTCACTCTCAATCCAAATTCTGGCTTTGAATTGGGGAAGAGCCACATTGGTAAAGTCAAAGCACGGTCCAATGATAAATGATTCTTCATCGTTGTTATAATCACCGGTCAAATTGGTTACCCAAGCATTGTTTCCGCTGTATGCGCTACTGATTGCAGTGCCTGCCGGAGCGCCATGTGCCCATGAAGAATTTGTTCCTCCGGTGGTCCAGTTTCCAGGGCCACTTTCAAAATCTTGAAAATAAGGGAAAGTAGTAATGCTATTTTTTTGCTGTGCAACGCCTGTAGCCGTATCATTAACGGCATTCGCATCCCCTCTTAGTGAAGAGTAAACGACTACATTATAAGTTCCTATGGTAGAAAAGTTAGCGCCTTGAGAGAAGGTAAACTGAATGGTATCACCCGGCAATACGGGATTAGTGGCGTAAACGTCATTTACCGGAGTACCTCCATTTATGATGTAGTTCAAAGGAACCGAGGGAATGGTGGTAGTACCCACATTGGTAAAGGTAGCGATGATGGGCTCATTTGAGCTTAAACCACAAGAGGCTTGTAAATCGTCAACTGAAATTAATTTAATGTCATCTGGGGCTGGTTGATAAACATCAATGTTATCTACAATCCAATACCAGGCCCATTGACCTCCGTTATTGTAATTGAAACGGATTTGAGCATTCGCGTTTCCGGCAGCTTGTGCAGAAATGTCGATTACTTTGTGTTCCGGATCAGGACTGGTAGTGATAGAATCAACGGTAACCCATTTACTACCATCATAAACTTGCACTAAGCCATATGAGCCGGTAAGTGGGTTAAAGTAATGGTCGAATTCTAAATTAACCACGGTAGCTAAACTTGCATCAAATGAAGGTGACTCCAGATACGCATCTTGATTATTATTTGGTCCATAGTCGTCAGAATCTAAAATGGCAGCCGGACTTGATATAGGGGCACTTAACGGTACAGCACCTGGATTATCAAATCGCCAAGTTTGGCCATTCTGGGTGGCTGTGCTGTCTATGTTCTTCCAACCCGAAGCTAATGGGGGAAGTGAAGGGTTTGTAAAGGTGCTAAAATCTTCTTGTAAATAAGTCTGAGCATTAAGGCCAAGACTAATAGCAAGAACACCTAAAAAGGTAAAAATTCTTTTCATAATAAAATTAAAGGTTAACGTTCTATTAACAAAAGTAGGATTAATAAAAGAGAAAAGTATTGTCTTACAAGCAATTGTTAAATAATTTTTCCATCTTTCATTTCGTAGGTAAGGTCACACGCCTCAGCTAGTTCCATGTTGTGTGTGACTATCACAAAGGTTTGTTTGAACTCATCACGCAGGTCAAAAAAGAGTTGGTGCAGTTTCTCTGCTTTTGCAGAATCAAGGTTACCGGACGGTTCGTCGGCAAAAATTACTTTGGGTTGATTGATCAAGGCTCTAGCGGTAGCCACTCTTTGTTGTTCACCTCCTGAAAGGGCAGAGGGCTTGTGGTGGGAGCGGTCTTTAAGTTCCAATTTTTTTAATAAAACCTGAGCGCGATCTTCCGCTTCTGATTTATTCATTCCGGCAATTAAGGCTGGCATGCAAACATTCTCTAGTGCGGTAAATTCAGTTAACAAGTGGTGAAATTGAAAGACAAAGCCAATGTTTTGATTGCGGAATTCCGCTACATGATTGTTACTTAGCTTAGTGATTTCTTTACCGTCGTATTGTATGCTGCCTGAGTCAGCATCGGCTAAGGTGCCCAGTATTTGTAAAAAAGTTGTTTTTCCTGCGCCCGAACTCCCTACAATTGAAATAATGTCTCCTTTATTTACTTTTAAGTCAACTCCCTTGAGCACTTCTAGCTCTCCAAATTGTTTTTTTATGCCTTTTGCTTCAATCATAATCGAATTCACGAAATTAGAACTATTTCTTTTCCTTGAAAGAGGGAAATTAATCTTTTAAATTGGGGACAAATCAATTACTTTTGAGCACCATTTAAGAAAACTAAAAGATTCAGCATGAACATTCATGAATATCAAGCAAAAGAAACATTAAAAAGCTACGGTGTAGCAATCCAAGAAGGGATAGTGGCTCAAACGGCAGACGAAGCTGTTGAAGCGGCAAAAAAACTCAACCAAGAAACCGGAACCGAATGGTGGGTCATCAAAGCTCAGGTTCACGCAGGTGGAAGAGGAAAAGGAGGAGGAGTTAAACTCGCCAAGTCTTTAGAGGAAGTAAAAAGTATTTCCGATGAAATTATTGGAATGCAGTTAGTCACTCCGCAAACCTCTGCAGAAGGGAAAAAAGTGCATCAAGTTTTAGTGGCACAAGATGTTTACTATCCGGGAGAAAATGAACCCGAAGAGTATTACATGAGTGTGTTACTTAATCGTGGTACTGGTAGAAATATGATCATGTATTCTACAGAAGGTGGAATGGATATTGAGACGGTTGCGGAAGAAACACCACATTTGATCTTTACCGAAGAGATTGACCCAAGTGTTGGCTTACAGGGCTTTCAAGCTAGAAAAGTAGCCTTTAATTTGGGCTTGTCAGGTAAGGCGTTTAAAGAAATGGTGAAGTTCGTTTCTGCCCTTTACAAAGCTTATGAGAATACCGATTCAAGCTTGTTCGAGATCAATCCGGTTTTAAAGACATCCGACGATAAAATTATTGCGGTTGACTCTAAGGTAACGCTAGATGATAATGCGCTTTTCCGTAACAAGGATTTAGCAGCGATGAGAGATAAAAGAGAAGAGGATCCGACAGAAGTGGAAGCTGGCGAAGCCGGACTAAGCTATGTAAACCTTGATGGAAATGTGGGATGCATGGTAAACGGAGCCGGACTGGCCATGGCTACCATGGACATTATTAAGTTAAGTGGAGGTAATCCGGCCAACTTTCTAGATGTTGGCGGTACTGCAGATGCTGAAAGAGTTGAAAAAGCCTTCCGTATGATTCTTAGAGATGATAAAGTGGAAGCTATTTTGGTGAACATTTTTGGTGGAATTGTGAGGTGTGACCGCGTAGCTCAAGGTGTAGTGGATGCCTACAAAAACATTGGAGATATCCCGGTGCCGATTATTGTTCGACTACAAGGAACCAATGCTGAGGAGGCCAAAAAGATCATCGACGATTCAGGATTAAAAGTTCATTCAGCCATTTTGTTGCAAGAAGCAGCAGACAGTGTAGCTGAAGTACTCAAGTAAATAGAAAACCCTTCTTGTTTTGAGAAGGGTTTTTTTACAAATATTAGGTTTATAATATAAACAACTTTATATTTGTGATAAATTTATAAATATGAAATCAAATCACGAAGAACAGCTAAAACTCATCGAAGAGATGATTGAAAGCACTAAAGTGAAGATTAGTGAAGGAAGTATCTTTTATTTAATCTGGGGGTGGTTGGTGATCTTGGCAGCCGCTTTAAACTATTACCTTTTGGTGTTTGCTCAATATGAAAATCATTGGATTGTTTGGCCGATACTAATGCCCATAGGGGGGATTGTTTCTATGATCATAGGTCGTAAGCAAGCTAAAAAAGCAAAACGAAAGACCTTTATCGATCGGGCCCTTAACTACTTGTGGGGCGGGTTTGTGATTACTTTATTGCTCGCTCTATTGGGAATAGTAAGGCTAGGGCCGGAAGGCGTTTATCCAATTATCATGCTATTGTATGGCTTAGGAACTTTTGTAAGTGGAGGAATTTTGAAGTTTCGTCCACTTATAATTGGGGCAATGGGTGCTTGGCTTGTAGGAATAGTGGCGTTTTTTGTGCCCTTTCAGGAGCAATTGATCTTATTAGGAGTATCCATCTTGGTCTCTTATTTGATCCCGGGCTACTTGCTTTCAAAATCAAGTCAGCATGTTTAAATCGCTTGACCCTCTTTTACATTCCCAATTACGACTGGGAGTAATCTCCTTGTTGGTCAGTGTTGAAGAAGCAGACTTCACCTTTATTAAAGAGAAAACCGGGGCCACTGCCGGTAACTTAAGTGTGCAGATCGACAAATTGGAAAAGGCCAAGTACATCGAGGTTACCAAGTCGTTTAAAGGGAAAAGGCCACTCACGACTTGCAAGATCACTAAAACGGGAGTTCACGCTTTTGAGCAATATGTGGAGCATTTAAAGACATACATTGATAAAGAAGACCACTAGATGAATGGTGCAAACTTAATATCGAGTACACTAGGCTTTTGGCATTTTTTGTTCGCCATAGCGGCTTTAGGGTTTGGTAGTTATGTGTTAGCAACCCAAAAAGGGAGCAAAGGCCATAAGTACTTTGGGTATCTCTACTGCATTGCCATGCTTGGACTCAATGCAAGCGCTTTTGGAATATATCATTTGTTTGGCCGGTTTGGCGTTTTTCATTGGATGTCCATTATCAGTGTTCTGACATTATTGGCGGGGATGATTCCGATGCTTATTAAAAAACCGAAAAGCTGTGTTTCCTTGCTCTTAAGCTTTATGTATTGGTCGGTGATGGGTTTATACGCTGCCTTTGTTTCCGAAACTTTAGTTCGGATTCCAGATGTGGTAATCCATGCAGGTTTACCCAATAGAACCTTTTACACGATGAGTGGAATTGGTAGCGGAGTTTGTTTGGCTGTGGGTGCTTACTTCTTCTTTCGAAAAAAATCAAAATGGTTTCAATTCGATTCAAATCAATAAACAACTAGAAAAAATGAAAAACACAACACCATTATTCGTGAGTATACTGATATTCTTTTGCTTATTTGCAAACAAGGGTATGGCGCAAAAGAAAGGATTTGAAATTGGTTTCCAATTAAATGAATACCATCAAGATTTTGGTCTTGGGTTAAACGTAACCACCCCCTATTTAATTAAAGAGTACGTTGCCATTCGCCTGAGGGCTAATAGTCAGTTTCTCCAACATCTAGATCCCAAAAGCTTAACCGAAACCTGGACACCCTATCAAAACCTGAGCCTTGGTTTTTTTGGGCATCGTGCCATGATTCACGAAAAAATAGGTCTTTATGGGGAAGGAGGTATCCTGGGCATTTTTCCAAACGACGATTTTTCAAAAGAAGACTTTGTGATTGGAGGCTATGGCCTTTTTGGTTTTGAGTTTTACTTTGTTGATCAGTTTAGCTACTTTATTGAAGCAGGAGGTGTGGGTAGTGGAGCTAAAGCGGATAAATTGCCAACTGAACCAATCTATTCCAATGGATTTTTAATAAATGTAGGATTTCGAATCACTTTTTATAAAAACAATGAAAATGAATAAAACAGACGAAAAATTGTACGAAGAAGCCGAAGCAAGAGTGGGCTTTAAAAGACACCTTGCATTTTATGTAATCATCAATCTATTCCTTTGGGGAGTGTGGTATTTTACCCGCGCTGATGAAGGCCACTACGATGGCTTTTGGCCAATATGGGCCACCTTGGGTTGGGGAATAGGTTTAGCCTCTCACTATGTAGGTGTGTACGTTAAAAGCGATGGTGCGGTAGAAAGAGAGTTTGAAAAGCTGAAAAGAGAGCGAGAGCAAAATCACTAAAGGCTCTCTTTCTTTACAAGATAGTAAACGCAAGTAGTCAAATAATTCCGCAAATAAGGAATGGCAGCAATGGCCGGATTTTGCACTTTAGCATTCAGCTTAAACTTATACTTATAAATTGGGTTGATCAGGTAAAATTCCCGTTTTTGCTGACTGAAATGATTCTTTTTCAGCAGTTTTTCAAAGCGTTCAATGCTTATGCCAGTCTGCTTTATTTCTGCTAAATCATCAATGGTTTTTGTGGGTTCCCCAAAAGATTTTAAAACGGCCCGATAAAGCTTCATGGGCAGTAAATGATAGTAAGGCAGTCGGTTCAGTATCTTGCTTTTGGCAATTTGTTGATGTCCGCCAAAAGGCATTTGCCAAGGTGGAAAACCAAAGAAAATGTGTCCCCCCGGTTTTAAGAACTCACGGAGTTTAGCCAGAACTTTATCTTGGTCATGAATGTGTTCGATCACGTCTTTTAACACAATCAAATCGAACTTTTCGGGATACTCTTTATCGATTTCTACATCGTAAATGTCTTTGTTGCTCAAGCTCGCCTGACCCTTCTGAATTTCTTGCTTTAAAAGGTCTTTGGCCATTTCGTAACGTGCTGATTGTAATTCAACCCCGGTTCCATGGCAGCCTTTCTCAATAAAAGCTTGTAGTACTCCCCCCTCAGCACAGCCAATTTCCATAACTCGCATTCCTTCTTTCAAGGAAAGTTTTTTCTCAATAAAAGGAATAACGTACTTAAGGGCGTTTTCCCTTTGGTATTTAATGTATCTTTTCTTGTCTTTATGAAAATCGTAAGGCATCTGTAAAACTTAAGTCCGTAAAATTAGTTGAATAAATAGAATGAAGAAGATTTCAATATTGGGAATAGGATGGTTGGGTGAAAATTTAGCCAAAACCCTATTAGAAGGGAAAAATAAAGTTGTTGGTACGGTAAGCTCTAAAGCTAGGGCTGAGGCATTACAGAAGTTAGGGATTAATGCTTATTGTTATCAATTAGGAGATAAGCTAAACGGTAAGGAAGAATTTCTTGAGGCTGACGCTTTCATTCTTACTCTTCCACCTTCAGCAGCAAAGCCTCACTATGTAAGAGAAATCAAGACACTTTTGGCGGTGATCAAGCAAAAACAACCTTTAGCCGCTATTTTTTACACTAGTTCAACTTCAGTTTATGGCAATCAAGCAGTTCATGTAGACGAATCAAGTCCAACCAATCCCCAAAGCGATAATGCAAAATCCATTCGAGAAGTGGAACAATACATGCTTAAAAACTTTCGGAAAGCGATTCTTTTAAGGCTAGGTGGCTTAGTTGGACCCAATCGGCATCCGGTGCATTATTTAGCGGGAAGAGAAAAGCTCAAACAAGCCTCAGCTCCGGTTAATTTGGTTCATCAAAATGAGGTGATCAAGGCCATACTTTTTTTGCTAGCATTAGAGCAAAGAAAATTGATTTACAATTTGGTTTGTCCCGAACATCCTGAAAAAAGTTCATTTTATCAAAAGGTGGCTAAAAATCTTAAACTTAGTCTTCCTAATTTTGATGCAAACGATAAAACCGACAACAAAACGGTAGTACCGAGATTAATCCAAGAAGATGGCTATACTTTTATCTACAAAAGCCCTTATGACTTTCCCGAGTCAAAAGAATAGCAAAAAGCTGTTTTTACTAGCGTTGTTTGCTTTGCTTTCGGTTTTGCCAAAAGGCTTAAGTGCTCAACTCAACGAGATTGGAATCAATTTTGGCTACATCAGTTCTCGCTATACCATAGACAATAACTTTCCTGATGCGAGTACTATTATTGCTCAAGGACGTTTGCATTCCGGTTACACTATGGGGGCTCAATGGATTTTAGGGCCTCCAAAAGACCAACCAAGAAGAGTCATGAAATTAAATCACGGTCTGATGGTAGAGGCCAACCTTAGTCGTAGTGGAGGAAACATTGCGTATACGCAGAATAAAAATTCACCCACTTTAAGAAATTACAGTGAGCTTGTGTATGTCAACTACCGGGGTGATTATTCGATTTTTTATTCGGCAAGGTTTGGTAAATATCAATTCTTGCTGGGCCCATCCGTTTCCAATTTCTTCTTTAGAGGTCTAAAAGTTAAGCCTTCACAAGAGTATCGTTCTTCTAAAAATCAGTTTAACGATTTTGTATTTAGTTGGGAGGTTGGTTCCGGTTTTCGCTTTGATAAATTTTTATTGAGTCTTCGCTATAAAACGGCTATTACTGATTTTGGCAAGCCAACCAATCTAATACCTGCAACCTACAATTACCACCAGGCGAAATTTATCATTTCTTATTTCTTCCTAGAAAAACACAAAGGCAAATATTGGGATAGTATCTACTGGAAGTAGAAAAAGCAGGCTACTTTTTGCAAATTAATCAATTTCGCTGAAGCCTTAATTATCTTGCTTATTTTTAGCCAAATGCCCAATCAAGAAACAAGAATTTCAAAGGTGGGAGTCGGCTTTGCCTTTTCCCCGCGCTTAGAAGCACTTCTAGCGGAAGCAAAGAGAATATGCCGCAGTTTAGATTCAAAGCTTTTGTTAATTCATGCGGGTGAATCAAATCCGAATGAGAAAAAGCAGCTAACTGCTTTGCTAAATAAGCTTAGAATAGAGGAAAATGAAGTGGAATTGTTCTGGGAGTCCGGCAAGGCTGAGAAAGTAATCCGGCGGATTTGTTTAGGCGAAAAAGTAGACCTACTCTTATTGGGAGCCATGAAACACGAAGCTATGCTCACCTATTACTTGGGTTCGGTAGCTCGAAGATTATCTAGAAATCCACCTTGCTCTTTGTTGTTGATAACTGAACCGAATTATAAATCAACAGATTTAAGACATGTTGTCATTAATGGTTTAGATCATCCTAAAACGCCGGGAACAATAAAAGAAGGCCTGCGAATTGCCAAGCGATTTAGAAGTAAAGAAGTTTCTATAGTAGAAGAAGTAAGACCTGATCAGCTAAAAGTGCGTATTGAAGATGAGGAAAGTTTGGCAAAAGCTGTAGAAGAGAGAAAGCGTCTTCAGGAAGAAGAAAATAAAAGAGTTCGAGATTTGATTAAACCATTTCGAGAGGTGTACGATCAAAAAATTAGAATGCAGTGCATTTTTGGAAAGCCCGGTTATTCCATTGGCCATTTTGCCGAAGTAAAGAAAGCCGACCTTTTGATCGTCAATTCTCACGATAAAAACCTGGGTTTCTTAGATAAGTTTTTTCCCCACGACTTGGAATACATTTTATCAGACCTTCCTTGCGATTTATTAATTATGCATTCAGACAATTTGTATGCCAACTGAAGCGCCTGAAGGATATAGGGATTTTAAAAAATTTTGGCACAAAGACCTGAGTTCAGCTTTTGTGGTTTCTTTAATTGCCTTGCCTTTAAGTTTAAGCTTAGCGGCTGCTTCAGGGGTGCCACCCATGGCCGGAATTATTGCTTGCGTAGTGGGCGGAATCGTACTTTCTTTTATTGGCGGTTCTTATGTGACTATTTCTGGGCCGGGAAACGGTTTGGTGGTAGTGGTTTTGAGTGCGGTTACCAGTTTAGGAGCCGGCGATATGCTGATGGGTTACACTTATACCTTGGCTGCCATTGTTTGTTCCGGACTAATCATTATGCTCATGGGCTTTCTTCGCTTGGGCAATCTTTCTGACTTTTTCCCCTCGGCAAGTATTCAAGGTTTACTTTCTGCTATTGGGCTCATTCTTATTGCCAAGCAAGTGCATGTAATGTTAGGCGAAAAAGGAGTAGAAGCTGCCAATAATCTATTTCTATTGATCAAGATTCCAGAATCCTTGTATGCTTTAAGTCAGAGTCCTGAAGTGCCTTATGTGGGTATAATAGGACTTTGTAGTCTCTTTATTATGTGGGCTTATCCAAAAATTCCTTGGCGCAGTTTACACACCATTCCGGCTCCCATGTGGATTGTACTCTTTGCCATTGGCTTTTACTATTATTTTGATTTGCTTTCAGAATCGGCTTTCCCTATTGCTGCTGACTTTTTAATACAACTGCCAGATCAAATTGGCGATAGCATTACTTTTCCAAATTTTGACAAAATAGCAGATGGCGCTTTCTTTCAGGCGGTTATTGGAATTACCTTAATCGCAACTATAGAGTCATTACTTAGCATAAAAGCCGTTGATAAATTAGACGAGCATAGCCGTCGTTCTAATGCAAACAAAGATTTACGAGCGCTCGGGCTTTCTACCACCCTTTCCGGACTGATCGGTGGACTTCCGGTGGTAGCGGTAATTGCCCGAAGTTCAGTGAATGTTAACCAAGGAGCTCAATTTAGAACCGCCAACCTCTTTCATTCTCTGTTTGTGGCTGCTTTTGTCCTACTGTTCGGTTCTGTCTTAAATGTAATTCCTTTATCGGCTTTAGCGGGTATTTTAGTTTATACCGGTTATCGATTGGCTTCACCGACGGTTTTTAAGCGTATGTATAAATCTGGGGTAGACCAGTTTATTGTGTTTTTGATCACCTTAGTGGCAACTTTATTATTTGGATTGGTAAATGGAATTCTCCTAGGCATCCTTGCCACTTTTGTGGCTCAAATTATTATGATGAAAGGTCGCCGCGACTTTTTAATGCACCCTTTGCGTCCCAATTTATTGATGTACCAAGAAGAAGATGGTAAACTTTATTTAAGCATGAAGGGCCACGCTACTTTCTTGAATTACATTGCTCTCAAAAAGCAGCTCGATTCAGTTCCCCCAAATAGCCAGCTTACCTTAGATCTTTCTCTCACCAAGTTTGTAGACAACTCTGTGATGGAAAACATTGATCAATATCAAAAAGAGTATAAAAAGCACCAAAGCCAATTGGAAGTGATTGGCTTGGATGTTCATGATGCGACTTCTTCTCACCCTTTTGCTGCGCGGAGAATTCTAAAACTAAGGAAGATGATGGAACAAAGCGGCATACTTACCGATCGACAGCAAATGCTAAAAGAGTTTGCCAAGGAGATTGATTGGAATTTTCGTACCAACTCAGTGTTTGATGTTCCCGACTTAAAGGCGTTTCCCTTTTTTGCTACCAAGGAAATTGACCATGCTTACAATATGTTTAAAGGAGAATACCAAAATAGAAGACTAAAGCTCATGGATGTTGAGTTTTATGAAGGGGAGTTGGTTAGCCGCGAAAAACACAAACAAACAGTAATGCTTTTTGAGCTTAAACAAGAATTTCCTGCTTTTCGATTAGATAAAGAAAGAGTGTTAGATCGATTAGCCGATATTGCCGGCTTTCACGACATTAATTTCGAAAATCACAAGGATTTTTCAAGGCGTTTTACGCTTAGGGGAGACGATGAGCAGCAAATTCGAGCGTTTTTTAACGACGACTTAATCCTGTTTTTTGAGAGTAACCCATACTATCATTTAGAGTGCAATGGTAAAAGTATTTTGATAGTAAAAGGCTTGCGTTTGGCTACCATAAGCGAGGTGAAAGCTTTAGCTAATTATGGTAAAGGTTTGATGGACATAATGGATAAAATGTCAGTTCCTACTGGTTAAATTAACTGACCATAAATGAAAATACGTTCTTGGTTGCTTAAGCTGCAAGCGTAGCAATATTCGTTTTGGCCTTCTTTAATCTTGTACTTTTTTCGAATCATTTCCGGCTTTAATGGAAAATTTCGACAAACCACATTGGCTTTCTCGCAAAAGCCTTTTTCTACTTTTCCAATTTTTTCAATCTTTATAACCCTTCCCGGAAAATGTTCAACTGCTTGATGCGAGGTGTATAAGTGAGTATTAGGAGCTAATTTTTTAACCTCAAACTGCTGAGCAACACTTTTAAAAGCTCCGGCTTTCATTAAAGCGGCATTGGGTTCATAAAGGTAAGAAAGGGGCTTGCTGTATTGTAAATTGGTCTCCTCATCATCAAATGAAAAACGGTAATTGGGTTCTTCTGTCCCTAAGTTTACCGCTTCAATTTGTGGTATATCGTTAAATCCTTTTTCTAAGAAAAACAGCAATTCTTTTACTTCATTTTTTAGGGCAACAACCCATACTTTTTTGCAATGCTTTAATTGAGCGATTCCTTCTTTAAGATCAAGTAGGGGAGAGAGCTTGATCAATAGATAAGGCGCCTTTTCAAAAAGTTGAGGTAACAAAGCAGTTAGTTGAGGTTGGCAATCTGCTAATGCCACTTTTCGTTTATCACCGCTTCTTCGATCCGGATCAAGGTAAAGCCAATCAAAGTTTTGTTTGTTTTCGTTTAAGAAATTTTCAGCGGTCTGATTTTTTCCTACAATATTTGTTGCCTCTAAAGTGGCAAAGTTTTGCATGCTAATTTCAAACAAGTCTTTATTGGGTTCAACATAGCTTAGTTCTTTTACCGCTCGACTAAAAAAATAGCTGTCAATGCCCATGCCCCCGCTTAGGTCTGCCATGCTTTTTCCACTCACTAATTGGGCCTTAAAGCGGGCACAACTTTCCGAAGAGGCTTGAGAAATGGCACGAGGAGCAGGGAATTCAAAGCCTTTAACATGGGTAAGAAAAGTGAACTTTTTAGTGGACTTCTGAAGTCCGTTTATTTGGTTAAGAATGCGATTCTTTGGCCAGTCGGGCTTTTTGCTTAGCAATAAGGCTAGCTCGGCAGTGTCTTTGTTTTGGTTTTGCGCAACAAAGTCTGCAATTTCTTTATGGAACATCGTTTTCTCCCAAAAAGACAAAAGATAGAATGTTGGCACCCATTTCCAACGCTTTTTTCCGGGTACTTTGAGAATCATTGTGAATTTCAGGGTCTTCCCAACCGTCACCTAAATCAGCTTCGTAAGTGTAAAAAAGCAACAACCGACCATTCTTTATTATCCCGAAACCTTGGGGTGGTTTTTGATCGTGTTCGTGAACCTTCGGTAAGCCTTTATCAAAATCGTAGGCTGCGTGGTAAATGGGGTGATTAAAAGGAATTTCGACCAATTCTTCATTGGGAAATACTTTCTTCATTTCACGACGAATAAATTGATCCATGCCATAGTTATCATCAATGTGAAGAAAGCCGCCGGCTAAGAGGTAATTCCGAAGATTTTCAGCTTCTTGATTGCTAAAGATCACATTTCCGTGACCGGTCATGTGTATAAACGGGTAATTGAAAAGCTCGCTACTTCCCACTTCTACAATCGCTTGTTCTTCCGATATATTGGTGTTTACATTTTGATTCGTAAACTCAATTAAGTTGGGTAAAGAAGTTTCTAAGTTCGCGTACCAATCGCCTCCGCCTTGGTATTTTAAGACGGCAATTTGAAAAGCCCCATCTTGGGCTTGAGTTTGTAAAGACAGAAAGAGTATTGAGAGCAAAAGACTTCTAATCATGCCGCAAATGTAAGGTATGTGCCGCTACAATAGCAGCGGTTTCAGTTCGCAATCTGCTTTTACTTAAACTAACTGCTTGAAAGCCCTCTTTTTTGGCTTTATTTACTTCTGCTAAGCTAAAATCACCTTCT
Source organism: Vicingaceae bacterium (assembly GCA_040220135.1). Lineage (GTDB taxonomy): Bacteria > Bacteroidota > Bacteroidia > Flavobacteriales_E > Vicingaceae > CAJXMH01. The sequence goes on from JAVJTT010000024.1 coordinate 155,307, forward strand.
GGTCCAATCAAAACTAAAGCCGACTTTGCATTTATTTTATGCAAAGCTAGTTTTTCTGAATCCTCGTAACAATGGGCAATGTATTTCTCATCTTTAAAATTCTCTTTAAGCAAAGCAGAAAAAGAGATCATTTCATCTAAGTGTGGAAGTTTTAATTTCTGCGATTGTTTAACAGCACTTTTTAAAATGCGCATCTGCCGTTCTTGCTTTAATGTTTTACGCTCAGAATGCTCGCACCAAATTGGCGTGATCCGGTCTATGCCAATTTCGGTTGCCTTTTCCAAAAAGGTCTCCCATCGACTTAGATTTTTGGTGGGTGCAACTGCTAAATGAATGCCAAATTCCCCTTTTTGCTCATCAATCAGTTTGAGATTATTAAGCAATACTTTTTTGCTATGAGTTTCTGCTATTGAGGCTTGAAAAAGTTTGCCACTACCGTCAAAGACTTCTACCTTTTCTCTTTCTTTCAGTCGTAATACTTTAGCTAAATGGCGCGATTCTTCTGCGTCTAAAATAGCCTCTTCCGCTTTGATCTCTTCTACAAAGAAACGATGCATTAAAAAGTCTCTTTTTTAGTTTGGTATTGACTTAGGACTGCTCTTGCTTCCTCTGCCTTTTGAGTGCCAATCAAAAAGGGTTTGCCACTTTTAAAATAAAGTTTTATTCCCATATTACCTTTTACATTCACGGCTTTTCCTTTGCTTCCAAAAGTAAAACGATAGCCCCAACCCCCATAGTCTTGCAGGGGAGAATACTTTACTACTTCCGCTTTTTCAAGCGCTTGCCATTCTATGTGTTTATTTCTGATAAAAGGCCAAAAGTTAAGTTGAATACCATTCTCATCAATCCGGCTTTTAAGTTTCAAATTGGCAAGTAAAAGGATTACCAATAAGAGTATTCCATAGCCAGAAGTCATGCTTAAAAGATACTCCGTTGTTGGTTCATAATCACTAATGAATGCTGCTGTCATGCCCGCTAAGGATGCAATAAGTAATACCCATAACCACCATTGAGTGAAGCGTTGTTCTTCGGTAAATACTTTTTTAGACATGGGTTTTAATAAAACTTATTGACTATATTGGACTTGTCTAAATATTAAATTAAACAATTAGAATGTTTAAATATAAACTTAATAATTTTCGAAGTTTTGATAATGAGGAATTTGATTTTAAGAGAATAAATGTGCTTATTGGTGAGAATAGTGGAGGTAAAAGTTCATTGCTCAAATCAATTCTTGCGTTAAAGCAGACCTTAGAAAGTCCATCATTAAGTAATCTTATTCTAAATGGAAGGTATACTGATTTAGGTAACTTTAATGAAACAATTTATAATCAAGATGATAAGTTAGATTTAGAGTTTCGGTTTTCCTATGGTAGAGAACAAAATGCTTTTGTTGAAACTTATATTTTTGATGACTTGGAACTTGTAAAGATTGCTAAGAAAAAGAAAGAACTTCTTAGAAAAAGCATAGAAGAAGCTTTAAACTTTGAAACGAGCTTTAGTGTGAAGTTTTCAAAAAAACTAAATACTCATCAAGCAATAAAAGTTGAATTTATAAATAACTTTCTAGGACAAATAAATATAGTCTTCGATAAAGACTCTGAAGAAACTAGAGATAATTTATTTCGTGAAAGAACCTGTACAATTGAATATTTTAGAAATTCTACAAAAGAGCTTATTGAATTAAGTGATATTGAGTTTTCAAAGAGTGGTTTTTTCAGTATGATTGAACCATCATCATTAAAAAAAGCTTGCATAAAAAGAAAGGAGCATGAATTATTCTACGAGATAGCAGTTTTACTGTTAACCCAAAATCTTACTGAGAATTATTTGGACAACATTGAATATATAAATCCACTAGCTTCTACTCCAAAAAGAATTTATATGAAAAAAGATTCTCAAAGCGATTATGAAGGTACTGGATTAGACAAGTTCATGAATATGGTGATAAATAATCAAGTTTCCAAAAGCGACTTAACTAAATTTAGTCGTATTCTCAGGAATTATGGAATTGCAGAAAATTTAGAGGTTTTAGAATCACCGAGTATGCCTGTTTCAGAATTAAGGGTGAAAATTGAAAATTTGGTAAGTAATATTTATGATGTTGGTTTTGGTGTTTCATTACAAATCCCAATTTTATTTGAGGCATTTATTGGAGAAAACCACGGAGGTAAAACTTTTATTATAGAGCAACCCGAATTGCATTTACATCCTTCACTTCAAGCTAGGTTCATTAAAACTTTATTGGAAATGGGGGAAAGTAATAGTTACATTATTGAAACTCATAGTGAACATATGGTTCGTATGCTACAACTTTTAGTAAAGAATAGTGAACATAATATTTCAAATGAAGATGTTCAAATTTATTATTTCAAGAGGGGTGAAGAAAAGTTCGAAGTTTCAAATCATAATCTGGGAGTAAATGGTGAGATGAACGAAACATTTCCAAGTGGATTTTACGATGTTTCTTATCAGCTTACAAAACAAATGCTATTTTAAATGTTTTTAGTACTCGACAAGCATATAATATATGAGTATTTTAAGCTATTAGCCCCTAGAAAAAAGGTCGCAAAGGAGTTAGATCTTCAAGTATCAATTGAAAGTACTGATTCAAGAATAGTTTTACCTAGATGTTATCTGGAAAAATGTGAGGAATATTTTAAGGGCATCGGCACAGCATATTTTGAGTTTTACAAAAGTTTCATAGATGGTTTAAATCAAACAAGTAAACTTGAACTCATCGATGTGCCCAATTCATTAACTGAATTACAAAAGTTGGAAACATGTTTTATTAAAAACTATAAGCCTTACACTTTTATATTCTTCAAGGATGAAAATCTTCAATCGAAATATCTAAATCAGTCAATGATTTACGATAGAATTGCAGAGCCTAATAAAAATTGGTTGATTTTAAGATTTGCAACAGGACAAGTAGTTATTCAAAACAAAAAAAAATTAAATTCAAGAATTAAGACTGAATCGTTTATAGATTCGGTTTTTTGTCTACAAATTAATCCGAAGCGAGTAGATATCATTGATAGCTATTTCAATGTGTTTAGTTCTAATATTATTTTTAATTGTATCAAAGGGAAGTTTGGTTGTGTCAAATGTTTTTCAAGTGCAAACCCAAATCATGGAGGTTCAAAACCTGTTAAAATAAAAAATGTAAAAGATTTTTTTGGCAAAAATAAAACCTCAATTAAGTTTTCTAATAACTCATCTATTACTCATGAAAGAATTATCAGAATAGATAGTTTATTTATAGAATGTACTCATGACTTTGCTGAAATTAACCCTAGTAATCTTAATTGGTCACTTTTGATAAAACACTGTAAAGAAAAAGAAAAAGATCATCTTTCTAAGATTGCTAATTATTCACCTGCTTAACTCTTTACCAACTGCCCCCATCTCCTTAATTTAGCGCAAGCATAAAAAACACCTATGAAAAAGATCTTAGTAGCCAATCGAGGAGAAATTGCTTTGCGTGTGATGCGTACAGCCAAGGAAATGGGAATTAAAACAGTAGCGGTTTTTTCAGAAGCCGATCGCGATGCATTGTTTGTACGCTTTGCCGATGAGGCTGTTTGTATCGGACCTGCTGCTTCGGCAGAATCGTACTTAAAAGGTGAAAAGATCATTGAAGTTGCCAAAGAGCTTGACGCAGAAGGAATTCATCCCGGCTATGGTTTTCTTTCAGAGAATGCCAATTTCGCTAGAAAAGTTTCTGATTCAGGACTTACTTTAATCGGTCCTTCGCCTGAAGCCATGGAAGTAATGGGAAGTAAGCTAGCAGCCAAAGCAGCAGTTAAGAAATATGACATTCCACTAGTTCCAGGAACTGATGAAGCAGTGACTGATGTTGATGAAGCAGCTAAAATAGCCGCAGAGATTGGTTTCCCCATTTTGGTAAAAGCTTCTGCTGGTGGCGGAGGAAAAGGAATGAGGATTGTTGAAAAGGAGGAAGACTTTAAAGAGCAAATGGACCGGGCTGTTTCGGAAGCAATATCATCCTTTGGTGACGGTGCTGTATTTATTGAGCGTTTTGTCGGTTCTCCAAGACATATTGAAATTCAAATTTTAGCCGATACGCACGGTAATATTCTTTATTTGTTTGAAAGAGAATGTTCCATTCAGCGTCGTCACCAAAAAGTAATTGAAGAAGCACCTTCTGCGGTTTTAACTCCCGAACTGAGAAAGGAAATGGGAGAAGCTGCGGTAAGAGTAGCGAAAAGTTGTAATTATGTAGGAGCCGGAACGGTTGAGTTTTTGTTGGACGAGAAGCACAACTTCTACTTCTTAGAAATGAATACTCGCTTGCAAGTGGAGCATCCGGTGACGGAACAAATTACGGGCATTGACTTGGTGAGAGAACAGATCAATATCGCAAGAGGGGAGAAGCTCTCTTTTACCCAAGATGATCTAAAAATTCAAGGTCACTCTTTTGAAGTAAGAGTCTACGCTGAAGATCCAACCAATAATTTCTTACCAGATATTGGAAAACTACAAACATATGTTCGTCCGCAGGGCTTGGGCGTTAGAGTTGACGATGGTTTTGAAGAAGGCATGCAAATTCCCATCTATTACGACCCTATGATTGCCAAATTGGTAACATTTGGCAAGGATAGAGAAGAAGCAAGACAGCGCATGCTAAGAGCCATTGATGAATACCAGATCAGTGGGGTTCAGACCACTTTATCTTTCTGCAAGTTTACTTTGAAACACGAGGCCTTTATTAGCGGCGATTTTGATACCAATTTTATCAAGCATCACTTCAAGCCGGAGTATTTAGAAGAAAGTAATGAAGAAGAGGCTCAGTTAGCCGCCCTGCTAGCCGCCAAAATGGTTAATGAGAATACCAAATCTACTGCTTCAGTTACACCCTCAGAAAAGCGCAGTAAGTGGAAGGCAAATCGAATGAGATAGAGTTTTAGATAAAGGATAAAAGAGAAAAGATGAAAGACTAGCTTTTCTTTTATCCTTAATCCTTTGACTTTGATCCGATTTGTTTCAACATTCTGACTGTTATCTTGTTATAGAAGTATGAGGACAGTCAAGTACATTGTTATAGGAGTTACGCTTTTCTTATTTTTCTACGCCATTTTGCCCCAAATGGGAGCGGATTACGATTTGATGTTTACCTTTTTTCTAATCGGTAACTTCTTAGTGATTTACATGGTTTATTCCGTGCTTCGTTTTGCCGAAGAGTCAAAAGGGAGATGGAACAAGGGCGATTGGTATGACGATGTAGATAAAAAATACTCTCAGTCAAACGATTAATATTATCTATATGGTGGCCCCGAAGCCCAAGCCACAATAGATTGACGAACTCCTTTGGTAATGGGTGTAACTCGATGCATGATAAAGGAAGGGAAAACAATCACGGTTCCTTTTTCTCGCGGCGCCTTCACTACATTCTGATTAATCATAAACTCTAAATCGCCGCCTTCGTATTCATCCGGATCAGAAAGTTGAACCGTGAGACTAAGTTTACGATCTGAAATTTCACCAGGTCCAAAATCTAAATGCCAATCAAAGAAATCTCCTTTCCCATAGCGCGTAAGTTGCATGCCTTGCTGAAAGCCCGTTAAATCAAACCCATAGCGCTCTGCATTGGTTTTTTGCGCAGCAGAACCCAAGCGCTCGAACAACCATTCGTTATTTTCATTATAATCTAGATGCATCACGGAGCTTTTTCGCAGCTCTTCTTTGTATTTACTGGCTCCGCTAACCTCTGCTTGAATGGTTTCTTCTTGCTTCCACAGACTGAGAATTCGATCGATTTCATGTGGTAAGATTAAGCCTTGATAGTAAATGTACTCTGTAAAATGAGGATTTTGAAAAGCTTGAAAGTTGTATTGTTTTTGCATTGTTTTTTCCTTTTGATATTATCTTTCGGCTAAAATAGTAAGTTTTCGGTTTAAATAAATTTTAAGAAAAGCCCGAATATTTTGAGCTTTTCTTTTGGGATTCAACAAACTAAAAACTTATAGTATAACTAATCACCGGTAAAGTAGCCAGTTGCGGAATGTTCTCTATTTCTTGAGTGGTTTCACTGAAGTAATAGTCAATCGGAGTTTGTGCATTTAATACATTTTGAACGTCAATTTTAACTTCATGGCTGAGGTTGGTCTTTTCCACTCGGTAACTTACTGCTAAGTTGAGGTATGAAGCATCCGGCGCTTTTTTGCCAAAGGTTTGATCTTGGTATTGTACTTCTTCGCCCGATGTAATTGAAGCTTGTAAATCAATAGGCGTGTATCTTCTACCTCCAATCAAAGTCACTCTAGTATTGATGGCTAAAGTTTTGTTGTCTCCTTTTCCTACCTTAAATTCTTTTCCCGCTAAGGCATTGGCTGTGTAATTACCATTGTAGCGGGAATCTTCCCATTCCCCGGCGAAGGTTTTGTATTTGGCATCGTACAAAGAAGCTGTGATCAAGAAGTAGTAATCCTTGCTAAAGAATCGTTCCAAGGTCACTTCAAAGCCGATGTTTCTACCTTCCCCTTCATTTACCAAAGCCACATCTGTAAAGGAGCCTCTTTGATTGATTACTGAAAAATCGCTATTTGCATTTCGCTCTACCGGCATGTTGAATAAATCTTGATAATAGGCTTCCAACTTTAAAAAGAGATTAGAACGCAAAGCATTTTCATAACCAATTACATAATGAGTGGCTCGCAACATTTCAAGGTTTTTGTTTGGAAAACTGTAGTTGCCATTAGCAGCTTGCACAGCGGCAAAGTGGTTAGGTAAAGCGCCCATTTTGCTGTGCATGCCAAATCCGGCGGTAAAGGATTGAGTTTCGTTGTATTGGTAGCGCAAGGCAGTTCTCGGTTCCACTACAATTTGATCATTTAACGAACTTTTCGATAAATGCAATCCACTTACTGCGGTAAGTTGCTCGTTAATTCTCCATTGCCAACTTCCAAAACTCCGGTATAAAGCGGCAGATCCTTCATTCTGTTGACCGATATAATAAGCATCTCTCGACAGTTCATAATAGCGACTGTTGAAGTCAAATTGGTTTTCTTCCAATCTTAAACCCAATTGAAACTGATGACGAGAATTTAATTTATGATTGAATGTAGTGGCAAAGCGAAGGCTGCTTCTATCTAATTTAGAGTTGTTGAATTCCTTAAGTGGCTCGGAACCATATGGACGGTTTTCAGTGTATTTGCTACTAGTTGCGGCATAAGAAGCCGTGCTTTTTAAATAGCTCTTTTTACTCAAGGGAATAAAGTGATTGACTCCACCCACTGCCAGTTCGCTGTTCTGAACAAATTCTTCCAAGATTATCTCTTCGTTGTCTTCTTTGGTGTCTTCACCATTAATTTCACTAATTCCCCCTAAGCCGAAGACTGAGAAAACTCCGGCTTTTTCAGTAGGTAGAAATACTTTAAAGTTCATGTCTTGGTATTTGGGAACACCTCCAAAATCAACCGCACCCATACCATCTAAAAGCGCTAAGGTAGAGTAGCGGTAATTCACCAAATAGCTGCCGTTATAGTCATTCTTAAATGGTCCTTCTGCAGTTAGATCAGTGCCCAATACACCCAAAGAAAAACTATATTCGGCTTTTTCGTTGTTTCCATTACGTAAACGCATATCAAAAATACCAGATAAGGCATTACCATATTCAGGGGCAAAGGCTCCGGTGTAAAAGTCAGAGTTTGCCAATAGGTTGCTATTTAGCGCATTGATAGGACCTCCGGTTAAACCTTCTTCCGCAAAATGGTTAGGGTTGGGAATTTCAATTCCTTCTAATCTCCATTGTATGAAACGAGGGTTGTTTCCTCGAACTATAATGTCGTTGTTTCCGGTTCCTTCATTGATCACTCCGGCAAAAGAAGAAACCAAGCGAGCCGGGTCGCTGATGGCACCGGCGTGTCGTTTTGATTCTTCTACAGAGAGTTGCTTGGAAGACATTAAAGCCATTTCATTAATGGATTCGTTTTTCTTGCTGCCTTCAATGACTACTTCGTCTAATTCATGGAAAGACTCTTTTAGCTCAATGGTTAAGACTTTTTCTTTTCCGGCAATTAAGAGCACATTGGGAAGGGTCAAGGATTCATAACCTACATAAGAAACTTTAATTTGCAATCTTCCCACTGGCACTTTTTCAATCTTAAAATTTCCATCCATGTCGGAGGTACTCCCCATTAAAGGGTCAGTGTTAGCAATCACCACATTGGCGAAAGGGATTCCGGTTTTAGTGTCGGTGTCGACAATTTTACCACGCACGGTTTGCGTGGGGTTTTGAGCTGCCAAATGAAAAGGAATTAAAAGGGCTAGCGCTACTAAAATGATTGCCGCTAAAATACTCTGCTTGTTCATAGTTTGATTTGTTGTTTATTCTATGACAAGGCAGTTTGGGTTTACCCTTAAAAAAAATGTGATTTTTTTAATCACTAATTTCTAATCTGATAATTACCAATCACTTTAACTGTCTATTTGGTGCTACAGTTGTCCGACGAAGGAGAATGCCTACCTAGTTAAAGCCATAAGAACAGTTATCGAGAGAGACTAAGAAATATAGTATGGCTGCAGATTGAGCGGAGCCGAAATCAAAGCCTATTCACACTTTATAAAATCCCGAAAGCCAATAGAAACACTAAACCCAATCCACGATTGCAGTTGAATGTCTTGCTCTTTTATCTAGTAAGGTGAAAATTTTTGTATAAAATGCTTTGAATCTTCGTAGATTGAATATTAAAAGTCATTAGTTTAGAATCGTATTTTACTTTATTAAAAACATAAAAAATGGAAGTAAGGTTAGAGAAAGTACCGAAGATAGTAGAGTATATCGAACGCAGTGGTTATAATGATATAAGAGTCTTTGAAGAGAAAGTTTCCGATGAATTAGATTATTTTTATAGAGAAGAATTCAAGTTGAAATTTCTAACAGAGGTTTCAAATGAAGTTGAAAGCTCAAAGAATCGTCACATAGCTAAGTGTCCAAAGAAAGGTGATTGCTTTTTTGATAAATATTACAGAGAAGCAGAGTTTTTTATTCATCAGGAAATTGATAGAATTACTAATGATATTTCTATTTATGGAGAATTCAATCGTTTCAATGCGGGTTTTATAGGTGAGCAATTTAGTGAAGAAGAAATAAATTCTATTCACGAAAAATTAGATAAAATTCAGTTGGGTCAAGAAGCAATCTATGATGATTTGCAACAAGAGATTAAAGAGTTGAAAGAATTAATTTATGTCTTGAATAAGAAAAACTGGATTGAGTTAATGAAAGGAAAATTATCAGGTTTTGGAATCAATAAAAGCCTTTCTATTGCAATGAAAGGAACACTTGATACAATTGGTTTTGATAATCAAATTAAAGATTTGCTTTAGGCTAAGTGGTCTTTAAATTTAGTTTTAAGCCTAGGATTCATAAAGGGAATTCATTAATAATTACCTTTAAAAGAAATCCCGTAAGCCGATAGAAACACTAAACCCAATCCACGATTGCAGTTGAAGGTCCTGCACTTTTTCGTCTAAGAAAGTGTAAGGTGGTATGCTTTCGTAGTTGCTTGACTCAGTCAATTCATGTTTAAAGCCCATTAGGTTAATGGATGGTCCGTAGGAGACTCTCAGCTTGTGATCGGCTTTATTTTGCATTAAGAATTGCCATTTGATCAATCCATAATGGTCGTAGGAGTTTTTGACTTCTTTATAAAGCCAATGAAACTTCAATTCATAGTTTAAGAGTCGATTGTTGGCGGTTCTTTTTTCTGTGCCCATTCCTAAACCATAATTCCACAAAAAGCCATCTTGATGATAGCCCATGCCGGCTGAGTAGATGTTATAAAGTTTAGGAACTCCCATTTTTAAGTTTACATTTCCGTAAGAGAGCTCATCGGCAGAAATCTCCAATTGCTGATATCCGGCTTTTCTAACAAAGCTGACCAAGCCGATAGGAAAACCGCTTGCAGAATCGGCTACGTTAACCACTCCGATTTGCTTGCCTTTTAAAAGAGTAGCATAGTTGACCGGTGCCACTTGCAGTCCATCAGATGTGCCTAAAACGGCATTTAATCCGCCACTAATTTGCGCGCCATTTAAATCTTTAGCTTGATTGTACCCTCCTGAAAGTTGAACTCCTTCCGTCTTTTCAAAGTTTATGTTGGCGCCACCGGTAATTTGTATTCCCTCTGTCTTTCCGAGGTTTATGTTAGTTCCACCTGAAACTTGTATGCCTTCAGTGTAGCCTAAGTTTATGTTCGCACCACCAGAAAGCTGAATCCCTACTTGATCACCGTAAACAAAGTTAATTCCTCCTGAAGCTTGCACACCCTCCATTTTTTCGCCTACAATATTGGCTCCTCCAGCCAATTGTATGCCTTCAACCGTTCCACCCACAAAGTTGAAGCCTCCGGCTAACTGCCAACCTTTCAAAAACTTTCTATCAATGTTGAAAGCTGTACCCATTTCCAAAGCGTGAGTGCCATAGTTGTAGCCTCCAATTAAATTGAAGGAGTATTTGTTTTCTACCTTACCACTCATTTTCTGGTTTGTACTCAAGCCGGGGAAAATGGAAAATTGAAACTCTCGATACATGGTAATGGGAGCAAGCTCTGTTCTTAGCTGAACTTTCTTTGGCACCAAAACCCTTGAATAGCTGAAGTCTTGAAAGCCTTTTCGGGCGATGGTTTGTGGTTTGCCTTCAATTTCTTGAGGACTTAAAGGGCTAAGTGTTATTTCAATATTTTGATTTTCTACTGGCAGGATAACCATGCTATCTTGATAACTTTTTTTAGCCACAGAAAGCCGAACGTCTTTGAATTTTCCTGCTTCAACCTCTAGTTTAAAGTATCCATTTTTATCGCTGAGGTCAGAAGCTAAACCGCTAATTTCAAAAATTAAAGCCTGATTTATTGGTTGATTGTTGCTTGAAAGTACTTTGCCTTCTATGGTTATTTCTGTTTTATTTACCTCAGATTTTTCTTGTAGGATAATGCTGTTTCCTAATTCTCGGACCGCAACAGTTGAAGGCAAGATTTGCTCATATATGAAAGCTGCCGTTTTTTGCTTAAAAGCTAAGTTGAGCTGACTGTCAGCTTTCAATATTGATGGATTGAAGGAAAGATTAAACTCTGCTTTTTCTGCGATTTGTAAAAGCGCATCTCCTAATTTAATGGATGATTCAGAAATTGAGATCTTACGGGTCTGGAAATTACTTTCCGCTTGAGCTGATAGTTTTGCCAGCCCTAAAAAAAGAAAACCAACCGCTAAGAAACCCTTTACTTTTGACACTTTGGTTTGCCTTTTAATTGATAGCCTTGTTCCGTTTTTTCGAATTCAAAACCAAAGCTTAAACTAATTTGCTCCAGTATATCTTCTTCTGATTTAGTATTAAACCTTCCTGAAAACTGACAGTTGGTAAAGTCTTCAACTTGATAGTCGATTTTAATCTCAAACTGTTCTTCTAAATCGCTAAAAACTTCTGCTAAATAAACCTGATTGTAAAGTAGGGCGCTATCTTGCCATAACAGATCATCTGCTTCAACTTTTTCCAAAACAAATTCTGATTTAGCTACTAGGTAAGTAAGCTTTTCTCCTTTGGTTAGAATACGTTGTTCTCCTGTTTTTTTGCTGGTTACAGAAACACGACCGCTTTTTACACCAACCTCAATTTCTTCAGCATCTTCCGGTGAGTTTACAAAAAAGGAGGTGCCTAATACTTCTACATCAACTGCACTGGCATCAATAATAAAGGGCTTTTCTGCCGCATGCTGAACCTTAAAAAAAGCTTCTCCCTTCAATTTTACTTTTCGTTGTTTGGTATCAAACTCTTCAGGGTATTCAAGAGTCGTCCCAATATTTAAGCTAATTTGAGAACTGTCAGAAAGCTTCAATTCTTGAACTTCAGATTCAGCTTTAACCGCCACTAAATTTTCATTTGATTGATTAAATAGGAGGTAAGTCACTGCAGAAATCAAACAAATGGCTAGAATAACTGCGGCACGGCTTAGCCAAGGTCGGATGGAGAAGACCTTGACTGCACTTTCTTTCTGATCAATTTGAGCCGATACCTTTTCCCAAGCGGAGTCAACATCAACTTTTTGAGCTTGAAACCAAATTTGTTGTGTTTCTTCATAAAGCTTTGAGTGCTCCGTACTTTCTTCAAGCCATTGCTGCAAGACCTTTTGCTCTTCAGCATTAAGGGTGCCATCCAATTGCTTAGCTATAATTTGCTCGATATGTTGTGGTATATCCTGCATTTATTACTGTTATGACAATTTACTTTTCATTTACCCTGATTCAATTATAAAATTTCTTTGATCCATTCCGCTAAAAACAACAAAAAGAGCCATACATGCTTCAATTGTTCTCGTAAGAACTTTAAAGCCAGACTCATTTGTGTTTCTACTGTTTTTACTGAAATGTTGAGTTTTTCAGCAATTTCAGCGTACTTCAATCCTTCTTCACGGCTCATCAGAAAAATGACTTTCCTTTTTTCCGGTAATTCATCGAGCTTTTTATGAATCAGCTCGTTTATCTCATTCGTTTCTAAAGTCCTTTCTTCACTTTTAGATTCTGCATTATGAAATTGAAAACTTTGATGTTCTGCTTTTACTTTTTCATGCTTCAAGGCATTGAAACAACTGTTTTTAACCGCTTGAAATAAATATGCTTTTAGAGAGCTTTCCACTGCTAAGCTATCTCGCTTTTCCCACAGCTTTACAAAAACAGTTTGCACCGTATCTTCGGCTTGTGCCATGTCTTTTAAATAGCCACAAGCAAAGCGACAAAGTGCAGTGTAATAAGTCCTAAAAAGCTGTTCAAATGCTTTGCGATCGCCATTTTTTATATGTTGAAAAAGTAGACGATCCACCTTGGAAGATTATCGAGCAATGGTTTTCACTCGCTCCAGAATTTCATCTTTTAAAGTGCTAGTGCTGGCCACAATTTCTTTGCCGTGTAGCCAATTGTCTTTTCCTGAAAAGTCAAAAATTTCTCCTCCGGCTTCCTTTACGATCAATGCTCCGGCCGCAACATCCCAAGGATGCAAGCTGTATTCGAAAAAGGCATCAAAACGCCCACAGGCTGTGTAAACCAAATCAACTGCTGCAGAGCCCATTCGTCGAATTCCTCTACTATTTTGAGCCAAGTCTTTTAATATTTTGAAGTAGTCATCAACCCTTTCGTAATCGTAATAGGGAAAACCCGTAGCTAAAAGGGAATCAGCTAGTTTTTGGTTTTGGCTGACTTGTATTTTATCCTGATTGAGATAGGCTCCACCATCTTTCCAAGCGTAAAAACACTCGTCTTGGTTAACTTCATACACCACGCCTAAAACGACTTCACCATCACGCTCTAATCCTACACTCACCGAATAAACCGGTAATCCGTGCAAAAAGTTAGTAGTTCCATCTAAGGGATCGATGATCCAATTGTATTTCTCGCCTTTTTTGTCTGAAGTTCCTTCTTCGGCAATGTATCCCGCTTCCGATAATAGATTGCTCAAGCCTTCAACCAAACTTTCCTCTGCATTTTTATCTACATAGCTCACCAAAGAATTCAAAGACTTTTCTTCAATGTCTTGTGTTTTCACTCTGTTTTCTTCGATCTTAATGTTCATGCCGACTTGGCGACAGAGTTCAACAACATCTAAACAGAGAGCTTGTAAATCCATATTAGGAGGCAGTACTTTGGTTCGGGGTATATTTATTGCGATTCTTGCTAAAATAGGCGATTCCGGCTAAACCGGAAATAAACATCAAAATGGCAATCAGTTCAGCTTGAGTTGCCTCTATGCCTAAGAAGTGGTAGTCAGGATTGATTCTGATTTTTTCAATGAAGAAGCGTTCAACTCCATTCAAAGCCAAGTATAAACTGAAGATAAAACCGGGAATTTGAATTTTCTTTCGCAGTGACCAAAGAATGCCAAAAATGACGAAAGCCATAATTACCTCGTAAAAGGGAGTAGGCCAAGCATTTCCTTCATACACCAAGCGCATGCCGTTCTCAATATGTTCTACCGGATTCCCAGGAGAACCAAGGTCTTTGTTCAGTACATTCCCTTCATAGTCAAAAGCCCACATCCAATCTGGTGCCCAGCTTAGCCAATCGGGTTTGGGGTTGGTATTGGGCATACCCCAGTCACCATCTCCCGACATTTGGCAGCCAATTCTACCGACCCCATAAGCAGCCATTAGACCAGGTGCGCAAGCATCTGCGACGTGAATCCAAGTTAAGCCATTTTTTACCGCATAGTAAAGCACAGCACCACCACCCACAATAAGTCCTCCGTAAATACTTAAACCGCTAAAAGAAAGTAAAGCTCCAATCGGATCAGCGGAAAATTCAGCTAGGTTCTCCAGGTTGTGAAAAATCTTAGCCCCTAAAATTCCGGCCACGGCCGCAATCATGGTCATGTTACCTACCATCTCATGAGGATGAAGTTCTTGCTCTACTAATTTGGGTTGGGCTAATTTTTCCTTTTCTTTTTCTCGGTATTTCTGATAGCCAAACAGGGCAGCACCGATCAAACCCACTACAAAGTTTCCTCTTAAGGAAAAAATAAATTCCTGTGGGTTAGCCACTAATTCATCGTAATAAGAAAAGGCTTCACCTAATTTATAAAAGATTAGAAAACCGATAAATGCATTGCCTATCAATTCGGTTACACTTGCTTTTTCCCCAATTTTCACCTCAATGGTTTTCGATTTCAACCAACCCAAAGCTTCTTTCCGTTTTAGCTCTTTGGTAAAAAAATAGGCTGCTGTGAGAAAAGCAAGGGCCACAAAAAAGCCGAAGGTTGGAAAGGGTAAAGGAATATTAAGCCCGAAAAGGTCTCTAAGTAAATCGGAAAGGGTTGGGTACATAGGCTATTTGCTAGATTAGCAAAAGTAAGAAAGATGCGAAGCAAAAGGGGACTTCTCAAAGGCAATAGTTGAGCAGTCTGCTAAAGCTTGTTAAGGGATTATTTTTTCTCTTCTTTTTCAAAAACAAGAAGCATGTATTTCCATTCACCTTTCTCAAAGGTTTTTTTCTGTGCTAAACCGGTTTTGTAATGAATTTTAGCAAAGCGACTTACCGATTTTTTATAGATGAAGTTGTAGATGCGAGAGCTAAATCTTCCAATCAGATAGGCCCAATAAATTTGATCTACCGATTTTTTGATCTGAGGGCTGGCATCATGCTCAGCGCGCAGCCTAAAACCATATTCTGATGCCAGATCTTTTATTTCTTGAATGGATAGAATATCGCTGATAGCCCAACCATTCAGCATCATTTTCATGTACTTGTTATTTGATATGTCGAAGGACTTGGGCTTTAAGGTATCAGCGATTAGAATTTTACCACCGGGCTTTAAAAGCCGCCCCATTTCTTGGAAGAATTCGCCTTTGTTTTGTGCCGAACCCAAGCTTTCGATAGCCCATGCTGCATCAAAGCTACTAGCGTCAAAAGGAGTTTCTGTGTAACTGCATTTTAAAAAATCACATTGTTTTTCTAGGCCTTTTTCTTTTGCCTTTTGAGAAGCAGAATCTACTTGTTTTTGGCTTAAGGTCACTCCGCTTGTTCGGCAGTTTATATTTTCGGCCAAATAAAAGCTTGAACCACCTACTCCGCAGCCTGCATCTAATACTCGATCGTTTTCCTTTAATTCACCCAGCTCCATCAGTACCCGATTGAGGTTAATTATGGCATCAGCGGTAGTTTTGGTTTTTTCATCCCAAACCCCGTAGTGCAGGCCCAGTGATTTTTCTAGCTTCCACCAAGTGCGATAATGTACCTCAGTTTGATCGTAATAATCCTCTATGTCTTGGTAAGTAAATTCTTTCATATGTCTTTAGGCTCAATCCAAAGAGCAAGATTAGCCAAAAAAGCAGAAAGGATTTATCGTTCAATTATTTTCTAGCCTAATGGAAAGGTTGCCTTCCCATTTAATGGCGATTTTACTAATGGAGTTCTCTGGTAGTTATTTTACCGACTTTTAGCCAAAATTCTTTTTGATTACGACTGTTTTAAAGCTGCTTTACAAAAGCATCAAATACAGCTTTATGCTTTTCTAAATCTAGCTTTGGTGATACCGAAACTCTAGCTATGTAGTCTTTGTCATCTTCCTTGGTAGTGCCTTGGGTAGAAGTGGCAGGAATTGTCCAATAGCAGCCTTTTAGCTGACCGTAACTCACACAATGCTTACTTTCATTAGGGATTTCAGAAATCATCATCTTAATAAGCTTTTGATTGAGTTTACGCTTGTAAGACTCTCTTTCTTCTTCTGTATCACCTTTGGTTGGAAGGTCTAAAGAAAAAACCGATGGGGTAAAACCTTGATCGGCCAGTTCTTCCGAAACAAAATTGATTTTGGCCGCAGGTAAAGTTTCTTCAATGTAGTCAACAAACTCTCGAGTGTTTTGATAAGCTTTTTTAATGCGTTGATTCATGGAGGGAAGCTGTTCTGCTAAGAATTCCACTTGAAGGTCTGTAGCTTGATTGTCACAAAGCAGCAAATGCTTTTCGATCTTCTCCATTAAAGCCGACGCTTCAGTATTTGCTACACAATATCCGGCTGTACACTTTCCACCACTAGGAAACTTAGAACCACTTACATAAGAGATAGTTCGGATGCTAGAAAGTATCCCCTCATCACTTAAAAACTGCACATTCGGACAGAATGTTTGGTCTAGAATGAAAACAGGGTCAATTGCTTCTGTTCCATTTGGAGTGTGGCGTTTTTTACTTAGTACTGCTCTTAGTTTTTCTAGGTCTGGAACTTCAACTCTCGGGTTGGTTGGAATTTCAGCAATGATGTAGGGAACTGCATCTGATTCGGCTACCTGAGCGAGAACTTGGTCAATGCTTTGCACCATGTCATTGTCTCCATCTACCGGTAAGTCTAGAATTTCGACATTCTCAAGACAAGCAGCCACTCTTCTGGCTTGGTCGTTGGTTCCTCCATAACAATTAGGCGGAACAATAATTTTAATGTCTTTGCCCGGGTGTTTTTCCATGGCATCATCTATCAACCCCATCATAATGGCATATTGTACAGAAAGGCCGCATGAGCCCAATAAAGCGGGAGTATTGGTGGCGGTAACTGTCTTGATGGTAGATAATACTTTGTCCTTGTTCTCAACAAAGTCACTACTCTCCTCTTGAGCTAACTTCTCCACCATACCTTGTAGCGCTAAATGACAGTTTTGGGGAGTCATGGCAATGCTTTCCCTTCTCCTTACATGCTGAATGGCAGAAATGTATGATTCATTAATCTCTCCATTGATAAATAAAACGCTTCCTAAGCGTGCATTGTGGTTTATGTAGAAATCTACCTTTTGACCAAGTTCGATTTTTTCAACTTCTTCGCTTTCTGAGAGGTAAATCGTGCTGCCTTCGAAATCAGGGAGGTCTGTGATACTTTCTACCTTTTTTAACTCAAATTGATAGCCATAAGCACGGTGCACTGCTTCTGGATCAAAAGATTGAGGTAGATTTCCGCGGTAAGCAATGAGCGTTTTCTTTTTATCAAACAAATTTTTTCTCAAGATAGCTAGCACTGGCATGCTTCGAGAAGAAAAACTGATAAGTTGATCGGATGAGAAGCCGTTTACTTTGGCAATAGCCCATTCTAATACAGAAGATAGGGGATGCCCCAAACGAATGTAATCGTAGGCTGTAGGTAACTCATTTAGTGCTGATGCATCAGAATTTCCAGCTTGAAATAACTTTTCAAACTCTTGAATGAATTCTGTTTTTGCAAGTTCTTCATTGTAAATGTCTAAACGGTGTGTGGTTAGCTTTAGCCAATCGCTTGGCGTATGATCAACCACTTCTTTAATGAAATTCAGCACTTTATTTTCGATCATAAATAATTCGTGTTTTTAAGATTTGCAAAGGTATTGTTAATCTATAGCTTGATTAAATTTTATGGGTTTTGTTTTTGATACAAATGACTCGCTGTTTCTTTGAGTCCAGTCAATTTCACCTTTTTGAATGGAGTACAGGGAATTGTTCCGTTCAAGGGTTTTTAAACCCACATGATGAATCAAGCGAAACTGTATTAGGTTCGACCCTTCTAAAAGATTTATTAATAAACTAGTTGAAGCTCTAACTGACTTTTATGGCATTCGCTACTGCCTTTGCCCGTTCTCGAATTTCGTCCAAGTCACTTCCAATTTCTCCGTATGCTAAGCCAATTCCCATTCTTCGGTAGGGGCGGGCGTTTGGCTTACCAAACAGGCGAAAGTCGGTGAATGGATGATGGCACGCCTTTTCAAGCCCCTTAAACCGGGGCCATTCATTTTTATCAGCTGTTGCTAGAATCACGGCATTGGCTCCTGTTCGAAGTAACTCTATGGAAGGAATAGGCAAGCCTAAGATAGCGCGCAAATGCAATTCAAATTCGGAGAAGTTCTGGGTTCCGGCAAGTGTAACCATACCTGTGTCGTGCGGTCGGGGAGAGAGTTCTGAAAAGTATACCCCTTCTTTCGCCAAGAAGAATTCCACTCCCCATAGGCCTGCACCACCAAGGGCTTTTGTAACCTTTGCGGCCATTTCTTGGGCCTCACTTAAGTAGTCATTTTGAATGTTTGCAGGCTGCCAACTTTCTTGATAATCACCGCGTTCTTGGCGGTGACCAATGGGCGGACAAAAAAGGGTCGGTCCTTCTTTCTGGGTCACCGTTAGGAGGGTAATTTCTGATTCAAAAGCAATAAAGGCTTCGACAATTACTTCGGCTTTATCACCCCTGCTGCCGGCTTGGGCAAACTCCCAAGCTTGTTGTATTTCTGCTTTGTTTCGTATCACAGACTGTCCTTTCCCGGAAGAGGACATCAAAGGTTTTACAACACAGGGAACTCCCACTGTTTCAACAGCATCGGTCATTTCTTCTAAGCTTTTGGCGTAACTGTAGGCAGCTGTTCTTAGGCCTAGCTCTTTAGCAGCTAGGTCGCGAATGGCTTTACGGTCCATGGTGAAGTTGGTGGCTTTAGCAGAAGGGACCACTTGTATACCATCGGCTTCAAATTCATAGAGTTTTTCCGTTCTAATGGCTTCTATTTCCGGTACAATATAATCTGGGGAATATTGATCTACTAAGCCTTGCAAAGCTTCTCCATCTAACATGTTGACTACAGCAGCTTCATCGGCAACTTGCATGGCTGGAGCGTTGGCATATCGGTCTGCCGCTACCACTTTATGTCCATATCGTTTTGCGCTTATGGTAAATTCTTTGCCTAGCTCACCGGAGCCTAAGAGTAGAAAAGTTTTCATGAATTTTATGGTTTTTTATAGGAGTAAATTCTATCGCTCTAAATTAAGCAAGCTACCTTTGTTATATGAATTCAAAAAAGACAATTGTTTTAGGAGCTTCTACCAACCCTTCACGCTATTCATACATGGCCGTTAACCGTTTGGTAGAAAAAGGACATAATGTAGTACCTGTAGGCATTAAAAAGGGAAGCATTGCGGGCTTAGATATCCAATCAGCAGATGAAGAACAGCAGGACATAGATACTATTACCCTGTATTTAGGACCCCAAAATCAATCCCAGTATTACAATTACTTGTTAGCTATAAACCCTAAGCGTGTAATTTTTAATCCGGGTACAGCCAATCCAGAATTAGAGGATAAGTTGAGAGAAAACGGAATTGCAGTGGTTGAAGCATGTACTTTAGTGATGCTTTCAAACAACCTTTACTAGTTTAAATGAAATTTTGATTGGAGGAGACTTTCTTGCTCTCTTATCTTTTCTAAGAACCGAATTTGATTCATTAGGAAGCAATTGATTTCGGCTGAAGAGTTTAAAGAAATCAATTCATTTTTAGTTTCTGCATCAAGCTCGAGCCGATTGGCAATGTAGAATAGATCTAGGGGTTGATTTTTATTGATGCGCTTTCCTACCGCCTCAAGGTAAAGTTTAAAGAGCGCTTTCAAATTGTCTTTAGCATCATGCGAATGGTCAATTTCTTCTGCCTCAATGCCAGAATAAAGCTTATCTGGATAGGTTTCATGAAATTCCTTGACTTTGATAATAGATGAACCTTTTACAATCACATCGACTGTTTCATCAGGAAACTCATTCACCACCTTTTCAATGTAAACCAAGGTTCCAAAGTCTGCCAAACCGGCCTTGTCTTTATATACTATGGCAAATTCTTCTCCTTCCTTATAATCTCTAAAAAGTTGTCGGTATCTAGGCTCAAACAAGTGCAAAGCGACCGATTCATTCGGAAGGACAACAATATTCAACGGAAAAACTGCGTACATCAACCCTTATTGTTTAGAAACACAACTTGCATGCGAGCAATTTTGTTCGCAAAAAGCGATAAAAATACAAAGGATAATATACAATTTCAGGGCATTCTTTCTATTAACTTTGCGAGCCATGGGTAAGATAGAAGATAAGAAGGAAAAGAAGGGCTTGAAAAAGAACATTAGGCAGTATCATTTCTTCTACAAACGAAAGGGTGTTTATCCTTTTATGCTCAAAAATACCTTTCGTTTATTGCTTGGTTTAGGGGCCTTAGTCTTGCTCCTGTATTTCTTTCGCGACTACATGCCGGATTTGGAGTATTACTTCGAATTGATGACGGTTAAGTTTCGTCCATTTTCCATCTTATTGGTCTTCTTTCTTTCCGAATCTTTATTTGGTTTAATTCCACCAGACTTTTTTATTCTTTGGGGCAGGCAGTTTAATAGCCCTTATGCCATGATTGCTTTATTGGCTACTTTATCATACGGCGGCGGAGTAATAAGCTACATTTTAGGCAGCTATGTGGGTAGTTTTCCTAAGATACAAAAATGGATGAATCGCAAGTTTCTCAAACACATTGATCAAGTTAAGAAGTGGGGGGGAATCTTAATTGTCTTTGCCGCTCTTTTTCCTCTGCCATTTTCTCCGGTTTGCATGGCGGCCGGTATGATTCGATTTCCGGTGCGATTGTTTCTATTATTGGGCATTTTCCGATTTGTGCGCTTTTTTGCCTACGGCTACGTTTTGTTTAATGTAGTTTAAAGCCTTTCTTTTTTCTGATAGTTTGATTACATTTAGAAAGCAACTAATCAAGCCAAATAAACCATGTCGGATTCAGAATTTAAAACCAAACTAGAAACAGCTCGTCAACACCAAAAAGCTTTAAATCAGATTTATAAAGCTACGGTGGGTTTGGTTAATGATTTAAAAAACCGCTCTAAAAAATACATGGTTCAGGTAGCAGACATCGACCAAGGTTTTTCAAATAGTCCGGAAAAAGACCAAGAACAAATTGAAAAGAATGTCAATCAGCTTACAGATAACATTAAAGTCTTCAATGCCGAAATAGGGGAAAGGGGAAACCACTTTTCAACGGAGTTGAGTGACTATATTGAATACATCGATCAAGCTTTAGCGCTTTATAAAGGGGAAAAAGGGGAGCTTAGTGACTTACTGAGAATTAGAAGGGAACTGTTATTCTTAGAGGCCCTACTGCGAAAGTTTAAAAGTAAGATCAGCAGTTTGCAATTGATGAACAATGCGCTTTTTGCTTTCTCTCAAGAAATGAGAGGAGTAAAAGAAGCTTACCGCAGTAACCTAATAAATGTGAGTACATTGATTACCCAAGCCATGGAAGACTGCCAAGAACGAATTGAACGCATTGAGGACATAGAGTAAGCTTAAGCTCTAGCAGCAATAAATAAAAAAAGCGCCAATTGGCGCTTTTAATTTTTCTGTTTTTAATGTCCTATCGCATTTCTGCGAAAGTTTTGGCTGCATCAAATTTCTTGGCTGCTTTGCCATTTCTGATAATTTCAATGTTCTTGATCTTGTCTCCTTTTTCAATTAAGTCAACGGTACCTTGACCTTCAACTACATAACCAAAAACAGAGTGCTTACCATCTAGCCAAGAAGTTGGCTTGTGAGTGATAAAGAATTGAGAACCATTGGTGTTGGCCCCTGAATTAGCCATAGATAAAGTTCCTGCGCGATCATGCTTTAAGCTTCCATCAAATTCATCTTTAAAGTTATAACCCGGTCCACCTCTGCCGGTTCCGCTTGGGTCTCCTCCTTGAATCATAAAATCATTGATTACTCTATGAAAAACGATTCCATCATAAAAGGGTTCGCCTTCAGCCTTAGCTGAGTTTTCAATTTTTCCTTCTGCTAAACCAACAAAGTTGGCTACCGTTAAAGGGGTCTTTTCAAATTCCAGCTTAACCACAATACTACCTTTCGTCGTATTGATCTTGGCAAAAAGACCTTCGCCATATTTGTCTTGAGAGTTGCAAGAAATACTGATGCTAGTCACTAACAGCAAAGTAAAGATGGAGCTTAATAATTTCATTTTTTATAGTTTAAAGATTAGTTCTCAAATTTATTGCCAAAATACGGTTAAGGCAATAATGATTAACAGATTTTGGTGATTAAACGCAAACGGTGGGTGTAATCACGCTTTTCTTGATTGTAAATTCCCTGATGGTCAAGACGGTCAATGCGAACCATCCCAGAAGCATGAATAATACGATGGTTCTCTAGTATGATGCCAACATGCGTAATCATACCTTCTTCATTGTCAAAAAAAGCCAGGTCGCCTTCTTCGGCCTCTTCAATAAAGGAAAGTTTTTGACCTATTTCAGCTTGTTGAGAAGCGTCACGCGGAAGAAAGATTCCATTGAGTTTATAAACCAATTGTACAAAGCCCGAACAATCTATCCCAAAGGGAGAACGGCCGCCCCATTGGTAAGGAGCATTCAGAAGCATTAAAGCATGCTCAGCTAACTTTTCTTTGGGGTGTTTTTGGGCGGTGTCAAGAACACTGCCTTCATAATTCCACACATCTGTCAGAAGATGAATTTTCTGATCTTTCAGCTCCGGTAAATTGCTGCCGAGCAAAACCGACATCATTTCGCCACTTTGTTCATGGCTAAGGAGTTGTGCAAAATCGTTGACCAGAACAGGTTTATTCTGCTGGAAGGATTCAAATTGTTGTTGACTGATAAACAAAAACTGGTTTTCGTCCATCCAGCATTCGTATTTATCATGAGCCGTTTTAACCCGATACCAAGAGCGTTTTTTTTCGTAAACCTTAATGGTTTCGCCGAAAAGCAATTGCGTAACTTGTTCGCTACTGTCGGATGGTTCCGCCCGGCAGGGCACCACACTTAAATGACCAATTCCGTATTTCATCAGTATGTTTTACTGAAGAACAGCCTTAAACATTTTCGATAATAAAAGCAGAAGCACCGCCGCCGCCATTACATATGCCGGCACCACCGTATTTTCCGTTGTTTTGCTTTAATACATTGATCAATGTTACTAAAATACGTGAACCGGAGTTACCTAATGGGTGACCCAATGAAACCGCACCTCCGTTAACATTTACCTTTGCCGGATCTAGCTTCATTTCTCTAGTGTTGGCAATTCCAACTACCGAAAAGGCTTCGTTTAACTCAACTGCATCTAAGTCTTCCATTTTTAAGCCTGCTTTTTCAATGGCTCTCGGTAGCGCTTTAGATGGAGCGGTAGTAAACCATTCCGGTGCTTGTGCAGCATCAGCAAAAGCTACCACTTTAGCTAATGGTTTTAAACCAAGGCTTTCCATTTTTTCTTTACTCATTAACACAAGGGCAGAGGCCCCATCGTTAATGGTTGAAGCGTTAGCCGCTGTGACAGAACCCTCTTTGTCAAAAACAGGACGAAGCTGGGGAACTTTTTCAAATTTTACATTCTTGTATTCCTCATCGTGATCAAAAACAATAGGGTCGCCTTTGCGCTGTGGCACTTCAACTGGCACAATTTCATCATTGAACTTTCCTTCTTCCCATGCTTTAGCAGAACGCTTATAAGATTCGATTGCAAATTCATCTTGCTCTTCGCGACTTATGTTGCACTCTTTAGCGCATAGCTCCGCTGCATTTCCCATCGGATAGTTATGGTAAACATCAGTCAAACCATCTTTGGTTAAACCGTCAATCAGTTGACCATTTCCATACCGGTATCCAGTTCTCGCTTTATCTAAATAATAAGGTGACTGTGACATATTCTCCATGCCGCCGGTTACCACAACATCTGCATCGCCAAGCATTACCGCCTGTGCACCCAACATGGTAGCCTTCATTCCTGAAGCACAAACTTTGTTTATGGTGGTGCAGGGAACGTTAGGATCTAAACCGGCAAAAATAGCTGCTTGTCTGGCTGGAGCCTGACCCAAATTGGCCTGAATCACATTGCCCATGAATACCTCTTGAACCTCTTTTTTATCTAAACTAATCTTGTCTAAGGCACCTTTAATAGCCGTTGCTCCAAGCTTTGGAGCTGAAATGCTCGATAATGTGCCATTGAAACTTCCCATTGGGGTTCTTACTGCGGAAACAATGTATACTTCTTTCATGAGTAGGTTTTATCTGATTTAGTTGGCAAAAGTAAGCAAAAGCAGATGGAAAAATAAGCCTTAAAAGAGGTCGCAAAGTCGCTTTGTGTTTACGTTTAATGTCTTACTTTCGTGTATTGCATTGCAAACAGCATGAATCAAGTTATTGCCTTTCTTAGAGACCGTCATTCTTTAATCTTCAAAGTTTTTCTCTTTGTGGTGGCGGTTTCTGCCATTGTTTTTATCTTTCCCCGAGAAGGAAAATTCAAGTACGAATTTCAAAAGGGAAAACCTTGGCCGCATGAAGATTTGATAGCGCCTTTTAATTACCCCATTTACAAATCGCAAGCCGAATTAGAGGCAGAAAGGGAGCGAATTGAGGCGAAAGAGAAACCTTATTTTTTTCGAAATCAGGCTGTAGAAGAAAAAGCCATAAGTCAATATCAAAATCGATTTGAAGAAAAATGGGGGGCCTTCCGTCCAAGCTATAATGGAAATGCAAATAAAGAGAGTCTCAAACAGTTTGGGCATCAATTAATCGAAGACCTATACGAGAAAGGCATTATTGAACTCCACGAAAGCATAGAGGGGAAGCCTGAAAAATTTGAAGTGCAAGTGCTGAAAGACAATGTGGCCGTTTTGCGTCTTCTGGGAAATATGCACAACATTCAATCGGCTTATGCTGCTTTAAAAGATAGTTTGAACCGTTTAGAAGGCCCGGTTCAAGTTTTCATGTTAAATACCATGGAAGATTGTTTGCGCAGAAACATTAGCTACGACAAGGAAACTAATGAGTTGATGCACAAGCAAGCATTAAGTCAGATTTCACCGACCCAAGGCATGGTGCAAAAAGGAGAAAGAGTAATCGCTAAAGGTGAGTTGATTAATGATGCCAAGTTTCAATTAGTTGAATCCTTAAAGAAAGAGTACGAAGCACAGCTGGGAGACGATTCTCAGCTTTCGCTCATTTTGGTGGGACAAGTAGTTCTGGTAGCCATGCTGATCTTGTCGCTTGCCTTGTTTTTAATTTCTTACCGACCGGTGATCATTCGCAGCGACTTGAAGATCGTTTTTCTCTTGCTCTTGATCGTGCTTTTTGTTTTTGGCTCAAAAATGGCCATCAATATCGAGAACATTAACCTTTATTTGGTGCCCTTTTGTATGCTTCCGCTTTTAATCCGAACCTTTTTTGATCTTCGGGTTGCACTTTTTACTCATTTGGTTACCATCTTAATTGTAGGTTTTATAGCTCCAAACCCCTATGAGTTTATCATTATTCAAATGATGGCCGGTATGCTTACTTTGTTTAGCATACTCAACTTGAGAAATCGATCGCATTTGTTTTTGTCTTCTTTGGTCATTTTTGGCGTCTATAGTTTAGTTTATTTAAGTATTGGCCTAATTCAAGAGGGTTCTTTTGCCGATACCAACTGGCGCTTTTTAGGGTGGTTCTTTGGTTCAGCTATGTTAAGCTTGTTTACCTATCCTTTAGTTTACATTTTTGAGAAAGTCTTCGGCTTTGTATCCGATGTAACACTTTTAGAATTGGCGGATACCAACAGCAAACTATTGAGAAAGCTGAATATGAAAGCTCCTGGCACTTTTCAGCACTCCTTGCAAGTTTCGAATTTGGCAGAAGAGGCGATTCGCTACATCGGTGGAAATGCCTTGTTGATGCGCACCGGTGCACTTTACCATGACATTGGTAAAATGAACATGCCGAATTATTTTATTGAAAATCAAAATTCGGACTACAACCCTCACGAAGAGTTAGATCCGGAAGAAAGTGCTGCTATTATTATTGAACATGTGATTCGAGGCGTAGAAATGGCCCGGAGGTACAAATTACCTGATATTGTAATTGACTTCATTCGAACTCACCATGGAACGAGCCGCACTCAATACTTTTTTCACTTGTACAAAGAACAAAATCCGGAAGAAGAAATAGATGAAAGTAAATTTCGATATCCCGGTCCCATTCCATACTCTAAAGAAACAGCAGTATTGATGATGGCCGATTCGGTTGAAGCGGCTTCCCGTAGTTTGACCAAATACGACGGGCAAACCATTGAAAAGCTAGTGGATGGTATTATTGATCTTCAAATCAAAGAAGGGCAATTCGAAAATGCGAGCATTACTTTCAAAGATATCAACGAGATCAAGAAAATTTTTAAGAAAAAATTGATGAGTATTTACCACGTGCGAGTGGAGTACCCGGAATAAGAATATTGCTTTAAATAGTAGCCACCTGACTCAAAGTAGCCTTTTAGCTTTCATTGATTTCGTCGCTTTAGACTTTCATCATCCTTCGCTTAAGATCTTTACTTTTTTGCCCCATTGGTTTAAGGTTTTCTGCTGTGATTGAAAATTATTGAGATAAGGACCACACACTATTTTTAGCTCTGTAAGGCCTGTCTGCTCGTTTTCCAATAGCATAAACTTTTCGGTATAGTTTAAGGAATCGTAATTGTTGTGAATGTAGAAATTGCCAAACAATACATCAGCAAATTTCGTGGTAGGAATACCCGCGGCCTCATAATAAAAGTTGACATTGGTTTTTTCTCTCCAATTGGCAGTTGTTACTTTTTCTAAACCCAAGGTTTTCGCTAGTTCAAGCTTATAATCCGATTTTGTTAAGACCTCCCAGACCTTTACTGCCTTGGCATTTATAAAAACTGATTTTGTAATGAATTGACTATTTTCAGGAATATGCTCTTCAATTTTAAAGTCAAATGAAAGCTCCATTAAGTTGGCACTGCCATTGCCACCGTTTAAGTAGCGAAATCCTACAATTGAATCTCTTCCTACCCTGAATGCTTGAATGACAATTACCGGCTCTCGTCTTTGTGAGTTCCAATCGTTATAAAGGGCCAAAGCAGGAAGTTTCATTTCTAAACTTTCAGCATTGGGGTATTTTTCAGGGTCTACATAAATCAAAGAGGCTTCCGTCTTTGTTTCTTCTAGAGTTGGCATTCTTCCGCTGATTACCGGAACTTTTTTCCACTTAGTTGGCTCAACCGGAGGGAAGCCATTCAAATTATCCGGACAGTACCAACCACCAAAATTGTGCGATATACTTTTACTTTTCGATATTTCTTTTGAAGTGATGGGGGAAGCATTTTGAGGCTCATTGTCTGCATTTTGCGAACAGGCCATTAAATTGAAAAGACTAAAACTTAGCAATAGGTTCAAACTTTTTACTCTCATGATCGATAGATTTATAAATTCCTGATAAAAGTAGATGGAGAGCTAGAGAAGTAGGTTTAGAGAAGTGTAAAATAGTGTAAAAGCTGTGTAATTTACTGTATAGAGCCTTTACGGGAACTATTATTCAAATACCTTTGTGTAATCATAATAGCCTATTGAAATCTTTTTTTACCATTTTCTTATTTCTCTTCAGTCTTTTTATTTGTAGAGCTGATACAAACGAAAAACAAACCCAACTGCTATTGCGCAGCATGGGCCATCAGTTTTTATGGGAGATAGGAGATAGTATATCTTTGGTTTTACCGGTTCAAAAAGAAGCAGAGCGTTATAAACTGCAGTTTGAAAATGAGTTTGCTTTCGTCCCCGATCAACTTTCGGCAGTGGTGCATCAGCTTTTAAGAGAGAAGGGTATAAGTCAGCGCTATATTGTAGAAGTAGAAAGCTGCGATTCCGCAATAATAGTGCATAGCTTCGAAGCCCATCGTTTGAAAGACAAAAACGCTATCGCCTGCAAAGGAAGGGCTTTGCCTGAAAGTTGTTATAACTTTTACTTTACCGTTTTGCCAACGGAAGAGTCGCCCTTAAAAACGAAGAAGGAGGAAGAAGCAAAAGTCAGTTATCTCTTTTTTATCTTGCCTCTTGTTTTACTGATTAGCTTACTTATTTATTATCTCAGACAAAGAAATAAGCTGAGTGAAAACGCCATAAACATTGGGCAATTTGAATTTGATCAAAAGCGATTGCTGTTGAAGTTGAAAACACAATCAATCGAACTATCGGCAAAAGAAGCTGATCTGCTGATGTTGCTTCATCAACATGAAAGCCAAACACTAGAGCGTGCTTTTATTTTGAATCAAATATGGGGTGATGAAGGCGATTATGTGGGACGAACCTTGGATGTATTCATTTCAAAATTGCGAAAGAAAATGGCAGCGGATCCCAAGCTCAAAATTATAAATATTAGGGGAGTAGGATATCGTTTTGTGGTCGCTTAATTGATGTCCTTATTGTAATTTATCTCCGTATTGCGAATTATTTTCGAAAGCCTATCATCTTCCGGGTATTTTGCTACTAATTCAATTAGAACAGATTTCGCTTTGGGGCAGAACGATTTACTTTCTGCACAAAGCAAACTAGCTGATTCGGCATACAGCAAGGCTATTTCTAAACTATTGGGGTGTTCAGCATGCAAACGTTCAAAACTTCCCATTGCCATGAAATACTTTTTTTGATTCAAGTACTCTAAGCCACTAATGAACTTTTCTGAATTCACTCCATGGGAGTAGTGGTGGAAGTCATTTGTATTGATTAAACTCTTTGTGGTATTTGTTGGCTCACTAATTCTAAAGGAGAACAGATAGTAAAGTGGAATAGCTAGTAGAAGTGCCGTTATAATTGCTAATCGGACGCGCTTGTAGTTTTCTTTTCGCTGATGTGCGATTACTTTTTTTCTTATCGACTTAAGCAGCTCTTCGTCAACTTTCTGACTTTTAATTGGGTTTGTTGAGCTTTTGTAGAATTCTCGAATTTCAGGGTAAGAAAGCTCCCTTTTAAAAAAGCCTTTTCTGCCTCGAAGTAACAGTTTATTGTTCTTCAAGGTGGTAATCATGTTGGCAATGCTTCCGCCTCCTGGCATTTAGTTCTGTTTTTCTAAATGCAAGATAACAAAGTCAAGGCCCATTTAGACTCTTTTTCGTTTGAAGGTGTTGTTTTCTAGGGGCTTACTAAGTTTATGCTAAAGCTGACGAATAACGGATTGGTTAGTTCATTTTCCATAATGTATTCTTGATCTCCGAAGAATCCTCTGAAAAAATCTTTACCTCCAGGTACTCTATCTACATTAAATGAATAATTGTGTCGGTAACCTGCCTTGGCCGATAACCATAAAAAACCTTTGATTTGTCGCTCGTATTTAAACCTGAACCTCAATTCACTTCTTCTTAGTTCTAAGTCTGCCAGTGGGTCCGCAAGCGCTTGACCTTGGTTCCCGATTCTGTAGGTGTTGCCTTCCAAGTCAAAACCAAAGAATAACATGCTTCTAGGGCTAAAGTTGTAGCGTACATCTCCTCTCGCCGGAAACAAAGTTTCTACACCCCATTTTCTGTTAGTGCCTGTCCAATTGTACATTACAACAGGAATGTAATTCAATTCCCCGGCTCGGTATGTTCTAGACAAACCAACTGCCCATTGTTTGTAGTCATTAGGTTTTTTACCCCAAAGTAAAGCGTAGACTCCTCGGTTGTATCTGCCATTCTGTAATTCAGATACATCGTAGTCACCACTCATGCTAATGCCAGCCAAACCAATCAAAAATGAAGTCTCACTCAAGGGTTTGTAAACGGTTGTTCTAAAACCAAGTGTAGTTAAGCCATTCTCAGCTAAGCTAACGGCCAGTGGATTCGTCAATTTACTTTTGTCTTCAAAGTCATAATTAACTTCCCAATAGTCAAATCCCGCCTGAATGATGATGTTATTTTTAGAAATAACCGGTATGTTGGCCCCGACTCTCATTCCATGAGTTGAGTTCACTTTGGCTTTTTCATTGGGTAATTCAGTGGGGGTTTGTGGCAATAAAGAAGTCCGCCCTAAATCCATATCATAAGCCCCTTGCCAATCGTAGCCTATTGAGATTAATTTGTCAGGGCTCTTTCCAGATACTTTTACATTGGCAAACCGCTTGGCACTTTCGTCAGCAAATTCTAGGTTGTCGTAAATGCTGTAATCTTCCTCATCAAAGGAGAGTGTGTCTGCAGCAGTTGTATCTGTTTGTGCAATTGCTGTTTGTACAGAAATAAATAGCACTGCAAATAGAAGGGAGTAGAGATGTTTCATAGGGTAGTGGACTTAAATTATTTCTTTTTCTTAGGGGGCATTTTTAAACGCTTCCAAACATCAGTTCTACCTAATGCCGATACTCCAATGTATCCTCTAATATCTAGTGTATTTTCGTCTGACATCTTGATAATACAACTGTAAGTATTTCCATTTTCAGGGTCATAAATTGTTCCCTCAGTCCACTCGTCTTTTGCGGTGTATTCAAAATCTTTTAAAATTCGGTAGCCTCTCAAGGGGGTTGATCTTAGCTTTTCATCCGGATTGTTTTTGTCTACTTTAGGCTTTTGTGTTTCAGGGTCAATAGGATCTCTCAACCATACAATGCGTCCGTAATACTTTTCTCCTATTTTATCGATTTTGATTTTCGCTTTTCCATGACTTGGCTCCCAAACTCCTATTAATCTGTCTGCTTCAGCATTTTGCGCGCTTACACTCATAGCGCCTAGTCCCATAAATACAACAATTAATAAACTTGCTATTCTTTTCATTTTATTTTGATTTTAATTCAACGTTTAAATTCATCTTGATCTTTGAAGATAATTCATTTCTATAATCGTCTTCATTGAAATTCCAATCCAATACCAGAGTAAACTGACCTTCCTTGAAAAATGGCGCTAAATCAGCTTCGTCGCTAGTGGTTAAGGTGATTTGACTCGAAGTTGTTTCAATGGGATTGAGGTTGGCAATAGAGGTCATTCCTTCATTTGAGCTTACAATGGATAAAGCGGCAGAAGAAAAAGCATCTGCACTAAGACTATCTGATTCTAATAAAGAAACCGTAATAACATTGATGCTAACCGACTTAATGTCTTGAGGTTTATAGCCTTCTTTTTGAAGTAAATCCTGCATATCTAGTTTGTAATCTGCCATCAGGCTGTTTGGTCCTTCAAAAAACGGGCCATTCGCTGTAAGAGTGGTTTCTAGATCTACTTTTTCTACCGTGGTTGAGGCGCAAGAGAATAGCAGTAAAGACAGTATGATTAAGAGGCTGCAGTTTCGGAATTTAGTTAAATGCTTCATAGTAATCGATGAGATTAGAATTTTGAAGTATCAAATATAAATGAATAAAGCTTTTAAGCTTGCATAGTGTGAATGGAATCGTCCAATGTTTTTACTTAGCGGTTGAAATTCATTCCTGTAAGGGTTAAACTTTTTAGAGAGAAAATAAAATAATGGATTGTAAAAATGCGTCAATTCAATTGCACCTCGCTCATCATAAGTTCGACTATGCCCAGGTCTTTATCGGGGAAGTATCACTTACTTTCCGATACAAAAGCTCGAAAAAATGTGGCCCAAGATGTCTCGGTCGATCTCAATGGTGCCGGTGATTTCTCCTAAAAAGTGCAATCCCTGTCTGATGTCCATAGCCAAAAAGTCACCGCTTATGTTTTGGTCTAAGCCATCTCTCACGCGCTGCATGGCCTCGGCTGCCTTTTGTAAGGCTTGGTGGTGCCGCGCATTACTCACCATTACCTGATTAGCGCCGGCCATTTTTTCTTTAGCGACCTTTTCCAACTCATCAGTTAAAGCTTGCAAACGAAATTGCTTTAAGGCAGATAAGTAAATGGTTTGCACTTCTTCAGGAAATTTAGAGCTTATCTCTTTCGGTAAATGTGCTGGATCAAAATTGCCTTTGTCTATCTTATTGGCCAAGACGATCAATTGTTTGTCTTTGCCTTCTATTTTCTGCTGTATGTCGGCAATCATTTCTCTTACGGCCTCTTTATCTGCTTCAACGGCATCTACTAAATACAAAACGATCATGGCTTTGTCCACCATTTGAAAAGTCCGCTTAATGCCAATGTTTTCCACTACATCTTCAGTTTCCCGTATCCCGGCTGTATCGATAAATCGAAAACTAATCCCTCCAATCTTGATCTCATCCTCTATGCTGTCTCGAGTAGTTCCGGCAATTTCTGAAACAATGGCTTTTTCTTCTTTCAGCAAGGCATTTAGCAGGGTACTTTTCCCAACATTAGGTTTCCCTATTATGGCGACTGGAATACCATTCTTCATCACATTTCCGGTGGCAAAAGAATCGATCAAACTATTTAGCATGTCTAGAATGCGGTTCACCAATTCCTTTAGATCATCACGATCGGCAAACTCTACATCTTCTTCGGCAAAGTCTAACTCCAATTCTATCATAGAAGTAAAGTGGATCAGCTCTTCTCTCAATTCTTTAATCTTTTGAGAAAAGCCACCTCGCATTTGGTTTAAGGCCAATTGATGAGAAGCTTTGCTTTCAGAAGCAATTAGGTCGGCCACTGCTTCCGCTTGTGCTAAGTCCATTTTGCCGTTGGTAAAAGCTCGCATAGTATACTCACCAGGATTGGCAATTCTTGCTCCTTCTTCCATTAGCAATTGCATGATCTGAGAAAGTACATAAGAAGAGCCATGGCATGATAGTTCAATGACATCTTCACCTGTGTAAGAGTGCGGTGCTTTAAATAAAGAAAGCAAAACTTCATCAATGGTTTCTCCCTTGCTTTCAATGCGGCCAAAGTGCAAAGTTTGTCCTTTTTGATGTTGCAACTCTTTGCCAACAAACAGCTTTTGTGTAATGGAAATTGCTTCCGGGCCAGATAGGCGAATCACTCCAATAGCACCTGAGCCTGATGGAGTAGAGAGTGCACAAATCGTGTCTTTTTCGATCATTTTACAAAAGTAAGGAATTGATATTCTGAGTAAATAATAAGAAGTAGCTAGCTTAACATAGAGTTAATATTTGTTACTGACCTTCGTGAACGAACGAAAGACTACATGGCGCAGCAGAAGTACTCCGATTTCTTAGACCTTAGAAAACTCATTTACAGCCTTTTTGACCTGTTTAAATCGGAGAGCCGATTTATTTTTTTAATTGGAGTTTTAACAGTTGCTGCTTCCTTTTTAACCCCTTACCCCAAATTGGCCATGTGGTTTGGTTTTATTTTGGCCGGTTACTCTGCAGTTGCAAACGATAGTATTCAAACCATTGGAACTTTCATTGTTTCTAATCAGCACCGCAAGTGGTATGTGCTTTGGCTCTACATAGGATTAATCTTTGTTGCAACAGTAACTTACAGTTATGTGGTTTTTGATGGCGATGTATCCTACCAGCGTTTACAAACACCGGGCCTTGACCAAGCTCCTCAAAGTTTCACTTTCTTGCAACTTATAGCGCCTTTAATTCTGATTGTGCTGACGCGTTTACGCATGCCGGTTTCCACAACTTTTCTATTGCTTACTATTTTTTCAACGCAATCTTCGGCAGTGCTAAGTGTGCTAACAAAAAGTGTCTCCGGATATCTGGTTTCCTTTATTTCAGCCATTATTGTTTGGTTTGCCATTCGAAAATTTGTCACCTATAAATTCAAAGGAAAAGCACATCCTATCTGGATGGTTGTTCAATGGATAACTTCCGGTACCTTATGGTCGGTCTGGGTCATGCAAGATGCGGCTAACATTGCGGTTTTCTTGCCACGTAGTTTAAGTTTAGCCACCTTTCTTGGTTTTACCTTGTTTATCTTCTTTGGTTTGGGCTTGCTTTTTTACATGAGAGGAGATCGCATTCAAAAAATTGTAAATGAAAAATCCGGTATTGCTGACATCCGTTCAGCTACTTTGGTTGATTTTGTCTATGCGCTTATTTTAATCTATTTTAAGCAGATTAGTCAAATACCCATGAGTACTACTTGGGTGTTTTTAGGTTTACTGGCCGGGAGAGAAGTGGCCATTTCCATTACGAAAAAGCGAAAGAAAAGGCGTAAAATGAAAGTCAGAGAAACCTTAATTATGATTGGTCGTGATGTGCTTATGGCCTTGATTGGATTAATGGTTAGTTTAGCTTTGGCCATTGCCGTTAATGAACGGATGCAAAAGGAGTTTCTCGGTCTTTTCTAAACCCTTTTTACCTTTAAGGGTTAAGTTTTAAACGTTTTACATGCCTGAATTACCAGAAGTAGAAGCTTATCGATTGTATGTGGAAGAGGCTCTTTTTGAATCACCCATCCAAAAAGTAGAACTCTTGCGTGAAAAAGTGATGAAGAGCGATTGGAAAAACTTTCAAACGGCCACCCAAGGACAAGGGTTTATTAGCACCAAGCGTATCGGTAAATACCTTTTTATGGAATTGGATAGCCATCAATGGGTACTGTTTCATTTCGGCATGACAGGTAAACCGGAATTTTATCAAAACGAGGAAGTGAAACCCAAGCACAGCCGTTTAATTATCCATTTTGAAAGTGGCTTGAAGTTGGCATTTGTTTGCATGCGTTTATTTGGTCGAGTAGAGCTAGTGGAATCCATTGAGCAGTATCAAACTGATCATCAGTTAGGCGTAGATGCCTTAGAAGTTAGCGAAGCTGATTTTATTGATTATGTATCTGCTAGCAAAGCGGCCGTGAAAACCGTTTTGCTGCATCAGAAGGCTTTTGCCGGAGTAGG
Source organism: Vicingaceae bacterium (assembly GCA_040220135.1). Taxonomy (GTDB): domain Bacteria; phylum Bacteroidota; class Bacteroidia; order Flavobacteriales_E; family Vicingaceae; genus CAJXMH01. Next base: position 190,068 of record JAVJTT010000024.1, read on the forward strand.
GAATTGGATTGCCGATGAGGTTTTGTTCCAAGCCGGAATACACCCTGAAGAAAAGGCTTACCAGCTTTCTAAAAAGCAGCTGCAAAGCATCTTCAAAGAACTGCAAGAAGTACTGCGCATCGCGGTAGAAAAACAAGCTGACTACCATGCTTTCCCGGATCACTTTATGGTAAAGGAGCGCTGGGGAGATGGAAACTGCCCCATTTGCGGTGAAGAATTGCAGCGAATTGTGGTGGGAGGTAGGGGTACTTACCTTTGTGAGCAGGAGCAAAGCAAATAAGGATTGAATACTTTTGAATATCCTAAGTATACTGTATGAATCACCTCGCCCACCTATACCTTTCCCAAACCGAAGTAGAACTATTGATCGGTAATTTCATCGCCGATCAGGTAAAAGGCAAAGCCTTTCACAATTTTTCGGAAGGCATTCAAAAGGGCATTGAAATGCATCGGGCCATCGATACTTTTACTGATGAGCATCGGGTGGTGCAAAAAAGCAAGCAGCGATTGTATCCCACTTACCACAAATACGCCGCAGTGATCGTCGACATGTACTTCGACCATTTTTTGGCCAAAGCTTGGTCTGATTATTCGCCAATTAAATTAGAGACCTTTGCCTCAAATGTATACCGTCTTTTATTAGCTCGGCAGCATGAAATGCCGGAGCGTTCGCAGCGGATCTTATACTACATGAGTCAGGGAGATTGGCTTAGTCACTATGCCGATAAAGAAGGCTTGCGAACTGCATTAAGTGGCTTAGATCGCCGGGCGAAATTTCCCTCGCGCATGGCCAATTCAGTAGAAGACCTCTACCAACATTGGGAAGAATTTGAAGGGGAGTTCAAGCAGTTCTTTCCGGAATTGATTGCCTTTGCAGCCCGCTGGTCAAGAGTGGAAGATTAATCTGGAATTCTCACTTGAGAATTGTTTAATTGTCAATTCTCCAATACTTAGCTTTGCAAAAAAAATATTCAATGAGCCAGCCACTTGCGGAGCGTATGCGCCCTAAAAATCTTGATGAGTACCTAGGACAGAAACATTTAGTTGGGAAAGGTGCAGTTTTGCGAGGCTTGATCGAAAAAGGCATGGTTCCATCAATGATACTTTGGGGTGGTCCTGGGATTGGAAAGACTACTTTGGCCAATATCATCGCTAACACAACCGACCGACCATTCTTCACTTTAAGTGCTATAAACTCTGGAGTTAAAGACGTTAGAGAAGTGATTCAAAAAGCCAAGAAACAAGACATGTTTTCCGGGAAGAACCCCATCTTGTTTATTGATGAAATTCACCGGTTTAGTAAATCACAACAAGATTCTTTGCTCGGTGCGGTGGAGAGTGGTACCATCACCTTGATTGGAGCCACCACCGAAAACCCCTCTTTTGAGGTAATTTCTGCACTCTTGAGTCGCTGTCAGGTATATACTTTAGAACCTTTAAGTAAAGATGATCTTTTGGGATTGTTGAAGCGTTCTCTTGAGTTTGATTCACAGTTGAAAACAAAAGAGATTGAGATTAAAGAAAATCAAGCTCTTTTGCAGTTTTCAGGAGGTGATGCACGAAAACTGCTCAATTTATTTGAATTAGTAGTGCAACAGATGGGTGATGAAAAAGCCATCATCACAAATGAAAAAGTAAAACAAATTGCACAGCAAAACATTGCTCAATACGACAAAGATGGAGAGCAGCATTACGACGTTATTTCGGCCTTTATCAAATCCATTCGGGGCAGCGACCCTAATGCAGGTGTGTATTGGTTGGCCCGAATGATAGAAGGAGGGGAGGATGCTAAGTTTATTGCCCGCAGACTGCTAATCTTGGCGTCAGAAGATATTGGTAATGCCAACCCTACCGCATTGGTAATCGCAAACAATTGCTTCCAAGCGGTGCAAGTGATTGGGTGGCCTGAATCACGCATTATCCTCTCACAGTGCGTCACTTATTTGGCTACATCGGCTAAAAGCAATGCAGCTTATTTGGCCATTAATGAAGCACAAGCTGAGGTTAAGGAAAGTGGTAATCTTGGTGTGCCATTACCTTTGCGAAATGCGCCTACTAAATTGATGAAAGAGATTGGTTACGGAAGTGGCTATCAATATAGCCATGATTTCCCCAACAACTTTAAGGCCCAAGAGTTTCTACCGGAAGAAATTAGTGGTAAAACATTTTATAAACCACAGGATAATCAACGCGAAAAGCAGTTAAAGGAAAGGTTGAAAGCTTTATGGAGTGAAAAGTATGGTTACCAATAAGCCAAATTTTGCAGCTTGATCAAAGATTATATACTTCATTTATTTTTCTTCATTCTCTTTTGCACGCCAAGACCTAAAAACATAATTTTGGTAGCCAATATAATGCATATTCAAAACCAGATAAATGAGCGTTTTAGTCAATAAAGATTCAAAAGTTATAGTTCAAGGATTTACCGGAAGTGAAGGTACTTTTCACGCAGGTCAAATGATCGATTACGGAACAAATGTAGTAGGTGGTGTTACCCCCGGAAAAGGTGGACAAACTCACTTAGATAAGCCGGTGTTTAATACAGTAGAAGATGCGGTTAAAAAAGCGGAAGCTAATGTATCTATCATTTTTGTACCACCGGCATTTGCCGCAGATGCCATTATGGAGGCTGCTGATGCAGGAATAAAAGTTATCATTTGTATTACGGAAGGAATTCCAACCCGTGATATGATTACCGTAAAGGAATATATAAGTGACAAAGACTGTCGGTTAATTGGTCCTAATTGTCCAGGTGTTATTACACCAGGGGAAGCTAAAGTGGGTATTATGCCCGGTTTTGTTTTTAAGAAAGGAAACATTGGAGTAGTGTCTAAGTCTGGTACTTTAACCTATGAGGCTGCTGATCAGGTGGTAAAAGCTGGTCTAGGAATTACTACTGCCATTGGAATTGGAGGAGACCCTATTATTGGAACCACCACCAAAGAAGCGGTTGAAATGCTAATGAATGATCCTGAAACAGAAGGAATTATTATGATTGGTGAAATTGGCGGCTCAATGGAAGCAGATGCCGCACACTGGATAAAAGAAAATGGAACCAAACCCGTAGTTGGCTTTATTGCCGGTCAAACGGCACCTGCCGGAAGAACTATGGGGCATGCCGGAGCCATTGTTGGTGGCGCTGATGATACGGCAGCTGCGAAAATGAAAATATTAAGTGAATGTGGTGTTACCGTTGCTGAATCTCCTGCTGAGATCGGTCAGAAGATGGCTGAAGCGATGAAGGTTAATGCTTAAATTGCTTTATAAGTCTATAAAAAAAGCGCATCAATTGATGCGCTTTTTTTGCTCTTAACAGTAGCCCATTATTTTATAGATTAAGATACCAACCCATTCGTGAATTAGCCAATACCAACTACCTAGAACGTCAGCTTGCGGCACTAATAGAGTATAAGGATTGAGTTCTCTTTTGTACGAAACTTGATCAACGGGAAATGAATCAACCTCAAGGCCTTGTTTTTTAAAACACATAACTGACCTTTTCATATGAGTTGTAGAGGTAGAAAGCAATACGCTTCCATCTAAGCCTAGTTCTTTTATTATTTCTACAGAATACTTGGCATTTTCAAAAGTGTTTTGCGATTTTCTTTCCGTTATTATGTCTTCGTTGGCAACACCTATGTCCAGTAGGTAGGATTGCAAAACATTTGCTTCTATCCCATCTTTGAAAATTCTTCCTGAGCCTCCGGAAATTAAAATTTTATCTACTCTACCATCAAAGTACAAAGGCAATACATTTAAAATGCGGTCTGCATTTTTATTAAACTCAATTTGCTTGTATTGATGGTCAATGCTTAATATGCCGCCCAATACAACCGCAATATCGTAGTGCTCTTTCAGCTGCTGAATCTTTTTGGGCTCTGCTTCCCATGCATTACTGATTTCATGAAAGATAGCCTGGTTTGAAAAGAGGTAAAGAATGATAAAGGCGCCCCAAAGTAGTCGTCTTTTTCTTCGGCTGTTTTTACTCAAAAAGCTCCATAGCAGAAGCCCCAAGCCCCAAACTAAAGGACTAATTAAAAAGCTCAATATTTTAGACAGTATAAAAAACACGATTTACGGATAGAGTTTATCAACGAGCTTTGCACTATTTGCAATGCAATCACTAACAGAAATACCCTGGGTAAAATTTCCCCGAATGTAAAAATTAGGATGATTCGTTTCGAACTTTTCAATTTGATCAAGAATGGCTTGATGTCCCATTTCAAACTGAGGTATGGCTTTAGGCCACTTGTAAACATGGGTAAAGTCGACTTGATCGGACAAAGCAATCAATTCTCTTAAACTGTTCTGAATTTCACCAATGATCTTACTTTCCTCTTTATTAATCAAATCCGGCTGCCGGTAGCCCCCTGAGATAACGGTAATCAATTCTTTTTGCTCAGGAGCATGATCTGGAAAGAAATGGCTGTTGAACAAGAGGCCCAAAAAGGGAACTTGTTCCTCTTTGCGGCTTAGAATACCAAAAGCTTTCTGCTGGAATTGATGAGCAGTTTTGGGAAAGCCAAAATGTGTAATTACGGCCGGTACATAGTTTACTTTTTTCAATTCTGCGCCTAAGTTTTCATCCATGTTTTTAATCAGAAATGAAAGCGAAGGGGCGGGTAAAGTTGAAATAAGACGATCTACTACAATAGACTTTACTTCACCTTCTTGCTTGTAGTAGACCTCATATCGCTTTCCATTTTGCCGGATCGATTCTACCATTGCTTCTGTTTCTATCTTGGGCCCAATGGCAGAAGAAAGAGCTTCTATTAAGCGGGCTAGGCCCTTTTTAAAGGTGAATATTTTCTGTTTCGGTAATTGATGTATTTCATTTTGAGCCTTTTTTTCTTTTATGATTTTCATCATGCCTTTAACTACACTTCCGTGTTTGTCTTCAGCTTCTTTTAGAATGCTCAAAGTGTGGTTGATGCTCATCTTTTCAGGATCACCGGCATAAATTCCGGTGATAAAGGGCGTAATAAAATCTTGGTAGATCTGATTTCCAAACCTACGTCTGGCAAAATCTGCTAAGCTTTCTTCTTCCCCGTTTTTTTTCTGTGCCTTTAAAGGTTCTTGTAATACTTTGAGAAAAGTGCTTAACTGAAAAAGCTTACTCTTCCAAGCAGTTGATAAAGAGTTTGGAATGGCTTCTATCTTACCATTTTTAAGGACAAACCTATTTTTTACCGCCTCTTTGTCGGGTAGAATGATTTCACTTTCAAGGCCTAGATCGGCGATCAATGCTTTGATTTCGGGATTGTTAATTAAAACCGTATTGGGGCCTAGCTCGAAAGTGTATCCTTTAACTTCACGACTTTTGATCTTACCGCCCAGTTCGGCATCTGCTTCTAATAATATAAAATCTTGGCCCTTTTTCTGCAGTTGATATGCAGCAGCTAAACCGCTAATTCCACCTCCTAAAACGGCAATCATATGGTCATTGAAAAAAGTTGGGTGCTTGGCTTGTTGCGCAATAATTTTAGGTCGAACGACATGCAAATGTTTCGTACAAAGGGCTTACCCTCTTCCGTTACTATTAGGTTTCGACCCTCTACGGTCAACAGTTTATCTTGCTTCATTTCTAATAAGCGCTCTAGTATTGGAGCCATAAAGTCATCTTGGTCAGAATTCCAAGAAGTTTCAAAATGACACATCAGATTTAAGATGTGACGACGAATTTTAAGGTCTTCCTCAGAAAGCAGGTGCCCCCTAAAAATAGGAATTCTATTTTCTTCAAGCGCTTGATAGTAGCGGTCTATCGTTTTTTCGTTTTGTGCAAAGGCATACCAGCTATCGCTAATGCTAGAAACGCCCAAACCTACCATAAGTTGGGTTTTAGAGGCCGTGTAGCCCATAAAGTTTCGATGTAACTTTTGTGCTTTCATAGATTTGTACATGCTATCATGCGAAAGGGCAAAATGATCCATTCCTATTTCATGATATCCGGAATCTAAAAGCAATTGATAGCCTAGTTCATAGAGTGCTCGTTTTTCTTCGTTTTTGGGTAGGTCATTCTCATCAAAGCCTCTTTGCCCGTTTCCTTTAATCCAAGGCACATGTGCGTAACTGTAGAAGGCTATTCGTTCCGGTTTTAGTTCTCGTACTTTTTCAATAGAGTGCCTTACACTTTCTTTAGTTTGATGCGGTAAGCCATAAACTAAATCAAAACTGATGGAGTCGTAGCCGGCTGCTCTACTTTCGTTGGTTACTTCTTCTACCTTGCTAAAAGGTTGTATGCGATTAATGGCTTGTTGTACTTTAAGGTCCAAATCCTGTACTCCATAACTGGCTCTTTTAAAGCCATGCTTAGCCATGGCCTCTAGATGGTCCCTTTTAGTATTGTTAGGGTGTCCTTCAAAACTGTAAGAATAGTTTTTTGCCTTTTTTGCCTTTTTAAATATACCATTGAGCAAGTGGTCGAGACTTTCAGGACTAAAAAAAGTAGGAGTACCCCCTCCAAAATGGAGTTCAGAAATAAAAGGAACTTCCTCAAATTGCTCCAAGTACAAATCCCATTCTTTCAACAAGGCTTTAATGTATGGCGTTTCAACCTCGTGATTTTTGGTAATGCGTTTGTTGCAACCGCAAAAAGTACAGAGGCTTTCGCAAAAAGGTAAATGTATGTAAAGGCTAATACCTTCTTCTTGATTGCTTTCTTGAAAAGCCTGTTTTACAGTTTGTAGCCAAGTAGCTGATTCAATACCACTTTTATCCCAATAAGGAACTGTAGGGTAGGAGGTGTATCTAGGCCCGGGAATATTATACTTTGAAATTAAACTTTGCACGCTGCAAATTTAGTAAGAAACAAGGCAAATTGAAGGCTGTTCATTACTATCTTTAAGCTTATGAAAGAAATGGAAAAAGAGGTGCGGGGGCTTGACTTAGATGAGTCAACGAGGTGCAAACATTACCAACTTGATCAAGATATTGTAGCCATTAAAATGTATTGTTGCCAGACCTTTTATGCTTGTTTGCATTGTCATGAAGAATTGGCTGATCACGAGCTTTTACTTTGGCCTTCTGATCAGTTTGATGAAAAGGCTCTGTTGTGCGGCAATTGTGGCAATGAGTTTGATATTTACACCTATTTGGAAGGTATTCAATGTCCTTCTTGTTCACACGCTTTTAACCCCAATTGCTCAAAACATTTTCAATATTACTTTAACTTACCTTCTTGATTTTGCTATATTTATAAGCTAAATGAAAAATGAGAGCCGCATATCATACATAGAATTACTGCCAAATAATTTGGTTCGCGTAGAGGTAAAAAAAGACATTGAATTAGAGCCGGAAGACCTTGATGAAAACTTTAAAATTTACAAAAGCTTGTTAGGTGATCAAAAAGGGCTTTTTTTAATCGTTTTTCATGAAGGAGGGCAAAGCAATGCTGAAACACGAGCTAAATTTGCAAATAATGAAAGGGCTGCTATAAAACAAGCAGAAGCCTTAGTAATTAACAATTTGGCACATCGTATTGAGTCGAACTTCTATAAGAATGTAACACGACCGGATCATCCGGTGGAAGTTTTTACAGAAGAACAGTCTGCAAAAGAATGGCTATTAGACATAAAATAGAGGTTTAAAGTTGAGTGAAATAAGCACATCCATAGCAAAGATATCAGTAGTTGTAAATCAAATTATAAGGGTTGAATTACTGCCAAATGCACTAGTAGACAGACTAGCCTTACAAGAATTGTTGAAAGCCTATCAAAAACTCGACCTTCAATTACCTGTTTATTTTCTCAATGTATTTCAAGAATTAAATTCAGCTGATTTTGACATTAAAGAAGATTTTGAATCAAAAGAAAGAACAAAAATGAAAGCAGCTGAGGCTTTCGTTGTAAAGAGCCTTTCTAACCGCATTGAGTTGAACTACAACATTCAACTAACCAAGAAAAGATACCCAACCAAAGTTTTTTTGGAGGAACAAGAGGCGTTAAATTGGCTAAAAGAGCTACAGGCTAAAGAGGCAAAATAAAAGCCGCTTTGTGTAGCTTTACGCCTCATGAAACAAGCTCAAAAAATTGAACTTTTTTCTTTGCTTATATTCCTATTCTTGGCAGCTTGTCAAACAAAGCGAGAGTATCAAGGCAAAAGCATTTTTCGGTACAACATATCGGCCGGAGTTTCTTCACTTGACCCGGCTTTTGCGCGAAGCTTAGAGAATGTTTCAACTTCTGCACAGCTATTTAATGGCTTGGTGCAGATGGATAAGAACCTAAAAGTAAAAGCTTGCATTGCAAAAGAGTGGCAGATCTTGGATAGCGGCAAAACCTATCAGTTTACCTTGCGTCAAGATGTGTACTTCCATGAACATGAACTATGGAAGAACAAGGCTGAACGCAAAGTAAAAGCCTCAGACTTTGTTTACGCTTTAAACCGCTTAATTGACAATGAGTTGATTTCACCAGGTAAGTGGGTTATGAATGCCGTGAAAAGAGAAGAAGACGGCCGACTAAAGGTGAAAGCAGTTAATGACTCTACTTTGCAGATTAAGCTGAAAAAACCTTTTCCTCCTTTTCTGGGAATTTTAAGCATGCAATACTGTGCGGTGGTGCCACAAAAGATAGTAGAACATTTTGGCAATGATTTTCGTTCAAATCCCATCGGAACCGGACCCTTTCAATTTCAATACTGGAAAGAAAACACCAAGTTGGTGCTGCTAAAAAATGAAGAATATTTTGAAATTGATGCTAGCGGAAAGCCTTTACCCTATCTCGACGCCATCTCAATTAGCTTCATCAAGGATGAAGAAGTCGGCTTTTTAAAGTTTTTGAAAGGAGAGCAAGACTACCTTTCCGGCTTAAAGGGAAGTTATAAAGATGAGTTGCTAGATGCTCACGGCAACTTAAGACCCAAGTATCAAGGGCAATTTAGATTGATTCAAAACCCTTATTTAAATACAGAGTATCTGGGATTTTACCAAGCAGTGGAGGAGTCTCATCCATTGAAGGATAAGCGGATTAGAAAGGCTATCAATTATGGCTTTGATCGACAGAAAATGTTGAAATATTTGCGAAATGGCATTGGCTATCCTGCTCATTCTGGCTTTGTACCTAAAGGATTACCGTCATTCGATTCTACTTTAGTGGGTTATAGTTATCAGCCCGATTCAGTTAAAGCTTTATTACAAGCCGCCGGCTATCCCAATGGAAAAGGGTTACCAACCATTACTCTAAGCACAACAGCACAGTATTTAGACCTCTGTGAATACATACAGCATCAATTAAAGGAATTTGGAATTCCGATTGAAGTAGCAGTTAATCAGGCGGCCACCAACAATGAGATGATTGCTTTTGGGAAGTTGGACTTTTTTCGCAAATCATGGGTGGCTGATTATCCGGATGCAGAGAATTACCTTTCTCTATTTTACACTGAAAATTTTGCTCCGGAAGGACCGAATTACACCCACTACAGTAATACAGAGTTTGACAGCCTTTACAGAAAAAGCATGCAACTGCCACAAGATGAAGAAAGGTGGAAGTTATATCGCCAAATGGATAGCCTAATCCTTGAAGATGCCCCGGTAGTACCCTTATTTTACGATGAAGTGGTACGTTTTATACCCCATTATATTTCTGGCATTGGGGTGAACCCTATGAACCTTTTGGTGTTGAAGTACGCAAAGAAAAAGCTTGAAAAAGGACACCCTTGACAGATAGAGATTTAAAAGAAGAAAAAAAGTATAAAAAATGGAGCAAGCTAATTTTAGTAGCCTTGTTCTCCGTGCTTTGTTTTTTAGGCTACCGTGCGAGCCTACTAGAATTCGACTATGATTTTGAAAAATTCTTTCCCCAAGAGGACGAAGATTTGTCCTTTTTTAAATCGTACCGAGAGACTTTTGAAAATGATAATGACTTTATATTGATTGGCATTCGCAGAGAGAAGGGGCTGTTTAATCAAACGTTTCTTCTTCAGCTTGATGAATTTGTTGATTCTTTAAGGGGTTTACCTCACTTAAGAGAAGTAATCTCTCCTTTGGAGATGAAGTACTATGAAATGAATCCCATGGGGCTGGGCGTGATGGAAAAGGCTTTTTTTCATCCCGAACAACCCACTCGCTTTCAAGCAGATTCAATGCGACTAGCCAATACCAATCAGCCGATTGCCGAAATGGTGAATTTGAAAAATCAATCTCTGATTATTCTCATCAAAAATGAACAACTGATTTCAAAGAAAAAGTCAGATGAGTTGGCTCATGCTTTGCAAGACATGTTAGATCGACAGTCTTTTTCAGAGGTTCATGTGATGGGGAAAATTATGGGGCAATTGGAATACATTGAGGTAATGAAGGTGGAGTTTCTCACTTTCATGATCATTTCCGTGCTAGTGCTGATTATTTTCCTGATTATAACTTACCGGTCGCTTTGGGGAATTATAATTCCTTTAGCCACCGTTTTGCTTGCAGTGGTGGGGAGTTTGGGTTTTATGCAACTGAGTGGCAAGCCACTAAACATGATGACAACCCTTTTGCCGGTGATCATGCTGGTAGTTGGTATGTCTGATGTAGTTCATATGGTTTCAAAATACTTAGAAGAAATACGCTACGGTAAAACAAAAGTGCTAGCGCTTAAGAACATGATTAAAAAAGTGGGAGTAGCTACTTTGCTAACCTCACTTACTACCGCCCTTGGCTTCGTTACGCTAATCGGGGTCAGCATGGAACCAATTCGAGATTTTGGAATCTTTACAGCCGTTGGGGTCTTGCTGGCATTTGTACTTTCCATCTTGTTTATTCCATCAATTTTTATGCATATTAAAAAGCCCAAAATAGCGAATGCCAAAAGCATTCAAAACAATTGGGAAAAAGGCTTGGGACGTATCTTTGTTTGGCTTTGCCGTAACCGCCCTAAAGTTTTGTGGGCTTATTTTTTCTTGACTATTGTTGCGGTTTACGGAGCTTTTCAAATCAAATTCGACTATTTTTTAATGCAAGACCTAGATCAGGATCAACCATTAATGGAAGAGTTAAGGTATTTTCAAAAACAGTATGGTGGTATTCGACCTTTTGAAATGGCAGTAATACCTCAAGGAGAGTATGAAATTGACGATTATGAAGTTCAAAAAGAAATTGAAAAACTCACACATTATTTAGACTCCGTATATGGCGTAAACCAAATGATAAGCCCCACAGTGCCAATCAAATACATGAACCAAGCCATGCGAAATGGGGAGAAAGAATATTATAAAGTTCCTGAAAACCCTAAACGTTATGCCTATTTAAATCGTCAACTACAGAAATTTGAAGACCGCCAAGAATGGCAGCAAATTCAATCAAAAGATGGAAAAATGGGACGCATTTTTGGCCGCATGATTGATCCAGGTAGTCGCGCCATGTTAATGCGAAATGACTCTTTACGTACCTTTTACGAGCAGAACATCGAGGCCGAGGTAGTCGATTATAAACTCACCGGTACTCCGGTAATCATAGATCGCAGTGGTCGTTACGTCACACAAAATGTAGTTTACGGACTTTTAGTCGCTTTTCTTTTAATTGGTCTTTCAATGGGGGTCCTCTTTCGTTCTGTTCGAATGGGCTTATTAAGTTTGGTGCCCAACCTATTTCCCATTTTACTTACGGCCGGTTTTATCGGTTTTGCCGGAATTGACTTGAACATGTCTACAGCGATTGTTTTTACCATTGCTTTTGGTATTGCGGTAGATGATACCATTCATTTTTTAAGTCGATATCGCCAAGAAATGGTGCAAGGAAGAAGTCGTTTGTATGGCTTAAGAAGAACTTTTATTTCAACTGGAAAAGCAATTATTATCACTTCCATTATTTTGTTAGGTGGATTTGGAAGTTTGATCTTCTCCGATTTTCTCAGCACTTTTTACATCGGTTTGTTTGTAAGTATGACATTGGTTTTTGCCGTAGTAACCGATCTTACTTTACTGCCGATGTTATTATTGGGAAATAAAAAAGATCGTTCAAAAACGACGATTTAGAAAATACATGCTACCTAGCCAAAGCAGTAGCGCAATGATGCCGGCAGTTACCATCACATCATCATCTTCTGTGAACCAATAGCACAAGCCTAAAGCACCAAATAATACAAGTGCAATAATTCCTTTGATCTGGTCTTTTCGATACATCTTGCGAAAGTAATCAAGTCCATCCCAAATTCAATTATCTTTGCCGCAAACACACTTGTATGAATTTCATTCTCTTTGACGAAAACCGGACCAATCTACTTCCATTTTCTTACACTAGACCCATTTCTGAATTTCGCTGTGGCATTTTAACCATAAAAGAAAAGTGGGAAAAAAGAATTCCGGAAGCTGAGTTTTCAAATCTAACAGAAGCTTATTTACAGGAAAAGTTCCCCTTGCGTTTCAATGAGCAAAAGAACATCTACCTTAGTGCTAATTTGCTTTCATCAGATGATCTGGTTAACAATATTCACCGTTTACAAAATGGAGAAGCTTTAGTGGATTCACAAGATCAAATTCTAGCTTTTCGCAGCAATCAAAAATTAGAGTTAGTAGAGATTCAAGCTGCGAAATTTGAAAAAATTACTGTTTTAGAAGAAGCAGAGAAGATTGAAAATGTGTGGGATATTTTTGTCAAGAATGGCAAGGAGATCGAGAAAGACTTTAAACTGTTGACTGAAGGCAGGGAAAGTCAGTCAATTCCTGACAACAACATTGTAATTGGTGACCAAGTCTTTTTGGAAGAAGGGGCTCAAGTTCAAGCAGCCGTTTTAAATTCTACCAATGGGCCCATTTATGTTGGAAAGAATGCCGAGATCATGGAAGGCAGTGTAGTAAGAGGCGGTTTAGCTTTGTGTGAAAATGGAGTATTAAAGCTTTCTACTAAAATATATGGACCAACCACCATTGGGCCTTTTTCAAAAGTAGGAGGAGAGGTGAATAATTCTGTACTATTTGGGTACTCTAATAAAGGCCATGACGGCTTTTTAGGTAATTCTGTATTAGGCGAGTGGTGTAACCTAGGAGCTGATACCAATGTTTCTAACCTAAAGAATAATTACGCAAGTATAAAGCTGTGGAACTACCAAAAGGGCGGCTTTGTAGACTCAGGTCGTCAGTTCTGTGGTATGATGATGGGCGACCACTCAAAAAGCGGAATTAACACCATGTTTAATACAGCAACTGTAGTTGGAGTTAGTTCCAATATATATGGCGGAGGTTTCCCGCGTTCTTTTATCCCTTCATTTGCTTGGGGAGGCTCAGAAAAATGGATGACCTTTCGGTTTGAAAAAGCCATGGAAGTTGCTCAAAAGATGATGGAGCGAAGAAAAGTTAAGCTGACAGAGGCAGACTTTCGACTTCTCAAGCATGTTTTTGACACTAGCACAACTTATCGAAATTTTTAACTGCCAGATAAGCAGAATTCACTTTTGGCATATCCCTTGAACAGAATGGGAATATAATCGAATACTTCTTTTACAGTAAGAAGTACTGACAAATTGACGAAGATATTATGAGTTCATTTCAGTTTGATAAATACACGCTCGCTGGCGTAATAGATGATGAAACAGAGTTCATTCCATTAATGACCTCTGAAGATGAAGAAGAGATGAATCAGGAAGAAACGCCTGATGTTCTACCAATTCTACCATTGCGAAATACAGTTCTGTTTCCCGGAGTTGTGATTCCCATTACAGTGGGGCGAGATAAGTCCATTAAGTTAATTCAAGATGCCAATAAGTCTGATAAGACGATTGGAGTTATTTCGCAAAAAGATGATTCAGTAGAAGAACCTGATCAAAGCCAACTTTTTGAGGTAGGAACCATTGCTAGAATTTTGAAGATGTTTCGCATGCCTGATGGCAATACTACGGTTATAATTCAAGGTAAAAAGCGATTTAAATTATTGGATTTAATTGCGCAAGAACCTTATCTAAAAGCCAGCATTGAGCCTTATGATGTAAGCACTGTGCCCAAAGATGCAAAGTTCGGCGCCTTGGTTGATTCGATAAAAGACATGGCATTGAAAATCATTGAGTCTTCCCCCAATATACCATCTGAAGCTTCTTTTGCCATTAAGAATATTGAAAGCAGTTCCTTCTTGATCAACTTTATAGCCTCAAACATGAATGCAGAGGTGAATGTAAAGCAGCAGCTTTTAGTTGAAACCAATACCCGAAAAAGAGCTCAATTACTGCTAAAACACATCAATGAAGAACTAAAATTACTCGAGCTTAAAAACGATATACAGTCGAAAGTAAAAACCGATATCGACAAGCAGCAAAAAGAGTATTTCTTGAATCAGCAGATGAAAATGATTCAAGAAGAACTAGGTGGAAATCCTCAAGATCAAGAGCTAGAGGAGTTTAAAAAACGGGCGAAAAAGAAAAAATGGGCTAAAGCGGTAAAAGAGCGCTTTGAAAAAGAGCTAAGCAAGTTACAGCGTATGAATCCCGCCTCTGCTGAGTATTCGGTACAAGTGAACTACATTGATACCATGCTAGAGCTTCCTTGGGGTTATACATCAAAAGATAAGTTTGACCTAAAGCGTGCAAAAAAGATCTTGGATCGAGATCACTTTGGTTTGGAAGAGGTAAAAGACAGAATTCTAGAACACCTTGCGGTATTGAAACTGAAAGGAAATATGAAGTCGCCCATTCTTTGCTTATACGGCCCTCCGGGAGTTGGGAAAACCTCTTTAGGGAAATCGGTGGCAGAAGCAATCGGCAGAGAATATGTTAGAATGAGCTTAGGAGGTTTACGCGATGAAGCCGAAATTCGAGGTCACAGAAAAACCTATATAGGAGCAATGCCCGGCCGTATACTGCAAAATTTAAAAAAGGCAGGAACCTCTAATCCAGTTTTTGTTTTAGATGAAATTGATAAGGTGGGAAATCACTTTCAGGGGGACCCGTCTTCTGCTTTATTGGAAGTACTAGATCCCGAACAGAACGAGAACTTCAATGATAACTTTATTGAGCTGGATTATGACCTTTCTAAGGTTATGTTTATTGCAACGGCGAATTCCTTAAATACCATTCAACCGGCCTTGCGTGATAGAATGGAGATCATTGAAATAAATGGATACACTCAAGAAGAGAAAGTGCAGATTGCCCAAAAACATTTAATTCCTAAACTAATTAAGGAGAATGGCTTAAGTGCAAAGCAAATTAAACTTTCTAAAAAGGTCATTGACAGCATTTGTGAGCAATACACCAGGGAGTCCGGGGTACGGTCATTAGAAAAGAGGCTTGCCAAAGTGGTTCGTTTTGCGGCTAAATCTGTGGCTTTAGAGGATGAATACGATGTAAACATTTCTAGCGAAAAAGTATTTGATATTTTAGGACCCGGACACTCCAAAGATAAATACCAAGGAAATGATGTGGCCGGCGTAGTAACCGGATTAGCTTGGACAAAAGTTGGCGGAGACATCCTTTTCATTGAAGTGAGTTTGAGCAAAGGAAAAGGCAAATTAACCTTAACGGGTAATTTAGGAGATGTGATGAAGGAGTCTGCGATGATTGCTTTGGAGTATATTCGAGCCCATGCCGATCAATTTGACATTCCAATAAAGAGTTTTGAGGATTGGAACGTTCACATTCACGTACCGGAAGGAGCCACCCCTAAAGATGGACCTTCAGCGGGAATTACCATGCTAACCGCTCTAACTTCTGCCTTTACACAGCGCAAGGTTAAAGCTAATTTAGCGATGACCGGTGAAATTACCTTAAGAGGTAGAGTGCTGCCAGTGGGCGGAATCAAAGAAAAAATATTAGCTGCGAAACGCGCGGATATTAAAGAGATTATTCTTTCTCAGGATAACAAAAAAGATGTAGACCAAATTAAAGCAGAGTATCTAAAAGGGCTAAAATTCACTTACGTTACAGAGATGAGTGAAGTTCTAGATGCTGCCTTATTAAAGGTAAAAGTGAAAGACCCTGTAAAAATTAGCTAGTCTTTATAGCCTTTCAAAAAGGATCTACGGTCGTTATATTGGCTGTTGGTGGGGTATTCTTTATCTCTTTCTTTCAAAGTAGAATCCCATTTGCCGTACATTGGATTAGGAAGTACAATAAATTTTGATCCAAAAGACTTATTGTATTCTGAAGTTAAGTTTTTTCTTTCAGTAACCGTCATCTCTTCTTCGAAGAAGTCACCAAAGTCGGCTAGGTTATCTCCAATAAACATGATAACTTCATTAGAATTAGCTACTTGCTGTCTGCGTTCTGCTTTTTCTCCTGTTCCAGTTTCGTCAAGTAAAACATGATCATACTCAACGTTTATGCCATGAATGCTTAAGTTTCTCACAGTCCAATCTGCTTCATCCGCAGATCGGTTGCTGATATAGTAAATCTGATAACCTCGATTTAGGGCTGAGGCGATAAATTCCGCAGCACCTGGTACCAACTTGGCTTCAGTTCTGGTAGTCCAGTCTGACCAACTTTCTTGGCTGTAACTTTTTCCATCTAAAATAAGTTGTGCATTGTAAGGTGAGTTATCAAGAACAGTTTCATCTAAATCCATTACGATTGTTAGAGGCCTTTTGCTAACTTCATAGTCATCGTTGTTGTAGTCGAGCCAATTAAGTGCACTATTAAATGCCTGATAACAAAGCGCATCATATTCAGCTGCAGTTTGCTGCCAAAGCACAGCGCTTTCATCTGGATGGCGATTATAAGTAGGTTGATCCGATTTATTTTCTGTGATTTTTCCACTTGGAGAACAAGCGTGAATGAATAAACTTCCCAATAAAAGAAGACCAAAATTTTTCATTTTACTCTGCCGTTATAATTAAACTACCTGTTTCTATTGCTGAGACCGAAAATACACCTAAAACTTCATCTTGAGGATTACCAAACGCATCTTTTATGTTGCTTCTAATGTTGGCGGGTGGAGTAGAAAAAAGTCCCCCATTATTGGCTTGAATGGTTAGTTGTTCCAAGAATTCGAACACATCGGCATTAATGCTTAGTAACTCAACGATTGAAGTATCACCAACTTCAAGTGGCTTTTCTTCGTTGGTTATAGCAGCTCGAATGGGCAGAATGAAAATTAAACCATCTGCCGCATTACCGCTAAAAGCAGCATTTTGCGAAAGAATTAAAGAGGAGGGTTCAAGAGCGTTTATCGCACTATCATTTTTATAAGCCTTGATCCAATAGTAATCGTCCCTGCCTGGAAAATCTTGAGCCCAAAATTGGGAGTAGTACCCTTCTTCTTGACCCAATTCCTCTTCTTCAAAAGAACGCGTCATGCTATCAATTTTAGGAACAGGGTTTAAAACCGAAATAGAAGTGTAGGTTTTATTCTCATATTGAATTTCGAGTTTGTATGGAAAGCCAATGCTGTCTATTGCACCTGAAGTTTGTGGATTGTACTGATAATTCCCCTGATTATCGCTTACAAAATTATAGCTAAGGCCTGGTCCTTGAATTTTTACAGAAGCTTTGGTCACAGAAGGCGTGGGGGCATTGAGAAAGTAATCAGCTGACTTTGTCAGCCTCACTGTTTGTAGGCTTGAATCGTTAGTAATGAATGCGTCCACCACCAATTGACTTTGGCCTTGGTCTAAATCAACATCAATTACATCTTCACAGGCCATGAATGTGAAAGAGACTAGCATTGTGTAAAGTAACTTTTTCATCATCTTAAAATTTGAAATTATAAGACACAGCCGGTACAAAACTTCCAACGACTGAATATCGAATGGCCTGCGTTACCAAGGAATTGTCTTCATTTTGTTCAAAGAAAATAGAGAAGGGGTTTCTTCGATTATATACATTGTAAACACTAAACACCCATTCACCTTTAAATTTTTGACCTTCTTTATAGTTGGGGGTTAAGGTTGCAGAAATATCTAAACGGTGGTAAGCCGGAATACGATAGTTATTTCTTGATTCGTTGATATTATGGGGGAGGACGACTCCTTGAATTTCATAGCGGTTAGTGGGGAAGGTTGCCGGTGTGCCTGAGGAGTAAACAAAATTGGCAGAAAAGCTCCACTTTTCGTTCCAATCATAAGAACCAACTACACTTAAGTTGTGAGTGCGGTCGAACCGAGTAGGGTACCACTCGCCTCGATTAATGCCATCCACTTCGCGTTCAGAGCGTGAAAGGGTGTAGCTTACCCATCCTGTCATTCTTCCGGTACGTTTCTTAACAAATAATTCTAAGCCGTATGCTCTTCCTGAACCAATAAGTAAGTCGCCTTCCAATTGCTCGTTAAAGAAAAGGTCTGCGTTATCAATGTAGTCGATCTGGTTTTGGAAGTCTTTGGCAAATACTTCGGCTGAAGCTTCATATTTGTTGTCGTTGAAGTTTCTAAAATACCCAACTGCAATCTGATCAGCGATTTGGGGTTTTATGTTATTGGTAGTGGGTAACCACAAGTCAACCGGAGTAGAGGCAACAGTATTGGAGATCAAATGTAAGTATTGACTCATTCTGTTGTAACTACCTTTCACTGAGCTGAATTCGTCTAAGTCGTACTTGATAGAAAGACGTGGCTCAAAGTTATTGTAATCGGCAATTACTTCATTCTGGTCAAATGATTCGGCACTTTCAAGTTCTTTTCTAATTCCCGGCACCGTATCTCGATAAATTTGTTTTTCACCTTTGCCTAAGTATGCGAAGTGAGACCATCTTAGCCCATATAGGATTTTGATCCTAGAACCAATGCTTTGTTCGTTTTGGATGTAAAGCCCATTTTCAATGCCATATTTTTCAGGTAAACTTAAATCGTTTCTAGCACCATTGCTCGCAAATTCTGCTTTAGCCGGCTTAAAGTTGTAGTAGATCGATTGACCACCAAACTTTAGGGTGTTGTTGTTATTAATGTAGTAAGAAAAGTCAGGCTTTACACTGTAACTAACAATGCTTGAACTCCATTCGAAGTCATCATCAGGATCATCTTCCTCCACACCAAAGGCATAGTCGTAATCGCTGTAATAGGTGGTTAGGTTCATAAATAAGCGATCATTGAAAATGTGATTCCATCTAGCTGTGGCGGTTGCATTTCCCCAATTAAACAAGAAGCCGGAGCCAAATACATCGCGGCCAAAATAGCCGGAAAGAAACAATCGGTTTTTAGGATCAATCTCATAGTTAACTTTTGCTGTAAGGTCGTAAAAGTAAAAACGGCTATCACGCAATCCTTCATTCAAGAAAGGTTTGGCAAGTATATCAGCATAAGAGCGACGACCGGCGATTAAAAAGGAAGCTTTGTCTTTTTTGATTGGCCCTTCAAGTGATAAACGTGAGAAGATTGCTCCCACACCGCCCGAGCCGGTGAATTCTTTCTTGTTCCCTTCTTTCATTCGAATGTCTAGAATAGAGGATAAACGCCCTCCGTACTCAGGAGCAATTCCTCCTTTGATAAGTTTCACATTTTTTACAGCATCAGGGTTAAAAACAGAGAAGAACCCAAATAAATGTGAGCTATTGTAAACAGGAGCTTCGTCGAGTAAGACGAGATTTTGATCAATGCCACCACCTCGAACGTTAAAGCCGGTACTTCCTTCTCCAACAGTAGAAACCCCGGGCAGAAGCAGAACACTTTTAATTACATCAGCTTCCCCGAGTAAAGCCGGAATTTTTTTAATGGTTTTTGAGTCGATCTTATTCACACTCATTTCCACCTGTTTGATGTTGTTGTCGCTTTTCTCACCATCTACGTCAACTACTTCTAACTCATTAACTTGTTCTTTTAACTCAACATTTATTTGCTGGTTAGAATTTAGCTCTATAGTTTTATTAATCTCTTGGTAGCCTATAAAAGAGTAGGTGACTTCGTAGGTTCCAGCCTCTAGAGTGAGTGAATAAAAACCATAAACATTTGCACTAGTTCCAATACTCTTTGCCCTAACTGCTACTGTAGCGCCAATGAGCTCTTCGCCGGTTTTCGCAGACTTTACATAACCACTAATGGTATATTTTTCTTGCGCGAATAAGCTGCTTGTAAGCAAAATGAAGCAAAGAAAACTAAAAAAGTTTTTCATGGATGGTTGATTTTTCGGCCGCAAAAATAAGACAGAAATAAATGGTTCTACCTCAACAAACTACGAAAGCTTTATAAAGTTTTATAAACGGTAAAAAGAAAAGGCTTAAAGGTTATTGCTTCATGGCTCGGTCCATCTGGCGCTTAGCATCTTTTGCTTTTAGGCTTTCTCGTTTGTCTTGCATTTTCTTTCCTTTTGCCAAGGCAATAAGCAATTTAGCAAAGCCTCTGCTATTAATAAAAAGTTTAGTGGGAATGATGGTAAGTCCCACATCTTTCTTTTGTTTGAATAACTTGTCTAGTTCGTGTTTGTGAAGCAATAACTTCCTTGGTCGGTTGGGATCGTGGTTCTTAAAGCTAGCATCCTCATAGGGGCTAATGTTAATGTTAAAAACGAATAATTCGCCACCTTTAAAAGCGCAATAACCTTCTTTAATGCTCGCTTTTCCTTCTCTAATCGATTTTATTTCAGTGCCTTCTAATTGAAGTCCTGCTTCATACTTGTCAATTAATTCGTATTTGTACGAAGCTTTTTTGTTTCGAATATTTACGTTGGTTTCTAACTTTTTTGACATGAGCCAAAAGTAACATTAATGTGTTGTTTCGAAGTGAAAAAATGACAGTTTTATAATCTTGAATAGGAATTTTTGGCAGCAAGAAAAGAGTCTTACATCCCTGGCATTTAGATTGTTATAAGTTGTTTGAACATTAAAAAAAGATACATTATGACACTTGTAAAATTTAAAGACAGCTTTCCTTCTTTTTTAGATGAGTTTTTTGGGGGAGACATTTTTGATACAAATAAAAACTCTTCATGGATTGGTAATTCTTTACCTGCAGTGAATGTAAAAGAAAATGAGAATAATTTTGAAGTTGAAGTAGCCGCCCCCGGTATGCAAAAAGATGACTTTAAGATTGAGCTTGACAATAAGGTACTAGGCATTTCTTCTGAATTGAAGGAGGAGCATGTGGATGAACAAAAAAAGTATACACGTCGTGAGTTTAGTTACCGTTCTTTTAAGCGAACATTTAGCTTACCAGAGAATGTAGACCAAGATGGTATACAAGCAAGTTATAAAGACGGGGTTTTAAAAATTGAAATTCCGAAAGAGGCCGAAAAAGAAAAAGTCAATAGTAGAAGAATTGATATTAGCTAAAGTAGCTGAGCTCCGTTAGCTTATTATTTTTAGCTAAATAAGCCTGAATTAAATTGGCCATGTCTTGGTCATCATAAGCCGCTGTTAAGCGGCTTTTTATTTGCGCTAAAGAGTCAATGTTTTCATTTGGATCAAGATGTGCAAAACCCTTGTATCGTCCTTTCTCAACTAAGACTACAGCACAATTATCTTGACCCGGTAATTGTTCCTTTATTAGGTAGGTAGACCGACTGTGCACTTCTTCTTTTATGGCTTGTTCCACTCGATTGTTGTACGTGTTGGCCAACTCTTTTCCTTGACAAGCCCCTTTGCATTCCATTTCTTCAAAATAAGAACAGGCACCGCTACCAAGGGGTTGAAGGCCACTAAGCCTTGGACATAAGTTGTACTTTTCTACTAGCTTTTTTAAAAAAGCTGTGGCATCCGCTAGCTTTGCAAAAGTGTGAATGGGTTTATCGTGTTTGCCACACCTACCGATTGATAAACGCTGGTAGCCCTTACGATCTTCATAGGAGTACAATCCGAAGTTTAAGCTAAAACGCTTCATAGCTCGGTTGTAGCGTGGCCATTTTTGTTTGATCTCAGTAGCTTCAAATAAATCTAGCAGCAATTTATTAGGTATAAGTTTAAAGTCAAGACCGTATACATTTTTTACAAAATGATATTTTGACTTCGTATTCGAATTGCCCGAAAAATGACTGTGCACTC
The DNA here is from genome assembly GCA_040220135.1 of Vicingaceae bacterium. Lineage (GTDB taxonomy): Bacteria > Bacteroidota > Bacteroidia > Flavobacteriales_E > Vicingaceae > CAJXMH01. The sequence goes on from JAVJTT010000024.1 coordinate 211,866, forward strand.
TTTTTTTAATGTTTTTTGCTTGGCCAATGTAAACCACTTTGCCTTTTTGGTCTTTGAAGTAATACAATCCTTGCTCTTCGGGAAGGGCGGTAAAATCGGCCTTGGGTAAGTTAGGAGGCAGGAGGGCTTCTAGAGATTGAGGATTTAACGATTTTTCAATTACACCCTCTTTGTCTAAACGTAAAAGCTTGCTAAACAAAATGGCAGTAGCCTTTGCATCTCCAGCTGCTCGGTGCCGATTGGAAAGTGGTATGCCTTCCGTAGCACATAATTTCCCAAGACTGTATGAAAATTTACCGGGAAGTAGTTTGCGACTTAGTCTAACCGTACAAAGTTTTTTTCTTCGGTAAGATTTGCCAATTCTTTGGAAGGATTCACGTAAAAAACCATAATCGAAATTGACATTATGGGCAACAAATATGTAATCCTCGGTAAAGTCATCAACATGCTGTGCCACCTCTTCAAAGGTTGGTGCATTGGCCACCATTTCATTGGTAATTCCTGTAAGTCGGCTAATCTTTGGCGGAATTTCTCTTTTGGGATTAATAAGCGTTTGGTACTCATCAATTACTTTCTTTCCATCATGAAGGTAGATGGCAATTTCGGTAATACGGCTCTTTACAGCGCTTCCACCGGTGGTTTCTAAATCGACAATGGCGTACATTAGCTCAAAGATAAGCAACAAAAAAGCCGTGTTCGAAAGGAACACGGCTTTTCGTTATGGTTCAAGAATACTAAACGCTTGCCGTAGCATGCGGCGCTGCATTCATGATTTCTTCATTCGCATAATCAGCGAACTTTTTAAAGTTTTCTACAAAAGCAACCGCTAATTGATCTGCTTTTTTGTCGTAGGCGGCTTTATCTTCCCAAGTATTTTTTGGGTTTAAAATGTCTGCCGGAACGCCTGGGCATTCTGTTGGCATAGCCAAACCAAAAACTTCGTGAGCTTCAAAATTGACATCCTTAAGTTTCCCTTCAAGAGCGGCAGTGATCATATCTCTGGTGTAAGAGAGTTTGATTCTAGATCCCGTGCCATACTCACCACCTGACCAACCGGTGTTGATCAACCATACATTAACTTTATGTTGGTCCATTTTTTCACCTAACATTTCGGCATATTTGGTCGGGTGAAGCGGCATAAATGGAGCTCCAAAACATGCCGAGAAAACCGTTTGTGGTTCTGTAATGCCTGCCTCTGTGCCGGCAACCTTTGCGGTGTATCCGGAAATGAAGTGATACATGGCTTGTCCTTTGCTCAATTTTGAGATAGGAGGTAAAACTCCGTAAGCATCACAGGTCAAAAAGAAAATATTTTTTGGGTGACCACCAATGGAACCATCTTGAATGTTGTCGATATGGTAGATGGGGTAACTTACTCGAGTATTTTGCGTTTTGTCGCTATTTTCAAAGTCAACCTCTGTGCTTCCTTCTTTAAAATTAATATTCTCTAATAAGGCACCAAACTTAATTGCATCGTAAATCTGTGGTTCATTTTCACGACTTAGGTCGATACACTTGGCGTAACAGCCGCCCTCAAAGTTAAAAACAGAATCTTCGTCCCATCCGTGTTCATCGTCACCAATTAACCTTCTATTTGGGTCTGAAGACAAGGTAGTTTTTCCGGTTCCAGAAAGGCCAAAGAAAACAGCTGTGTCATCATCTTGTCCCACATTTGCTGAACAGTGCATAGACAGCACATTCTTTTGGTGAGGTAAAATAAAGTTAAGCGCTGAGAAAATTCCCTTTTTAATTTCTCCGGTGTAGCCCGTTCCGCCAATTAGCAAAGTCTTTTTGCTAAAGTTCATAATGGCGAAATTATGCTGACGTGTGCCATCAATTTCGGGATCAGCTTTGAAGCCAGGTGCGCAAATGATATTCCACTCCGGATTAAAGCTTGCAATTTCTTCAGCCGTAGGGCGTAAGAACATATTGTAGGCAAATAAACTAGAATAAGGGAATTCAGAAACAAGCCTAAGGTTCAAACGGTATTTTTCAGAAGAACAAGCGTAAGCATCTCTTACGTAAACCTCTTTATTAGCCAAGTAAGCAGTTACACGATTGTATAGTTTGTCAAATTTATCAGCATCGAACTTGATGTTAATCCCGCCCCACCAAATGGCATCACGGCTAATATCATCTTCTACAATGAAGCGATCTTTTGGAGATCTTCCTGTAAATTCACCAGTATCGATTGCAAGCGCTCCGTTATCGGCTAGTACACCTTCGCCACGTAAGATGTTTTCTTCTACTAATTCAGCTGGCTCTAGGTTCCAATAGGCTGCAGCCACATTGCCTAATCCTAATGTAGAAATAGAAGCCTTTTTGGCTTTTCTTCCATACTCGTTCATAAAATGGGTTTTAGATTTTTAATACGAAAATGAGGAATTATATACTTTTCGTTAATTAATGATTTCTTAATACAAAGGTAATTGGGTTTTTAGAATTCTGTTTTATTCTTCCGCTTTTTTTTAAACAAGATTTTACTCACGTTAAAAAAACAACTGGATAACTTTACTTTAGCAGCTCAAAATGGAGTTTTCAAATGAACGTGCACGTTTTTACTGATTCTTTAGGTCACTACATGAATCGCTTTGTTGATCGAATGTCAAAATTTGACAAAGATGCGCTATACGTCAATCTTTACAGCCCTGAAAATATAGATCCTAAGGTGTATTGTATGGGAAGTTCCATAGAAAAACTTGAAAAGAAAGTGCTTTCAATAGATTCTATTGAAAGAATTTTCTTTCATCCATTAAATGGTTTTCATGCTTCAATGATTGAAAGCCTAAAGGCAAAGTTTAAGGATTTAAAGATCTTTTACGTGGTTTGGAGTCGTGAAGCATATGTGAATCGTAAAACTGAAGAGAGCTTACTTCAACCATTTGCTTTAAATTTTGTCAGAAAGAAGTATGGAAATTCTAAACCGGTCTTTAGGAATTTGAAAAGACTCATAAAAGAAACTTATTTCAATGTCTTTCCTTTACGTGATGATTACCAAAGGTTTTGCAAAGCGATAAGTCAAGCGGATTTTATTTGCTGCAATTTTAAAGAAGAGTATGACTTGCTTCGATCTCTCTACAATACAGAGGCTCAATTTTGTAAGTTTTCTTACAATGATATTGATGAAATAGCAACTAACAACCTTTTGAAGATAGGAGAAAATGTAGGGGAAAAAGTTTTGTTAAACCATACTGCAGATCCTTCATTGAATCATTTTGAAATACTACAGAAACTCGAGGTGATTGGTGCAGATGAAGTCGTTATGATTCCACTTAGCTATGGCAAAGAAGATTACAAAAAGCATTTACTTTCTTATGCTAAGAGTTTGAATTTAAATATTGAGCCGATAGAAAAGCATCTTCCTTATTCAGATTATCTGGAATCTCTACAGCAAGTTAAGTGTGCAATATTTAATACAAGCATACAGCAGGCCTACGGAAATGTCTTATTATTATTGTGGTTAGGGGTAAAAGTTTTTATGAGAATAGAATCTCCACTTTATAGAGGATTTAAAAGAGAAGGCTTTCATATTTATTGTCTTGAAGAGCTAAAAGGTAAGAAGGACTTAGTTAGGCTAAGCTTGAGGCAGCAAAAAGAAAACCAGCAGCTTTTAAAGGATCATTATAAGAGACAACAAAATGAAGCTCACTATCAGGACCTAGCCAAGCTATGAAAGCTTATTTGAAACAATTATTTGGAGAAACGGCTATCTATGGCTTGAGTTCCATGTCAACCAAGTTGATTAGTCTTTTTTTAATTCCTCTGTACACTGCTGTTTTAAGTCCTGCTGATTATGGAACTCTAAACCTGCTCAATGCATTTTTTTCATTGGCCCTGTTGTTGGCTGTTTTTGCCCTAGATAACTCAGCAGCAAGGTGGTTTTACGATAGCGAAGAATTAACAGATAAGAAAAGCACCATATCTTCTTGGTTTTGGTTTCAGCTCTGTATTACAGTATTCATTTTTGTGGTCGTCATTTTTTTTCGAAAACTGTTTGCCGAACAAGTTTTTGACCTCGAAAATGAACGCTTGCTTTGGATAGCTGCAGGCAGCTATTTGTTTGGTGTACTTCCTTCAATTACCCCTAATTGGTTTAGAATGAGAAGAAAGGCTAAGCAAACAGTAGCTTATACCATTAGCCTTTCTCTAATCACCATTACCTTAACCATCTATTTTGTTTTGGTCAAAGAATATAAAGTAAAGGGCATTTTTTTAGCGCTATTGATTGCCAATGCAGTTATGAGTCTAGTGAGTTTAATCCTATTAAAGAGCTGGCTTTTTCCTAAGTACTTTAAGGCAGATAGATTGAAAGAAATGTTGAAGTATGCACTTCCATTAGTGCCTACTGTGGTTGCTTTTTGGGTGCTAAATTCTTCAGCCTCATTCGTTATTGAGTACTTTTCAGGTAAGCATGAATTGGGAATTTTTCAAATTGGAATGTCTATTGCCTCAGGAATAACATTGTTAATTACAGCTTTTAGAATGGCATTTCCTCCTTTTGCATTTTCGATTTACAAAAAAGAGGGAGCTAAACGGTTGTTTGCCTCCATTTTAACCGCTTACAGTTTGGTGTTTGTTTCTGTCGCTCTTTTCCTATCCCTTTTTGCCTTAGAGCTACTCAAGCTCTTTACGCAACCTTCTTACTATCAGGCGGCAAGTGTTGCTGGCCTGCTATTTTTTAATAACATTGTTTACGGTTACTCCTACATTGTTGGCTTAGGAAATGGAATCATGAAAGACAACAAACCAATTGCCAAAGCTGTTTTTATTGCGGCATTGATTACGGCCTCCTTTTTTGTAGTGGCCATTCCAAATTTGGGAGTTGAAGGGGCTGCCCTGAGTATGTTGCTGGGGTATCTAGTAGTACCAATTTTAGTTTATCGAGATGCTCAAAAAAAGTGGCACATTCCGTTTAAAGCAAAATTGAGTTTGTTAATCTTCTTGGGCGGAATTTCTGCTTTTCTGATAAGCTTAAGCTTTAAGGGCTTAGATTACGGTTATTACATTTTGATACGTTTATTGATTTTCTTGATCTACTTGAGCTTTCTTTATCTTTTGATCAGAAAATTTGACCGCGAATCCTTTAATAAAGTCTTGATCCTGGTTTTAAATCGCATTAAGAAGTTGCTAAAAAAATCAACTTGACCTTAGATTTAGAGCAGTTTCTAGTGTTTCATAGAGTGCCTTTTCACTGTGGTTTTCTTTTACCCATTCAATTTGACTATTAAAGTCAATTGCCTTTTCTTCTATCAAGCTTGCAACTTCTTCTACTCTTTTACTGAGCTTATCGAAGCTTGCATTAAAGATGGGAAAGTTGTCTTTTAGATGATCGGAATAGAGTGGATCAATGTAACAAACTACAGCGTTTTTCGACAGCAAAGCTTCTAGGCTTTGTTGACCATACCAACCAATTACCATTTGGTCGATTACAATATCAGCTTCTCTGTATAGCTGGAACAAATCGTATCGATTTACTGAATATAAAGAGTTGGAATTTGCTTTTAAATCTGGAGTATAAATGTATTCAAAACGATGGTTTTGATTGTTGACTAATTCTTTAACAATTAAGTCGATGTATTTACTACCCTTGGTTTTGGTATTTGAGGGTGCATGTAAAATTCTAATTTTTTGAGTGTTGAAGAATTTATCTTTTTCACTGGTATGTTCTGAAAAAGAGCTTTCGAATTCTTGGTGATCCATTAAAATTGGCAAATACTTAGCTGATGGAATGATTTCAAGTAAGTCTGGAGTTGATACAACAATTTTATTAGCAAAACGAAGACTGTCTTCTTTTAGCTTTAATTGCCATTGTTGCTGAATTTTAGGAGCTGAAACATCCCACTCAGGATGAAACAACTTTTCTGCTTTCCAATACAAGTATTCGGGATTTCTGATATCACTTCCGACAAAGTGCATACTGACAAATTTGTTGAATATCCGATAAATGATAAATTCAAGTTTTCTTAGTTTACGCGTTAATATGGTTTCACCTGAAAAGAAATGAAAAACGTCATAGCGGAAGATTGCCTTGGAGAAAAATGAAAGCGATTTAGACCATTGAAGTATTTGATTTAGTTCTTGATAATTAAACTCATAATCATAAGATGCTTTGAATTGAGAGGCAGGAACTTTATACTTTACGAAGGAAGTAATTGAGATTGCACTCTTGTGCTTCCTTTTTAAGAGTTTTTTATAACGGTTTATCCGCCAGCCAATGTCTACAGCTGCAAATAGGATTTTCTTTTGCTTCATATATAAAAGACACAGTTCTAAACTATGAGATGCGCAAATATACATTAGTTTAAGCCTATCAAAATTGATTATATTTTGTAAGTTGGCCGCGAAATAGAAGTCAGATTAGGAATTCATTTTGATACGTTAAAGCATTGGTTTGAAAGTTGTTTATATTATTTCTAAAGTAGAAAAAGCAGTAGCTTTTGAATGGATTGCCGATGCATTTAAAGAGAAGGGAGAAAACATTCACTTTATTCTTCTGCATAATAATTTCAATACCCCAATTGTCAACTACTTAGAAGAAAAAGGTATTCCGTTAAGTAAAATAGCGTTTCATAAAAAGTTAGACTTATTTCGGATTTGGTTTCAAGTATATGGCCTTTTACTAAAGCTTCGTCCGCAGCTTGTTCACACCCACTTGTTCGAAGGTTCATTAATCGGATTGAGTGCCGCAAAAATGGCAAGGATCAAAAAAAGAGTTTACACGCGTCATCATTCAACTTATCATCATCAATACTTTCCAAAGGCGGTAAAATATGATAAATGGATTAATGCTTTAGCTACTGATATAGTAGCAATTAGCAATAACGTTAAAAGGGTTCTAATAAATAAAGAGAAGGTCGCACCCGAAAAAGTAAGTCTAATTGAACACGGATTTAAGTTAGAACAGTTTCAATGTGTTAGTCAAGATAGGGCTGATCGATTGCGAAAAAAATATAACATTAAGGAAGGCAAGACAATAGTAGGAGTTATCTCCCGGTATTTTGAGTTGAAGGGAGTAGAGTATATCGTAAAAGCCTTTAAGGAATTAGTTAAGCAACACCCCAATGTACACCTTTTGCTAGCTAATGCAGGTGGTGAACACGAAGCTGTGGTGAGAGCAGAATTAAATGCAATTCCCAAAGAAAACTACAGCGAAATTAAGTTCGAGAACGACCTTTTTGCGTTGCACAAGTTAATAGACATTTATGTACATGTTCCGATAAACAATGAAATAGAAGCATTTGGACAAACTTATGTGGAAGCTTTGGCATCCGGAACACCCTCGGTTTTTACCCTTTCCGGTATAGCCAACGACTTTATTAAAGATGGCCAAAATGCTTTGGTGGTAGAAGCGAAAAATAGTGACCAGATTTTAGCGGCAATTGAACGGTATATTCAAAACCCAAGCTTAAGGGAAAAGATAGTGGAAAATGGCAAAAAGGACGTGGATCGTTTTGCATTAAAGCATATGATTAATAAGCTATTTAATTTATATCAAAAAAATGCAAACAAAGCCCACTAAGTAAATATTATAAATACTTTTGGACTTCTATCATGAACAGTAGTAAACGATTAGAGAACCCTTTTTTTACAGTAGTTATTCCGACCTACAATCGAGAAGACTTGATTGAAGCTACCTTAAAAAGTGTTTTAGCCCAAACTTACAGTAATTACGAAATACTGATTGTTGATAATGCTTCTACTGATCGTACCATTCAGGTTCTAAAACCGTTCCTAGAAGAACATGATCAAATCACCCTGATTAAGAATGAGAAGAACCTTGAGAGATCAAGAGCAAGAAATGTTGGTTTTCGAGCAGCGTCAGGCGATTTTTTAACCTTGCTTGACTCCGACGATTTCATGTATCGAGATAGTTTAAAAGATGCAGCTGAATTCGTAAAGAAAAATCAAACGGTAAACTTCTTTCATAATTACTACGAATTAGTAGATTCAGATTGGAATACTCTTAAATCTTATACTTTTCCCTCAGAGAAAGATCAAATAAAGCAGTTAGCTAAAGGGAATTTTATTTCATGCATTGGAGTTTATATTTCTAGAGAAATTTACCAAGCGTATGAATTTAATGAAGATGAAAAAATTTTGGGATCCGAAGACTGGGAACTCTGGCTAAGGGTTATTTCTAAATACCCACTTAAATCAATAGAAAAAGTAAACAGTGGGGTTTTGTATCATAAGGGTCGATCTATTTCTGCTTATTCTTTAAAGGAGGTTGTAAAAAGAAAGAACTATATCATTGATGAAGTTCTAAAAAACAAAGCTGTTCAAGACATATTTGGTCGATACGAATCTTTAATGAGAGGGTCAGCCTATTTGTTTACTGCCGTTTCAGCAAATGATGCCAAGCTTTTTAACGAAGCAAAAAAATACTTGCGCAGAGCAGCAGAACTATGGCCTCCAATAATATTCAGTAAGCGATTTATCCGAATAGCACAAATTGCAAATTTTAAAATTGAAAGAAACTTAAATTAAAATGAAGAAAGTCTTAATTACCGGTGGAACCGGTTTTCTTGGAAGAAGGTTAGCCCTTGCCATGCAATCAAACTACAAAGTGGTGTTAACGGGACGTAATAATAAACAAAATGCCTTTGCGGCTAAGTTTACCGGCTGCGAAGTGATCCCCATGGACATCGCAAACATTGAGGCAGTAAGAGACGCTTTCACAGAAGTTAAGCCAGACATTGTAATCCATGCGGCAGCCACCAAGTTTGTAGATTTGGCTGAAAAGCAACCAATGGAATGTGTTGACGTTAACGTTATAGGCTCTCAAAATGTAGCTAGAGTAGCAGTAGAGAAAGATGTAGAGGAGGTGATTGGGATTAGTACAGACAAAGCAGCGCCACCGGTTAGAAATACTTACGGATTAACAAAAGCCTTGATGGAAAGGGTATTTTGTTCTATGAATGGCAAAGCCAAGACAAAATTCTGTTGTGTTCGCTATGGCAATGTAGCTTGGTCTACCGGCTCAGTGCTAACCATTTGGAAGAAAATGCACGAAGAGACCGGGGTTATTGGAACTACCGGCCCGGAGATGAGACGTTTCTTTTTTACAGTAGATGAAGCTGTAAAGTTAGTCTTAACGGCCATTGATAACATAGATGAACTTCAAGGACAAGTGTTATCAAGGGAAATGAAGGCTGCTCAAATAGAAGACCTTTTACAGACTTGGACCAAGCACTTGGGCGGTAAGTATGAAAAAATAGAGGGAAGACCTGGCGAAAGAAATGACGAATTTCTTATTGGCGATACCGAGTTGCCATATACTGCGGTAAAGGATTTTGAAGGGGTTAAACACTATATTATTTCTTTTAATCAGAAGGCAAAAACACCTTTAAAGGAAGTTTTTTCTTCAGCAAACGCAGATCGCCTTAGCGAGAAAGAAATGCTTGAAATTATAGAGAGTCCACCTTCAGAGGAAAAGTAAAAAGTAAAACATGAAGAAAATTGAGCATGCAATAATAATGGCTGCTGGAAGAGGTTCAAGAATGATGCCTCTAACCAATGATATTCCCAAAGCCATGGCAAAGATTGGCGACACTACTCTAATTGTAAATGGGATTGAGAAAATTAAGGAGGTGCTCAAGAATATTCACATCACTGTAGGGTATAAAAAGGCTGACTTGGCCAAACACGTCATAGAGCATGACATCTCTTCCATTATTAACACGGAAGGAAAAGGGAATGCCTGGTGGCTTTTCAATAGTTTACTAAAACACTTGGATCAGCCTCTCTTTGTACTAACGTGTGATAATGTGACAGACCTAGACTTTGAAAAACTGGCTGAAGATTATTATCAGATTGGCGAACCGGCTTGCATGGTAGTCCCCGTTACCCCGATAGAGGGCCTAGAAGGAGACTACATCTTTGAGAAAAACAATCTGATTTTCGACTTAAACAGAGAGAAAAAAAGCGAAAAGTACTGCTCCGGAATTCAGGTCATTAATCCGGCTAAAGTGAACCAAATTACAGAGCCGGTTGATGATTTTTACCTACTTTGGAAACAATTAATGAAAGCTGAACAGTTGTATTGCTCCAACGTAAGACCATCAAAGTGGTTTACAGTAGACACACTAGAGCAACTAGAGAAGGCAAACTTAACGTAAGTTGCCTCTTAACTTCATGCCTTCAAAGTAAATAATCGTAAGCGCCGCTGTGTAAAAAGGAAGACAGGGAATTTTATACCTTGAAAGAGCCCCAAAATTAAAAGAAGTTAGTCCTACTGCAATACCAAGTAAGATCGCAAACACTAAGAAGGCTCTCACATTGTTGTTAAAAAAAATCTGTTTAAAAAGGTTGATAAGCCCAACTTTAAAAATGAGATAAACGGTTAAAAGAAGAAGCAAGGTGGATTGAAAGCTCTCAAAAGCCGTAGCAAAATTTCGAATTTCGAATAAGCTTGGACGGTAAAAGGTTACAAAGAAAGCTTCTGGAGCTTTTTGTAATACCCCAAGGGGTGTAAATTCAATTTCCCCTAAACTATAACCCGATTGATTTCGGTTTTCGGCTAAAAAAGTGTGCCAACTATTAAAGCCTTCTGCTACTTCTTGAATGTTAGAAATGGAATATTTACTTGTGTTGCTAGAAATACCTTGTAAGAAAAAATACCCACCCAATGAGAAAGCAAGAATTATAACAGGGGTTGCCAAATAGCGTACTAAAGAACTCTTTAAGTTTTTGCTAATTAAACCTTGTGACCATAGCAGCATTGAGGGTAAAAAGGTGTATAGGATGTACGGCTTTAGTTTAAAGCATAGAAAAACAGAGAAAGCGATTACAAAAATTGAAGTTCTGAGCCTTTTTTGTTGGATGATTTTATAAATAAAAGAAAAGGCCCACCCAATACAAGCTAGTGTTATGGTGTCTTTTAGTATTCCCGAGCCCCAAATACCAATAGAGGGGTAGAATAAAACACCAAGCGCAAAGAGCTTGGTGCCTCTAGGGTATAGGGAACAGAGTGTTTTAAATAATGACCAGACTCCTAGAAAGGATACCATAGACATTAAGAGAGTAGAAGCCAAAAATTTCTGAAAACCCAGCAGTATAAAAGGGGCTGATAGCTGGCTCATAGCTAAAGTGCTGGAGTCAGAAAAGGCACCTACAATATTCATCACTCCTGGGGAGTAATTAATGCGAAGAAAGGTTTCTTGACCAGAAAATAGGAGTTCAAAGAACCTTTCAGGTTCTTCTAAAATTTGACTACTTATTATTTTGCCACCGGCAAAATAAAGGTAAGTGTCTCCTCCTTTATAGACATAAGCATGCAACAAAACAAATGCGATGGCACATGCAATTTTAAAATACAAAAATGGCATAAAGTAGGTTCTCACTTTGCTGTGCTTTATTCTTGATTTTAAAACATTGCCAATAAGAAGAATAAGAATTATGTAAATAAAACTTAGCAGTGCATCAATTTCGTCAACGCCTATGATGTACAAATTCCTACAGTTTTGAGGTTATAAATGGAAGGTTGAAAATTATAGAATATTACTTAATATGATAATTGGTAGAAAGTATTAATACCACGAACTGAATTTATATTTTTATCCCATGGATGCAAGATCATTATTCTTCAGTTTTTTAAGGTTTTTCACTTTCAATTTTAGTTTGTTTAGGCCTGCAGCTAATGAGCTATTGATATTGGTCTTTCACCAAGTAAATGATGAAGATAGACCCATATACAAAGCCACCCCTATAAATGTCTTTGAAGGGATATGCCATTACATGAAGAAACACGCACATTTGATCAGCTTTTCAGATTTGAGGAATGGTAAACTATCCAGATCAAAAATGAATGTACTGCTTACCTTTGATGACGGACATTATGATATCATAGAAAATGCAATGCCAATTGCAGAAAAGCTCGGTGTAAAGTTCAATGTAAACATAGATACAGAAGTACTAGAAACTGGTTTGCCACAAGATAATATAAGGGTTTATGACATCTTAAATTCCACCAAAGAAAGCGAGTACTTTAATCCTAAATACACCAAGAAGCCAATTGCAATCCAGAAAAATGCAAAAACAGAATTGGCCTTCTCTGCTATTTTAAAAACCCTAAAGCGTTCGGAAAGAAGGGATTTTTCGAATGATATAGCAAAGCAATTAGGGAAACCTAACTTAGGATATTCTAAAATGTGTTCTGCTGAAGATATCCTCGACCTAGACAGAAAAGGAATAGAAATAGGTTCTCATACTCATTCACACCCTATGCTTGTAAATGAAACAAAAGCAGTAATAAACGAAGAGTTTCAACTTTCAAAAAAAATACTAGAAGATATTTTGCAAAAGGAAGTTGATGTTTTAGCCTATCCCAATGGAATGTTCACCGAAACGGTTGATCAACTAGCCGTAAATTCTGGATATAAAATTATTCTAAAAACAGAAGGGCAAGCTAATGTGGTATCTACAAAGTTTCCGCAAACCCTAAATCGAGTAAATATCTACCAACAGTCTACCAATGAAGCTTTGGCTCATGCCTTTGGTTTTATTCAACGATTACGGAAAACCTTATCAGCAAAATCAAATTAGTGGTATGGTAAAGGTGAAATTGATTAGTGAAAGTTATTTTGAAGCTATCTGCAAACTGTACAAAATCGCTTTTGAGAAAGAACCGGATTATCAATTGCTAAAATGGAAATACTTCGACTCTCCGTACGAAACGAATAAACTATTGGGAGCCTTTCAGGAAGATGAGTTAGTGGGATTCTGTGCCATTTTAGAAGAGAGGATAGCTTACTTGGGTTCGCCAATAAAAACCTTTAAGTATGTAGACATCATGGTGAACCCAAAAATTAGAAAAGCAGGAATTGGAAAACAACTCATCGCTTCTCTGAAAGAGTTCACCACTGAAGGAGATAGTAAATATTTGTCATACGGAATAGGGTCACCAATTGTAACGAAGATCTTTAATAATTATGGCTATCAGTTTTTAGGTAAAGTTCAAAATTTATTTAAACCAAACTTCCTGCTCAGGCTGAAGGCTGTGGTGGGACAATATCAGGGTGTTAAGCGTGAAGAAGTAACCATTTCTTCTTCGTTAAACGACCTTTTCGAAGGGTTTACTTATTATCATGACAGGAATGAAATTGAAATTTATCGTTCCAAAAAATTGTTAGAGTGGAAAATTAGGAACCCTCGTTACAGCTATGTTATCATTCAAAAAAAAGAAAACTCCAACTTATCGGGCTATCTTATTTTAAGCATTTCAAAGTACAGAATCGCCAACATAATCGACATTAATGCGATAGATGACAATCCCAAAGTGAAGAAATTCTTGTTGAAGCAAGCAGAGGTTTATGTTTTGAAAAACCAATTAAAAGCCTTGGTTATTATGACAAATCAAAACTCCAAGCACTATCAATTTTTTATTTCTCAAGGCTTTTGGGTTAATAAATTTAAGAAAGGACCACTGAGAAGTACCTTGGATTTTAATGTTTCAAAAAATGAACAATTGGCAGATTCAGCTTTAGCTGCAAATTGGAATTTATTGGGAATTAATTACGATGATGTTTAGTTTGCAATTACACAAGCTCATCTTTAAAAGACAAATTACACTTTAGAATAGATGATTAAGATCCATATACAAATAAAAAGCCTTCGTCATTTAAAGATTAGGTAAATCAATAATAAGGAGAATAAAATAACCACCCTAGCACTTGTATAGGTGGTAGTACATAAATTTAAAATTAAAATATGAGTCTAATTTTTTTAATTTAGGCGTGTTTTGAATTAGGGCTAATGACTGTTAATATCCGGAATCTTTAGCTTTATGACGAACCTAGAATCTTTATATAGTATAATGCCTCATTTATCATATTATAGCAGTTTGCATGGGATTTTTGTTTTTCTTGCTGCTGCCTTATCCCTGCTCTCAATACCTTATATACTGAATAATATTAAAAGTATACGACTCAGTGTTACAACTACCTACTTATTTTTAATTTTTCTTGCCAGCCTTTTTGCAATTTACCAGAGCCATTTTAAAACATCCTTACTAGTTGTTCCGCTGTTAAGCTTTTTTACAATTTATTTTTTAAATAACAAGCAGAATAGTTTTGAGAAAAATAAAAGCTCTCTGCCCATTTTCTTGACTTCTATAATAGTTTTACTCTTTATTTATACCTATCATTTTACAAGACTAGATAATTTCTTAGCACCTAACATGCATTATGTAGATCAATTGTTCTATGGAAGGTTGGCTTCTTATTTAAGAGATTATGGAATTGAGTCTTCGGTTATTGATTACTTTCAAAAAATAGAGACTTCAGATGCTCTAATTCCTTACCATTATATTGAGCATTGGATAGCCGCAATGATCAGTAAGACTTTCTCAGTGCATTCTATGTTCGCATTAAATGGTGTATTATATCCTTTAATTTACTCCTTGATTAGCGTAAGCCTTTTGCTTTTAGTTAAAAAGCTCAGGCCGATTAAGCTTACAACTAAGAATCTCATATCATTAGTGATGATAAGTTTTAGTATGCTTTTTATTAGCATACCCGATCTTGGAGCACTTTTAAATATTGAGTTTTTAGGGTTAAGTTCTTGGATATTTCCCCTTTATGGATATCATAAAACAGCATTCATAAGTATCTTATTGATTTTACAACTAAAGCAATTATTGAACCGTAATTGGATAGCTTTTTGTTTGATTGCATTACTGATGGTTATTTCAAATGTGGCCATTTCGTTTTCAGTTTTTGGAGCTACATTACTTCTTTTCTTAGCCTTATACATTAAAAGAAGAATTAGTTTAAGAACTGTTTCTTTGGCAGTAGGACTTCTAATAAGTCTTGGAATTTACTTGCTTATATTTTACAATCTCTTTGGGTTTAGTAGTGAAAATTCAGTAGCCCCAAGTTCAGCTGATTTCGTTACAAAACTGTCAGAATTTTCATTTTGGACAACTGCCTTCAATATTTTTATTAAGTCTACATTGCAATGTGCATTCAGTCTTCTGCCTTTTGCAATACTTCTATTTATAGTTCATCGTTACCAGCCATTACCGCATAAAGTGCAAATTCTTTTCTTGTACCTTGCTTTTCTCTTTTTTACAGGTCTGCTAACTTATTCCGCCTTACATTTTATTCAAGATGCTGAACAGTTTTGGAGTATTTCTGCTTCCTTGACACTTCACCTTTTTGCTGCATTAACAACAGGTATAACCTTGTCGATAATAATGGATAGGAGTAAGTGGGTGTTTTATATGATTGTGCCCTTAATTTCATTATTCTTCTTTTTAAGAATCGATAGCTTTTACCACCCGAATAAAGTTGAAATTCAAAATGAAACAACTTTATTTAAAGCAGCAGTAGGAAGTCAAGTTCCGCGTTTTGCGTTTCTTAAGTCAAAAGAGGATTACCAATTCAAAAATCAACAATATGAATCTATTTACTTTGGTCAACTTTATCAATTAGCAAACAAATTTGATCCACTTATGGTCATTTGTCTTTCGGTGGATCAAATTCCAGAGGAGAGTCAAGAAGAAGCAAAGTATAACAGTTTTTTGCAATTTAATCGGTACATTAAGGCTAAGGGTTTGGAAAGCAGGCTTGTAGAAACTCAGCAATTGAGCTTTTTAAGCGATTATGATATTGACTACTTATTAGTGTCAGAAAATTCATCCTTACCGTCGGTTTGTGAATACTTCTTTTACATTGATCCCGTAGGGACCATAGACGGGTATCGACTTTTTAAATCTAAACCAAGAGAATGAATGCATAAATTTGTATTATGTTCTTAAGGACTGTTTGTTTTATTATACTTACTCTTAAACTCTTAGGAGTTTTTGGACAAAGTAAGCTTGTGAGTCCAAAGATGGCACAAGTATTTAGTTCTGACTCAATCGTTTTTGAATGGAATCAACTTGATCCATCTTCTACTTTTACCCTTCAAGTCTCAAGTTCTTCAGACTTCCAGAACTTGTTGACAAATCGTTTCACTACTGGGCATCATTTAAAAATAGACCTAAGTGAGGGACGTTATTACTGGAGAGTGGTTGAGCATTCAGCCGGATTTCAAGATACATCTCAAACTAGCTTATTCAAAGTTTTTGATCCTTTATCAGTTTCAGGTCTAAATCTATGGGCAAAGTCTACCGATAAAATTGGGTTTGTCAGTGGTAATCAGATGAATTTTTGGGGTGACAACTCTCCACAGTCAAATGACATGACACAAAATTCAGGATTTAGGCAAACTACCTTAGTAGATAGCATTTTAGATACATTTCCTGTAGTTCGTTTTGATGATTTTTTCGACCAATTTAACCTAAGCAACTCATTGGATTCTCAAGATTATTCAGTCGCTATGGTGTATACATACAATGGTAGTTCCAATAGGTGTCGGATTGTTTTTACAGTAAATCAATGGTATATAGGAATAAATGCCTTCATGCATAGTGTTAATCATGGAGGAAGCTTTTTGTCAGGCACAACGTATCAAAATAACCGATTTGTAGTTCAACATGCCTTTTCTGCAAATGATACTTTGTATCATTTTATTAATGGTGATCTCAAGGATAAAGGTGCAACAAATGTAATACCTGGATCAGGTATTAAATTAGGACAAGATACTCCTGAAGGGGATTTTTTAGAGTTAATGATGGTAAATGGAACCGTTTCAGATAGTGTAAGGTTACTTATTGATAACTACTTAATGGATAAGTATGCCCCACCAGTTAATTTAGGGATAAACCAAACTAAGTGTTCAGGACCTTTTGTATTAAGTGCTTTTAAGGATTCATATTTAAATTACGCTTGGAGTAATGGTCAAACTGATTCTGTAATTACTGTCAACACTCCGGGCCAGTATTCGGTATCAGTTACTGATATGTTTGGAAGAGTAAGTGTAGATACTGTTTTATTAGAAACGATCACTAGTGCCTATAGTGTGGATATACCTGCTGACACTAGTATTTGTGAAGGAGAATCTGTTCAGTTAAATGCTGGACCTGACTATTATAATTATCAATGGAGTAATGGTGATACTACAAGTTCTCTGACTGCTATTGATTCAGGAGTGTATAGTATAACTGTAACAGATTGTTTTAGCAACGTATCCATTGATAGCATTTCAATCAATTATGATACCCCGAGTTTTAGGTTGCCGGCTGATACAGTTCTCTGTGCAGGAGAAGAACTTATTATTCGTCCTAGCGCTGCGGTGAACGGTAGTTTTTTATGGTCAACCTCTTCAACAGCTGATTCGATTTCTGTTATGGCCGAGTCTGATTACTCTTTAACAATAACAAATCCTAGAGGCTGTAGCTTTTCAGATTCTATTCAAGTTTTAGTAGACTCTTCTTTAGTAAACTTCTCTTTAGGAAGCGACACTTCACTTTGTAGAGGAAATATTTATGACTATCAAGTACCGTTAATTGACACTTTAGTATACCAATGGTCAAATGGTGTTGCAGGGCCAAGTTTGCCCATCGATTCAACTTCATCTTATGTTTTGACAGCAAGTTCATCAACTTGCAATAAGTTGGATACGATTAATATTTCAGTTAAAGGAGATGCACCACAAGTAGACTTTTCTTTTTCAAATACTTGCTTCGGAGATTCAACATTATTTATTGACCAAACAGTTGATCCGAATGGAATTAGCTTGGTTAGCTACGAATGGCGATTGGGTAATGGAGATACTTCATTTGTTCAAAACCCAAAAGTGAAATATGACTCTGCCATTACATATATAGTGGAGTTAGAAGTAAAAAATGATTCCACATGCACTGCTCTAAAAATTGATACAGTCGTTATTAATGCTCTTCCCACCGGTATTATTAGGCCGCAGTCCTCTTGTCAGAATGATTCCGTCAACTTTATGCTAATAAGTCCTGTTGAAGCAGATTCTATTGTTTCTTATAAATGGCAGTTTAATGCTATGGCAAATGACACGAGTGTAAAGAAGACGCCAAAAAAAGTTTTTACCACCGCTACAGATACTCCTATTAAGTTAAGTCTCGTATCGGAATTTGGATGTTCTGATACGCTTTATGACACCTTAATAGTGAACCCTAAGCCAAATGCAGACTTTTCTTTTTCAGGAATATATCTGGATGACTCAACAAGCTTTATTAATGTTTCAACCATTTCAAATGGACGAATAGATAGTCTAATCTGGAATTTTGGAAACGGCTTAACTTCAAGCGATTCTATTTCGACCATTTACTATGGTAGTTTGGATACCTTCAACGTAAGTTTAATTGCCATTACAGATTCAGTCTGCAGTGATACGGTTGACAAAGAGGTGATAATTATAAATCGTCCACCTCCAGAACCGAAATTCAATACTGTATTTCCAAAAATAGGACAAACCCTAAAAGGTGCATTCACATTTAGATGGAATTACCGAGAAATAGGGGATGAATATCAAATTCAAATAGCAAAAGATAGCCTGTTTTCCCAAATGGTTGATTCTGTAAGAAGCAGTCTGAATAGAGTTTCATTAACAAACCTAGAGCTAGGTCGTTATTTCTGGAGGGTCATTGCAGATTCAAATGGCACAGCAGTTGATACTTCAAATATTGCAAACTTTTCTTTGTTCGACGTTTATTCAATAGATAGCCTCTATGGTTGGTTTAGGTCTGATTCCAATGTTGTATATGATACAAACAATCTTGAAATTGATGAATGGGGCGATGTCTCGGGTTTAGGGTCTAGGTTTTTTCAAACTCAGTCTTTTAGAAAAGCTGAATATGAGACGAATGTTATAGGTCAATTCCCAGGTTTGAAGTTTAATGATCAGTTTGATAAATACGGTTTTTCAGGGGCAATTACAGATTCTGTATACACTGCTTCTTTGGTATATTCTTCTAACGCAACACAAAGTTTAAAGCGCATCCTTTATGGTAGTGCACAATGGTATATAGGTTTGCGATTTGGTAGTCATATTGCCCACTCAGGTGGGCCAATCAATGGAAAAATAGCGAATGATAGCTCATTTGTTGTGCATACGGTTCACTCTAATGGAGATACTACCTACAATCGGGTGAATGGGGTCGCATATGATAAAAAAGAGAGCAGTGAAATTCCCGGAACAATTAGTCTTTCTGAAAATGCTTTTGATGGCTACGCGATGGAAATAATATTGATTAATGGAGAAAGCAGTTTAAGCATGGCAGAAAACATTGATCAGTATTTAATGAATCGGTATGCCCCGCCGATTGATTTAGGCCCCGATCAAAGACACTGTACTTTCCCTATTCAGCTTGATATAGGATTGTCAGACTCCTACACCAAGTATAGTTGGTCAACAGGGGACTCTACCGCTAGTCTTCAAGTTGATTCTGCAGGTTTATATAAAGTAACCGTTACTGATATATTTGAAAGAGATCATATTGACTCAGTGTTTATTATCCAAGACACGGCAAATTACAGAGTTAAATTCGCACAAGAGGATACTACAATTTGTAAAGGGGATGAAATTGAACTTTTAGCAGGATTTGAGGCATTTGATTACCAATGGAGCAATCAAGATACTACTTTCGTTACCAAGATAAACACAGCTGGAAATTATAAGGTTACAGTTACAGATTGTAAGGGGCAAGTATCTGTCGACTCTATTCAAGTATTAGTGAATGAACCTCAGTTTGACCTAGGCATTGATACCACCATTTGCTTTAATGAGCCTTTAAGTATATCACCAGACTCTAATTTTACTAATGTTTCTTATCAATGGTCAAATGGTGAAAGCTCTCCATTTATTACCATAGATACAGCAGGCCTATACAAACTCAAGGTAGTCGATCAGTATTCCTGTAGTTTCCAAGATTCAATTAATGTGCAAGTGGATTCAAGTTTATTTGGTATAACACTCGGCCCTGACACTACGCTTTGTGCATTTAATCGACTTTCTTTGAAAAATCCACCATCAAATATTATCTCTTACAGTTGGTCAGCAGGTAGTACTTCGCCTGATCAAATTGTTGGAAGTTCCGGTCAGTTTCGAGTTACTGTAAGCAATGGACAGTGTTTTAATTCAGATACGATTCAAGTAATTACGAATGGGACTGCACCCAATGTAAATTTTTCATTCAACAACTTATGTTCAAATGATACTACTGAATTCATAGATCGATCAAACCCAAGAAATAATGATTTGCTCACAGATTGGTCTTGGGAGTTCGGAGATGGAACTATTTCAAATATGAGAAATCCAAGTCATTATTATGCTCAGCTAGACACTTTTAAGGCTACTTTGACAGTTACCACTATGAGTGGTTGCAAAGACACAACAAGTCATGTTGTTCCTATACGACCTACTCCGAATGCTTGGTTTCTGCTAGATTCAACTTGTTCGAAAAGTACGAGCCAGTTTACAGACAGTAGCACAATTTCCTCGGGAAGCATTACAAGGTTTAGTTGGGATTTTGGCGACCCGAGTACAAATGCGGATAATTCTATTCAGGAAAATCCACTATATACGTATGATACATTAGGTAATTACACAGTTACCCATTCGGTTGAAAGTAATCTGGGGTGTGTTGATTCAGTTCAAAGAATTCAGATTGTTAACCCAACTCCCTTGGTGAATTTTAGCTTCGATGGAAATTGTTTAAGCGATTCTACGTTCTTTTTTGATGAGACCTTAGTAAATCAATCTTTAGGTGATTCACTCGTTGATTACACATGGTTTTTTAATAATTACATTCCCCCAACAGAGATAAGCAAGTTAAAGAGTCCTGTTAAGCAGTTTTCAACAGAGGGAATTACACAAATAACATTGCGTGTTAAAACGAATAGATCTTGTGAGGCTCGTCATGTGGATACTTTGTTTATGAGACAAAATCCACAAGCTTCATTTACTGTAGAGGAGTATTGTGAAGACTTACCTTTTACCTTAATTAGTAACTCGATAAGTACCGACAGTATAGCATCCTTTCTTTGGTTTTTTGAGCAAAATGACACTTCTGAATTAATAGAACCAACAGTAAAATACGAGGAACCGGGAAATTATAGCACTCAATTAAAAATTAAAACAATTTATGGATGTGAAGATAGTACATCGAGTGAAATTAGGGTTTCCCAAAAACCAACTTCAGATTTTACAATATTGAATAATGGTAGTGGTGCACCATATTCGCCGCGATTGCAAAACAAATCGATGAATGCTACAAATTACCTTTGGTTTTCCGGAGCTGGAGATAGTTCTGATACCGAGATACCAAACTTTACCTATCAAGATTCTGGCACTTACAACCTTACTCTGATTACAACAACTGATATTGGTTGTAAAGATACTTTGAGCAAAAAAGTAAATGTTGACCGTTACTACCTCGATGCACTGCTTGAAGATGTATTCCTAAATCAAACTACAGATGGAAGGCTGGAGGTATTACCTAGAATTGTGAATAGTGGCAATAATACCATTCAAAAGTTAAAACTTACTGCCTTTTTAAACAATGAATTTCAATTTACTGAGGAGTTCATAAGAGAACTGGATAAAGGTGATCAATCAACTTTTTCCTTCACCTCATCATTTTTGCAAGGCAGTGGAAAAAAAGTTGATTTTGTATGTGTTAAGATTGAAAAGGTTAACGGCGTTGAAGACGAACTAGGTTCGAATAATGAAGCATGTAAACTAGCCTTTAATAATGAGGTGAAGGTAAATGTATTCCCTAACCCTGTAAAAGATTTACTTCGTTTTAGTTATGCATTGCCCATTTCAGGTGATGCTACAATAAAAATTTACGATCAATTGGGAAGAGAGCTTATTTCAAGATCGCTTGGCAATATAGAAAAGGGCTATTACTTAAATCAAATAGACTTGAGTGTTTTATCAAATGGAGTTTACTTTTATCAATTTATCTTTAACGGTGTAGAATACGAAGGCCCGTTTATAAAAGAGTAAGTTAATTGGACTCTTTTAAAAGTACCTCTATGATTCTCAATTGCTCACCTTCAGTAAGGTCATAAAATAAGGGTAATCTTAGCAACTGATCAGAATATCTTTCGCAATTAGGGAGAGAGACTTGCTCGCCTTTTTGACTCAGAAAATACTTGCTTTTGTGAAGGGATTGATAATGAAAGACCGCTAGTATATGCTGTTCTTTAAATGACTCAATTAACTTATCTCTATGCGCTAAACTATTCATAATAATATAGTAGATATGAGCATTATTACCGCTATAAGGCACTAGCGTTGGCATTTGAAAAAAAATTTCTTTTTGGGAGAGCTTTTGGTGGTAAAAGTTCCACAACTCAATCCTTTTTCTTTGGATATCTTCCAATTCTTCAAGTTGGGCCCATAAAAAAGCAGCTGTATACTCAGAAGGTAAAAAAGAAGAACCTAGATCAACCCATCCATATTTGTTCACCTCTCCTCTATAAAAGGAAGCTCTGTTGGTTCCCTTTTCCCATAAAATTTCGGCTCTTGAAATAAATCTTTCATCATTTATAGCCAATAGTCCACCTTCTCCACAGCTTATGTTTTTAGTTTCATGAAATGAAAAAGTAGCAAGGTGTCCAATCGAACCAAGCGCTTTCTTCTCTCCATTTGAAAAGGTATAATAATTTTCAATAGCTTGAGCTGCATCTTCAACTACAAATAATGAGTGCTTTTCTGCTAGACTCATTATTTTTTCCATATCACAGGCCATCCCGGCATAGTGAACGGGGATAATTGCTTTTGTCTTCGCAGTAATTAGGTCTTCAATTTTGTCTTCATCCATTCCCGGGTGGTCAGCTCTGCTATCGCAAAAAATGATTTTTGCACCCCTTAGTACAAAAGCATTAGCAGTAGAGACAAAAGTGTACGAAGGCATAATAACTTCATCACCGGGCTTAATCTCAAGCAGTAGGGAGGCCATTTCTAAAGCATCTGTGCAAGAAGTTGTTAATAACGCTTTTTTAATCTTGTAGCGCTCTTCAAAGAAATTTTGACATTTTTTAGTGTAAGTTCCATTACCGGATAATTGCTTCTTATCAAGCGCCTTACTAATGTATTCTTTTTCTTTACCTGATAAATAAGGCTTGGTAAACAAGGTTTTGTATTGACTCATGAGTGGAATCTACTTCTAAATTTTTGTAGTGGTAAAATTGAGGTTTTACTTTCTATATCATGGGCTTTAGTAATCTTAAGTAAGCCTTTTTTACAAACTACAACAGGCTTCCCTTGCTCAATTTTAACCACTTTACCGCAGTGTCTATTTTCAATTTCAAGATCAGGATAAACCTCGGCTTCGTTTATAACGACTAACTTATTGTTAAAATAGGTTTTAGCTCCATGGTAAGGAAAACCAAGTGCGTTGATAGTTCGACTTATTTTTTTTGAGTTTGAACTCCAATCAATGAAATAATCAAGCTCATCACGCCATAAACTATAAGTTGCCTTTGCTTCGTCTTGGACTTTTCCTATTAGCTCTTTATCTAAAGAAATCTTTTTGATTAAAGACAAAACAACTTTAGCGTATAAGTCACTAACAAGCTGGATAGCCGTATTTATTTTTATGGGATAATTTATTTTTTTGGATTGCTGTTCTAGAATTGGCCCTTTATCGTATTCTTCGACGGCAAATATTGCAGATACACCAACCTCTCTTTCACCATTTATCAATTGGTTTACCAAAGGCGAAAATCCCCGATACTTTGGCAATAAAGAGTCATGTAAAACAATTAGCTTAGAAGGTGGTGATTCTTGGATCAACCAACGCCAACCTATGGCAATCCAATATTTTGACTTTAATTTATAGTCTGCTTTCCTCTTAAAGTATTGTATGTTAGAGGCTTCTAAAAGTTGAGTGACTTCTTTTGAATAATCATTTTCAACATTTCTGTCCTCACCAACAATTACGGCCTCTATTGCCTCTTCATAATTGTGTTCTAGCAGTTTTTTTAGAACAACTAAGCCTTTATACCCTAATACAAACAAGCTTATATTATTAGTCAAAATTCACTTTATTTTTTACAATGTACTTAGGACGGTCTTTCACTTTTTCAAACACCTTTCCTAGATAAAGACCTATTACACCTAGATTTACAAATGTTAGTCCGGCTAGAAACCAAATAGAGAGAATGATGCTTGTAAAGCCTAATTGAACTATTTCTCCAAGTTGATATAATATAAAGTAATAGAAGCCAATTAAAAAAGCAATTGTACTTATGATTAGACCAAAGTTAATGGTCAGTCTAAGGGGTTTGTCGGAGAAAGAAATAATGTTGTTCAGTGCTAAACTAATAAGTTTTTTCAGAGAGTAGCTAGACTCACCTGCTAATCTTTTTGAATGAGCAACTTCTACAGAAGTTTTTTTGAATCCAACCCATTGAATCATAGTGGGGAAATATCGGACATGGTCTTTCATCTTTAAGAAAGCATCAATGGTATTTTTACGATAAAGACCGAAGTTGGCAACAGTGTGGTCTTGCTTAGTATCTGTTAAGAAACTAAGCAATTTGTAAAATAGCTTTGAAGAGGCTTTTTTAAAAAAGCTATCTTGTCTTAACTTTCGACTTGCAAGAACAATATCGAAACCTTTTTCCGCTTCACGAATTAATTTAGGAATTTCTTCTGGAACATCTTGTAGGTCACAATCTAGGAGAATAATCCAATCTCCTTTGGCATAATTCAAACCACAAGTTATTGCATAGTGTTGACCAAAATTTCTCGATAGCTCTATGCCTTTTATCCTATCATCTCTATTAGCGATTGATTCAATAGTTTTCCATGTTGTTTCGTCGGCTTTATCATCTACCAAAATAATTTCATAATTCGCTTCAAGTTGGTCAAAAACTTTCCTAATTCTATCGCAAAGCTCTTCCAGGCAACTTCTACAGCCATAAACCGGAGACACAATTGAGTACATCAAAATACTTAGGCTAAACTTTGATACAAGGATACTAAATAATTTAACTTCTTTGTTAGCATTGATAAGCTTATTAAAATTAGCTAAATGTTGTAAGTTGTTGACAGTGAGTTGCGTGTGCTTTTGTTTGTTAGTGTGCTAGGCTTCTAGTCTGATAATTAAGAAATAATTAGATTGTATCTGATGCTTAAGTGTTATGTTTAACGAAAATACTGATACAATAAAATGAAACTAATCTTCGCCACTCAAAACCCCAACAAAGCAAAAGAAATAGCGAGTCAAGTAGGTCAAACAATAGAAATCAAAAGCTTACTTGACCTGAACTACACGGAAGAGCTAGAAGAAACGCAAAATACATTAGAAGGAAATGCTTTTCAAAAAGCTCGATTCGTGGCCAATAAGTTTAAGGTAAACTGTTTTGCTGATGATACCGGTCTTGAAGTTGAAGCCTTGAATGGAGAACCGGGCGTTTATTCGGCTCGCTATGCGGGAGAAGAAAAGTCCTTTGAAAAGAACATGCAGAAAGTGCTTGATAAGTTAGAAGGAGAGGGGAGTAGAAAGGCGCAATTTAGAACGGTTATTGCACTTATTTTAGATGGAAAAGAACATCAGTTTGAAGGCGTTTGTAAGGGGATTATAACTATTGAGAAGCACGGTGATAAAGGCTTTGGCTATGACCCTATATTTCAGCATGAAGGCTATCAACAAACTTTCGCTGAAATGTCGCTAGAATTAAAAAATGAGATAGGTCATAGAGGTAAGGCCGTTTACAACTTTCTAAAGTTCTTAAAATAAAGTAAAGATTAAATATACTGCGTTCATAATTATATAGATTTCTTTGTTTTAATTTGAAGCATGGATGAAAAACCATCTTTTTCTTTTATCATTCCAATTCATAATGAAGTTGAGGTTTTTAATCAGTTGATTGATAGACTGATGATGCTGGATTCGAAGATAGAAGGAATTTGCGAGTTTATTTTAATTGACGATGGTAGCACTGATGGTTCTGATCAATTAATTGAAAATGTTAGCTTGAATAACCCTTTGTTTAAAGCGATTTTCTTGACAAGGAATTTTGGTCATCAAAAAGCACTTTCTGCCGGCTTAGATAATGTTGAAGGAGAGTATATTATGATGGTGGACGCAGATTTGCAAGATCCTCCTGAGATGTTCTTTGAATTCTATGCCAAAATGAAGGAAGGTTACGATGTAGTTTATGGAATCCGAAAGAAAAGAAAGGAAGGGTTTTTAAAGCGATTGGCCTATAAAGGCTATTATCAGCTGTTAAACCGCATATCAAATTTTAAAATGCCTAAAGATGCAGGAGACTTTGCCATGTTCAATGCTGCTGTAGCAAGAGCAATTAATAGGAATAGAGAAGAAGGAAGGTATTTAAGGGGATTAAGAAGTTGGGTCGGTTTCAAACAAATGGGAATACCTTATGAAAGAGATAAACGGGCTGCGGGAGAACCAAGTTATACCTTGAAAAAGCTCTTGACTTTGGCCTTGGATGGAATCATGAATTTCACCACCCTTCCTATAAAGCTATTAACTGCAATGGGGCTTAGTTGTATTTTTTTATCTATAATCTATCTATTTATTACTTTGTTGAGAAAGTATTTATATGGAGATGTTCCAAGTGGTTTTACAGCCCTTTTATTTATGATTATACTTTTTGGAGGGTTTCAGCTTTTTTCATTAGGAATTATTGGTGAGTATATTCAGAGAATATTCTTTCAAGTAAAAAAGCGCCCCTTATACCTTATCAAAAAAACAATAAAGAACTCTAAAATATATTATGAGTAAGAAGATAATAGAATTGTCTACTCCTGAAGTTGTAGACATGGCAGATGATTGGTATGTTCACGCAACTACAAGTCATTTCTGGATTAAATCTCGATACAGAGCCCTTAAAAATTGTGCTATTTTCAAAAAGATTGCGAAACCTAGATTTTTTGAGATAGGATGTGGAAATGGAGCAATTATTAATCAGTTTGAGGGAGACCTTGATGCAGTTGTGGATGGCTGTGACCTAAATATGTTTGCTTTAGAGCAGATAAAAGAGGAAAAAGGTAATGTATATTGCTTGAATATTTATGACAAGCCTAAAGAACTTATAGCAAAATACGATGGAATTATTCTAATGGATGTTATTGAGCATATCGACGATGATGCAGACTTTGTAAGAACAGGAATGTCCTATTCAAAGCCAGGCGGTTATGTCTTGATCAATGTCCCTGCATTAAATAAGCTATTTAGTAGGTATGATACAGCTGCTGGTCACAAACGGAGGTATACAAAGAAAATGCTGCGGGAATTATTTGATAAATGTGGACTAGAAGAGGTTAGAATTCAATATTGGGGATTCTCTTTATTACCAATTGCCTTGATCAGGAAAGTTGTTCTCGCTTTTGTTTCTAAAGAAAACATCATTGCTACAGGTTTTAAACCTCCAACTTCATTTGTAAATAAGCTGTTCAATTCAATTTTAAAGCTTGAGAATGGCTTACTAAAGTCACCCCCAATCGGAACTTCTTTAATTGCAATTGGAAAAATAAAATAACTTCAACTTGTTATATTATTTGCTTTTTGTAGTCTTCTTTCTATTAATCTGTTGGATTGCAGGAAAGCTCTTGTTTTTCATTACAAGGACTCAAATATTTGAGCAAGGACTAAAGCAAGAGACCGTAAATGTTGTTTTAGGTTATCTAAGCCTTATTACTGTCTATTCGCTTTTATCAACTAAATTGCAGTCAGTCAGCTGGGTATACTTGCTTATTATTCTACTTGCTGCATTTTCGTCCTTTAAAAAACTACCTAAGTGCCACTTCAAATTTTGCTATACCTCATTGTTGCAATTAGTGGGTTTTACAGCTATTGGTTTCTTTATTAGTTACTATTCTACAGTTTCCTCTTCGGGATGGCAAGGCATTTCATACTTAAACACAGATTATATCTTATATGCTAAAATTTCAAAAAGTTTAGGAGTTGTCGGTGAAGAGAATGGGTTCTTTAATTTGAATCTGTTGGATAGTTTTTATAATGGACCTAGGCCATATCATTACTTTGATCTTTGGGGAGCATCACTTTCTAGCAAACTTTTTTGCACCAATGAGTTCATCAGTTTAAAATTGGTTATATACCCTATTTTTTATGGCCTTATAATGGCAATTTGTCTCAGTTTTTTCAATCGTTCAATTACCTATTATTCATTGGGAATTATCGTTCTTTTATTCCTTGGTGGAGTGTACTTCCCATTTGAGAGTCAAATAGATTTTTTTTATAAAGTAAATCGTCTGTCATTTAACTTATTTGATCCGTTTTTGAATAAGCTGAGTTATTTCTATCTATTTTTTTTCCTATCATTTATTTTTTACAAAAACGAAAAAGTTGAGTTAGCTGTCTTGAGCTTGCTTTGTCTAGGTGTAGCAAATATTATCATATTTCCGATCGTTATAGTGGCCCTTTTATTAAGCCTGTCTTTCATGTTTTATAAGAAAAAATTGGGTAGACAAAAATTTTACAAGAATCTAAGAAATATCTTTTTGGTAGCTTTTTTATTGTTGGGGTTTTATACCTTGAACAAATCAGAGTCTCCGGGCTTGGCGGGTGCTGAAATAGGTTCTCCACTTAAGTTAATTAAAGATACTTTGGCTTTGTTCGACATAAGAATTCAGGTGAATATCCTTGGTTTAAGTCTTTTATCTCTTTTTGCGTTATACCTTCCACTTTTAGTCATAATAATAGCTTATTGGAAAAAGCTCAATAAGAATAATAATTTACAAGTTCCAATTGTATTCACCCTTAGCATAGTATTTACTTCACTATTTGCATGGATGGCATTGTATACAGAGTTAAATTCCTCCCAAATTTTTTATAACTCAAGTATATCATTATTGAATGTGTTTTCGATTATTGCTTTCATTTGGTGGTTTAAACAACTAAAAGCGGATACACATTACTTAAGGAAAGGGATAGTATCCACTTTACTAATTGTAGCTATTTCTACGAATGTTGCTCAATATTTTGAAAAGTCTATTCTGTTAAAGGAGAACACACACACCAATGAATATTTAACAAAGTTGTACAAAACAATTCAGGAAGGTGAATTGGTGGCTAGTCTTAAAGCAAAAGAGGATATGATGAAAATGCATTCAAAGTATAATGCTGTTTATCCACTTGGAAACTATTTATTTCTTTTTGACAAAGATGTCAATTCGATAAACATTGGAGATCTTAGAACTCCGATAGACTCTTCAAGTCATATTAATCACAAAAGAAGTCTAAAAGCAATTTCAAATGGCTTTTTTTACAAGTATGCCCAAGAAAATAGAACTGCTGATCAAGAAATAGAGGAAGTTGAATTCAATTTCCTTCATGATTTTGAAATCTCACATTTAATTCTTTCAAAAAAGGCTGATGTACCAACTTACCTTGAAAAACATGCAACAATGATAACTAAGGATTCACTGTCAGGTGAAAGGTTTTATGAAATAGACTTGAGTCATGTTCAGTAGAGCTTTTGAAGCCAAGTTATTTAACTTTTTAAAGGAGATTTGATTCCCTAATTTTACCAATCCAAAAAAGAAAGAAATATGAAAGCAGAAATGACCACTGATAAAGGGAAAATGACCATCGATTTCTATGAGAAAGATGCTCCCAAAACAGTTGAGAATTTTGTGAAGCTATCAAAAGATGGCTACTACGACGGATTAACTTTTCATCGGGTAATCCCAAATTTTGTTGTGCAAGGTGGTTGTCCTGACGGAACTGGCGCCGGCGGACCAGGCTATACGATCGACTGTGAACTAGACGGTGATAATCAACACCACGAAAGAGGTGTTTTAAGTATGGCACATGCCGGCCGTAATACAGGAGGGTCTCAGTTCTTTATTTGTCACAGTAGAGAAAATACCGCACATTTAGACCGCAATCATACTTGTTTTGGAAAAGTAGTTGAGGGAGTTGAAGTAATTGATGACATTCGTCAGGGAGATAAGATTAACAAAGTAGAAATTATAGAAGAGTAGTATTATGAGTTTTGAGTTAGAAGGAAAGTTAGTTGAGAAGTTTGATGTTCAACAAGTAAGCGATGCGTTTAAGAAGAGAGAGTTTGTAGTAGAAACTACTGAAGAGGGTGGAGGAAGAGTGTTTACCGAGCACATTAAATTTCAACTCATTCAAGATAAATGCAGTTTGATTGATGCAGTTAATGTAAATCAGCCGGTGAAGGTATCCTTTAATATCAAAGGAAGAAAATGGGAAAAAAACGGAAAAGTAAGCTACTTTACTAATCTTGATGCTTGGCGTGTAGAAGCCGTGAGTGAAAATGCCGGAGGTAGCGGCAGCACACCACCTCCGCCATCTGAAGAGCCGCCAACTTCATTTAATACGGCCGATATTAGTGCCGATGACGACGACGATGATCTTCCCTTTTAATCACTTTAATTTCGTTTATTGGATTCTTTGACCCAGATTGTTTTGGGTGGGGCTGTTGGGGAAGCAGTTCTAGGCAAAAAAGTCGGAAACAAAGCCGTTTTGTGGGGAGCCATTGGCGGTACTATTCCCGACTTAGATACTTTACCGGGGCAATTCATGGATACAGTGAGTCGACTTGAGATTCACCGTGGATTTAGTCACAGCATTGTATTTGCTATTTTATTAGCACCCCTTTTAGGTTACCTTGTTCACCTCATTTACAAAAAGAAAAAGGAAACCAATTGGTGGGGTTGGACACAGCTCTTTTTTTGGTCAGTTTTTACCCATCCTTTATTGGATATCTTTACCACTTGGGGTACTCAGTTCTTTTGGCCTTTTGAGTGGCGCATTGCGATACAGTCGATTTTTGTGATCGACCCTCTTTATACTTTGCCTTTCTTAATTTGTTTAATAGCGGTTTTGTTTTCCAATAGAAAGGCTGAATCAAGAAGAAAGTGGAACCGACTAGGCTTGATGATCAGCAGTGTATACCTATTGTTTACAGTAGTTGTAAAGGTGTACATCAATGAAACTTTTAAGGAATTACTGCTAGTGAATCAAATTGACTATGTGCAATTTGACAGTCGACCAACTCCCTTCAACTCATTATTGTGGACCTTTAACATCGAACAAGAAGATCACTTTTTAATCGCTTATCATTCTATTTTTGATAAGGGGAATGAGTTAGAAATTCACCGGTTCGCCAAGAATCAAGCTTTGTTGAAACCCTACCGAAACCACCCTAAAGTAGAACGCCTGCTGTTTTTAACAAAAGGCTATTACACCATCGATGATTGCGGAGAATACCTCTGCATGAACGACCTTCGATTTGGATTGCTTGATGGAATGAATAAAAAACCGGAGAACTTTGTATTTACTTACAAAATCAGCAAAGAAAAACCCCTAAGGGTAGAGCAAAAAGAAAATAGTTTTAAAGGAGCACGCAAAGAAGTTGACAAGCTGTGGGAGCGAATTTGGGGTGTTAAACCTCTTTAAAGCCAGACTTGATAAAACGAAGAAAAGAATTTCTTCCTTCTTTCGAGCCCAAGCTTTTTATTTCATTCAAAAAGCTACTTTTCTCTTTGGCTTCATCTATTTCTTTTTGAATGTTTCTGGCTTTGATTTCTTCTCCCTGCAAGCCTTTGTCTGAGCGACCATCTACGCTTAGGTCGTCAGCAATTTTATAACGGTCTTTTGCTTGTTTGTGATAGCCCAATTGTTCTTCCAATAAGCCCAAATTATTGTGTGCAATGGCATCTTCAGGATCTAACTCAACGGCCTTTTGGTAATCCTTGATTGCATTGTCAATGTCTTTAAAATGGCCTCTTATAAAAGCTCGGCTAGAATATCGGTAACTTTTTAACGGTTCTAGTTCAACCGCTTTGTCCATGTCAGCTAAAGATTCATTTCGTTTATTCATATGAAAATAAACCACACCTCTTTCGCTGTAAAAGTCAGCTCGGTCAGGAGTGCTTTCAATCAACTTGGAGAATACTTTTAATGAAGCCTCTAATTTGTTTTCCTTTAAAAGCTTTACCCCTTTTTCAAATTCTTTATCTAGCTTGTTCATACCTTTGAAACTCAAAATTAAGCGCATTGTTTCGAAGCTTGTTCGTATTTTACACAAAACCTACTATTCATGTCTAACTTGCGTGCAACTGTATTTGGGGCCACCGGTTTGGTCGGCAAAGAATTAGTGCAGCTTTTAGCAGAAGATGAGGATTACCAAAAGGTTTACTTAGCTAATCGTCGAGAAGTTGATTATTCTTCAAAAAAGCTAAAAAGCTACGTAGTTGACTTTGATAAGCTTGAAGAAGAAGAAGAGGTTTTGTTTAAGGTAGATCATATTTTTATTGCGCTGGGCACAACCATTAATAAAGCAGGAAGCCAAGCTAAATTTAAAGCGGTTGACCTAGGCCTTCCTAGTCGTATAGCTAAGCTAAGTAAAGCTTCAAAATTAATCATGGTGTCATCTTTAGGGGCCAATCCGGAAAGCTCCAATTTTTATCTGCAAACCAAAGGCAGGGCAGAGGAAGCGATTATTGAAGAAAGCGATGCCGTGGTGCATATTGTGCGACCTTCTTTATTACTTGGCGACCGACAAGAAAGTCGTTTAGGTGAATCAATTGCTAAGTTTTTTATCCAAAAGTTGTCTTTCCTTTTACAAGGGTCATTAAAGCAATACCGCGGTATACAAGCTAGAACTGTTGCACAAAGCATGATCTTTTTAGCAAAGAACCGAAACAATGCTGCAGTGCTTGAATCTGAAGAAATGAAAAAGCTCACTCAACCATGAACATACCTGAAACAAACCGACCCAGAATTGTAATTATTGGAGGTGGCTTTGCCGGACTTCATTTAGCAAAGAGCTTAAAGAACAAGCGCTTTCAAGTGGTCATGCTAGATCGCAACAATTATCACACTTTTCAACCCTTACTATATCAAGTTGCCACAGCCGGCTTAGAACCAGACTCCATTGCTTATCCCTTAAGAAAGATCTTTAAGGAGCATGAACACTTCTTTTTTAGAATGGCTCAAGTTTCTGAGGTAATAACAGATAAAAAGTTAGTGCTAACAGACATTGGAAGTGTACACTACGATTACTTAGTGGTAGCTACTGGCACAACCACTAACTTTTTTGGCATGGACTCTATCGCAGAGCACGCCATGACCATGAAGAGCGTATCAGAGGCATTAGACCTCAGAAGCTATATTCTACAGCATTTTGAGAAAGCACTTCTCACTTCTTCAAAAGAAGAACAAGAAGCCTTAATGAGTTTTGCCATTGTAGGCGGTGGGCCAACTGGTGTAGAACTAGCGGGTGCCTTTGCGGAATTAAAAAAGCACATTCTACCAGCCGATTATCCTGATCTTGACATTCGAAGAATGAACATACACCTAATTGAAATGTCAGACGAACTGTTACCTCCGATGTCCAAAGAAGCTTCAAATAAAGCATTCAAATACCTCGAGGAATTAGGCGTTACCATTTGGCTTAGTTCTGCTGTTTCAGATTATGATGGGCATACCGTAAAGTTTAAAGAAGGGAAAGAGTTAAAAGCGAAAACCTTGATTTGGGCTGCGGGAGTTAAAGGCAACCTTATTAGAGGACTTGCTGAAAATAGTGTGGAAAAAGGACGGTACAAGGTAAATCGTTACAATTTAATTGAAGGATATAATGAGGTATACGCCATTGGTGACATTGCCCAAATGGAAACTGAAAATTTCCCCAAAGGCTTACCCATGTTAGCACCGGTTGCTAATCAGCAAGGAACACTTTTAGCAGAAAACATACAGCGTTTAGAAAAAAAGAAGCAGCCGAAAGAGTTTGAATACAAAGATTTAGGAGTAATGGCAACCGTAGGGCGAAATAGAGCCGTAGTTGATTTAAATAAGTTGAAGTTTCAAGGCTTGTTTGCTTGGTATGTCTGGATGTTTGTGCACCTAATTTCTTTAGTGGGCTTTCGAAATAAAATAGTTACCTTTTTTAATTGGACCTATAACTATTTAAATTTTGATCGAGGAGTGCGATTGATCATCCGAAAGTTTGAAAAGCGAAAAATCTAGTATTTCTTTTTTGAGATTCGATTTCCGGTAATTTTTCTTTGTGCAGCTGACTTAAAACGACCGCTTTTATTTTGCCTTAACTTCCTGTGTTTGGTAGATCTTCCTTGAACACGAGCCCTCCATTTTTTCCAATTTCGGAGTTTCATTTCTCGCTTCATCAATTGAATCACCTCTTTTTCAGTAAGTCCAAATTGAAATTCAATGGCATCAAAAGGAGTGCGATCCTCCCAAGCCATTTCAATAATGCGGTCAATTTCCCAAGCTTTTAATTCCATGCCTGTTAAACAGCCTTTAAAAGCGATTGTTTGTGGCTACCTACCTCTTCGTGCCGGACTTCTTTGTTCAGATAAATTCCAAAGTTTCAATTCGTCGTCTTTTTCTATGCCTTTTATAACTTCAATGTTAATTCCGTCAGAAAGTCCTGTTTCAACATATTGCTTTTCAAATTCTTGCTCTCCGGTTTTTACTTCTACAAAAGCCGAGTCCTTGTCATCGAATTGCAGTAAGGCCTCTGATACTGCCAAAACACTATCTCTTCGATCAAGCACAATATCAGCATTGGCACTGTAACCAGCCCGTATGAATTGCCCTTCTTTTAACTTCACAGCAGCCTTAATTTCAAACTGAATGGCACCTTCCTCTTCTACGCCTTTTGGTGAAATGTATTCCAAGACAGCATCAAAGGTCTCATTTTCTATGGCGCCTATTCGCAAAATTAAATCCATTCCTTCCTTAATTTTACCAACTTCTGATTCATCAACATTTCCCTCAAAAACCAGATCTGTCATATCAGCCACAGAAGCTACCGTAGTTCCATCGTTCATGGTGTTAGCTTCAATTACTGAATTTCCTTCCTCAACCGGCACATCTAAAATCATACCCGCAATGGTAGAACGGATCAGGCGGTTGGTGCTAGAGCGATTCGAAGAGGTTTCTCCCTTCTTGATCAGTTGTAAATTATCTTGAGCCGCTTTTAATTCTTCCTGTGCGGTTTTATAGGCAATCTCAAAAGGTTGAAATTCTGCATCTGCAATGACATTTTTGTCTTTAAGTTTTCGGTTTCGCTCCAAATCTAGCTTCGCATTTTCCAAAGCAATTTTAGCCTGACGAAGCCGATTTTCCGCATTGTTTAAATTCACCATATTCGGGATGATCTTAACCAAAGCAATCCGGTCATTTTTTTCAACCATGGTGCCGGCTTCTACAAATATTTCGTCGATAATTCCTGAAACTTGTGGTTTGATCTCAATTTCCTTTCTTGGCACCACTGAACCGGTAGCCACCGTTTTTTTAATAATATTGGTGATAATGGGTTTTTGGGTTTTATAAACGACCGGCTTTTCTTCTGACTTAGAATAAAGGTAGTAGATGGTCCACACAAAAACGGCCAATAACACAATACCGATAAATATTTTAAAAAACTTCTTCATTTTAAGGATGGTTTATTCTGTTCGTAAAGCTTCAATGGGTTTTATTTTTACGGCTTTTCGGGCTGGGATTAAACCCGCCAAAGCTCCTGAAAATATCAGAATGGCCAAGGCCGTAAGTGCTACTTGTAAGTCTATGGTTGGATTGGTAAACATACTATCGCCTTGTGCTGGGCCGATGGCATTGGAGATGGCCTCTGTAACCAGAACCCCAAAGGTTAAACCAAAGTAACCGGCCAAAGAGGTAAGCACAATGGCTTCCATCATAATTTGGCTCACAATAGATATCGGAGTTGCGCCAATGGCACGACGAATACCAATTTCCTTGGTTCGTTCTTTCACAATAATGAGCATAATGTTACTCACTCCGATGATTCCGGCAGTTAAAGTGCCGATCCCTACAATCCAAATTAAAGTTGAGATTCCTGCAAATAAACCGTTGATCTGGTTGAATTCTTCTTCTGCATTCCATGATCCAAAAGCTCTCTCATCAGCGGGAGCTACTTTGTGTCTCCTTTTGAGCACTTTTACAATTTCCTCTTCTACTTCACTAGCATTTGATTCTGCTTTAGCAGTAGCTGCCAACCAGCCAACTACATTACTGTAGTTAAATGCTTTTTGGAAGGTAGAAAAAGGAATAAACAAAGTTTGCGTATCTCGTTCACCCTGGTTGCCGCCCTTTTTTGACTTAAAAACGCCCACCACTTTAAAGAAAACGCCATTGATTTTAACATTTTTGTTGATGGGGTCTTCATTTTTGAAAAGTACATCTCTAACATAGGTCCCGATAACAGTCACTTTTCTTTTACCTTCAATATCAAGTTGGTTTATAAATCGGCCTTGGATAATATCCATAGGGCTTATTTCCATAATTTGAGGGTAGTCTCCCATTACTTGGAAATTTCCTGCTTTAGTTTGGTAACTAACATTGTTGCCTCCGCGATACCCTCTTAATTGATTTCTTGGTGCTAAGACTTCAATTTTGTCCACTTCATTTTCAATAAAAGGAATATCTTCATTACGCATATTAAAGCTTCTTCCTTTAGGTAGTCCGGAATATGGAACCGTAGTTCTTTGTGTCCAAATGAAAACACTATTGGTTGCAACTCCGGCAAAGTTTTTAGAAACTCCATTTTCTAGACCATTACCTGCACCTAGCATGATAATTAGCATAAAGATGCCCCAAAATACGCCAAAGGCTGTTAAAAGCGTTCTCAGCTTGTTTTTGGCAAGCGAGCTAAATATTTCGTTCCATCGGTCTGCGTCAAACATCTTATTCGTTTCTTAAAGCTACAATGGGTCTTATGGAGGCTGCTTTTCTAGCTGGGACCAAACCAGCTAAGGTGCCTGCAATTACTAAAATTAGGGTTGCACTTATGGCGACTTGGAAATTAACTTCTGGGTTTTTGAAAAACTCAGTATCGGGTGGCATGTTGGCACTAACCAACTCTACTAAACCTACTCCCAGCACTAAGCCAATATAGCCTGAAACTGCAGTTATTAAAATTGACTCCATCATTATTAAACTAATGATAGAAATAGGGGTGGCACCTAGTGCTTTGCGAATGCCAATTTCTTTGGTTCTCTCTTTTACAACAATTAACATGATGTTGCTAATGCCTACAATCCCCGCTATAATGGTCATAATACCAATAATCCAAATGAAGATCCGAATGCCGTTAAATAGGTTTTGAAATTTGAGAAATTCTTCTACGTTGTTCCAAAAACGAATGGCTCTCTGGTCATTGGGGTCAAAGTTGTGAGATTCAGCCAATCGCTGTCTGATTTCTCTTTCAAATGCCTTACTTTCTTCTACTCCTGCATCACCAAGGGTAACCATCATTTGATGTACTCTATCCTGGCCGTTATAAACCATTTGAGCAGTGGAAATAGGCAAATAGATTACTTCTTGTTCGTTTTCTCCTCCTTCGTCTTCAAAAACTCCGATTACTTTAAAGGGCACCCCTTTTACTTCAATGTATTTTCCAATGGGGTCTTCGTCCTTGAAAAGAGATCGTTTTGCCAAACTTCCTATAGAAGCGACTTTTCTCTTCTCTTCAAGGTCCTTTTCATTAATAAATCTACCTTGAATGGTTAAGGTTTTCTCAATGTATTGATGTCCGGGGTGAACTGTTCGTAAGCCAAAATTAAAGCTTTCACCGTCATAACTTACGTCGCTACTACCTGGAATGTAAAACCTTCCGCTTGATTCTTCCACTCCCTGAATTTCTTCACTCAACATTTTGTAATCAGCATTATCAAAGCGCACAAATCTACCTGGTTTCATGCCTTTAAATGGCAATTGAGTTTGTCCGCTAAACACCCAAATGCTATTGCTAGCGGTATCTTTAAATTGGTCTTTTACTCCATTTTGCAAACCGGTTCCAGAACCTAACAATACAATCAACATAAAGATGCCCCAAGCTACACTAAAGCCGGTTAGAAAAGTTCTCAGCTTATTCTTGCTGATGGTGTGCAGTATTTCTTCCCACTTGTCTCGATCAAACATGGGCCATTTCGTTTTTATTGATAATACGTCCGTCTTTTAGGCGTATAATGCGATCTGTTTTGGCAGCAATGTCATTTTCATGCGTCACAATTACCACTGTTATGCCTTCTTCATTAATGGAACGCAATAACTTCATTACCTCATAAGAAGTAGTGGAGTCTAGCGCGCCGGTGGGTTCATCTGCCAATAATACTTTAGGTCTGGTGATTAATGAGCGAGCAATGGCAACCCTTTGTTTTTGTCCACCGGATAGTTCATTAGGCATATGCTCTGCCCATTCTTTCAAACCAACTTTTTCTAAATACTCTAAGGCCAAACGGTTTCTTTCGCTGCGTTTTACTTTCTGATAATAGAGGGGAAGGGCTACATTCTCTAAAGCATTTTTGAAAGAAATAAGGTTGAATGATTGGAAAACAAAGCCAAGAAATTTGTTGCGATATTTAGCGGCCTTGGTTTCACTCAAGTCTTTAATTAAAGTAGCATCTAGCTCATAGCGCCCTTCATCATAATTATCTAACATACCCAAGATGTTTAACAAAGTGGACTTCCCAGATCCGGAAGAGCCCATAATGGAAACCATTTCTCCATCTTTTATTTCTAGGTCAATCCCTTTTAAAACATGAAGGCTATTTCGCCCCATGGGGTAGGATTTGTGTATGTTGTTTAATGATATCATGCTGTAAGAATCAAAGTAAAGCATTAATTAAAAAAGTCATTCATCTTTTGGATGAGCGGTAAAGAATCAGATTGGCAAAGCGCTAATCGACTTGTAAATAAGCACTTATTGGGTGGTGGTCGGAAAGCTTGACATTATGAGTGCGAAATTGTTTCGCTACAAAACTGCTGTCATAGAGCAAGTAGTCAATGCGAAAAGAGGGAAACTCACCAATGTAAGTTCTTCCCAAACCAGAACCACTTTCAATAAAAGCATCTTTTCGGTCACCTCTAATGGTGTGGTATGCATAGGATGCAGGG
Organism: Vicingaceae bacterium; assembly: GCA_040220135.1. Classification (GTDB taxonomy): domain Bacteria; phylum Bacteroidota; class Bacteroidia; order Flavobacteriales_E; family Vicingaceae; genus CAJXMH01. The sequence continues at coordinate 250,636 of JAVJTT010000024.1, forward strand.
GTATCATTAAAGTCTCCCAGAAGAATATTGGGATGTGGTGACTGATCCATATGTTTCCGAATACTATCAGCCTGTGAGGCTCTCCTTTCAAACCCAAAGCGGATTTTTGTTAGCATCATGAATTCTTTGTCAAAATCTTTAGAGTAGTCGTTTTTATTCACTTTGCGCATGGCTTTGTAGTCGTGCTTGTCTAATTTAATGGAAGCCAAATGAGCATTGTAAACCCGAATGATTTTACCATTTTTCTTAATGTCGGTGAAGGTGCAGACATTGTCATCTTTGTATTGAAAAGGAACTACTCCTTTTTTAACAATGGGGAAACGACTAAAAGTAACCACACCCCAATGATCTTTTTCTCTAAGGTTAGTGGTGTAGTAGGTGTGATAATTTTTGGCTTTTAAAAACTGAACCAGTGTATCGAGGGTTTTAAACTCGTATTTATCATGTGTGTCAGAATGGTAAAACTCTTGCAAACAAAGCACATCGGGGTCTTCCTCTTCAAGAAAATTGAAAATTTGATTGCGTGTGGTTTTTTCTTTGGTCCACATGTAGAGGTCAAAAACACGAACATTAAAACTCAAAACCTTCAGGTCGTTTGCTTTAACTTCTTCATGGTCAAATCGAATTTGAACAAATGATGGTATGCTCTTATAACCTAAGATGATTACAAGGAGCGAAAGTAAGAAGTATCGCTTTCCCCGAAAGGCCCAATAAAGCAGGAAAAAAAAGTTTAAAAAGAGGAAGTAAGGGAGAGCTAAACCGAAGAAGGCAATGGGCCAAAATGACTGTGGATTTATATACGCAGCTCCATAAGCCAACATGAGCCCCAATGCGGCTAGTAAGTTAAGAATAAGTAAGCTTCGGTTTAGAAATTTGAACACTTTCAAAACAAAGCCAAATTACAAATATTCGTTAGCTAAGTACGCCTTAAGTTTTCAATTTTAGGGAGTGTCCCATTTTGTCTTTTTTGGTACGCAGGTAAAGCTCATTGTGCTCGTTAGATTCAATTTCGAGTGGGATGTTTTCTACAATTTCCAATCCATAACCTACTAGGCCAGTGCGCTTTTTAGGGTTGTTGGTCATGAGTTTCATTTTGCTAACCCCTAAACTGGAAAGAATCTGTGCGCCAATTCCATAATCGCGATTATCCATAGTAAAGCCTAGCTTAAGATTTGCCTCAACAGTATCAAGTCCTTCTTCTTGCAGTTTGTAAGCTTTGAGTTTATTCAACAAACCTATGCCTCTTCCTTCTTGGTTCATGTAAACGATCACACCTTTACCTTCTTCCTCTATGGTTTTCATCGCAGCTTGCAATTGTGGGCCACAGTCGCAGCGGCAAGAGCCGAATATATCGCCTGTTATGCAAGAACTGTGTACACGCACCAAAACCGGCTCATCTTTTTTCCATTCTCCTTTTACCAAAGCCAAGTGTTCTTGACCGGTAGTGGTTTGGGTATAGTCGATTAGACGAAAATCGCCGTATTCGGTAGGCAGTTTTACTTCCACTTCCTTTTTGATCAGGGTTTCTGTGTTCATTCGATAAGCAATCAAATCTTTGATACTTACCAGCTTCAGGTCAAACTTTTTAGCAATTTCTTTCAATTGTGGCAATCTAGCCATGGTACCGTCTTCATTCATGATTTCTACGATACATCCTGCTGGTGCTAATCCGGCAAGCCGTGCAAAGTCAATGGCAGCTTCGGTATGACCGGCTCTGCGTAAAACACCCCCTGCTTTTGCACGCAATGGAAAAATATGCCCTGGCTTTCCCAACTCTTCTGGCTTCGTTTCAGGGTCTACTAAAGCCTTTACTGTTTTGGCTCGATCAGAGGCCGAAATGCCGGTGGTAGTGCCATGTCCAACTAAGTCTATGGAGACTGTAAAAGGAGTCTCATAAGCGGCCGTGTTTTGTTCAACCATGAGGTTGAGTCCTAATTCGTCGCAGCGATCCTCAATTAAAGGCGCACAAATTAGACCCCTTCCGTGGGTTGCCATAAAGTTGATAATTTGAGTGTTTACTTTTTCGGCGGCGACAATAAAATCACCTTCGTTCTCACGGTCTTCATCATCTACCACAATAATGATTTCACCATTTTTTATGGCTTCAATAGCGTCTTCAATTCGATCTAATTCCATAGCGTATAAATTCAGGGCAAAAGTACCCAAAATAAGACCCCTAATGGTTCATATTGTTTTAAGTTCAGAAGTAAAACTAACTTAAAGCATGGTATGTTTGCATTCTGAATATGGGAAAGTTAATCGCGATAGATTATGGCAAAAAGCGTTGTGGAATTGCAGAAACAGATTCTCTGCAAATAATAGCCAGTGGCTTAACCACAGTAGAGACGCCAAAACTGCAAGCTTTTATAACGGAATACCTGAACAAACAAGAAGTTGATTGTTTGGTGGTGGGCGAGCCCAGAAGACTGAACGACGAAATGTCAGAAATTGAAAAGAGCATTGAGCCCTTTTTGAACTTTGTTCGAAAACGATTTCCGAATTTAAAAATTGAAAGAGAAGATGAACGCTTTACTTCTAAAATGGCCATGGAAAGTATGATTGCCGGTGGAGTAAAGAAAATGAAAAGACGTGATAAGGGCTTGGTAGATAAAGTCAGTGCTACTTTGATTTTGCAGTCTTACATGGAAAGAAGAGGCTAATCAGAATTTTTGTATTGCCTCGAACAATTCTTTCACCGGCAAGCCCATGACATTGTAAAAAGAACCTTCAATTTTTTCTACTCCTATCTGTCCGATCCATTCTTGAATTCCGTAAGCTCCTGCTTTGTCAAAAGGTTGATAGTGTTTAATGTAGTAGTCTATTTCTACCTCTTTTAAAGGTTTAAAGAAAACAGTGGTAGAAACTGAAAAGGATTTTTGTTTTTTCTGACTACTCAAGCAAACACCACTTACTACTTGGTGGGTATTACCACTTAAAGCGTTTAGCATTTGCTTCGCCTCTTCTGCATTTGCGGCTTTCTCTAGAATTTGGTCTTCTAAGATCACCACGGTATCAGAAGTGATGAGCAACTCATTTTCCTTTAGTTCCGCGAGGTGAGCTTTTGCTTTTTTGATACTCAAAAACTCAGGAACTTCTTCAGCAGAGAGGTTTTCAGGATAGCTTTCTTCAAACTCTTTTATCCGCTGTTCAAATTGATAGCCTAAACTTTCCAAGAGCGCTTTTCTGCGAGGAGATTGTGAAGCTAATATCAGTTTGTATGCTTGTGGATTGAGAAAATTTCCCATTTTATTGATAGGCGTAGATCACTAAAGTGTAAAGTATACCAAAGAGCATACACACTTTAATGGATTGACTAATAATGAAAAAGTGCTTTTTTGTTTTTGCTTTTGTAAGCAAAAAACTCACGTAGATTAAAGGAAGGCTAATGAAAACAACAAAGTAAGCAAGAGAGATCCAATCGTTAGAAATCCATTGCATTACTTCCAGCAAACTGATACAAGCAAGCGTAAACAAACTAATCCCAATCGCTAATTTTTTGGTTTTAGGTATGCCAAAAACAATGGGAAAGGTTTTACAGTCAAAAGCTTTGTCGCCTTCAATGTCTTCCATGTCTTTCACTATCTCTCGAATCATTGTAAGCAAAAAAGCAAAAGCACTGTAGCCAATTATCCAGTATAGTAAATACTTAATGCTAAAGAGCAAGCTGCCTAAATTTTTGCCAATAATGGCTTCATTGTGTGCAAACTGCTCCATGGAGTCGAACATTACGGCGATCTCGTAATAACCCGCAGTAAATGGAACCAGAGCGGTTAAAGAAGCAATGATCAAATTGCCAATAATTACCTGTTTCTTAAATGAGACAGAGTAAAACCAAAGTAATGCGGCACTCACTAACTGAAAGAGAACAAGCATTGGGTGGGCAATTACATAAGCCACATAAGCCGCTAGAGCCAAGCCAATGATATTGAAAATGATGTGCATCACCATGGCATATCGCCGTTTAATGCTCTTGCCAACGACCAATTGCTCGGGCTTGTTTAAGTAGTCGAGCTTCACATCAAAATAGTCGTTTATAATATAACCGGCTGCTGCAATTAAAACAGTCGCAGCCACTAACATTCCAAACAAACTTTCTGATAAAAAGAGATCTAAATTGGCCTGAACCAAAAAGGGATAAATAATGCCGTATCGAATGGCATATTGCGTTAAACCAATGATAATAAGGTTAGGCAGGCGAACTAATTTAAAAAAATCGAGCAGCAATTTCATGAGCAACCAAAGGTAGCTAAAAGCGGTTTATTTAGTCTTAATAAAGGATAATTCAATTGTTTTTTATTCAGGCTTAGGCTGAATACATTTGAGGCATGAAGTATCACCTATCTTATACCCAAGCAAATCATCATTATCTTGATGTAAAAGTAGAAGCAGAAACCAAAGGCGAATCCAAACTGCACTTTCAATTACCGGCCTGGCGACCTGGTCGATATCAATTGGCCAATTTTGCAAAGAATATTCAACGCTGGAAAGCTTTTGATGAAGAGGGCGTAGCACTTTCCTCTAGAAAGTTAAGCAAAGACCTATGGGAAGTAGATTGCAAGGGCAAGCAAAAAGTAATAGTGGAGTATAATTATTTTGCGTTTGAATTGAATGCGGGATCTACTTTTTTAAATGAAGATCAACTCTATGTAAACCCGGTTAACTGTCTGTTATATGTACCGGAAAGGTTGGAGGAAATCTGTCAATTGCAGCTAGATCTGCCAGACGACTACGAGGTGGCCATTGCCTTGGAAGAAGCAGAAAAAAACTGTTTTGCAGCTCAAGATTTTGATGAATTGGCCGATAGTCCTTTTATTGCTTCTGCAAGTCTGAAAAGTAAAACCTATAAGGCAGCCGGGAGCACTTTTTATCTTTGGTTTCAAGGAGAATGCAAGCCGGCTTGGGAACAATTGATCAATGACTTTAAAGCCTTTACCGAAGAGCAGATCAAATTCTTTGGAGATTTTCCTTGTCAAGAATATCATTTTCTTTTTCAAATTCAGACTTCTTCTAACTATCATGGAGTAGAACATGCTGCTTCTACCGTCATTAGTTTAGGGCCTTCTTACAGCATTTTTGATTGGAAAGGGCGATATGAAGATCTGCTAGGAGTGAGTTCTCACGAATTGTTTCATACTTGGAATGTAAAGCGAATACGGCCGGTTGAAATGTGGCCCTATGATTTTAGTAAAGAGAATTACAGCCGTTTGGGCTATTTGGCTGAAGGTGCAACCACTTGGTATGGCGATGTAATGTTGTATCGCAGTAAAGTTTTTCGAGATGAAGCCTTTTTTAGAACCTTCAATCAGTTATTAGATCGACACTTCAACAATCTGGGGGTAGAGAACCTATCGGTAGCCGATTCTTCTTTTGACACTTGGTTAGACGGTTACGAGCTGGGTGTTCCCAATCGAAAGTCTTCCATTTACACCGAGGGCGCTTTGATAACTTTTATGTTAGATGTTGAAATAAGAAAAGCCACCAAGCACAAAAAGTCTTTTGATGATGTGATGCATACTTTTTATCAGGACTACTTTAAAAAAGGAAAAGGGATCAGTGAAGCTGATTACCAAGAAGTGGTTGAAAATACTGCTGGTAAAAATCTAGGTGATTTTTTCAATCGCTTTATAAATGGCGCTGAAGCCATTGACACTAAGTTGGAGGAGAGCCTTGATTACTTTGGGTTAACGTATAAGAAAGAAGTAACAGACTTATACCATGAGTCTCATTTGGGGGTAAAGTTGCTTGACCAAAAGGTGGTCACAGTTTACCCTAATTCGGTAGCTGATAGAGCCGGTATTTCAGTGCAAGATGAGGTTTCTAGTATCAATGGAATTCGTTTGGAGAATAACCTATCAGAATGGTTAAAGTACTTTGCAGGAGAAGAGTTTGAGCTTGAAGTCTACTCGGCCCAAAACCAAAGAAAAGTAGTAAAGATTAGCTGTTCTGAAGATGTTTATTACGCCAAATACACAGTCTCTAAACTAGAAGAAATGAGTAATGAGCAAGAAGATAACTTTCAGCAATGGTTTAAAGGCTAGCTTTTATTTTATCGCAATTACCGAAATTTCAACATTTACGTTTTTCGGCAAAGCCGCTACTTGCACACATTCTCTTGCCGGGGCTGTTTTCTCATCAAAATAACGGGAGTAGACTTCATTAACGGCTTGAAAGTTATTCATGTCACTTAAAAAAATGGAGGCTTTAACAATGTTTTCAGCAGTCATGTCGGCGGCTTTAACGACCGCCAAAACGTTTTCCATTACCTTTTCAGCTTCTAACTTAATGTCGTGGGTAATGAGTTGATTCGTGGAAGAGTCAATGGCTATTTGCCCTGAAGTGTATAGAGTGTTTCCGCTTAAGATTGCCTGGTTGTAGGCTCCAATCGGTGCCGGTGCATTATCGGTTTGAATAACTTTTTTCATGAATTAAATAGTTAAGAAATAAGGTATTTTGAAAATAGTTTTTTTGAGAAACAGACTTTTAAATTAAGTCTCATTGATTTGGCAAGGGGACAGTTAATTTTGCGCAGGCTCCATTTTGGTCGTACAATTCTATTGTTCCGTTTAATTGGGCAGTTAAACCTTCTAGTATTTTAATACCAAAAGAGTTGGAAGCATCCTTATTTTTTAAACTGTTGTTATAACCTTTTCCATTATCAGAATATAAAACTTCAAGCTTTTTACCATGCTTTTTAATGGAAATTGTAAGCCTTAGTTTTTTAGGATCCTCATGCGCATACTTTATTGAATTATTAGTGAGCTCACTTACAATTAAACCAATTGGAATAAGAAAAGTAATGTTTTCGATAACCTCCTCAGCGTCAATTGAAAACTCAAATCCAAGGTTATCACTAATGGCTCCAACAACTTCTTTTAGATGCATTCCCACTGAAATCTCATCTATTCTATCACCTTTATAAAGTGCATCATAAGCGGATGAAATTGATTGAATGGAATCAATCACCGATTGACTCTCAATGAATCCGTTCCGACTTTTTAGGCGAGTAAGACTAAGTAATATCTGCAAATTATTTTTTACTCTATGGTGCACCTCTTGCAGTAAAGTATCTCGCTCGGCAATGGCCTTCTTTAAATTCAATTCTAGGTTTTTCTGCTTGGTAATATCAATGTGAGTGCCCGACATACGGGAAGGCTTTTTTTGGTTGTCCCATTCAAATACTTTACCTCTAGAGTGCACCCATACCCATTGACCATTTTTGTGCCGCATTCTGAATTGAGTATCATAATAATCCGTATTTCCTGCCAAGTGATCTTCAATTATTTTAGCTGAGACTTCAAAATCTTTAGGGTGTAACAAATTCCCCCAGGTATCATATTTTACTGGCTCAAGCTCACTCTTTTTATAACCTATAATACCTGCCCACCTTTCATTAATGGCAACATCGCCATTAATCATGTCCCAATCCCATACCCCTATGCGTGTCCCTTTTATAGCTAGCTCATTTTGTATGTGTTTTGAATTCAGCAACTTTAATAGTAAAAAATACCTTTTAAAATTAGTCTTATTATCTGAATAAAATTATTCTGATCTGAAATTCTATGTTTTGCTACTGCATACTAGGAAAATGAATGGACTAACAGGGTAGCTAAACCATAGTAAATCTAATCTATTGTTTCTAAAGCTAAGATAGTACGTATGTTATAAAGCTGAAGGAGTCAAGTGATTTACCATACGCCAAAAAACATCATAAGACTCGGTAGGTTGCTGAGTCACCTTTGCAAATAAATTGAAATTATGAATCACCTTTTGATCTTCTGGTTCACTGTCATCAAGCTTGTGGTATGCCATTAGCCAATTTGGGAATGTTCTTTTTTCACATTGGTTGCTTGATAACAAAGTTACGGCTTGGTGACGCTCATCTTGCTTTATTTTTTGGTAGAGCTCCTCTACCTCCTCTTGTTCTCCTTCTAATAATTGAATAAACTCAGGCTGACTATATAAAAGACAACCGGTGATGTGTTTCTTTTTGTTATTTCTCTCTGATTGTTTGAGTAAATTGTCAATGTCTTTTTTTTCTAAGTTATCATTTGCAATGGAATGGTAAGTTAATTGAAACAGTTCTTGATTCATCTACGATGTTGTGGTTAAGTTAAGCTAGGTTTAATTTGGATACTTTATAGTATACTCAAAAAAACGAAGCTCTTCAAAAGTAGGTTTTCTTTTCTCGGTCTTTGATTTACCTTTGATTGACAAGGTTTAAATTGCAAAAACTTCTATTCTTAGAAATTGCTTCCTCTTTCATACTTCCGTTTCACCCCTTGATTGCTTTCAGAGATCTCTTTCATTTCAAGGGTTACAGATTAAGCTGAAGTCTGCAAGACTTATTTTAGCTTTTAAAAACGATCTATAAATGGCTAGTCAACATTAGCAATGTCTTTGTCGTTATTTGGGGTTTCTTGTGGTAATTGCTTCATGCTCTTCTGAATGAACACATTGTTGGGCAAGGTAATTTCTTCTCCTTCTTTATTTTCCAAGGTCACAAAAAACAAACCAATGCTCGTTACTCTTCCTTCAATTTGATAGTCTTTTCCTTCCATAATGGTAATGAAATCGTTCAGCCTCAAAGGGTGGTTAAAGAAAATGATGACGCTTGAAGTGATGTTAGATAGAAGCGACCATTGAGCGAAAAAAGCTACCCCGACAACCGTGAGCACCGAGCCAATTAAAACTGCCAGGTCGGATTGCTTAACGCCCCATACAAGTAATATGGAAGCCACTGAAATAACCAATAAAACAATATTGACGACTCTTTTAATTACCTGAGCCCGGCTTTCTTGAATAAATTTTTGCGCTCGATTATTATCGATTACTTTGGAAAAAACCATACGCAGCACGCCATAAAGCACTAAAATAAAGCCCGATTCAAGAAGATTAAGGGTAACTGTGTTCATTCGATTAAATTCAAATAGTCAGATACAATTTTACCATTCTTTTGCCAATCCTAGACTTAGCGCCGGAGATGCTGCTAAATTATTGGCTTGTATGGCTCCTCCAACTCCTAGGTTCAGGAACCACTTTTTTGGAAAGGGGTAGATTAGCTTTAATCCCGGAGAAAGGTATGACTGTTCATCTAAGTACAAGCCGTTGATTTCTTGACGAGGGTCAAAGGATTTTTGGTTCTGTTCGATTAAGCCAAGGTAATCCAGGTAGAGAATAAACCAAGCCTTTTGTTTGATAGAGTAGCCCCCTTCAAATCCTAGGCGGAATTGATTTGAAAATCCATTGCTTCTGATAATTGCCCCTCCGTAAGCAAAGCCATACAAATTTTGGCTAAAGGATTTACCTATGGAGTAAGAAACAGCATAAGCAAAAGCATCGAAGCCAGAGACCAAGCCGCTATTGAGGTTTTGGGCACTAGTCGGCAATTCTATTTGTAACTCAAAAGCCTGTTCTATGGAAGTAGTAGTAAAACCTTTTTTTAACCCTAGGCGTGCATTACCAAAGGCATTTAATTTTCCCTTTTCAGTCAAAGGTTTTGGTCGACTGATGAAATTTAAGCCTTGTGCTTCCAGTATTTTAAAGGGAATAAAAGCAATCAAACTTAGTTTCTCTGCAAGTCCAACTTCAGTGTAGAGTTGAAAAGTCTGGTCAGTAATTTGGCGTTCTAAAAGTTTAGATTCACCAGAGCTTTGTAATATTTCTTGGTAAGTGGGGAGTAGGGTATAGCCAATTTGAGTATAGCCTTCACTTTTTGATTTGGTCCAAGGACTTTGTCCCCAGACAAACTGTCTAAAAAGCATAAAACCAAGCAAGAGTAAAATGATTTTTGGGGAGGAAACCATTGGTTGTGAAATTAAGGAGAAATGATTCAAAAAGTGATTCCGTTAAATGAGGAGGGCGCTACTTTTTTCCTCTAACGGGAACGTCGTCAAAGAAATGAAAGGTCAATTTAAATACTAGCCTTAATCATCAAAGCCATATTTTCTAAAGGTTAAATTGATCCTTGGATTTTTATATTTTTTGTTAGTAATTAAGCTCTGTTCATAACGTTCTTGACATACAATTAAGCTCCCATTTTTCAACTCTTTGCTCCATTCGTTTCCATTGTGTTTTGCCCTGAAAGCAAACTCTCTTTCTTCTCCTAAACTAATGGAAGGAATGATAGAAGTATCACCATAGGCAATCAAGTCAGAATGAAAGTCGACTCCAGTATTTCCATTGGGATAGTAGATTAGCACACAAACTGCAAATTCTTGACGGCTTAGTGATTCAATTTTATTTTTTAGCCTGTTTAGTTTGTGAGTCCGGAGCTGTGTTGGTCCCCAAATAATTTCTGGGAATTTATTTTCATCCAAGAGGTCTTGGTCTAGGAATGTAATTTTTGTATAGCTCACCTCAAATTCTTTGCCATCGCTAGTTTGGGGCTTAAAGCATACTACTTCAACTATTTCACTAAGATCATCAAACAGTGTATTGGCCTCAGCAGAGGATAGAAAATTGGGGTAGTAATCAATTTCACAAGCTAAGGGTAATTTCATTTTATGGTGTTTTGTTTCCCCTTTTTATCAATTTTTACCTGACTCTATCACTTTCTTCATCTGCTTCATATTTTTTTAGTGCTTTTTCCGTCAAATAGATGGGGTGAAATAAAGCGAAGATCAAGAGCAGCATTCCAATCCCAACCTCTAACCCTTCTTGCAAATCAATAAAAAGGCCAACTAGCCCAAAAAGCACCAGAATTGCAGTAGAACGAAGCATCTTGCGACTAGAATACTTTTGGGAAAAGTCCCAATTTCTTTGCGATTGCATAGACCTTTTGGTACGGTAGCCGTAAATTGAGTTAATGCTTTTGGGTGGGAAAAAATAGGTGAAAAGAAAAATGACAAAACAGATGGCACCTGTATATGTGTCAATAAAAAGTATTGGCGAATCCCAATTCATTTACTCTTCTATTAAGTCACCTACTTCGTCAAGTACGTCTTCATCGTAAGCGCCCTCGGCTGTGTAAATTATTTTACCCTTACGATCCAAGACAAAAAAGTAAGGTTTTTTCCTTTTTTTCATGTCTAGATCATCGCGATAGTCTTCCATTTTACCTTTGTAGAGCACCACATTGTCTTTCAAGGTTTCGTCAGTTCCATCTTGTATTTTTTGCTTGGCTTTTTTATACACCAATTGATTGGCTCCGGTAAACATTAAAATCAACTTCACATGCGGGTCATAAACCAAGGAAGAAAGATTGTTTTCATCCATAAACTTGCTAAAAACCGGCTGACTCCAAGTGTATAAGTCATCTTGGGCATCTTCAGAAAAGGCAACGCCAACTAAAGTAAATTTACCCTTAGTGTCTTTGGGAATGGTTAAACTTTGCTCGTTTAAATCGGTCACTTCTATTTCGGGAAAAAGTTCTCCCATTTGAGCCTTTAGGCTAAAAGTAAACCCTAAAATAAGTGTAGCTAAGAACTTGATTTTCATTTGTTTTTGTTTGTAAAATATTCGATTCCTAAAAGGTATGATTGCAAGCCTAAGCCTGAGATACTGCCTTTGCAGTATTTGGAAAGTAAAGAAGTGTGACGTTCTACTTCACGGGCTGCAGGCTGAGAAATATGGATTTCTAAAACCTCAGTTCTAATGGCTGCAACAGCATCTGCTAAAGAAACAGAAGTATGGGTATAACCGCCGGCATTTAGCAGAATACCGTCACAATAATGATCAGCATCTTGCAATTTGTCAATTAATTCCCCCTCAATATTCGATTGAAAATAATTGATGATGAGCTTGGGGTAAAGTGACCGGACTTCCGCCAAAAAATCATCAAAAGACTGATGTCCATAGATTTCTGGTTCCCGCTTGCCTAGCAAATTTAAATTTGGGCCGTTAAGAATGAGGATTTCTTTCATAAAAATTCACTTCATTCAAAATTATACATTTGTTCCCATGAAGTGGAACAACTACCGCAAAGGATTTGAAAGCTATTTAAAGTTGGAGAAGTCTTTGTCAAAGAACTCAGTAGAAGCCTATTTGCGAGACCTAGATAAAATGGGCCAATACTTAGAAGCAAGTGAGCAAGACTTGAGCCCTAAAGAAGTGCAAAGCAAACACATTTCCGAATTATTGGTCTGGTTATACGATTTGGGCATTTCAGAAAGATCGCAGGCAAGAATTATTTCAGGTTTAAAAGCCTTTTACAAATACTTGCTTTTAGAAGAAGTAGTGCAGGAAGATCCCACGGAATTGATTGAGTCACCCAAGATTGGGTTTAAGTTACCAGAAGTTTTGACAATTGAAGAAATTGATGAGTTGATTGGTGGCATTGACTTGAGCACTCAAGAAGGGGAGCGCAACCGAGCCCTATTGGAGACTTTGTATAGTTGCGGCTTGCGTGTTTCGGAGTTGGTAAACCTCCAGCTTTCTAATGTTTTGTTTGAAGAAGGCTTTGTAAAAGTGAGAGGGAAGGGAAACAAAGAGAGATTGGTTCCAGTAGGAGGGGCAGCTTTGAAATACATTAATTATTATCAAGAGCATCGAAGAAATCACCAAAAGATTAAAAAAGAAGCAGAAGACATTTTGTTCCTTAACAATAGGGGTAATAAGTTGAGTAGAGTAATGGTGTTTACCATTATTAAGCGATTGGTTGAAAAAGTGGGTATCAAGAAAAAGGTAAGCCCTCATACTTTTAGGCATTCTTTTGCTACCCACTTGGTAGAAGGTGGAGCCGATTTACGTGCAGTGCAAGAAATGTTAGGTCATGAGTCGATTACCACTACTGAAATCTACACGCATTTGGATCGTTCTTACTTGCGAGATGCTATTATTCAATTTCACCCACGCTCAAAAAAAGGCGGATAATCAGGCTGTTTGCTTTTCGTGCTTAGCGTAATACTTTTTCAAGAAGGCCTTCTTTGAATCTTTGTAAGAAGATACCGCTCCCAGCTTATAAAGGGTGTAAATGTATACCCAGGCTGTATCGAATTGATAAGGTAAAAAACCGGCTCTTGCGCTACCAGGATAAAGGTGATGATTGTTATGCCATTCTCCTGAAAAAAGCCCTGGCCTGGTTTGGTTGATAGACAAGTTTCGGAGATCAAAATCAATGCCTTCTTGGTGCTTCACTTCTCCTTTGCCGTGTCCGGTGTAGTTAAAAGCTCTTACCAAAACAAACCAAAATAAAGCTGCGCTAAAAGCAGTGCAAGCTAGTCCATGACCACCAATTAAGTAAAAGGCACCATACCAAAAAGCCCAATTTAATAGCCAAAGTGAGAATGTATATAGAGGAGTGGCCAAAGAGCCCCATTTTTGATATTGTTTGTAGTTGTTTAGTTGCACGCCGGTATGTTGCATAAAAGCTTTAAGGCGATCATACTCTTCAGGCTTAAGGTCTTGCGCAATACTTTGGTGATTCACGTCTGAAAGCATACAATACCATAGTCCAGCTTTGGCATTGTAAGGGTCTCCCGCTTCATCAGATCGAGCGTGGTGGACATGATGAGAAACCACATAAATTTCTTCCGGATAGGTTTTGATGACTAAGTTTTGCGTGATGAACCTCCAAATTGGGTGGCTAAAAGTAAAAGCTTTGTGTGTGCTAAAGCGATGAAACCAAATGGTACCATGAGTACTCATTATAATCATGGCGTAAAGCACAAAAAAGAGCACTAAGGGCCAACTGATGTAATGAAAAAGGAAGAAATAAAGGAAGGGTAACATGCTAATGGCCATAATCCAGCTGACTGCCGGCAACCAGTTTCGGCGATCCTTAAATACATTGACTCTTCGAAAGGCTTCCTTAAATAATTCTGAAGTAGATGGAACGTATAAATCCCCATCTTCATCCTTCCAGCCGTACGAAGGTTCTTTTAAAATGCGGTCAATAAATGCCATTCAATAAAATTCTTAGAGTGAAAAATTATAAAATAATATATTCTGAGGCGAAGGTAAGCAAACGGAAATGGCTGAGATTAAAATGAATGGCTTATGTAGGTTTGTGAAATTTAAGCGGATTTTCTAGCTTTAGGATTTAAATTAAACTAATTATGGAAAAACAATGCCTACAGTGCGGTGAAGAGCTGATTGGTCGGATTGACAAGAAGTTTTGTAGTGACCAATGTCGTAATACATTCAACAACAGCTTAAAGAGTAAAGAGAACACCTACATCCGCAAAGTCAATAGTATTCTAAGAAAAAACCGCAGAGTACTATCAATCTACAACCCTAGCGGAAAATCTAAAGTGCATCGAGATAATTTGTTGAAGGGTGGGTTTAATTTTGATTACCATACTGATACCTATACCAACAAAGAAAACAAGACTTACTACTACTGTTATGAACATGGTTATTTGGAACTCGACAACGGCTGGTATGCTTTGGTGAGAAAAAAGCCATTCATTAACAAAGCATAGTTTCATGCTATAAAATGCAATTTTAAATCACTTCTGAACGTCTCAAACAATAATTGCCATACTTTCGCGTATTGAATGCTTTATTATTTATGAGTCGATTCTCTACTTTCTTATTATCTCTGTTTTGCCCCCTGCTTTTGTTGGCTCAAAGTGGCGGTGAAAAGAGCTACCAGTTTTTAAACTTATCTTCCTCCGCTAGGGTTGCTGCCCTTGGAGGAAACCAAATTGCAGTTTACGACGACGACCTCTTTTTAGGTTTAGAAAATCCATCGCTGCTAAATAAAACCATGGACAATAAATTGGCCTTAACTTATGTGGACTACCTTAGTGATATTAGCTATGGTAATGCTGCATTTGCCAAGCATATAGATAGCATCGGTACTTTTAATATTGGGGTGAATTATGTGGATTACGGAGAGTTCGTAGAGACCGATATTGCCGGCAATGAGCTCGGGACCTTCACCGCAGGGGAGTATGCATTTCAGCTAGGATACTCCCGTATGCTAGATAGCAATTTCACCGCAGGAATAAACGTAAAAACGATATACTCCGATTTGTATGACTACTATTCACTTGCCTTGGCTGCAGATTTGGGGATTTCTTATTACTCCAGAAGAAGAGAAGTGGTATTAACTTTTTTAGCCAAGAACATTGGAACACAACTGAGTACTTATTCTGAAAGTACAGAAGAGAAACTTCCTTATGAGTTGCAGTTGGGTTTTAGTAAACGCTTATCTAAAGTGCCGATTCGACTTGGACTAATTGTGCAACACATGCAACAATGGGACTTGCAATATGATAACCCCAATGATGATGTAGACGAATCTGTCTTACTAGATCCTAGTCAAGCAGAAGAAGAGAAAGAGCCTGGCTTCTTTGAAAATGCTGCCCGGCATATTATTGCAAACGCAGAGTTTTTGGTTACCGATAATTTTAATGTGAGAATTGGGTATAACTACTTAAGGCGAGCAGACCTAAGAATTGACGAAAAGTTGGGAACAGTTGGCCTTAGCTGGGGATTAGGATTTCGAATTTCTAAGTTTCATTTGAGTTACGGTCGTTCTGCATTTCATCAAGCAGGCGCCACTAATACCTTTTCTGTTTCTAGCCGTCTTTCCGATTTTATCAACTAATTTAGCGGCATGAAGCCCATTATTATAGCCATAGATGGTTATTCGTCTTGTGGAAAGAGCACTTTGGCAAAAGCCTTGGCGAAGCGCTTGAGTTTTGCCTATCTGGATACAGGAGCCATGTATCGGGCGGTTACCTTATTTGGCCTAAAAAATGGGATTGATTATTCCCACTTAAATTCTGAAGAGATAGCAAAAACCTTAGAGCAAGTAAAAATAACTTTCCATTTAAATGCTGAAACCGGAGAAAATGAAACATTTTTAAATGGTGAAAACGTAGAAGCCGAAATAAGAGGTAAGGCTGTTTCTGAAGCCGTGAGTCAAGTTGCTCAAATCAAAGCCATTCGAGAACACATGGTTAAATTACAACAAAAAGCAGGAAAGGATAAAAACATAGTGGTTGACGGAAGAGATATCGGCACAAAAGTTTTTCCAAATGCTGAATTAAAGCTTTTTATGACCGCGGATAAAAAGGTTAGAGCAAAAAGAAGGTACGATGAGTTGAAGGCAAAGGGCCTTAAGGTGAAATTTGAAGATATTGAAGAGAACCTCAAGAAAAGAGATTATGATGATACGCATCGAAAAGAAAACCCTTTGCGTAAAGCTGAAGATGCCGTTGAGCTAGATAACTCTTCTATAGATCGTGAAGAACAATTGAGTTTTGTAATTCGCCTTATGAATGAGAAGTTTGATTAGGCGTCAATAAATTGAGCTAAAATTTCCTCTTTGCTACGTTCGGGCTGAAAGAAGGAAAGTAAGCGGTCTAATACCCCATCAACAACTGCATCAGGACAAGATGCGCCGCTTGTAAGAATAATTCTAAGTGGTCTTTTCTCGGGGAGATAATTTTTGGTAGTTAACATTTGTTTGTTTTCATAATCAAAATGTCTCACCATGTTTTCAGAGACAACTTCCTCAGCGCTTGATACAAAATAGGTGGGTAGCTTTTGTTCACATAGCTCAACCAAATGAGAGGTGTTTGAACTGTTAAATCCGCCAACTACAAAAGCTAAGTCGGCTTCCTCAGCTAACAAACCATAAGTGGCTTGTTGGTTATCATTAGTGGCATAGCATAAGGTGTCCCGAGTGTCTGCAAAATGCGCCTTAATGTTCTCTTCTCCAAATTTGTCTACCATTAAACCTCTAAAGTAGTCAGCAATTGCTTGTGTGTCGGAAGCTAGCATGGTTGTTTGATTCACAACTCCCACTTTGTTTAAGTGTTTCTTTGGATCAAAACCATCAGAAACTTGATTGGCAAATATCTCATGAAAGGCATCAAGCTCCATTTGGCCTAACATGAATGCGCCTAATTGTTCTGCTTCCTCCATGTCACGAACTACAATAGATTTTGCAGTGGCAGAAGAATGCGAAAAAGTGGCTCTGGTTTCTTCGTGCCTATGTTTTCCATGAATGATCACCGTGTAGTCTTGTTTGCCTAGTTTTTCGGATTGCTTCCAGACTTTAGTAACAAAAGGGCAGGTAGTATCGTATTTTTTAGTTTCTATGTTTTTCGCTTCCAAAATTCTTTCAACCTCTCTTGTAGTGCCAAAGGCCGGTATGATTACAATGTCATCGCTTTTAATGGCGTCCCATGGAATAAACTGATTGCCTTGGGTATCCATAATAAAATTCACTCCCATGGCTCTCAAGTCAGTATTCACTTTTGGATTATGAATCATTTGACTAAGCAAGTAAATGCTTTTTCCGGGGTTTTCTTCTACCGCTTTGTATGCGATTTCAATGGCATTCTCTACCCCATAACAAAACCCAAAGTGCCGTGCGATTAAAAATTGTACATCGCCAAAATCTAAAAGAGAAGGGCTAAAATCCTTTTTTCTAGGGTCTTGTGTTTTTCTGCTGTTCTTTATTTCCGAGATAAATGAACTGCGATAAAAGGTGGGAATGTCAAACTGTTTCATAGGCGTTATAACAAAATTAAGCAATGATGTTTTTACATTTTATACTTTTACAAGGAAGCTTTCCGAAACAGCAATTCTAACTTGCTGATTGAATGATAATTTTTTCTATCTTTGCGCCCTCAAAAAAACTAGCCCCTTTATCGGTATGATGGGGTTTTAATCACAACTTTCGTTTTCATGCCGAATTAAAAACGAAATACAAAAAAAGGTCTTAATGGCTGAATCAAACGAAAAAGCTGCCGAAAACAAGGCAGAAGACAAAAAAGCAGAAACTCCAAAAGCTGCTAAAAAAGAAACTGCAACTCCAAAAGCAGAAGAAAAAAAATCCACTGAAAAAGCTGAATCGAAAGAAGAAAGCAAGCCAAAAGCGGAGAAGAAAGCAGAAAAAGCTGATGCCGGTAAAGCAGAGCCCAAAAAGGAGCCTGTAAAGGAAGAAGCTAAAGCTGCAAAGGAAGAATCTGAAACAGCCAAAAAGGCTGAGAAAGAAACCAAGAAAGACGAGCCCAAAGCAAAGCGAGTAAGACAACCTAAAATGGAAGTTGAAAGTCGTGAAGCAGCAATTGTGAAAGATAAAACCACAGAAGCTGAAGAGGTAAAAGAAGAGGCTCCCAAAACTCGTGAAGAGCGTCAAAAGGAACAAGAAGAATTCCGCAAGGAGTTTGATTGGAGTGCGATTGGAAAAAGAGAAGAGTTATACGGTGAAGAAGAGCAAAAAGAGCTCGAGCAGATGTATGACGAAACACTAACTTCTATCCAAGAGCAAGATGTGATCGACGGCAAAGTAGTGAGCATCTCTCCGAGAGAAGTGGTAGTAGATATTGGATACAAGTCTGACGGTGTAATTAGCATGTCAGAGTTAAAATACAGAGACGATCTTGAAATTGGAGACTTGGTAGAGGTTTTCATCGAAAGCCAAGAAGACAAAAACGGTCAATTGGTCTTGTCTCATAAAAAAGCTCGTGCTTTAAGAGCATGGGAAAAAGTAAATCAAGCTTTAGATACCCAAGAAGTAATCAAGGGGTATGTAAAGTGTAGAACAAAAGGTGGATTGATCGTTGATGTTTTTGGCATCGAGGCATTCTTACCTGGTTCTCAAATTGACGTAAAACCAATTCGTGATTACGATCAGTATGTTGACAAAACCATGGAGTTTAAAGTGGTGAAGATCAACAAAGAGTTTAAAAACGTTGTCGTTTCTCACAAAGCCCTAATTGAAGCTGAACTTGAAGTTCAGAAGAAGGAAATTATTTCTCAATTAGAGAAAGGTCAAGTACTAGAAGGTACTGTGAAAAACATCACTTCTTACGGGGTATTTATTGACCTAGGTGGAGTAGATGGTTTAGTTCACATTACTGATTTATCTTGGGGTAGAGTTAATCACCCAGAAGAGGTGGTTGAACTAGATGAAACTGTAAAAGTGGTAATTCTTGACTTTGATGATGAGAAGAAGAGAATTGCTTTAGGTATGAAGCAGCTTGAAGGTCATCCATGGGAGAAATTGGATGATAGTCTGCAAGTAGGTGATAAGGTGAAAGGAAAAGTTGTGGTTGTTGCAGACTATGGTGCTTTTGTTGAAATTCAGCCAGGTGTTGAAGGTTTGATTCACGTTTCTGAAATCTCTTGGTCTAATCAGTTGCAACCTGCTCAAGCATTCTTTAGTGTAGGTGATGAAGTAGAAGCACAAATTTTGACTTTAGATCGCGAAGAACGTAAGATGTCACTTGGTGTGAAACAATTAACTCCAGATCCATGGGAAGGCATTGCTACAAAATTCCCTGTGGACTCTAAGCATACCGGTAAAGTCACCAACATCTCTGACTTTGGCGTATTTGTAGAGCTAGAGCAAGGAGTTGATGGTTTGGTTCACATCTCAGACCTTTCTTGGTCGAAAAAGATCAACCATCCAAAAGAAGTTACCTCAGTTGGTGATGAAATGGAAGTTGTAATCTTAGAGATTGACCAAGATCAAAGAAGACTTAGCCTAGGTTACAAGCAATTGGAAGAAAATCCTTGGGAGACTTTCGAAACTGTATTTGAGTTGGGAAGCGTTCACAAAGGAACCATTAGCGAGGTGACTAGCAAAGGTGCTACCATTATTCTTCCTTACGGAGTAGAGGCTTTTGCCACAAAACGTAATCTAGTTAAAGAAGATGGCAAAGCAGCTGAGAAGGATGAAGAGTTAGACTTTAAGATCATGGACTTTAACAAGCATGCAAGAAAGATCACTGTATCGCACACACAAATTCACCGTGATGTTGAGCAGGAAGAAGGTCTTCAGAAGCGCAAGAAGGCAAGTGCTCACAAACGAGCTACTCAAAAAGCCTTGAAGTCAATGAGCGATAAGCAAGAGAAAACCACTTTAGGTGACCTTGATGCTTTGGCTAGCTTGAAAGATGAAATGGAAGGTGACGACAAAAAAAAGAAAGGTGATAAGTAGTCTTTAAGTCACTTTAATTCATAAATAAAAGCCCTTCCTGACTCAGTCGGGAGGGGCTTTTTTTTTTGCTACTCAGCTAAATAGAGGTACATTACCGCCATGGCAGTATGTGTGTTTAAACTGTCAGTACAATGGTAGCGACTTCTTAATTCATATTGATGATTCTGATAAACTGGAATGCCCTTATTACTGCTGAAATAGCCAATGCTATCAAAGCCGAATCCATCTGCTTTAGTATAAATGTCTGCCGCATATAGTAAGCTATCGCTTGTGCTGTCCCATAATTCAAGTGCTTTGGCAAAGGGGTGTAAGTGCACCCCTATTAAATGAATCCGGCTATCATGCTCCAAGGCCATCATGGGCGTAACGTTCGTGCTTAATTCTTCTACTTCATTGGGCAAGTTCCAGTGTCCGGTGTATCTCCTGTCAAACTGATCATGGTAAGGGTTGTATTCCCCTTTTTCATATTGAATCGAGCAGTCGTGCAACGGCTCATCTCCTTTTATCGCATGACTGTCTAAATGGTGCGAAATACAAAGCTTGGGTAAGCCATACTCTCCTGCAGGACCCGAAAGCTGCTTGGTGATAAAAACCGCCTGCTGATAAAGTGGAATTAGCGGCTTTTCTAGTTCTTGATCTTTGTAATATTCAAAAGTAACTTGATGCTTCGTTGTCAAATTTACCGGGTATGTTTTATGATTTAAAACTTGAGAAACCATTTCAAATTCTTGTTGACTAGCCAAGGGAATTCCAAATCCTTCCGGAAATTCAAGTCTCTCTTGCCCTTCACTCAAAGTGAAGATCCTAGAATTAGTGCCCCTTGTTTTTAGTTTCCATGGAACCTCTTCCTTGGCAACATAATTTAAATTGTTATGACACATATAGTGGGCTTCTAAGGGGCTGTTTGAGTTACTTTCTACCACTTTGCTTTCATAAGCAGTAAGCCAAAAAAGTTTATTCTCTACTTCTCCGACTTGAACTTTCTTTATTTCATAAGGGCCTTGCATAGAACGGTAGATCGTGTCAATCATTAAGTTTTTAGAGTAAAAAGATTTTTGATGTAGAGTAGGAGCTACACTTGATTTTTTAGTTTGAGAAGAATGTTCCTTATACCAAGCTTTAAATTCTTTTTTGGGCTTTGATACGCAACTGATCATGGCTGCGATGAGAAAAAAGGAAATACATTGTTTCATGCTTCTAAGGTAGAAAGAAAATGTTTGATTGTTCTTTCCAACATTTCGGTGGTAGCAGGATTAAAAAGCGAAATTTGCGCAGAAGTAAAGCAGAATGAAAAAGAAAGTAGTCGTAATTGGAGGAGGCGCAGCCGGTTTCTTTGCCGCTATTAATTTAGCGGAACAAATAGAAGGGAAAGATATTTTGATGCTTGAAAAAACCAATCAAGTATTGACAAAGGTGAAAGTAAGTGGAGGAGGTCGTTGCAATGTGACTCATGCCTGTTTTGAGCCCAAAGAGTTGTCTACTTACTACCCTCGAGGTGAAAAGGAATTATTAGGGCCCTTCCATCGCTTTTATACGGCCGACACCATTGCTTGGTTTAGTGACAGAGGAATTGAGCTCAAAGTAGAAGAAGATGGTAGAATGTTTCCACTTAGCAATTCTTCACAAACTATAATAAATTGTTTTTTAGAAGAAAGAGAGCGCAAACAAATTGACCTTTGGAGTAAAGCAGAAGTGATTAAAATATCCAAACCATTTCATTTTTTAGTTGAATTGAAAGATGGTCAAACAGTGGAAGCGGAGAAGGTGATTATTGCTTGTGGTGGCCACGCCAAAAGCAAACACTATGAGTTTATTAAGGAAGTTGGTCACACTTTAATTCCACCCATACCTAGCTTGTTTACCTTTAATCTAAAAAATCATGAGAGTAATCAACTCATGGGAATTGCCCATGAAGCAAGTGTTAAATTGGTAGGAACCGATTTGGAAGAATATGGTCCCGTTTTGTTTACCCATTGGGGCATGAGTGGTCCTGCCATTTTAAAACTTTCTGCTAAAGGTGCGAAATACTTGCATGAAAAGAATTACCAATTCGATTTTGAAGTTTGTTGGTTCGATCAGGCGGAAGCTTTTATTCAGTTACAAAGAACAGATCAAGCTGCTAGTAAAGTGCGACAGTCTAAACCCCAAGACATGAGCAAGCGCTTTTGGGAGTATTTACTAGACCGTGCCAAAATAACCCCTACTCAAAATTGGGCTGACTTAGATAAAAGCCAGCTTCAGCGTTTAGCAGAGGTGCTTTTAAGAGACAGATATTCAGCAAATGGAAAAACTACCTTTAAAGAAGAGTTCGTGACTTGTGGCGGCGTCGACTTGAAAGAGATTGAAATGAAAAGCATGGAAAGTAAGCTTATTGATGGCCTATACTTCTGCGGAGAAGTGGTTAATGTCGATGCTTTAACCGGAGGGTTTAATTTTCAAGCCGCTTGGACTACCGCTTGGTTGGCTGCGCAAGACATTTCGAATAAAATGATTTAAGAATCAGTTATTCTTCCTTGAAAATATATTGATAGCGGTACTTTTTCTTTCCATTTGTACCTTCTACCATCAGTTTTCTCTTTTCATGATTAGGGCTCAGTTTCTTGTCCAAATAAATTGCTAAACCAGTGACAGAAAGCAAATAGCCAAGGGTAGCGAAAAATGCCAAATATGAGGCATTGTCTTGCATAAAAAGCAGGGTCAATAAAGCAAATGCACCAAAACCATTAAGCACGTAAATGTATAAATAGCTTTTAAGGTTCCATTGCAGCAAGTAGTAAATTAAAAAGGCTAAGAGAATCAGTGACCCATATGTGCTTTGAAGAATCGTAAAACCAACTGCAAGAACGATTAATGCAATTAAGCTATATTGTGCAAGGCGATGTTTCTTCCTTTGTTTAAGGCTAGGGTAGTTGCTAACTGAATCAAATAAGTTCTCTTTATCGGGGTAGTCTGCTTGTAGTGACTCAAAGATTTCTTTGGCAGACATTCCTTCTTTATAGGCTTTTCGAACCGCTTTTTTTAAATCTTGTTTTTTACTCATGAACTAAAGTTAAGGAAATGTAGAAATAAATTCCTTACAAATTCAATGGATTTTGATTCAAAAGTCTCACTAAACTAGCATAAAGCAAGGGTTCAAAGCGCTTGAATTCAGCAGGTTGTTCAAAGAAGCCTTCTAGGGCAACAGCAAAAAACTCCATTTGGTTGGTACCACCGTAGGCTCTTAAAAAAAGTGTTTGGCCGTTTTTCATTTGTTGCATTTTTTTCTGAGCTACAGCTTGGTAGTTTTTCCAATCTTGAGAATGAAAGAAAGAAAAGAATAAGCTCATTTGGTTTTCTAGCATCAGGCAGTGTGAAAACTCATGGAGACAAAGGTTAAGGGAGTCGTCGGGTATTTGAAACCCTTTATCAACAGCCGGCCAAGCCAAGGTAATTCGTTTTTTACTCAGGTTTACATCGCCATTGAACATGAGGTCACTTTTGATGTAGCGATAGGAGCGAGGCAAAAGCAGAATTGTATCAAAGTCTTTTAAGGTGTGTTTCCGCAAACCAAAGGTGATTTGAGTAAAAGCGCTGCTCACAATTATCTTGCTTTGCTTGCTTGGAGACTGCTTATTATGACTCTTCCAATTAATGCTCTTGTAAAAACGGATACAACGAAGAACAAAACGCTTTCGCTTTTTAGCGCTTAACAATTGGTAATAGGTACTCCAATTCAGTAAGACATGATGAACGAGCTTTTTCTCTTTTTTGGAATAAATCAGATCATACCAAGGAAGCATGGGGAAAAGATAAGGAAAGTTGGTTTATGGTGAAGATAGGTTCAATAAAGACAATTAAATACTTGAAGCAGAAGTTTTACACTTTTAGTTTAATATTTTATATTTGATTGAAAACCAAGAAGGTATTGGATTTAATCCTTTATAAATTATACTTTCAAAAAAGTTTCATGATGGAAAACAAAACAATTACAGTCACCGTATTCTTAATTTTAATTGCGAGCTTAACCTCTTGTAGTTTAAAAAAAACTATAAATAAAGGATGGATGCATTTAGACGCAAAAGAATATAGTCAAGCAGAAAAGTACTTTGAAAGAGCTCAAAAAAAGAATCCTAAACTTTATGATCCATATTTGGGAGAGGCATACCTTGATTTTAGTAATGGAGATTACTACAATGCAATAAAGAACTTTCATAAAGCTAATAGCTATTTCTCTACTAGTCAGAACTATGGAAGGAAATTGAGTATAGATTATATCCATAATGGATTAGCAGAAAGTTATGATAAGGTCAAAGACTATGAAAACAGGACTAAGTATTTTAAAATAATTGCGGATTCATATAAAAATAGTAAGTGGCATTGCAAATCATCTTATAATGTTGGTATATATTATTTCTATCAGCAAGATTTCAATAATGCTTTAGATTACTTTTTAATTGTGAAAGAAAAATGCAATGATTTTCAATATTATGAGGATGCAATGTCATATATAGCAAGAAGTTATTATTATTCTAATAATTATGAAGAAAGCTCAAAGGCTTTCACTGAAATTTTGAATTTATTTCCAAATTCAAATAGAGAGTCTGATATAAAATATGGTGCAAAGAGTTTTTACTTTATTGAAAACTATGAGAAGAGTCTAGAATTATTTTCAAAATTGCTTGAATTAAAACCAGAAATTGTTCAAAGTGATGAATTTTTGTTTTACTATGGAATGAGTAATTACTATTTAGGTAATTATAAAGAGAGCGCTAAGAACTTAGCTACTTTATCAAGCCAAATGAATTCTGAAAGACTATATAAAGATGTAGACTATTATGCAGGAAGTAGTTTTTATAAACTTGATAAAGCTTCTACAAGTACTGCTTTTCTTGAGAAGTATTTGAATAATAAATTTTATAAGCCGGAAGATAAAATAAAAGACGCAGCTTTTAAAACCAGTATTTATTACTATTCAATAAGAAATTACAGGAAGGCAATAGAGTTTATGGAAAAGTGTTTTGATATTGAGCCTTCTGCAAACACAATTTACAACTTAGCCCTTTTTAATTCAAAAAATGGTAGTTATAAAAAGTCTCTAGAACACTTATTAAAGTTATATGATTATGAAGAATATGAAGAGCTTAGAAAAAAAGTAATAAGAAACATAGCTAGTTTTAGAGACCTCCATAAATATGATATGTTTAATAGATGGCTTGCAGGAAAGCGTAGATTGTTGATTAGACCGTTGGCAGCTGTTACTGAAGAGGGTGAACTTTCAGGAGACGATTTATTTCTAACTGTTTCTTATAACAATCAACTTATACTTGCTACACGTGAAATGCATAATAGAGATTATGTTGAATGGAATAATGAATTAGTAATATTTGATTATAAGTTAGGTGAGACAATAGACATAGTATTATTTGATGCTGATGTAATGGAAAACGAGCCATTAGGCAGGTTTACATACAATAAATTACCTAAAAATTTAGGCTCAATAATACTAGATACCTTAGCCATTAGGATTAAGTTAAAAATTGAAGATTCAGATTTTTCAGTTTATACAAGTGGAATTTACACTCCTGAACCGGCAAAATTAGAAGAGGTTTTAGCAGGAATGGGTATTGCAGTTGTTGCTATATCTGCTTTAAGTCTAGAAGACGGAAATCCAATTAGTAGAATAGTGAGTTGTTTTAGCCAAACTGCTATTAGTTCATCAATAAAGGATCCTGCAATAGCCGGGATTATTTCTGAGGCCACCGCATCTGTAATAGAAAATAAAGGGTTTTCGCTAGCAAAAACAAGTACCAATGTTATTTCCAATGGAATAGTAAATGAATTAAGGGCAAATGGACATTACAAAGCAGCTAATCTTGTAAATAGCGGTATGTTTTTAGAGTGTTTAACCGCCAAATAGATTATCCTATAAAGCATATTCAAAGAATTATAAATTATTCGTAGTTCAAGACTTGTTTAGAGTAAATAAAACCTTTATTAAAGGATTAGTAAATGATGCTTGAGCTACAGATGGGATTGTTACTTGTATTTTGATAATGGTAATTTGACTATAATTTAAGGTTAAGTCATTATTCTAAAATTTGGATTTGATATGCATAGCTTTTGAAGGTAACTTGGCTTTAAAACAATTATGGCTAACCTTCAACAAATTTATGAAGCTTTAAATAAAATAAATGATGCTATATTCGAAGAAATGTGCGGTATTTATTTATCGTATGAGTTCCCTCTTCATAGATCATTTAACCCTCAAAGTCATAAAACGAAGCAAAAAACTATAAAAGGAACACCTGATATTAGTTTTAAACTTTCAGGTGAAGGATATCTTTTTGTTCAAGTAACGACAAAAGAAAATACAGGAAACAGTCTCATTAAAAAGCTAAAGCAAGACATTGAAGATTGTTTTAATGCTGAGAAAACCAAAATTAAAGTAGAAAAGATTAGAGAGATTGCACTTTGTTATAATGAACAAATAAAACCAAGCGATGAAGAGTTAATTAATGGTTTTGCTAAGGAAAAATTCAAGATAGTTCCTCATCATTTTGGACTAAAACGAATAGCAAAGGACATGCTATTTAAGTATAATTTCATTGGTAGAGAGTATCTGAAATTAGATTTTGGGACTGGTCAAATTGTTTCTATTGACCAATTTATTAAGAGCTATGAATATGGTGGTCAGAGTTTAGCAACTCCACTAAATAATGACTATTTTGAACGAAACGAGGATTTACCCAATTTGGTTAAATCTATTATGAATGACAATATTGTTATCATTCATGGAGTGGCGGGATCAGGAAAATCCAAACTCGCTATTGAAGGCATTAGAAAATTCGTTGATGGAAAGACGGAATATATTGCCTTGGCTCTTTCTCCTAATGGAGGTAATCTAATTCCTGATCTTATTAATGAAATAGATGTTTCAAGAAAATATGTCCTCTTTGTAGATGATATTAATAGAATAGAACATTTTTCGTCCATTTTAAATCATTTTAGAAAAATAAGTGAGGGTAATCTCAAATTAGTTTTAACTGTTAGAGATTATGCTTATTTAGAGGCGAAGGCAAAACTATTTGGTCTTAAATTCTACGCTATTCAAACCAAAAAGTTTAGTGATGAAGAAATCAGGGAATTAGTAGATGCCGCTCCTTTCAACATAAAAAATTCTAAATACAAATTTAAAATATCATCAATTGCAAAAGGTAATCCTAGGTTAGCTATTATGACTGCAAAGCTTGCTCTGGAGCGACAAAAGATTGAAGCACTAGATGATGTTCTTGACTTGTTTGACCATTATTTTACCTCTTTCGTTATTGATAATGAAGAACTACATGATTCTTTTAACTTGAAAGTTTTGGGATTACTCTCATTCTTTAACCTTATTGAGCATGAAAACTATGGTGAAATTGAAAAGCTTTCAATAGATTTCAAACTCGATGAAAATAAGATCATTGATGCTATAGCAAGATTACACTCGCTTGATCTAATATTACTAAATTTTGGTCATGCGAAGATTGGGGAACAAAATCTTGCTACTTACTTTTTTTACAAAGTTTTTGTACAGGAGAAACTACTATCAATCAATGATCTGTTAAAGCACTATTTTTCAACTCACTCAAATCGATTTTCTGACAGTATTAAATCAGTCATTGAACATTTCGGAGTAGAAAGTATAGATGATGTAAAACCATCTATTAAGAAATATTGGAGGGAACAAGAATTAGAAAATCGCCAACAACTAAAGTTCCTCGAGATATTTAGACCAATCATACCAAGTTATGTACTTATCTACATTGAAGAATATGTTAATAATCTTCCAATTGTTACTGACCCGATATTTAAAGTGGAGGAAAAGAATGACTCAGATTATTCGTTTTTATATGAACCTAATGCATTGCGTTTATTGTTTAGCTTTTATAATGACTTAAACTACTTAGATGAAGCTTTTCAGCTATCGTTTGCGTTGGTTGAGAAGAAACCTGAACTCTTTAATAAGTTAATCAATAATTTGAAAGAAAAGTTTGGAAAGAGTTTTAATGATGAACAAACTAGATTCGAAAGACAGCATAGATTAGTTGATTTCTTGCTTACCAACTCCGAAGCAGAGAACGGCTGCATATTCGAGCTTTCTTTGATTGCAATTTCTGAAAGTATTCTATCCGTTTTTAAATGGAATACAGAAGGGGTTAATCATAAAGAAGTAAATGAAGATCTGGTAAACTCAATTAAGAGTATTAGAGAGAAGTTAAAGGTATTCCTGTACGAGAATATTAACAATTTTAATGAAGAGGTTTTAGAAGTACTATTGGACAATACAATAAACAATGTCTCAATAGCAAAGGAGACTCATGAATTTGATCTGTCTGTGACTATACCTATGATGAAAAAGTACTTAGAAAGTAGTGATTTCAGGCATTGCTTACTTGTTCAAGAAGAGTGTAGATTAATGCAAAAGCTTGGATATATAAAAGTAGAGTTGATCAACCTTAAGAATAAATTTATTCACCCGGCTTACGAAACTTTTGTGCATTTAAATCGTGAACGACTACGAGGCAAATCTGACTTTGATTTTGAAGACCCAGATAAATTTGAAAAGCTAAAGTCATCTGATCAGAAAGAGTTCTTTTATTTTAAGACAGCAAAGCAAGTTACTGTTTTTATAGACCATTTGAGATTGATATTAGATTGGAAGTTTCTTGCAAAACATTCTTTGTATCAGTTAAGACAATCGATATATATTATTTTAGAAAACAACTATAAGCATAACAAAATAATTGGATTTGAAATGCTTTGTGAACTAATCAACTTTTTCAATGGTAGAAATGATAATGCTGTTGATGTTTCTTGCTTTAAGCTCTTTGCAGATAGTGATAAGGAAGTAGAAGGGCTATGGGAACGCATTGTTGAAGAGAATTTAGAGCCTAAGTGGAAATTGGATTTACTTAATGTAGTTCCATCTGATAGGGTTAGCAAAATACATTATGATCGATTGATGAAGACTATTTCTACCCATAAGAATGGATGGTATTCCTTAAGAGACTTTAAAAAGTATACAGCAGTAGAAGTAGAAGCTATAAAAACAATCGTAGAACTACTTACTTACTTAAACGAGGAAGAGAATGATTTTAATGTTCTGCTGGATAGAGAGTTTCACCAATACTTAGTTGAAAAAAGCCAACTTGATCTTGCTAAAAAATCGTATCTCCAACAATATTTTATTTCTGATCATTTTGATTATAGAGGAGAAG
This sequence comes from Vicingaceae bacterium, assembly GCA_040220135.1. GTDB lineage: Bacteria > Bacteroidota > Bacteroidia > Flavobacteriales_E > Vicingaceae > CAJXMH01. The sequence continues at coordinate 279,721 of JAVJTT010000024.1, forward strand.
CCCTCAAGGTAATTTTAGAGAAAGATAAGAGCTTTTTAAATATGCTCTTATCAAACATTGTTGAGCATCAAGATAAATTAAAAGCAAATGAGTACAGAGAGTTGAATGCAGTTTGGGAGCTTGAGAACGCAGAAGAAATAGTAAACGACGCAGTACTTTTTATGGCAGAGATTGGGTCTAGTTACACAATAGGTGAGGATTTTAACAATGCGTTCTTTGATCATGCACATCTAAGGTCTGAGCAAGTTAATTCTTTCTTGTTGGATATGATAGAGAAGTATAGCGACCAAGTGAGGGTTATGAATATTGTTTTTGACATTATCAATCACTCTAAGAAAGACCTATTTGAAGCAGCATTTATAAGTTACTTAGAAAAGAATCAATCCCAAGATGATTTCTCCAATATTGATTGGTTTGAACATCAAATGGTATATCCTGGAGGTGCTAATATTAGCGGCATAAAAATTAATCAATGGAAGCGATTGCTTGGTTTTGTTGGTCAACATGAAAAGAGTCTAGAATTATTGTCAATTAAGAGATGCATTAATCGTGAAATTGGATATTTAGAAGAATCTGCAGTGAGAGAAAATAGTTGGAACTTTCTGAAAAACTCATGGTAATTAAATTGTATGAGAAAACCTTAATTACCTATGTTTGCATTAATATTAAGAAGGAACTGAGTGTTGGTAAAAAACGAAGAATATCTAAGTCGTGTTTAGTATCAAAAATTCAATGGTTTACAAAAGTTAGAGTCTAATTTCTTTTATAAATTCATTTTCCAGCTCTTCAATTATTTCAGCCTTTATAATAAGCCCAAGGTTCATAGTTGCTGAAGTTGTTACTTTTCTTGAGAATGAATCGTTACTCATAATTATTTCCCCATCTAAATTGACAACTGGACCAGCATATAATATCCCCATTAATCGTACTCTTAGAACCGGATATAAAATAGGCATATTGGGTTTCGGTTGTTTTGCTCCATCAATTGCAACTAAAAATACTGGAGAACCGCTAGATCCTCCAAAACTAGGAATGTTAACCATGATTTCTTTTTTTCCATTATAGTCTTTTTTTGGATGTGTTGCAGTACAACCATTTCTAATAATAGGCTTATTATTATATGTATCCCAAATGCCATTTGGGTACCCAATCATGATTATGTCTTCTAATGCATCAAGTTTTTCTAACTCGTAATCTTCAAATTTCTCTGCTTTTCCAATGTAATAAATGAAAGGAAGCTCTTCAGATTCTTGCAATTCTTTTATCAATAAATTTAAGTTTATAGCACATAGGTCTATATTAGATTTTGGATGATTGACAATATATTTTTTTGGAGTTTGATAAACTACAGTTACAATGTTTTGATCATCTGCTTTTGTTCTTTCACTTTTATCTGCCAAACTAACACTTAGCTTGATAGATGTAGCGCCCTCAACTACGTGTTTGTTGGTAATTAAGCCAGGAATCCATTTTCCCGGCTTTTCACCTTCAGCGAAACGATAGCAAAATCCTGTACCAATAGATTTAGATCCATTTTTTAGTTCAGCTTCAATTCGTATAGTTGAATAAGTTAGCTGTTCTGTATTGTCTATTAATTCGTTCCTTCTTTTTTGACTTTCCATAACTATAAATATATTGAAATCAAAAACAAAACATGGCTTCCGAGCAAAAGCTTAAATAATTGTTTAAATAGTATTTCCTTTTGGTACGGAATTACAACAAGACATTAGCTTTTTAGAGAATGAAATATAAGTAACTAATTCAAAGGGCAATCTTGTTTTGGTGTAATCAACTTCTCCATTCTTGTGCGCTTTGAGTCTATTTGCTAAGTTTGAAGTACAGCCGGTATATGTAGTATCATCTGAACATCTTAGCAGATAGACAATATGAAAGTCTTTCATACTCTAAATTTAGGATTTCTATTAGAAAGTGAGAGTAGTGGAGGTCTCCACCGAAGCCCTGCGCCAAGATATCCTGCTTCGTTAAAACTTCGCAGGATAATAAAGCCCTGCTTCGCTATTGCTTGCGCAATAGCTTCGCAGGGCGAAGGTGGAGCCGGAGGGATTCGAACCCTCGTCCAAACGAGGAATCAATAAGCTTTCTACAGGTTTAGTAAAAGCTTAATTGTCGACACTAAGCCGGCCTTTTACAACCTACTTAATGCTTAGCCTTTTTAGTTTCATGCACAAAGCAAGGCGATCTGTGCACTATCTCAAAATTCTGATACCTCGGAATCAGGGTATTATTGAGCGGAACCCCTGCGAGATAGCTTGTTCTCCCGATCTATCGGGATGAATTAGGTCTAACCCCTATCGGGTGTTAGGCTGCAAGCGCATAGTTATTGTCGCCGTTTAGCGAAAGTTTAGCATTGTGATTAACGAGCTACTCACTCAACGCTCGACCTGCTTACTTACTCATTCTGCCCGCTGTCGAAACCGGTCGGCCCCATATTTTAAAAGAACTATAACAAAGGTAAGCAATGTAGAGCAGGCAATGTTCTTCTTTTTGAGTCACTAACTCATAAAAGATGTCAAACAAAAAAAACGCCCACTGTAAAGCGGGCGTTTGATTATGTATTCAAGGGTTGAATTAATCTTTCAATCGAATCTCTACTCTTCGGTTTTGAGCTCTACCTTCCTGAGTTAAGTTCGTGGCAATAGGACTTTCTTCTCCTTTACCCATGGCATCAATTCGGCTTGCCGAAACACCTTTCTTAACTAAGTAACGCTTCACTCTATCGGCACGGTTATCAGTTAATCGTTGGTTGTAATCTGCAGGACCGGTGCTATCAGCATAAGCAAAAAGTGTAATGTTAATGTCACTTTGCTTATTCAAGGCGGCAGCCAATCGGTTTAACTGATCGTAGTACTTGATTTTTATGTTAAAGCTTTCAGAGTCGAAATTGATATCAGCGAGTAAGTCAGCTGGTATAGTTCCATCTGATGGTACTTCTTTTTTCTCTGATTTTGGCTCTTTTTTCACTTCTTCTTTCGGCTGCTTTTTATCCGCAACTTGATCTTTCGGAGCAGTAAATACAAACTTGCCATCTTCAGTTTCTTCGGCATCTCTTCGGTTACCGGAATCGTCAGTTAAGTATATTTCAACAGCAGATGGGTCACCATCAAGATTGATCGGACGCAGTGAGTAGTTTTGGTCAGCTTCTAGGGCAGTAAACTCAAAACGGCCTTCATCATCGGTATAAATTGTATCAACCGGATTCCCGTTCTCATCCAACACAACTAGGGCTTGATTTTCCAAAGGAAGTTCATTGTATTCAAATACACCCATGCGCTTGCCTTCTTCAACAATGGCTTCTTCAGGACATCCGCTTAAGTTTTCTAAACCAGCTTCGTTGGGACACTTGTCATCTATATCTGCAACTCCATCTCCATCGCTATCAGGACAACCGTTTACTGATCCCGCAATGTTTGGACAAGGGTCATCAGCATTTGGAATGCTATCGTTATCGCTATCAGGACATCCATTGGTATATTCAAATCCAGGATCACTCGGACATTTGTCACGTTCATTTGGAATACCGTCAAGATCTAAATCAATGGCACAGCCTTTTTTGTCAACCTTCATGCCCAACTCTGTTTCAGGGCATTCATCATTCTTATCGGCAACTCCATCTCGATCAAGATCACTGGTGGATTTAATTACTGCTGCAAGACCTATTGAGGTTTGCAAAAACATATCGTTGCCGCTCTCATCGGTTCGATTGTCGATTTCATCACCATCTGAAACCAAAAGGGTGTTTTGATAACGAATGCTAACTTGTTCATTTAATTTATAGTTCACACCTAAACCTGCAGCGGGCAAAGTTAAATTGCTTTGATTCTCTCCTTCACCATCAAAAGCTATCATTCCAATTCCTGCAAAAACGAAAGGACGAAGCTTTACATCGTTGTAATTGAAAAAATTATACTGTAGGTGAAGGTTCGCTTGATTCATGTTAAATCTATAGCGTCTGTTTGATTCACCGGTTGAAGTAAACTTAATATCCCCAAGTGTAAGATCAAGTCCTACATCTAAATGTGGACTTAGGTATCTAGAGGCAGATAATCCGGCGAAGCCATTATGATGGTCAAAGAAATTAAAAAATTGATTTTCAATTTCTCCATTATATTGTTCTGACCCTGCATGAATTCCAATGCTCCAAGGATTCTGTTTCGTTTGGGCGGATACAGATGTCAAGCCAATAAAAAGGCAAAAGATAAGTAGTATTCGTTTCATAGGTTTTTTAAGATGGTTTCAATCCAGATACAAATAAACGTTAATTAATGCAATTTGCAATAGTTTCAGCAATAAAACTATTGACAGTCAGTAAACCATAGTCAAAAGGTAATCGATTCTTGTAACTCAATTTCGTTCACCTTACCCATTTTTTTAAGTTCAGAATGATCTATTTTATCAATGTCTCCATAAATTCCTAAAAATAGTGGGGGCTGCGCTATTTCTTTTTTATAATGATTGTACATTTTCTCAAAAGTCAGTTTTTCTATTCGTTGATAACGAATCTGATTAGGGTCTTCTTTGAAACCCATTAAAACCATGCTTTCAGCTCTTTCACTTAGTTGTCTGAAATTAGGAAAGGATGTGGCGGCTTGTAATTTAGCCTTCTCGATTGCTTCTTTAAATCGGTCTGGTTTCTTGGGCATGTCTTGAATTAACTGATAGGTTAAAGTGCTAGCCTCATTGGCTTTATCTGCTTGACAACCTACGTAAGTAAAGAAGTAGTTCTTGGGGTTTTTCTCTTCAGTGTATTTCAGTTTAGCACTTGTGCTGTAGGCAAGCGAGCGGTACTCTCTAACTTCTTGGGTTAAAATACCGCTGAAGCCATCATCAAAGTAAAGGTTAAATGCACTTTGCGTTGGGCTTTGCTCGAGCTTGAAAGCATTCCCTTTTTTAATGTAAAACAAATGTGATTGGAGTAGTTTCTTATTGTTCAAAAGTAAAATTTCACTTTCAGATTGTGACCTAAACTTTATGGGGTAAGGTAATGGAGATTGAGCCTCTTTATTAATTTTTAAAGGTGTTAGAAGCGCTCTCACTTTGGCTGAATTCAAAGAGCCGCTGTAATGAACATGAAGGGCCGACGACTTGATCTTTTTCCACAAGGCTTGGAGAGTTTCAGCTTCTATTTTTTTTATGTCCTTGTATGGAATACGCTGTAAAAGAGGTGAAGCCTCTCCATATAAACCGTAAAGTGCTAAAGACTTGGCTAATAGTACAGCTTCTTCTTGCTCAGCCTTTCGCTGTGTTTTAAAAGTATTATATGCACTTTTTATCGCTTTGCCTTCAATCAAAGTTGAATTAAATAGTTGTGATAGGGCTGTTAAGTCAGACTCTAAATTTTCATCAATCCCTGCTAGCTCTATTTCAAAGAAGCTATTTGTTGCGGTGAAGTAGATTGATGATCCTCTCTTGTAGAATTGATTGCGAAAAGACTGATAGCTTTCGTTTTCAGGATAGGCATATTGCATTACTTCAGCAAGTACTTCTTGCATGGGTTCTTCTTTGGTTCCTCCGTGGAACTTTAATTTGAGCTCATACAGCTGATTAATGGGGTTTTTTACAGCAAATAGCTTTGAAGTAGCTCCCAGCTTTACAATATTTATGTCCTTTTCTAAATCAATGAATTTAGGCTCAGGTTCTTTTACTTCCAAGCTATCAAAGTGGGTAGCATAAACAGATTTTCTTGCTTGGTTGGCCTTTACTGCTTTATAGGATGGTTTCTCTAGCTTTTCCTTTTTGGGGAAGCCAGTTCGGGATTTTAGTAATAAGTAATTATCACCAAAATACTTTTTTGCAACCCTTACCACATCATCTTTACTGACTTGCTTGTATAATTCAAGGTCTGAACTTAAGTTAGAAAGTGGCCTGTTGTTTCTAAAATAGGAAGCGATAAGATAGCCTCTATTTTCTATACTTTCTTGCCTTTTAAGAGCCGAAGTGTAAACTTCAGACCGCGCCACCTGCAATAAGTCATTCGAAAAATCACCGGTTTTTAATTTGTTCAATTGCTCAAGAACTAAATTTTCTGCCCTTTTAAAGCTTTGGCCTATTACTTTGGGTACAAACACTATGGTATGATCACCGGCTTCATCTAGAAAACTGGAATAACTGAATGCCATCATTAACTTATTATTGTTTTTGAGTCGATCAATAAGTCCGGTTCCAGCCTCGTTTTGTAGAATGCTTGCCAGTACTTCAAGCGCCTGGTAGTCTTCATGAAAATCAGGTACTGTGTGAAAACCCATTACTCCAACCTTAATAGGGGTAAGTCGCTTTTTAAGCACCACTCGACCATCAAATGGCTTTGGCTCGGGATATGTCTCATTGGCTCTTTCGCCTGCCTTTAAGCGACCAAATTTTTCAGCAATTATGGGTTTGGCTTCTTTCACATCAAAATTTCCACTTAAAATTAAGGCCATATTCTTGGCAACATAGTATTTGTTAAAGTACTCATACATGCGAAATAAGGGAGGGTTTTTTAGGTGTTCGACCTTTCCCAAAGTATTATTTTCACCATAAGGGTGACCTTCGTATAAATGCTTAGCAAAGTATTCTTGTACATTTCGCTGCATATCATCCATGGCTCGATTCTTTTCCTCATAAACAACTTCAAGCTCAGACTGAAAAGAACGAAAAACCGGATCCTGAAAGCGATGAGCGTACAAATCGAGCCATTTGTTTAATTGCTCAGCCGGGAAGTTATTGTAGTAAATGGTGAGGTCGGTATTTGTAGTCGCATTAACTCCTGTTCCCCCAATACTTTTTACCAATCTGTCAAATTCATTCGGCATGCCATATTCCGCGGCTTTTATGGCTTGCTCGTTAATGAGTTGCTGAATAGCTAATCGCTTGCTTTCCTCTTCAGCTTTAGCTAGTTTATCATATAGAATATTGATGGAGTCTAAGTGAGGCTTTTCCTTTTCGTAATTGGCTGTGCCTAAGGTTTTCGTGCCTTTAAAGAGTAGGTGTTCTAAATAATGAGAAATGCCACTCGCATCAGCCGGGTCATTCTTACTGCCGGTGTTTACCGCTACAGCACCAGCCACTTTAGTGGCAGTGGGATCGGGGTTTAAAATAACGGTTAAGCCGTTGTCTAAAGTATATTCCTCAAATTGAAGTTGAGCAAATAAGCCGAGTTGAAAAAGGATTAAGAGAAAAAGGAAGGAGACGCGCATCTAATTTTTTCGCTAAAGATAGAAAGATAGATGCAATAAAATTGTCTTAAAAAACTACAAACTTCCCAAAAATATGAGCAAAAATGCCGCGGAAATAAGAATGTAAAGAAGTCGAATACGTAATGCTTTCATCTTAAACCAAGACGCAAAAAGTAAAAAGTTCGTTGCTCAACAGCTTAACTTTTCTCACGGTCTAGCCACTTTTCTAAGTCAGGGGCTTGGTAAGCTTCCATTCGATCAAGAAGTTGCACGATATCTTCTTCGATCAAAATCATCTTTAAAAACTTGTCTTTAAGCAATTTTTGCTCATTCATATGCTTAAGTTGTGCAATCAAGTGATTGTAGTAACCGGCTACATTTAACAAAGCTGAAGGTTTTTTATGCAGTCCCAATTGGCCCCAGGTTATGATCTCAAAAAACTCTTCCATGGTACCAAAGCCACCAGGCAAGGTAATAGTGCCATCACTCAATTCATTCATTTTTAGCTTTCGCTCATGCATGGAATCGACCATAATTAGCTCGTGCAATTCTTTTTGGGCGATTTCCCTTTTTGCTAAAAAGTGGGGTAATACACCAATTACTTCACCACCCGCCGATAGGGCCCCTTCGGCAACTGCGCCCATAGAGCCAATGCTGGCTCCACCATAAATTAAGCGGTAGCCTTTTTGAGCAATCTTTTTACCCACTTCTTCAGCTTTCTCTTTGTAAATCGGGCTTGCTCCTTTTGCAGAAGCACAGAATACGGCTATACTTTTCATTGTGTGATTTTTGAAGTTCGAAAGTAGTCATTCCCAGCTAGCAAAAGAAGAAATAATCGCGGCCTTGCTGGTGACCTTGTTGATGCAAAAAAGATTTAATTTTTGCCTGTGCTCCTTTTTGACCAACGGCAACTAAAATTTGAGGATTGTTTGTTCTAACGATCTTTTCAAAAGAAGCTAAAATTTGCCGGTAGATTTCTTTGCCGTGTTTGTTGGGGTTGTTACTTACCCATTCAAAGTCCACTTGGTCTTGCTGTAAAACTTTGGCAAGTTTTTTCCCTTTTGGCCCTGCTCCCCAGATCATTAAAGGTCGGTTACTCTGGTAATCTAGCCTTTTGAAGTAATGCCATTTTAATTCTAAATAATCATTGTTTTTGTAGACTTCTAAGGTTCGGCTGCTGCGCTTTTCATGATCTCGCCATAGATGGGTTAGCTGCTTTACGCTGCAGACCTTAAGCTTGGCTTGGTAAAATCGAAAAACAAGATCATAATCTTCGGGGTAGCGATTAGCGTTGAAAGCACCAACCTTATCCAAGTCATTGCGGTAAATAAACCAGTTTGGAGAGGCGATCACACATTCTTTGTAAATGTCTTGCCAATGATTGTCTTGCTCAATTAATTGGTTTAGCCAATCTGCGTATCGGCGATAGCCATCATTGAGCCCATTTTTGGCAAAATATTCAACCTTGCCACTCACAAGGCAGCCCTCACCGGCTTTAATCAGTTCTTTTTTTAAGCGACTTAACTTTTTAGGCGGCATTAGATCATCGGCATCCATGCGATGAATTATTTTTCCCTTGCTTTTTTGATAAGCTTTACGAAGTGCTGGAATTATTCCCTCTCCATCGTTGGTGTAACGCTTAATGCGTTGTTCTTTTTGGCTGTAATTTTCTAAGATTGCTCGTGAACTATCTGAGGAGTGGTCGTCAATGGCTAGGAGTTCCCAATTTTCCTCATCTTGTGCAAGAATGCTTTCCAAGCAAGCCGCTAAAAAAGGAGCGGCATTTTTTACCGGCATTAAAATTGAAATGAGTGAACTCATGGCAAGTGTGCAATCCGCTGATTGCTCCATGCTTCTGCCGGAGACTGAAAGAGCGGTTTGGTTTGCGCCCAAGTTTTCTTAAAAAGCTCTGAATGTCGGTAACGTTCAAGGGCTTCTTCACTTTCCCAAAAACTGTAAGTGAAGAAAATGGTGGGGTCAGAAGTTCCTTGTAAAAGTTCAAGGTGTTGTACACCCGGAAAGTTCCGGATCAATCCTTTTGAGGCTTGAAAGACAGCCTTGAAATTGGCCACCTCTTCCTCACGAAAGTGCATTTTAACTACTCTAACGATCATAAAACTCTATTCGAATGGTGTCGGACTCTTGTAAGCCTAATAATTTGCTCGCATTACCACGGTTCATGGCAATTTCTAAAAGGTTAGACGAGCTAAAGATAGCGAGCTTTTCTCCCTCAGGCACTTCACTGTATGACTTGCTTATGTTATTGATGTTGTAGTCACCTTGTCGGAATTCGATGCTAAATGATCTTCCTTGTCCAAAAGCTTTAAAATAAGGTTCTTCAACATTTGTAATGATGTTCCCATAATGGTCTACATGAATCACCATGCCTTTAATAATGTTTCCTACAGAAACGGCTCTAAACAAGGCTTTTTCTACTAAATCATCCACCGCTTGACCAATCATTTCTAGGGTACCTCCCTGGGCAATGTGGCATGCCGCTTTAGTAAAAACATCCTTGGTAGGAAATGTAAGCGAATCTCCTTCTGAAACTATGTTTAGCTCGAAGATACGATCTGGTTTTTCTTCTAAGATCAAAGAAAAAACACCATTATCGGCCCCAATGAAATAATGCCCCTGGTATTCCACCACCAAATGGCTGGCTTCTTCGTGTACTTCAGGATTTACGCCGATAATGTGAATGCTGCCTTTTGGAAAGTCTCGGTAAGAGTTCTTTAAAGTAAAAGCGGCTTGCAAGATATTGTAAGGAGGTATTTGATGGCTGATATCAACGATGCTAAGGTCAGGGCAAAGCTTCAGTAAGTTGCCTTTCACTACACCCACATAATGATCTTTTAAGCCTAAATCTGTGGTAAGGGTTACAATTGCCATGAATGTGATGCCGTGATTAATGAAGCTTTTATTCTAGCCAAAATTAGCAAGAGCATTTCAATAATATAAAATCAAGTTGAATCCTTTTATGGGATTGCATTTAATTCTAATTTCGTAGAGTAAAATAGGAATTGAAATTAAGAAATAGCAAGGAATTTGACAGAAAAAACCATTGAGATTACGGAAGTGAATCCAGTTGAGTTATTTGGAGTAAACGAGGACAAATTAAGGTTGATAAAATCCCAGTTTCCCAACTTGAAGTTAGTAGCAAGGGGCGATATGGTTAAAGCCATAGGAAGTGAAACAGAGATTTTAAAATTCGAGGAAAAGCTTACTTTATTGATCCGACACCTCTTAAAGTTCAAACAATTGAACGAAAATCAGATTGATCGTATCTTAACAGAAGGCGAAGAGGAGTTAAAGAAGCAGCTGAGTGAAGAAGATCAAGTTCTGGTGCATGGTAATCATGGAATTTTGGTACGTGCCCGGACGGTTAATCAACGCAAGCTGGTAAAGAGCATGTCAAAAAACGACATGGTTTTTGCCATTGGTCCGGCGGGTACTGGTAAAACATACACGGCCGTAGCTTTGGCCGCTCGTGCACTTAAAAACAAAGAAGTTCGTCGCATTATTTTAACCCGACCAGCCGTAGAAGCAGGGGAGAATCTCGGTTTCTTACCCGGAGATCTAAAAGAGAAGCTCGATCCCTTTTTACAACCCCTCTATGATGCCTTGCACGATATGTTTCCGGCAGAAAAGTTAAATGACTACCTTGAAAATGGAGTGGTGCAAATTGCACCGTTGGCATTTATGCGAGGCAGAACGTTAGACAATGCTTTTGTGATTTTAGATGAAGCACAAAATGCCACGCAAAACCAATTTAAAATGTTCTTAACCCGTATGGGAAAGCATGCTAAGTTTTGCATTACCGGTGATGCTTCACAAATTGACTTGCCTAAAAACCAACCTTCGGGTTTGCTACAGGCCACCAAAATTTTGTCAAATACCAAAGGAATCGATTTTATTCACTTTAGTGCACAAGATGTAATTCGTCATAAGTTGGTGAAAAAGATCATTGACGCATACGATATGCTTGAAAAAAATAAAAACTTAAAGCAGGGAGAAAAAGATGGAAAGCCTAAAGGAAACTAATTTCAGTTTTAGTGGTCAAGAGAAAGTTTACCATGGAAAGGTTCGTGATGTATATACTATAAAAGAGAACACTTTGGTAATGGTTGCAACGGACCGTATATCGGCCTTTGACCATATATTGCCTGAAGCCATTCCTTTTAAAGGACAAGTATTAAATCAATTGGCCGCCCATTTTTTAGCCGCTACTAAAGACATTGTACCCAATTGGGTGGAAGCTAGCCCCGACCCCAATGTTAGCATGGGTAAAATGTGCGAACCATTGAAGGTCGAAATGGTGATTCGAGGTTATTTAAGCGGGCATGCTTGGCGCGAGTACCGCGATGGTAAAAGAGAAATTTGTGGTGTTGCCATGCCAGAAGGGATGAAAGAAAACGACCGTTTCCCATCACCCATTATTACGCCAGCTACAAAAGCCGATGAAGGGCACGATGAAGACATCAGTCGCGAAGAAATCATAGCTGAAGGAATTGTAAGCGAAAGTGATTATTTGAAATTAGAAGCATATACAAAGGCACTGTTTCAAAGAGGTACGGAAATGGCAGCCGATAGAGGGTTGATATTAGTGGACACCAAATATGAATTTGGAAAAGTTGGAGATGAGATCATTTTGATTGATGAAATCCACACTCCGGACTCTTCCCGTTATTTTTATGCTGAAGGGTATGATGAAAGACAACAAAAAGGGGAGCGGCAAAAGCAATTAAGCAAAGAATTCGTTCGAGAATGGTTGATTGAAAATGATTTTCAAGGCTTAGAAGGACAAAGAATGCCGAAGATGCCAAAAACATTTGTACAAGCTGTTTCCCAACGTTACATCGCCCTCTATGAACAGCTTTGCGGAGAAGTTTTTATTCCCGGAGAGTATGAAAATATTCAGCAGCGAATTCAGGATAATGTAGAAAAAGAGTTAGCTAAAAAATAGTCAATTCAATAGATTGGTATTACCACTAATGCCGCTTATTTTTGCCGATCTAAAACAAAAAAGATGAGTACTCACTTTCACCCCCTTAAAGTCAAAGAAATAATAAAGGAAACAATAAATACCGTTTCAATTTTATTTGACATACCTGCTGATTTAAAGGAATCTTTTAATTATCAAGCCGGTCAATATTTGACCTTAAAAGTTAACATTAGCGGAGAAGAAGTAAGAAGATCGTATTCGGTCTCTTCAAGTCCTAAAGCCGATGAAGAGTTGAAGATTTCTTCTAAGATGATCGAAGGGGGTAAAATGTCGACTTATTTGTTTCGTGAATTAGCGGTAGGTGATACAGTGGAGGTAATGCCACCTCAAGGAAATTTTACCTTGAAAGAGGCTAATCCCTTGGTGCTTTTTGCTGCAGGCAGTGGAATTACTCCCATAATTTCTTTAGCGAAAGAAGCATTAGTTAGTGATGACCGTCAGGTGTATTTGTATTACGGAAATCGAAGTACTGAAGAAATCATATTTAAAGCAGAGCTTGATCAGTTAAAAGAAAAATATTCTGGCCGTTTTTTGGTACAACACTTTTTAAGTTCTGATGGAGAAAGAATTGATAGTGATCGTGTTAAAAGCGTGGTAGCCGGCCTGCAGAATGAAAAAGCGGATGCCTTGTTCTACATTTGTGGTCCAAGCCAAATGATACAAGCAACGGAAGCAGCCTTGCAGAAATCCGAGGTAAGTGAGGAGCAAATTAAAATCGAGTACTTTGCCTCCCCAAAAACAGAAAAGAAAGAAACTGAAACTGCTTCACCCACATCGAGTGGCAATGTTAATGACATTGTTGTAGTACTTGACGATGAAGAGCACGAAGTAAGCCTCAATGATGGGGAAACCATCTTAGAAGGTTCAGAACGAATTGGTATTGATCCACCTTATTCTTGTCAATCAGGAGTTTGCACTACTTGCAAAGCAAAAGTTGAAAGTGGGGAAGTAGAAATGGAAAACAACTTCGGTTTGGGCCAAGATGAAATAGACGAGGGCTATGCCTTGACTTGCATTGGAAGGCCCAAAACCGCAGGTGTTAAGATAAATTGGGACGAAGTATAAAAGCGACTAAAAGTCTATTTCTTTTTAGCGCTTTTCTTTTTTCTCTTTTTCTTTTTGTCATTAACGAAAGTATCATCGATCACTTCTCCAAGTACCTTGACTTCTTTGGTTCGCTCGAAGTTCTTTTTGGCAAGCATCATTTCGTCATAAGTATCTCTTCTGATCTTAATGCCAGATTTAGCACCTTGATTTTTAACTTCTAAATAAAATCCGTCTTTTAATTTCTTCGGTTTTGTTGAGGGTCTTCCCATAGTTCAAAATTTAGTAATTAAGCGTGCACTAATTCGTCAAGCAGCACTTCTGCTTTAACAGTTCCGTCAGCATTAACCGACAAAGGCACAACTTGTTTAAGTTGATTGATCCAATCCGGATGGTAAGTGGCTTTCACTTTTAAATAATTTTCTGTGAAGCCAAACATTTCTCCGTTCTGTTCCTGTGCTTCAAAAAGCACTGAAAACTCTTGGTTTAATTGTGTTTGGTAAAAATATCTTTTCTTTTTTTCTGAAAGAATCTGAAGCATTTTACTTCTTTCTTTTCGCACTTTTATCGGTATAACGTTTCCTTTTCGAATCGCAACCGTATTATTTCTTTCTGAATAAGTAAATACATGAAAGTAAGAAACGTCTAACTCATTCAAATACTGGTACGTCTCCAGAAATAGCTCTTCTGTTTCGCCTGGGTAACCAACAATTACGTCAACACCTATGCAGGCATTTGGCATTAGTTTTTTGATTAGGGCAATGCGGTCAGTATAGAGTTCTCGGCTGTATCGCCTTCTCATTTCTCTTAGCATGTGGTTAGAACCCGACTGCAAAGGAATGTGAAAATGAGGGACAAACTTTTTTGATTGTGCCACAAACTCAATAATTTCATTCGATAGCAAATTGGGCTCAATGGATGAAATTCGATAGCGATCAATTCCTTCCACTTGATCTAAAGCCTGAATTAAGTCAAAAAAGGTTTCTTCAGTTCCTTTACCAAAATCACCAATGTTAACTCCGGTAAGAACGACTTCTTTTACTTCTGTTTCGGCTATTTCTCTTGCAACTTTAACAGTTTCTGCAACGGTATTGCTTCTGCTTCTGCCTCTTGCTAAAGGAATAGTACAAAATGAACAGAAATAATCACAACCATCTTGAACTTTTAAAAAAGATCGAGTTCGGTCGCCATATGAATAGGAGGGATAAAAGTCTTTTACGTTTTTAATCTCGCCAGAAATAACTGTCGTGCTCTCTTTTTCTTCCCATTGCTGAATGTGTTCCAGTAAATTAAACTTTTCATTAGCTCCTAAGACTAAGTTGACGCCTTCGATTTCCGCAATTTCGTTGGGTTTCAGTTGGGCATAGCAGCCTATTACTGCAATAAAGGAGTCAGGCGATAAGTTACGGGCTTGCTTTACGATTTGCCGGCACTTTTTGTCTGCATTATCAGTCACCGAACAAGTATTGATCACAACAATGTTGGCTCCTTCTCGAAAGTCAACACGTGCGTAGCCTTCTTCTTCAAAAAGTCTTGCAATGCCTGAAGTTTCGGAAAAATTAAGCTTACAGCCCAGAGTGTAAAAAGCAACAGTTTGGCTATGCCTCATAAGATTTGCGAAAGTAATATTTTAAGGCCATAAAAGCAAATTTAGTTTAAGTAGCTCGCTGTTAGCGAATTACTTAGAAGCCTTATATCCTTGGTCAAGTAAAAGCTTTTCCACCACCTGATTTGATATTGCGTCAACCCATTTCTTATACATTTTAGCAGAAGGGTGCAGCATATCCTCTGTTAACATGCTTTTGTCTTCCGCCGCCGTTCTAGAAATGTCGGTAATGTCGAAATAGAGAACACCAAACTGAGTGGCTAACTCCTTCGCAATTTTATTGTAATTGTCAATTTCTTCACTAACATTTTTTAGGCCTTTGCTTTTGGCAAAAGGCGTAACTCCATAGTCGGGAATACTGAGCATAAAAACACCCTCCTTTCCATTTTCGCTTAGGCTAATGGATGTTTCTAAAAGCGTGATCAAATCGCTTTTATAGTCTTCAATTGACTTGCCTTGGTATTGGTTATTCACCCCGATCAACAAAGAAACTAGCTCAAACTTCGAGCTTAGGTTTTCATGCTTAATGGCCTGCATTAATTCATCAGTGCGCCATCCGGTACGTGCTATTATTTTAGGTTGATTAAGGTTAAATCCTTTTGACTTTAGCTCTTTATAAAGCAAATAGGGCCAAATACCGTCTTTGCCTAGTCCTTCTCCTATGGTATAGGAATCACCGAGCGCTATGTAGTTCATAGTTTGGTCTTTTGGTTTTGAGGCGCCCTCATCACTTGCATTTTTTGAATTGTTACAAGCCAATGCAGTTGACAATAATAGAAATGAGAAAATGATTTTTTTCATGCCGCTAATATAATGGTTCAAGCTTAAAGCTAGAAGTCATCTCCGCCATCATATTCACCCCGATTACCGCCTCTGCTTTTTTTCTTATTAATGCGATAGGTGAAGCTGAGCAGAAATTGACGGGCTCTCCATTGGAATTCTGTTTCACGATAGAGGTATTCGGTGTCTGTAATGCCACGATATTTCCGGCTGTTCAATAAGTCTCTCACACTGGCTACTAGGGTTCCTTTGCCTTGCATTACATCTTTTGAGAAGGAAAGATCGATCGAATACAAGGATTTGTTGCGACCCTGGTTGGTTTCTCTTGGAGCACGATAGTTAAAACTCATTTGACCATCAACTTTGGGAAGAATCTCAGACCGGTAAACCACTCTTGAGTTCCAGGTGAAAGTCATGTTTTCTAATTTCTCTCCTTCATATTCGCCAGTACTTTCAGAGCGATAAAAATTAAAGTTCGCATTTATGCGGTTCTTCTTGTTAATGTCATAACTGCCGTTTAACTCATAGCCAACATTGTGTTCGGTAGCTAAGTTGACTGGTAAACGTACGGTTATACCTTCTTGATTGGTTGTGGTAATTCGGTCTATTACTCCTGTTCTATGACGGTAATAAATGCTCGAAAAAACAGAGCCTTTCTCAAAGTACTTGAGATAGCCAAGCTCATAAGAATTGGTGTATTCCGGCTGTAAATCGGGATTGCCTGCCCAAAAGTTACGAGCATCAGTGAAATTGGAGAAGGGTAGAAGGTGTCTAAACCTTGGTCGGTTAATTCTTCTGCTGTAACTCAGTTGAAAGTCATCCTTGTTTTTAAGCTTGTAAGTAAAATGTGCTGATGGAAAGAAGTTCAGGTATTCCCAATTGTTGGTTTTCTCAGTCCTTTTCAGTTCGGTGCCGATGTCTGAGTATTCTGCTCGCAGTCCCAGTTGGTAAGAAAAGGCACCTTTTTTATTGCCATACATCATGTAGCCAGCGTAAATGTCTTCCTTGTAAATGAAATTATTATTGAAGTCATCTAAAATGGTGAAGCCAGATCCATTGTCAGATTCTCGCACCTGAAAATCATTCTCTACGGTTCTTAAGGTAGCACGAAACCCACTTTCAAACATTCCGTCTTTTCCAATAGGATGAACATAATCACTTTGCACTAAATAGGTTCTATTATACTCTAGGTTGCTGCTTTTCTGCAACAAGACATCGCCGCTTAAATTGTCAATTTCAGTAATGTTTGACTTTTCAAGATCATCGCGCTCACTCCATTGTAGATCCACGGTAAATTTTTGATCTTTCTTATCAAATGTTTTGGTATAGTTGATGGAAGATTCCAAGTTTTCACCATCTTCATCCTCAATGTCTTCTCTGTCCACCCGACGATATAGTTCTCCATCAGCAAACAGATCTTTATAGACTAGTTCTGCGGTATTTTCTTCATCTGAAAAGCGGTAAAAGCCGGCTACAGTAATGGTGTTTTTATCATTGAGAAAAATGTCGGATCCCAATCGAAAGTTGTTCGAAATTCCACCTCTTTCTCTATCGTTGTCAATTTCGTAAATGTAGGCCGTATCAGGGCTATTAAAGGTTTGATAGGTAGATCCACCTCCGGGCGATTTACGATAGCTGCTTCCCACTGAGGTAAAAAGGTTAAAGCCTTTGGTGCGGTAGTTTAAATTAAAAGACCCTCTAAAGTTTTCCGGATAACCGGCCACGGCTTCTACTGAGCCATTGATTCCTTTTTTCTTTTCTTTTTTTAGAATGATGTTGATGATCCCTACTTCACCTTCCGCATCGTATCGAGAAGAAGGGTTGGTAATGACTTCTACACTTTCGATCATATTGCCTTGAAATTGCCGCAAAGCTTCACCTACACTGCCGGCTGTAATGGTTGAGGGTTTACCATCGATCAGTACCCTTACGTTCTCACTACCACGAAGGCTAATGTTACCTTCTACATCAACTTGAACAGAAGGGATGTTATTTAAAATCTCGGCTGCATTGGCTCCTGCATTGCTTAAGTCTTTTTCAATGTTAAAAACTCGTTTGTCAAGCTTTAATTCCATTTGAGATCGCTCGGCAGTTACTTCCACCTCATCTAAAAGTTGACTGTTTGCCTGTAGATTGATCCGACCTAAATTGATGTCGCCTTCTTCTAATTGCAGATTGCCAATGGTTTTAGGCTCGTATGAAAGAAAAGTTATTCTTAGGTAATAGTTTGCTGGTAGGGCCTTGATGGTGAAGGACCCTTGCATATCAGTTGCTTTTCCACTGTAAAGACTAGAATCAGCACTTTTGTAAAGAGCCACATTGGCAAAAGGCACAATTTCCCCTTCTGGATCATAGACTTTGCCACTGATAGAAAGCTGTGAACCGCTTTTTGCTTGAGGAAACGCATGTATGCTAATGAGCATAACAAGCATTGAAGAGAGAAAGTAATTATTCATAGTTGTGGTTGAACCACTATGACAAGCAAAGCGACTGAAAGTTTAAAAAGGGAGATTTAAAATTATTGCGGTACTAAATAAACCGGGATGTCGAGGTCGTGAATCAAATCATCAGTAACGCTTCCTACAAAAGTAGAATAGAGTAAACCGTGCTTCTTATTGCCTAGTATCATAAGGTCAATATCAAGTTTCTCCACCTCCTTTAGTATCATTTCTTCCGTAGGACCTTGTACCATAAGACCCTCCGCATTAAGCCCTTGTTTTTTGATCTCATCGGCATAAGCTTGCACAATTTTGTGTTCTTCTTTTAAGTCTTCAGCAAGCATGTCACGAATGTATTGGGGACCCACTTCATAACCCACAAAGTCAGGCTCAGGTGCAGCAATGTGAACAATCCAACATTTGGCACCGAAGGCTTTAGCTAATTGGGTGGCACTTTTAACTATTTTATCACTGAAGTTTTTTTCCTCCAATTCTAATGCGATGAGAATGTTTTTCATACGAACTTTCTTTGCCTCAAAGGTAGTTGATTTCTTTAAAATGATTGTTTCCCAAATCTTTCAAAAGCTGCTTTTTCAAGACTTTCCCGATGGTCAGGATGCGCGATAGAGATCAAGGACTTTGCTCGTTGTCGTAAATTCTTTCCAAATAAGTTCACTACCCCATATTCCGTTGCGATGTAATGCACATGTGCTCGGGTAGTGGTTACTCCTGCTCCTTCTTTTAAAAAGGGAACAAATTTAGAATCACCCTTCTTGGTGATAGAAGGCATGGCAATAACCGCTTTTCCACCTTCTGAAAGAGAAGCACCGCGTATGAAATCCATTTGTCCGCCGACTCCGGAATATTGGTACTTCCCGATGGTGTCTGCACAAACTTGACCGGTGAGATCGATCTCAATGGCGGAGTTGATGGCAGTTACTTTCTCGTTCATGGCAATTAATCCGGTGCGGTTGGTGTAGGCCGCTTCTTTCATGTGAACCGAAGGATTGTCGTCGATGAAGTCATATAATTTCTGAGTTCCCATAGCAAAGCAACTTACAATCTTACCGGTTTTTAGGTATTTTTTGCTGCCGTTTATCACGCCATTCTCCACTAAAGGAAGAATTCCATCTGAAAACATTTCGGTGTGAATGCCTAAGTTCTTATGATTGGTCAGCTGTTTAAGCACTACATTGGGAATTCCGCCTATTCCCATTTGCAAACAGGCACCATCTTCTACTAGCTCGGCCACATGTCTCCCAATTTGTTCTTCAGTTTCTGAAGGAGAAGAAATGGTTGATTGATACAATGGCTCATCAACTTCAATAGCAGCATCAATTTTACTGCGATGAATCACTCCGTCACCATGACTGCGTGGCACCTTGGGGTTTACTTGTGCAATTACTTTTTTGGCAGAATTGAGTGCGGAAATCGTGACATCAACGGAAGTTCCTAAGGAACAATAACCGTGTTTGTCAGGTGGAGAAACTTGGATAAAAGCCACATCTACGGGAAGTATTTCGCGATCGAAAAGGAGATGTACTTCACTTAAGAAAATGGGCAGATAATCTCCATGACCGCTGTTTATGGATTGGCGTACATTGCCACCCACAAAGCAGGAGTTAATTTTAAAGGAAGAGCTGTAAGGTTCTTCGGAGTACAAAGCTTGACCTTCAGTATGCAGGTGAATCACTTCAATGTTTTCAAGCCGATCGCTTTGCTTGCACATTTCTTCAATCAAGTGAATGGGCGTCATGGCCGCGCCTTGAATAAACAAACGATCTCCGCTTTTGAGTTCTTTAATTGCTTCTGCTGCACTTACTGTTTTCATCCGAATTTCTTTTTGATACAAAGTTGTGGACGGTCAGTCGAAGTTTATATGATTTCTATCAGGAATTTTCTTTTTTCTTTCTTCTAAAGTTGTTTCTTTTTCGATTGCGACTATTGCTAGATCTTGGTTTGGATTTAGATTTTTTTTCAGGAGGCAAGTCGGGACGCTCATCAACAAAAGGGTGATCATTTTGCTTGGTGATTTGTGTTTTGATCAGCTTTTCAATGTCATGCAAATAGGGTCTTTCCTCTACATCGCAAAAAGAAATGGCTTCACCACTGGCTTCTGCTCTCCCTGTTCTTCCAATCCGGTGTACGTAAGTTTCGGGTACATTTGGAAGATCATAATTGACCACAAGATCAAGTTCCTCTACATCAATGCCACGAGCGGCAATATCTGTAGCAACTAACACTTTTACCTGCCCATTTTTAAACCCTTCTAGGGCTTTCACTCGAGCGTTTTGTGACTTATTGCCGTGGATGGCTTCCGCTTTAATCCCAGCTTTGTCTAACTTCTTAACTACTTTGTTGGCGCCGTGTTTGGTGCGCGAAAAAACGAGTGAAGTATCAACGGCTTTGCTGTTGATCACATGGGTAAGTAGTTTGATCTTGTCTGCCTTAGCCACCATGAAAACACTTTGTTCCACTTTTTCAGCGGTGGTTTGTTGAGGTTTAATGGTTACTCTTTCAGGATTACCTAGAATTTGTTTGGATAAATCAACTATGGCAGGAGCCATGGTGGCTGAAAAGAACAATGATTGTCTTTTTTGTGGAAGCTGATTGATCACTTTTTTAATGTCGTGAATAAAGCCCATGTCAAGCATTTGGTCTGCTTCATCTAACACAAAGTATTGGATGTGTTTTAAGGTGATAAAGCCTTGTCCGATCAAATCGAGTAAACGACCGGGTGTGGCTACTAATATATCCACACCTTGTGCTAAGGTTCTTGTTTGTTTACCTTGTTTTACCCCGCCAAAAATTACAGTGTGTCGCAGCTTGGTATGTTGAGCGTATGCTTTAATGTTATCGTTAATCTGCAAGGCCAACTCTCTTGTAGGCGTAATGATCAAGGCTTTGATTTGTCTTTTTTGCTTAAAATCTACTTCGGCATATAAATGCTGAATGATGGGTAAAGTAAAGGCAGCGGTTTTACCGGTTCCGGTTTGTGCGCAACCCAAAAGGTCTTTTTTCTCGAGTAAAATGGGAATAGCCTGCTCTTGAATTGGCGTGGGCTGTGTGTATCCTTGCGTATCTAGCGCACGCAGGATGGGGTCAATGAGACCCAATTGTTTAAAATTCATAAAGTGTATTGTAAAATAATAAGGTAGGCTCTAATAATGCTGCATAGTTACGATTAAAAGCTGAAACAGTGAATGAGTTTAAATTAGTAAGGAAATTGAGAAACAAAGAGGCCTTGCTATAGTTAGATTATTGAACATAAACCAAATACCATGAAGACATTAAGTAAAATGAGTTACGGACATTATATTTTAACGGCCTTGAAACCGGGAAGCGAATTAGAAAGTCGAGATAAGGATTATGTTGCTGCCGGAGTGGTCAATTGGGCTAGTCAAGTTTCCTTTGACCCGCCCTTGATGATGGTGTCGGTTGAGAAAGATAGTGATTTGAATGAAACGATTAACTACAGTCGACATTTCACCCTTCATTATTTAGGAAAAGACCAAAGTGAGTTGATTGCCAAGTTTAGCGGTGACTCTGATATAAGCGACAATAAAATTAACGGTATTCCTTTTGAAAAGAAGAACCAAGAAGCCATTCTCACCGACTTAGTAGGTTATGCCACTTTTAAGGTAGAGAAGTTTGAAAACATCGGTGATCATGCGATTTACTTTGGCAGTTTGGTTAATGAAGAACATGAAGGGGGAAAAGCGGTATTGAATACCGAGGATACCCCGATTCAGTATAATGAAGGGATGATGTAATAGGGGGAATGTGATCCAAACCTTGAAGTAGCTGAAAACCTTCAAGGTTTAGTTTTCCGAGAGATTTAAATTAATGAGCAGTTTTTCAAGTTCTTCCAAGTCTTTATAATCAATAATCGACTTAATGGTATTCAAATAGCCTTCATCAGAATGAGTAACATCTGATAGCAATTTCTTCAAACCTTCAATTCCGGCTTTTTGATAAACCAATTCTACCACGGCAGCGCCAAAAGCGTAATTGTAATTGTAGCCTTCAAAAGCCATTTTTCTGTCTAGAATTGAGGTGATGCTGAAATCAGCTTTGTTTCTAAAGTCATTAATTAGCAACTGCCTTTCTTTTTTATACTTTTCAGGATTTTGCATTTTGCTGCCTAAGAATTCAGCCATGCCTTCTTCCACCAAAAAGTGTCGCTTTGCATTGGGTTGATGTAACACCAAATGCACCAACTCATGCGCATGGAATTCGCCATGGGCGGTGTAAATGCTTCCGATTTCTGCTTTAGTAATTCCGGTAGTGTAGCCGGTAAAAAAATAGTCAAAGCCCATGAGTTCACCTAAGTCATCTGCATTTTTTACTAGGTAATAATTAATAGGAGAGGAGCTTGATTCAAGCCCAAACAAGCTTTTTAAAGAATCGACAAATTGCGAAGCGGCTTTGGCTTTTTCTTTATTGATTGAATAATTGGGAGCAAAGTGATAATCAATGTTGTTCAAAGATTCTTGCTTCCAATCTTTTGTTTTCTGCACCAAGAAGTTTTGCAATACCCATTTGCCTTTTTCTTTTACTGCATCTACTTGATGAATGCACCAAATGCTGCTTCCATTTTTCAAGCCGCCTTTCATTTGATATTGCACTCGCAAAGTATAGCGATTTTTGCCGCTTGGCTCTAGGGTCATCAAATATAAGTCCATATAGCGGGGAAGCATCTTTGCACCAATGCCTTGAAATAAATAGGGGAGACTTAAATTAAATTGCTCATACTTTTCTTGCTCTTTAGAGTTCCAATAGGGGTTTTGATTCTTTGATTCAGGATTTGAAGTCAAGTAGTTTTTGTAAAGCTCAATTATCTCTGCTTTGTTGGAATCTTCATCAACTAGTATGCGGTTACTGAGTATAAGGTTTAAGTCTGTTTTCGGTTGTTGTTCTTGTGCCTCAGAATGACAGGAATGCAAGTACAGGCTAAGACTCAATATGATTAAAAACTTATTCATTAGAAACTTTTGATGGAGATGTTTTCTCCAACACCATCGCTATCCCCACCACTAAAGCCGGAGCAATTAAATTGTACCACAAATAGCCAATGTCTATCACTTCCATGCGGTTTAAAGTGTACAACACAATAATGATGGCTTGTGAGATCAAAGCCGCCACAAAGACCGCATTGCCTTTTACCCATTTAAAGAAAAAGGCCACCAAGAAAATCCCTAGAATGGTTCCGTAGAAAAGTGAACCCAAAATGTTTACCGCTTCAATCAGATTGTCGAAAAGGCTCGCCATGGCAGCAAATGCAATGGCAAAAAGCCCAAACATTAAGGTGAATAATTTAGAACGATTCAAATAGTGTTTTTCATCGCCCTTTTGATTGATGTTTCTTTTGTAAATGTCAACCGTAGTGGTTGAGGCTAGTGCATTTAATTCTGCAGAAGTAGAAGACATGGCTGCAGAGAAAATCACCGCAAGCAATAGACCTACAATCCCCACCGGCAGGTAATTAATCACAAAAGTGATGAAGATGTAATCATCGTCTTGGGTTTCTGCATCCGCATCTGCTTGCTTGATCAAGTCCTTACTTTGGGTCATTAAAGCCTGTTCTCGGTGGTGCAAGTTGTTGATCTCGGATTTGATAGCGTCGCGATTATCTGCGGTTTTAAACTCTTGAATTAAGGCTTGCTTTTCTTCAAATACGGCTGTTTGCTCCTTTTCTACTGCTTGGTATTCGGTGGCATATTCGGAGTTCATCACCTTGTCTACATTGGCCTGATTAAAGTGCAATGGTGGCATTACAAATTGGTAAAACAAGAACACTAAAACCCCCACAAATAGAATGAAAAACTGCATGGGAATTTTTAGCAAGCCGTTGAACATTAAACCCAAGCGGCTTTCTTTTACTGAACTTCCGCTTAAGTAGCGTTGCACTTGCGATTGATCGGTTCCGAAATAACTCAATTGCAAAAACAAACCACCAATAATCCCCGACCAAATGTTGTAGCGACTGCCTGGATTAAACTCCCAATCAATTACTTGCATTTTGTCCATAGCGCCGGCAAGTTCAATGCCATCTCCAAAGCTGAGGTGGTCGGTTAAGTAGGCGATCAAAAAGCCACAAGCGATGAACATGCCTAAAAAGATCACTGCCATTTGCTGCTTATGTGTTTGAGAAACGGCTTTTGTTCCACCGGAAACGGTGTAAATAATTACCAAAGCGCCAATAAAGAAAATAGTAAAATTCAAACTCCAACCGATGATCTGCGAAAGAATAATGGCGGGAGCGTAAATGGTAATTCCGGCTGCTAATCCTCTTTGCAAAAGGAAAAGTGAGGCAGTGAGCAAACGAGTTTTGTTGTCGAAGCGAGATTCCAAAAACTCATAAGCGGTGTATACCTTCAGCTTGTAGTAAAGCGGAATAAAGACCGTTGAAATAATGATCATGGCCAAAGGCAAGCCAAAGTAGAATTGCACAAAGCCCATCCCTTCCATATAGGCTTGGCCGGGAGTTGATAAAAATGTAATGGCTGAAGCTTGGGTGGCCATTACCGACAAACCAATGGTCCACCAATTGGATTCTTTGCCACCCAGTAAAAATCCTTTAATGTTTTTGCTGCCTCTAGTTTTCCACACGCCATAGGCTACAATGAAAAACAAGGTGCCCAACATCACCGTCCAATCTATCCAGCCAAACTCTTTCATAGGTGGTAAGTGTTGGTGATCCAAATGAAGAAAAGAATCAGCACAATTTCAACCGCTAAGATGAAAAGGTAAAGCCCTTTCCATTGCTTAAAAAATGGCGGCGAATCTGCTAGTTTGGTTTCCTTTTCTTCTTTATTCATGTCCGTAAGAGATCATGTTGGTTAACAAACGAAAAGCTCCTGGAACTCCGGCAGGCAATTCTCTAAAGAAAGAAATTCCGGTATAAATGAATTTCCCTTTTCCATAGTCTGCCACTAAAATACTTCCCTTTTGTGGCTCTTCTCCCGGATCATTCCAAGCGATGATGGGGGTATATTTTTCATCCCAATTACCGGCAAAATACAAACCTCTTTCTTGCACCCAGCCTTCAAAATCTTTATCTGTGATCTGATTAGGCTGATTGAAAATAGGATGCTTTTCATCTAAAAGGGTAGGTTCAGCCTCTTCTTTGGTCACTCGGTTTCTAGTCAACTCAAAAGGGTAAGGGCCAATTTCTTTTACTTTTAAACCTCGGCTAGTGTTGTACTGCACTACTACGGTTCCACCATTCTTAACGAATTCATTCAAAAGCGTATTCCCATTCTTCATGCTTTCGTGAATGTTGTAGGCTCTAATGCCAACCACTATGGTTTCAAAATGACTCAAATCGGTTACCGGCAATTTATCCGCTTCAATCTCTGTTACATCAAAACCAATTTGACTGAGGTTTTGAGCTACTTCATCGCCACTACCAATGATGTAGCCAATTTTAGTAGCCGTTTTTTGAATGTCCATTTTCACCACTTTGGCTTTTGCCTTGGGGAACATGATCTGCGGACGAATATGATCGTAATCAATGCGCTGAACCGCTCTGGCTTCTTTGCTATCTAAGGTGAACTCCAAGTCACCCACGGAAGAGCCTTTCGGCGGAATAATTTCAAAACTTAAAGCCGCTTGCTCACCAACAAAAGTGGGAGTAAAGCTTATTTGTTTTGGCTTGGATTTCCATCCTTCCGGCAGCTTTAAAGCGATGGTAAAGTCTTTGCCAATTCGGTTGGCTTCGGCAATGAAGTTGATCTTTTTGGCTTCAGCGGCAGTAAAAGTGTAGACTTTATCAGAAGGCGTTAGCGTAGCTTCTGGTGAAATGACCACATCTCTATGTAATTCTCCTTTCACCCGATCAGACCATTTGTAATCGATAGGCTCAGTAAAAGTAATTTCTTCGTCTTCTATTTTTAAAGTGTAAATAAAGTCTTTGATGGGACCGGCTTCCGGTTTACATCTCAAATCAGGGGCAAAAAAAAGCGTTTCCTTGTAACTTCCATAAGGCAACCAATAGGGATGTGTTATGCTATTTTTGTATCTAAATGAGAAATTAAACTCATACAGTTCATTGTCCTCAAGTCCTTGATGGTTGGTGTTCTGCATAATGGCAGGATCAAGTTTCGTAAGCTCTACTTCCAATCCACTTCTGTGCAAAAGGATAAACTGTCCTTTAATGGAATCTCCTGACACGTAATTGTAATTCTCAGCTAATGCTTCAGCTTTTATTCCGGCTGTGGCTTTAATCAACTTTTTGATATCTGCTAGCTTCTCTTCTTGGTAAGGATTGGCTTTCATCTCATTTACCGATTGATAGAGCTTTACTAATCCGTTCACCGATTTTGCCGGTTGAGCTGCATCGTAATTTTCGATTAAGGTATTGATCTGCTTTTCTATTTCTGCACCACCTTTCACTCGGTTCCAACTGAGATCAACTCTTTCGAAAAGGTCGTTTTCGGCTTTGTCACCATCGGTGTGTTGTAGGTATTCCAAACGGTTTCCTCGGCTACGTGCCACTCCAAAGCCTTGACTTTTATGCTGAGAACGACTGTCGGCAGCAATTTCAGAGTAGGAGAGACCCAAAATCTCATTATAATCGCCAATATTAGCCGTAACAATGCCGCCTTTTTCTAAAGCTTCATTTTTTACTTCTTCGTTCCACCAATACACATCCCACAAGAGTCTTTTGGGTTGCCAAACTTCTACTTGTTTTAATTGCTCGGGATAAGCATTTGGGTCAGCGGCTAACTTAAACGCTTCATTAGCCAAAATAGATGAAGCAGTATGGTGACCATGTCCTCCGCGACTATCGGAAGGGAAACGAGTTACGATTACATCTGGTTTGAATTTTCTGATCACATAAACCACATCGGAAAGCACTTCTTCTTTGTTCCACTTTTCAAAAGTTTCATCGGCTGTTTTGGAGTAGCCAAAATCATCTACCCGAGAGAAAAACTGTTCGCCGCCATCTTCTTTTCTCGCTTCCAAGAGTTCTTGAGTTCTTAGCACGCCCATAGCGTCTCCTTTTTCGGTTCCTACTAAGTTTTGACCGCCATCGCCTCGAGTTAATGAAAGATAAGCGGTACGCACCATACGCTCGTTTTCTAACCAAGCGATCAAGCGGGTATTCTCATCATCAGGGTGAGCCGCTACGTATAAAGCATTACCCACTATATTTAATTTTTTGAGTTCTTGTAAAATATCAGCAGAACTTTCAATGGGGCGTTGTGCCTGAAGTTGAAATAGGGAAGCTGCTAGAAACAGCAATAGGAAAGCTTTTCTCATTTCTTAAAAATTTGAGGCTCTAAATTAAGGATAGCAAACTAACTGAAGTACTTATAGTTTAAAGTTAGAAGTACTTAAAGTTGGAGTATGTAGCGGAAAGCATAAAGTAAAAAGCCCAAAGCTCAAAGCATAATGTTTAAAGAAGAAAAGTAAAGAGGTATTAAACCCCTAAGGCCGCGAAGATTTAGCTTAGTTCTCGAAGGTTTATGTTCTTTGCGCTCTTTGCGGCTTCTTGGCGTGCTTTGCGGTTGAGCCAGAAGTTAAAAGTATTTAAAGTTAGAAGTACTTATAGTTAAAAGTATTTAGAGTTCGAAGTACTTAAAGTTGGAGTATGTAGTGGAAAGCCTAAAGTAAAAAGCCCAAAGCCCAAAGCTAAAAGCCTAAAGAAGAACAGCTGATGAGTAAAAAAGACACACTTCAGTTTTGCTACTCGTCTAAAGTCTAAGGTCTAAAAGCGCAGCGGTCTCAATTCTAGCAGCGCAGCGGTCTTGGCTCTATACTCTAACAGCGTAGCGGTCTTTTCTCTTTACTCTTCTTTAAGTTTCTCCCAATCACTTCGAATCATACAGTAATATTCGCTGTCTAAAAACTCACCATCAAAATAGTAGTTTTCACGAAAGTGACCTTCCTTTTTAAAGCCTGAATTTAGGAGCAATTGAATTGAGCCTTCATTTCTTGGATCGACTTCTGCTTTTATGCTATTGACTCCAAATTGCCCGAAACCGTAATTGACTACCTCGGTCATAGCTTCCGTCATGTAGCCATTTTGTTGATGATCCTGATCTAATCCAAAACCGATTTCAGCCCGAGCGTGTCTATAGTCTATTTTCCAAAATCCAACATAGCCAATCAAATCTTCTTTTCCTTTCATCGCTATTTTCCAATTCAAGCCTTTTTCAGTGTCAAAGTCATGGATGATGTCATGTACTCGAGAACGAGCCTCTGATTTTTTCTTCAAAGGATGTAAGCCTAAGTACATCATGAAATCTTCATCGGATCGAAGATTAAAGAAGTTCTCTACATCATTTGGTGTAAAAGCAGTCAAACTCAAACGTTCTGTCTCTAATACAGGGAATTCATCCGGGAAATTTATTTCTGGCTTCATTAAACAGGGAATTTTGTTCGGTCTAAGTTAGGGTCAATTTGTTTGGCTTTATCAAAGGCAGCTTTGGCTTGTTGCAGTTGTTGGTTGTAATAATAACTCAAGCCTAAATCTACAAAAGCTTTTGAATTGTTGGGTTGAATTTGAGTGGCTTTTTCAAGCACTTGAATAGCTGCAGCATAATTGCCTTGTAAACCGTAAACTGTTCCCATATTGCTTAACAATTGGTAAGAGTTAGGAAAACGCTGCAAGCCGCTTTGAAATACATCTAAAGCTTTGTTCAAATCGTTTTTTTCTTTGCCGTAAGCGCGGCCCATGTTCACATAAACCGTTTCTACCTGTGGATTAATGCGTTGTAGCTCTTCGTAGGCTTTAAGCTTGAAGTTGGTGTTTTTTTCTTGTTCTAAAACAATTAATATGTTACTCCAAGCATTTTGATTGTTAGGATTTATCGATAAGATCTTTTTGTAGTAAGGCATGGCATTTTTAGCTTCTTTGGTAAGCTCCCACTGAGCATTACCCATTAAAAGCAAAGCGTCGATGTATTCCGGATAAACCTTTATCGCCCTTTCAAGGTACTTAATTCCTCTTATCAATAATTTTCTTTTCTCTGCTGGATTGTTGCTTTTTGCTGCTTCTTCGGTTAATAAGCCGCCTGCCATTACATTGCTTTTTGCACCATTTACTGAGATTTCAGCATCATGGGTAGCAAGAGTTAAATTGTTTTTCCAAACTAAATTTCGACTGATGGTTTTTACCGAATACAAAGAGAAGATAAGTAGACATAGAAAGGTTAAGGCTTGCTGTTTTTGCTTTATTTTTTTGATAAAATTAGAAAGTCCGAATAATAGAAATTGACCTAAAACAAGACAAAAACCAAGCGAAGAAACATAGACAAAGCGCTCATTCATAAAGGCCCCAATGGGGAAGATCAAGTTGGAGGCAATACTTAAGGTGATAAAGAAAATCAAGATGCCAAATCCATATAATTTCCTTTTTAGGAAGCCAACCATGGATAGAATGATTAAACCAAGATAAAGAAAGGCAGAAAGAATCACCATGGGGTTATTCCAAGATACAATGGGAATATGCTTGGGGTAATAATCGTAAGTAAGAGGATGGGGAAAGAAAAGCAGTTGGACATATTTACCAAGCGTAAGCATGATGGTGGCGTACTTTTCTGAAACCGTCGATTCCAAGAAAGGGTCGTTCATCAAGTTATCGGCCACGTCTTTTATACCTCCACCTACTACTTGGTAACGAATGGCAAACCAGCCACCAGCTACTGCCAATAAAACCGCAAAAGCCGGAATGGCTTGTTGAATTTTCTCTTTTTTAAAAAAGTAAATGGCCAAGGGAAAGATGGCTAACCAAGTGATGGCATTCTCTTTTGAAAGTAATGCCAAAAAATAAACTCCTGCCATCGTAATCAGCAGGCTTATCTTCTTGCTATCAAGCCACTTCAGCAGTAGCCAAAGAGTAAAGAGCTCTCCACAGAAAGCCATAATTTCATCGCGTCCTTTAATGTTGGCCACTACTTCACTGTGAATGGGGTGAAAAACCCAAAGTAAGGTTGCTAAAAGAGATAGGGGAAGCCAAGGATTATTTTCCCACTTTTCAGGAAACAACTTTTGCAAGACAAGAAAAAGTAATACCCCATTTAGTAAGTACCACAACACATTCATAAGGTGGCCTATAAAAGGGGAGTTGCCAAAAAAAGCATACTCCAAGTTGAACATCACCATGGAAAGTGGTCGGTATCTTCCGCCCGATACTAATTCCTTTTTTTGACCATAAAAGCCCACAAATTGATCGTTTGAAAGCTGCTCCCAAATGCCGGAAAAGCCTTTTTTGGTAAAGTCATTTTCCGTGATCACAATGGCATCATCCAAAGTGTAATCATGGCCTAATGTATTGGCATAAAGCAAAAAACCACAAATTACGATCAGGCCAATTGCTTTTTTTTGACTGATATTTCGAAGCGCCCAGCTCATTTTAGTCCTTTTCGATGGTTATACCAAAGATGGAAAACTTCACATCTTTTGCTTTTTCCCTTTCTTTTTTCTCCTCGGCGTCCTCTCCTTCATCAAGCAGGTGCAAGCGCTTTTTTACCTGAAACATTAAACGGTTGCTCATGTACTTGATCGATTCGTCGGTATCTAGTACTTTTTTTTCGGCTTCTTCCGTTGAAATATCTCTATTTTTAGCCAATGGTTTGGAAGTAACAGGCTTTTCTTTGCTTTGGGAATACAGCGATTGACCGAAACCTAAGAGCATCAGTAGAAGTAAAAATCGAAACTTGGTAGTAAAGAAATTGAAGACTTCTTTCATGGTAGACCAAAATAAATAAAATGAATGCAATAAAAGTGGAAAATTGTTTGAACTGCGGAAATGAATTGTCAAAAGACGATCAATTTTGCTCCCAATGTGGTCAATCAACTGAACGGGAAAGTAACTTACGCTCTTTTGTATCGCACTTTTTAAGCGATTACTTCACATTTGATTCCATGATCTTCAAAAGTGTACGACCACTTTTTGTAAAGCCGGGCTTTTTAACTTTAGAATATTTAAAAGGAAAGAGGGTGAGCTACATCCCACCTTTGCGTTTGTTTATATTCAGTAGTATCGTTTTCTTCTTATTGCTTAGTTTGTTAGATGGGGGAAGTGAATCAGAAAGCTTTAAAGCCGGCAGTGAGGACTATTATTGGGATCGTTTTTTTGAGTCTTGGTTGCCGAAATTGTTTTTTATTTTATCGCCTTTGTTTTCGTTATTGTTGGCGCTGTTTTTTCGGAAAGACAGATGGGCCTTGAAACACTTTGTTTTTTCCATTCATTACCATGCTACAATTTTTTGCATCGGTAGCGTTTACTTGCTGATAAGCTGGTTTATGGCCTTGTTTAGCCTGCAGCTTGTCAATTTTGTGATTGTTGGCCTAATTGTCATTTACTTGTTAAGCTATCTCTTTATCGCTTTAAAGCGGGTTTACCGGCAAAAGGTAAAGCAACTCATTTGGAAGTTACCTTTGTTGGGTTTCTTCTATACCCTTTTGATAGGCGTTTCTGTTTTTTTGCTGATTCTAATTAGTCGGTAGCAACAGAAAATAAACTCCTTCTTCTGCTCGGTTTTTTAGATTTTCTTATCTTTATTTCAAACAAAAACCGATGAGAAAAAACTACACCTTACTCTTGCTGCCCTTTTTTTGTGCTTATTTTTCAATGGCTCAAACGCAATCTAACGCCTTTCCCTTGCTGCCGCAAAACAAGCAAGCCAAGAAAAAGATTAAGCCAAAACAAAACAAATCTTTCGGAGATACCCTTTATTACCAAGACTTTTCAGGGCAGTTACCGAGCGGATGGTCAACTCAAGGGGTAAGTGACCCAACCCACCTTTGGCAATGGTCAAACAGCGCCCCGGGCGGACAGTATTCCACCAACCTAGCTTCTTTGCAATCACCAACTGCATCCAATGGGTTTTTAGTGCTACCTTCTGATCAATATAATACTCCAACCCCAACCAATGGTTTTGTGAGTGTGAACTCAAGTATAACCTCGGCGCCTATTCCCATTAGGGCAACTCCTTCTGTGCATTTAACTTTATATCAATCTCAACGTTTTTGTTGTACCCAAGCCAATACCATGTATGTTGAGGTAAGCGCAGATAGTGTGAATTGGACGGTTTTTCCATTGACCAATCATCGCCTTTCCGAAGCCTCTTCAGAAAACGGAGAGTTTGTAAAACTTAATGTAAGTGCTGTTTTGGGAAACCAAAATACAGCCTATCTGCGCTTTGTGCAAAGTGGGTCAAGTCACTACTATTGGATGATTGATGATGTAGCCCTTTTGGAAGGACCTAGAAATCAGTTGGAGATTAAAAACTTACGATTAACTCAATTGGACACTTTTGATAGACAAAACAACTTTACCAGGATTGATGAGAATTCATTCTGTCCAACCACGGTCAATTTTGATATAGAGAATATAGGCGAACATACCGTTACAAATTCACAATGTGTTGTAGAGATTCGATCAGATTCTTTAAGTAGCAGTACATTTAACATACTTACATCTGATACTATATACCTTACTGCATCCATTTCTCCAGGAAGTAGAGTCTTTGCTAGCACAACTACAA
This sequence comes from Vicingaceae bacterium, assembly GCA_040220135.1. Lineage (GTDB taxonomy): Bacteria > Bacteroidota > Bacteroidia > Flavobacteriales_E > Vicingaceae > CAJXMH01. Next base: position 312,264 of record JAVJTT010000024.1, read on the forward strand.
TTACCCATCCTATTTTAACCGGATATTATACCACAACGCTAAGCTGCACTGCAGATAGTACTTTCGATAGCATAGTTTCCGACTCTTTAAAATACAATATCACAGACACTACCCTTTCAAGGCATGTAACCTCAAACTTTTCTGAGTCTGTTGGTGTAAGTCAATTTCTTGGTGGAGGGAATAGCGGTGATTTTATTGGAATACTTTTTAACCTTAACAGATATCGAACTGTGCAATCAGTATCATTTTTTATCAGTGATACATTGCCCAATATAGGAGTGCAAATAGTCCCTAAAATATACAATTATGAAAAGGATAGTCTAACCTTAAACGCTGCCTTAACGCAGGTGGTAGCCGAAAATCTAGTTCCAACTACTATTGATACTTCAATGCTTGGAGAATGGTTGACCCTTGATTTTTCATTTGGAACAGGACCTGTTACTTTACAACAGGGTCAGTATGTGGCCGGTTATAGCTTTAGTGGTGGAATAATTTCTAATTCTTCTTTGCTTTTAGGCAGAGATAGAGAAGCAGAAAGTCAGCAGGTTGTGCCTCAATCATTGGTTTTGATTAATGATTCAACTCCTGAATGGAAATGGATAAGTCAAGCGCCTGCTATTGAAGTTAGATTTTTTCCTCCAATGTATGGACCGGGGACATATCCCTGCCCAACTTTAGTAGGTCAGCCGAATGAAGAATTCAGTAATATAGAAGATAATGTTTCAGTTTTTCCTAACCCAACAACTGGAATAATTACACTTAAAAACACCCAAGGGTTTTCCAAGCAAGCTCAAGTTCAGGTTTATGATTTGAAAGGGAAACTGCTTTATCAGACGGCCATAAATAGAGAGGGCATAGAAGAAGTTACCCTGCAGCTGGATCAGTTGAGCAATGGACTTTACATTTTGCAAATTCAGGATGGGGAGCAGTTTTCCAATCAAAAGTTAATGATTCAGCGGTAAGTGATTGTTTTGTTAGCAGTAAAATTGCTTAACCTTTTGATTACCGGATAGGGAGCTATTGAGATTTAAAAACCAGCTTAAATGCCGGATGACTAAAGCTATCATCATAAAAAATTTCACCTCCGTGAAAACGCATAATCTCCCGACAAACTAGCAATCCATACCCACTTCCTACCTCAGGCTTTTTTGAGGTAAAAGGGGTGAAAATTTTCATCTGCTTCTTTTTTTCAAGTGGTTCACCTGCATTAGATATTAGAATTTCTATTTGCTTTTCATTTTGTCTACTCTCATATTTAATAAATGGATTACCAATACTCTTTTCTGCTATATAGTCGAGAGCATTCTTAGTCAAGTTCATAAAAACGTGAATTAATAAAGTTCTAGCACCATTAAACTTTAAACTAGAGTCGATCTCATTTTCAATTTTTACTTCGCGGTTTTTTCCAACCTTTAAAAAAGAATTTACATCATTAATCAAATCTGCAAGGTTGACGTTTTCTCTTGGGATTTCTGCCATTGGTTTTTGCTGAGCCAAGGCCCTGAAAAAGCTAGTCATTTGAGTAATTGAGTCAATGGATTGGTTTCCGTATTGAATTAACTTCTTCACATTATCTTCAGAGGGATCTTGTTTTGTTTTACTTAGGTAGGTTTTGAGTACCGTAATTGGTGTGCTGATTTCATGAATAATCATGGCCGTGTAGTCACCCAACTGACTGCTTTTTAATAAAGAAATTAAATGATGGCTTAAGCGCTGTTCACGCTTGGAAAACCACGATACAAGAAGGCTATAGCTTAGGATAAAGAAAGCCCCTTTTAAAGTCTGTAATAAATGTTGTTTTTCTGATCCAAAAAAATGAAAAACAATGTAATCGCTAGTTAATATCCAACTTACTGAATATAGGCTAGCAACCAGTAGAATGGTTCGATTGAAAACTGGCCCTTTGTATGATTGCAGATGATTTAACTCTTTTTGAGCATACCAAGAAAGATAAAGGCTACAACTTATGGCAAACAAAAGTCCTTTTATGGTTTCTACTATATTGGCCACCTCATTATGAAAGAGGCCGTAAACGATAAAATCGGTCACAATAATCCATAAGAGAGTGTAGGTAACGGTGGCTAAAAATACTTTGCGGTCAATCATAAAGATGCGCTTTTATTCGAATTCAATTGTTTTTCATCTAAAGCGAGGCTGGCGCAGCAAATTACTTACCAATGTAGACATTTTATATTACTTTATTGACTGATAACTTAACTTAGAGAATAGATTAAGCCTTAATTTCGTCAGCATGGAAACAAGAACCTACGAAGGCAATTTGCGGAAAATGCCCACTGTGTATGAAGCTCCGATCAAGTACAAGCTACCTTTAGGAGAGGAAACTATTCAACTTAACCCATTGATTGGAACGCAGATTAAAATGCATTTTACTGGTTTGATCAATTGTATTAATTGCGGCAGAAAAACCAATAAATCCTTTGCACAAGGCTTTTGTTATCCTTGTTTTCGCGATGCACCACAAAATGCAGAATGTATTATTCGACCGGAATTGTGCCGGGCTCACTTAGGTGAAGGACGAGATCCGGAATGGGAAGAACGCAATCACAATCAGCCGCATGTGGTTTATTTGGCGGTTTCTTCCGGTTTAAAAGTTGGGGTTACTCGTTCTACACAAGTTCCATATCGTTGGATTGATCAAGGTGCATGGAAGGCCATAAAATTAGCAGAAACTGAAAATCGTTATCAAGCCGGTATGATTGAGATTGACTTGAAACAATACGTTTCCGATAAAACGGCTTGGCAACGCATGCTAAAGAATGAATTGGCCGATGAACTTGAAGTGCTAGCGGCGAAAGAAAAAATGCAAAAGCTGATGGATGATGAGCACAATCAGTTTGATAGCAAAGACGACAAAATATATGAGATTGAGTATCCAGTGATTGAATATCCCACAAAAGTGAAGAGCCACAATTTAGATAAAGAACCCACCTTAGAAGGGAAATTAATGGGCATTAAAGGACAGTATTGGCTCTTTGAAGGGGGGAAGGTGATTAATATTCGAAAATACGGAGGCTACTATGTGGAGCTGGAAGTGGAGGCATAGCCTAAATGCATTGACTATCTTAGTGGTTGCTATTTTATTAAGCGCTTGTTCTACCTACAAACCCTCTTACATTCACAGCCCCACTTTTAAAGAAAAAGGAGAACTTTATTTTGAGGCAAATACCGGAAGCCTTTTTGGCGCCAATATAGCTTACAGTCCGCTCAATCATTTTTTTGCCTTGGCAGAAGTAAGTGGCACATTACCACTGGAAGAAAGCAGTGACTCCGCTAGTTTTGTTAACCAGAATGATCAGTTGGTCAGCGAGGTAGTTTATGAAAATTGGCAAGCCTCCGCAGCTTTAGGCGCTTATTGGCAGTACAATGATGAACTTTATCAAAGTATCTCAGTAGGAATTGGCAATGGAGTTGGCTCTGGTAGACCGTTTAATGTAGAGTTTGATATCTTTCTCGATGATCCTGACCTTCAGGCTATAGAGGGCTCCTATAATGTGTATTATTTGCAAAGTAGCCTACAGTATTACTTTACCGAAAATCAGTCGATATCATTTAATGGAAGAATAAATTATTTGAATTACTATGACTTCCGATACATTTATGGAGGACCCTTTAGTGGTTTTAATCCCAATACATTGTTCTTGCCTCCAGCTTCGGAAATTAACAGTCTGTTGAGGTATAAAGAAAGGGTGGTTTTTCAATTGGGAGTCACGGCTCACTACGAATTGGACTTTGTCAAATTTTACGGTCAATTTCAACTGTCCTTACAAGACACCTATGCGGAAGATTTTTTTCGTGCACGTCGGTATAACCTCTTCATAGGCGTAGCAGTGCCGGTGCATAAACTATGGAGAGCTAATTAAGTTGCTTTAGCCCACTTAAGAGTAGTTCCATTTTTTCTTTGGTTATCCCTAGGTGCGTCACTATTCTTATGGTTTGTGGTCCCATTTCCACTACTTTTATCCCTTTTTGATCTAAGTCGTTAATAAACTTGCTCGAGACATAATTATCATCTAGTGTAAAAATGACAATGTTCGTTTCAATAGGCTCAATGCTTTTTACAAAGCTTTTCTTTACTAGAAGGTCTGCAATTAACTTCGCATTTTGATGATCCTCGCTTAATCTTTCTACATGATGGTCCAAGGCATAACTTCCTGCAGCGGCTAGGTAACCAGCTTGTCGCATTCCTCCACCCAACACTTTACGTATTCTCCGAGCCTTCTTAATAAACGTTTTATTTCCAATGAGGAGGGAACCAACCGGTGCGCCCAAGCCCTTCGAAAGACAAATGGAAATGCTATCGAAATGCTGCCCCATTTTATCCGGTGTGGTATCCGTTGCTACTAAGGCATTAAAAAGTCGAGCGCCATCTAAATGCAAGGGTAGTTTCTTGATGCGACAAAAAGTAGCAATACGTTTTATCTCGTCTTCATCCCAAATACTCCCACCTCCTTTGTTGCATGTGTTTTCTATCGAAACTAATTGGGTGGGCGGAAAGTGTATGTCGTCGGCTTTGATGGCAGCTTCAACTTGTTCTAATGTAAAACGGCCACGGTCACCGTGCAATAAACTAACCGATAAACCGGAGTTGAAGCCAATTCCTCCTCCTTCGTAACGATAAATGTGAGCTAAATTGTCACATATCACTTCTCCGGGAGCATTGCTGTGAACCTTTATTGCAATTTGGTTGGTCATAGTGCCGGAAGGGCAAAACAGAGCCCCTTCGTGCCCAAACATATTTGCTGCCTTTTCTTCTAAAGAATTAATACTTGGGTCATCGCCGAATACATCATCACCCACTGAGGCTTTAATCATAGCCTGTTTCATTGCTTCGGTGGGTTGGGTTACAGTATCGCTGCGTAAATCTATCATGGTTTTTAGGTGTTTTTGTACTTTAGCCGCTAAGTTGAATAACCGCCATGGGTAAATTTAAGATTCCACACTTAGTTGGCTTACTTTTTAGCACAATAATGCTGTTTTTAATGCCGCATCTACTATTGTCTCAAGAAGAAGAGGTGGATAAGTACGGACGTGATATTGAAGAGCTCACCTTAAAGAAAAGAGGGCCTAATTTAGATCAGTATAGCCACATTTTTTTAGCCTATGGCTTTTTGGTTGGCCCATCGGAAAATGATAGTGCGGAAATTGTTGGGGGAAGCTCTTCTAGCTTTATGTTAGGGTACCTTTTTAAATGGCGCATGACTTCTTGGTATGAATTGGGTTTCTCTGCCACTTATCATTACTCTTCATTTCATTTGAAGCAAGATAGCAGTAAGGTCGTTCCCAATCGAGAATTACACCGACAAGAAAAAATCGTTTTTAACAACATTCAAGTCGCTCCTTTCCAGCGATTTAAAATTCGCAATCGCTATCATTCTACTGGTACCTTTATTGACCTTGGAGGGTATTTTGGCTATCATTATCGTACCAAACACCAAACCAGAGAAAATAACCGCAACCCTGGAACCAGAAGAACAAGAACGGTTAATCTTGGATTAAAATATACCGAGAACCTATCTTACGGTGTTCTAGCCAGAGTGGGTTTTAACCGCTTGATGCTTTATGGCCGATATCGTTTTTCAGATTTGTTTACTGATGAGAGCGGATTGCCTGAACTACCACGTTTCGAGTTTGGTTTAAAGATCGGTATTCATCAATAAGGAATTTATACGCTGCTTTACATGCCCGGCAACATGCCTTTTGCTACATCCTTCATTTCTGCTTCATAAACTTTCTCAGCACTTTCTAAAGCTCGATTAGTTGCAAGTAGGGTAAGTTCTTCTATTTGTTCTTTGTCGTTTTCTTGCATTAGTTCTTCACTTAGTTCTACTGACGTCACTTTTCGGTTGCCATTGCAAACCACTTTCACTTTTCCGCCTTCCGCTTCACCGCTAACTGAAATGGTTTCTAATCTTGATTTAACTTTTTCCGATTGTTGCTGCATTTCTTGCAGCTTACCCATCATATCTCCAAACATAGTTTTTTGCTTTTTTACAAAAGTAGGAAACCGCAAGACATTATTTCTTTTTCTCAACCCTGAATAAGACCTTAGCAGATGTAGCCTATTTGGCTTAGATAAATTACCTTTGGGCAACCACTAAAATTGACACTATGAAATTAATGGAAGGCAAAGTTGCCTTAGTTACCGGAGCTACTCGTGGAATTGGAAAAGGAGTAGCCTTGAAGTTGGCCGAGCAGGGCGCAGATGTTGCTTTTACCTACCGTTCGTCGGCTGAAAAAGCCAAGGCAGTAGAGGATGAGTTGAAAGCTTTTGGAGTGAAAGCAAAAGGATATCAATCAAATGCTGCTGATTTTGCTCAAACTGAAGAGATGATTAAAACGGTAGTAGAAGAATTTGAGCGCATTGATGCAGTGGTAAACAATGCCGGAATTACTCGTGATGGTTTGCTCATGCGCATGAGCGAAGAAAATTGGGACGATGTGATCGATACCAATTTAAAGTCTGTATTTAACGTAACCAAAGCCGTACAACGCACTTTGTTAAAACAACGCTCAGGTAGCATTATCAACATGAGTTCTATTGTAGGAGTGAAAGGAAATGCCGGACAATCGAATTACGCGGCTTCCAAAGCGGGTATTATTGGCTTCACCAAATCAATTGCACAAGAGTTAGGGAGTCGGAATATTCGCTGTAATGCCATTGCACCCGGATTTATTGAAACAGAAATGACCGGTGAACTTGGCGAAGAAGCCATGGAAGCTTGGTTAAAAACTATTCCTTTAAATAGACCAGGCACTACTGATGATGTGGCTAATGCCGTTTTGTATCTTGCTTCTGATCTTTCAACTTACGTTTCCGGTCAAACCTTAAGTGTTTGCGGAGCCATGTTAACCTAATTTAGAAAAGCCCCACTTTCTTGAAGTTAAACCTGCTTAGTCAGTATCCTTGGTGGATGTTTGTGTTTTGTGCGCTATTGGGCGCACTTTATGCGGTTGTGCTCTATCGTAAAGACAGAAAATTAAATGAGTTTTCTAAGCCCTTAATTTTTTTACTGGCTTTTCTAAGAGGAGCTCTGGTCACTTTTTTAGCGGCTCTGCTACTTGCGCCATTAATTAAGTATCAAAGTAAAAAGGTAGAAAAACCAAAGATCGTAATTGCGCAAGATGTCTCAGAGTCTATTGTTTTGAATAAAGACAGCAGCTATTACCGAGATACCCTTCCACAGGAAATAGATGCATTAAAAAGTAAATTAAGTAAAGACCATGAGGTTTATCATTATCACTTTGATGAAAAGCTAAGCAAAGCGGATACGCTTCCTACTTACCAAGGACAATTGACGGCTTTTGATGAGTTGTTTGAAGGAGTAGAGGAGCGTTATGCCAACCGGAATTTCGGTGCCTTGATACTTTTGTCCGATGGAATTTACAATCAAGGCAGTAATCCACTTTACCAAAAGTCGAGCGAGCGATTTCCCATTTATACGGTGGCTTTGGGAGATACGGCCATTCGTCGTGACCTCAAAGTAGAAACAGTTTTACACAATGAGGTCGCTTATCTCGGGAATGATTTTCCGGTAGAAATTGAAATATTAGCCAACAAAGCCAAGGGGCAGAATAGTGTAGTTAAACTCTTGCGAAATGGGAAAACCCTTTGGTCAGAGAACATCAAACTGAAGAAAGAACAAGAAGTAGTAAAACTGCGGACAGAAGTAGAGGCAAAACAAGTTGGGGTGCAGCGCTATGAGCTTATTGTTGAGCCTTTGAACAAGGAGTTGAATCAAAAAAACAACCGCAAAAGCTTTTACCTAGATGTTTTAGACGGCAGGCAAAAGATTCTCATTATAGCAGACGCTCCGCATCCTGACATTGCAGCCCTCAAAACTTCCTTGTCAAAGAATAAAAACTACGAAGTAGAAAGTACGCTAGCCTCAGATTTTAAAGGCGATGTAAAGAATTATAACCTTCTAATACTGCACCAATTGCCTTCGAATCGGCATAAGGTAGAATCGCTTCTGGCTGCTGCGAAAGACAATCGCATTTCTACTTGGTATATTGTGGGGCAAAAGAGTAAGGTGGCACTATACAGTAAGCAGGAAACGGCTTTAAATTTGAAGACCCAGATGCGAGAGTTTAATGAAGTTTTACCCTTGTATCATACGGCCTTTCCCTTGTTTAATTTAACAGAAAAACAACAAAAGGAGTTCAAGGCATATCCTCCTTTACGCTTACCATTTGGAGAGTATAAATTGGCTTCTCAGGCTTACCCTTTGCTCAAGCAAAAAATAGGCAGTGTGAATACAGAGGCACCCTTATTGGCCTTTCGGGAGTTAGAAGGTAGGAAAACCGCCACCTTAGTGGGGGAAGGGTTGTGGCGTTGGAGAATTGCCAATTATGCGGCTTTTCAAAGTCATAATAGCTTTGATGAACTCATCTCTAAAACGGTGCAGTATTTAGCTTTAAAAGCAGATAAGAGTTACTTTAGATTAAGTCATAAGAAGCGCTTTTTAGAAAATGAGAAAGTAGAGTTTGAAGCACAGTTATATAACAAGAGCTATGAACTAGTAAACGACCCGGAGGTGAACATTCTTTTAACAGATCAAAATGGAAAAGAATACCCTTATCTTTTCTCACGATCACAAAATGCTTACTTCTTAAACTTAGCTTCCTTGCCGGTTGGAAATTATAGATACACCGCTTCAACGGTCTTAGGAGGAAAGGAGTATCAAGAAGTGGGTGAATTTTCAGTTGAAAAGATTCAGTTAGAAGCAGCCCAAACGGTCGCTGACCATAATCTCTTATATCGCTTGGCTAAAGAAAGCGGTGGAGAATTGGTTTATCCTAAGCAGCTTAGCACTTTGGTTGAAAAGCTAAATCAACGATCAGACATCGTGTCTATAAGTTATGCAGAAGACAAGATCGAAGAAGTGATAAAATTAAAATGGATCTTTTTTATCTTGCTGGCGCTATTAAGTTTAGAGTGGTTTTTGCGAAAACGAAATGGAGCGTATTAGAACAGAGAGAAGGGAATAGTGAGTATAGAGTAGCAATTAATAATAACTAATATGAAGATTAAGAAACCAAGCCTGATTCTAGCTTTGCTAGTATTGCCCTTTGCCGCTTTAAAAGCGCAGCACACAAAGTTTGATAATTATGTAGCCTCTGCTGTTGAAGACTTTGAATTGCCTGCTTTAGCCATTTCAGTGGTTAGCGATGATTCAGTATTGTTCCAAAAAGCTTATGGATATGCTAACCTTCCTGAGAAGCAGAAAGCTGAATTAGAATCTGTTTTTGCCATTGCTTCCATTAGTAAAGCTTTTACAGCAACTTGCATAGGCATGCTAGTAGATGATGGTAAACTAAATTGGAACGACCGCGTGCAAGAATACCTGCCTTACTTTCGCTTGAGCGATGAGTATGTGGCCTCTCAAATGACCATTGAAGATTTGCTTTGCCACCGCAGTGGTTTCAAAACCTTTGACGGAGACTTATTGTGGTACATGACAGACTATGAGCCAAAAGAAATTGTAGAACGCTTTCAACATTACCAATTGAATTACGACCATCGAACTCAATACGGTTACCAAAATATCATGTTCATTACAGCAGGTTTAGTGGTTGAAGCAGCAAGTGGCATGAAGCTCGAAGACTTTATGAAGCAACGCATTTTTGAGCCTTTACAGATGAGTTCCACTTATACCTCCATTGAGCAATATACGGCGGATACTAAAGTAGCTATGCCTCACGTAAAAGGAGAATTAGATGAGTTACGGAATTACGATAACTCTGCCGGAGCAGCCTTAATTAGCTCGAATGTAATAGACATGAGCAAGTGGATTCAGTTTTGGTTGAATGATGGAATTGTAGATAATGACACTTTGTTAAGCGCATCCACCTATAAGAAATTATTGGAAATGCACACTCCAATTCCTACTAGTGGTTTTGATGCTATGGCCAATGTCGAATTTAAAGGCTATGCTTTAGGTTGGTTTTTAATCAACTATCAAGGACACAAAGTGGCGCATCACGGTGGTGGTTTGCCGGGTTATATTTCCAAGATCTTTCTGGTGCCCTCTGAAAACTTAGGCGGAATAATCTTAACCAATGGGGAGACTTCCTTACCAACAGCTTTAATGTTGAACAGCATTGATGAATTTGAAGACAAAAAAGAAAAACCAGATTGGGCGGGAACCATTTTAAAGTTCTCTAAATCATACGAAAAAAGAAAAGAGGCAAAGAAGGAAGAGCGCTATAGCAAAAGAAATGCAAAACTAAAGCCTAACTTAAGCGAGGAAAAAATAAAAGGTAGCTACGAAGATACTTATTACGGTGAGGCTGTTGTTAGTGAAGAAAAGGGGCAACTGAATTTAAAGTTATTACCGGCCAAAAAATATTTCAGCTCTCCGATGGAACATTGGCAACAGAATACTTACAAAGTAAAGTTTAAAGATGGCTTTTTACCGGAAGGATTTGTTACTTTTCAAGCGAACGCTGATGGCGAAGTAACGCACTTTACCATCGATTTGCCGAACCCAGATTTTCATTTCTATAACTTAAACTTTGAGAAAAAGAAATAGAAAAACTTAGTGAAATACTTTTCTAGCCACAGCGCGCAAAAAAGGTGCTTTTGTAAAGCGGTTGATCAATTTTATTTCTTCACTAAAACTGCTTTCTTCATCGAGAAATCGCAATACCTTTTGGATTGAATTCTTCTCGAACATTTCAACAAATAGTTGATTCCCCAAATGATTCTCAGTGGCTAATACGTTAAGAAAAACATCATCGTACCACTGGTGCCTTTTTGAGTGTAGTTTAAAGTCGAGAGGTTTTTGGTGCTTTATGTTTTGAATAAGTTGCGCTACTTTTTTCTCTGTATTTTTAAAAGAGTAGCCTGAAGAGGCTTTTACCCAACCGCCGGCAGTTCCAATTTTAAGGTAGTTCTTTTTATTGGCCTTGTGAAAAGGGTAGGAGCTCATCGGAATTACTCCTTTTTCCGTTTCTTCAATTCGGTAGTTCTTAATGCCTTCTTTCTCTAGATAGGCTTTTATCAATTGGTCGTAGACATTCTCTTCCACTAGCTCAGGACTAAAAAAAGTAAACTCTACCAAGGCTTTTGTAGCTGAAAACGGAAGCACATAGGTAAAGCAACATTGGTCTTGATAAGGAAGACTAAAGTCCATCATACTAAAGCAGGAAGGATTAAATTGATCTTGCTGGCAGTTAATTACCCAACCTTTAAAGTGTTGTAAAACCCAAGGATGATTGCTATTTTGAAAATCAGCAGTTAATCGGCTATCAAAGACAGTTTTGGCTGTAATATTTTCACCTTGAGATAACTCAATGACATGGGGGGCAGCCATTTTTATTTGTTCAACTTTTGCTGTAATCCACTCTATCTGCTCTGAGGCCTTGAGCTTAGGAATGAGAGCTTGATAAAAGTCAAGAGAGTCAATTTTTTTGTAGGAATAAGGTTGAAGCTTAAATTGTTGACTTTTTTGGGAACTAACAAAGTGGGTTAATTCCCACCGATTGCTAACCAACTTATCCCAATTCCCATCTCCTTTTTCCCAAAAACACCATGTTTTGTCGTTCTTATCTTTTGGAAGTGGTTCAATAATGGCTAACCTTTTATGGCTGTCTAGAAGTTTATGGTCTAGCAGTGCCTGCGCAAGCTGTAAACCAGCCATGCCTCCACCGACAATTGCATAGGTAAACGCTTTTTTTTCCAAATTAAAGCTTTGACTTTCTAATTCGAACCACAAATATCAAAAACATAAAAAGTCCCAAGCCAAGCGTGGCGTATGCCTTTTGGTTGTCATCAAAAGCAGGCTGCTCAAAGTTAAGGTCGGTAAGGCCAAAGGTAATTAGCATGGCAGATAAAAAACCCAAGAGGCGCTCTGAGTTTTTCATGCTCTAATGTTCCGGCTGATAAGTGCTGAGCTCTTTGTCAAATAAGAAGAGACTTGAAGTATCTGAACCGATCATTTCTAAACGATCAATAATAGAACGGGCCATAGACTCCTCTTCCAATTGTTCTGAAATGTACCACTGCATAAAGTTGTTGGTGGTGTGGTCGTTTTCTTTCAGGCAAGCCGTTATAATGTCGTTGATGCTTTCTGTTACTTTAATCTCGTGATCTAGTATGCTTTTAAAAACTGCTGATAGAGAGTTATATTCTTTACCGGGCGACTGAAGTGCAGGTACTGTAGCATGTCCGCCTCTGTCATTTACAAACTTGACCAGTTTTAGCATGTGCATGCGCTCTTCGTCAGAATGATCATATAAAAACTGGGCAACTCCCGGAAAGCCTTTAACGTCGGCCCAGCAAGCCATGGCTAAATAGAGTTGAGAAGAGGAAGCTTCTTTGTGAATCTGACTTTGTAATTTTTCTTCTATCGTTTTTGAAAGCATAGTTGAGGTCTATTTTATGAAAAAGCAAAATTACTCAAATCAAGCTAGCTTTCTTGCGACTGAATTTTCTTCAACTGATTCATTTGATAATAGGAGTCGATCCAGAAATTGATACTTTTAAAACCCTTGAGGGTTTTAATTTTCAAGCGAGAACAAGACTGATTTCCTTTAATGACCTGCCACATTCGTTTGTAGTTTTCCAAAGTGTCAAGTTCAAATTCCATTTGCATGTTTTCAAACTCTACTAACTCACCTTCCTCAATTATTTTGCCTTTTGGGTCCAAAACGGTTACATTTTTATTTTGAATCTGAAGCTTGTAGCGCTTGTTTAATTTGTAAAACTTATAGAAATTGATTGAAGCGTAAATCATATAGACTACTAAAATCAGCAGAAAGCCTAACTCAAGCCAGATAGGCAGTTCGAAAAAGTTTAAAAGGGCAAGACCTAAAAAAGCTGGAATGTTTAATAAAGCGACAATTTTTTGATGGCGAAAATATTTTGGATCACCAATGTATTGTAGCGTAACCATGTTGTTATTCTTTGGATTCGAATTCTAAAGCTACTGAATTTATACAATACCTCAAACCAGTAGGAGCAGGGCCATCTTCAAAAACATGGCCTAGATGACTGCCGCAGCGTGCACACTCTACTTCGGTTCTATTCCAGCCGTACTTCTTATCTTCTCTTTCTAATACATTGTCTCCCACACGATCGTAGAAGCTTGGCCATCCGGTACCTGATTTAAATTTTGTTTCGGATTTAAACAAAGGGTTGCCACAGGCCTTGCAAGTAAAAGTTCCGTCCTTTTTCCAGTCTACGTATTTCCCACTAAAAGCTCTTTCGGTTCCTTCTTCTCTTAAAACTTCATACTCAAGATCAGTTAGTTGAGCTTTCCACTCTTTTTCACTTTTGGAAATTTCATATGAATAGCTTTCACTTTTTTCTATGGTACTTTGCCCACAAGCAGAAAATAGAAGGCTGAACAAAACACTTAATAAACTAAACTTCATGGATTAAAATTTTCCTAAAGTTAACGCCAATCGTCTGGTCTAGTTTACTTTTAATTGTTAATTCTTGCTAAGCATTAGCTGCTAAAATGGTCTAAAGTTTACTGTTCTTCACTACCTTTACTTCTCTAATGAAACAGGCTATAATACCTTTCTTATTTAGTACTTTAATTTCCTTGACTTTCATTTGTAATCTTCAACCTTTGTCAGCACAAGTAATTGAAGAAGAAAGCGTAGTTCAGTATTACCGTGGATTTCCATTTCAGGAAGGCATTTATACCAGCTTCCAAGAATTTATTGAGAACAAGCCTAAAATTCAATCTAATTTTGAGCGTAGAGGGGATCAACTTTTTGTATACGAAGACTCTTCCGAGCGCTTTATCCGAGTGAATCCAAACCGAGTGTGGGGTTATTCTCAGGCTGGAAATGTTTATATATCACAAGAGGAGACCTATTGGCGTTTGATCAATATTGGAGCACTTTCCCATTTCACTGCCATTGCCATAACCACCATTCAAACGGTTGACAATTTTGGCTTTCCCATGACACAGCAATCAAAAAGCCTGCAGCAATTGTTTTTAGATTTTGAAACCGGTAAAGTAAAAGCCCTGAAGTATCAATACTTAAAACCTTACATTGAACGAGATCCTTTGTTGGATAAACGATTTCACCGTTTAAAAAAGAAAGACCGTGAATTAATTCTTGCCTTAAAAGCCTATAATGAATTACACCCCATTTACTTTCCCACTCCTTAAGCCATTGCTGTTAATTTTAATATTCAGCGTTTTCCTTTCAGAAGGGAAGGCACAATCTGAAACTTTGGCCAAAGAACAAATTAAACTGGTAATGAAGTTTCAGGAAGAAAACTGGAATAGAGGTGATATTGCGGCTTACATGGAAGGTTATTGGAAATCTGACTCCCTACTTTTTGTAGGCTCAAAAGGGCCAACCTACGGCTGGATGCAAACATTTAAAAATTATTTAAAAGCCTACCCAAACCAAGAAGCCATGGGAAAACTAAGGTTTAATTTGGTGAAGGTAGACCTGCTGTCGGATAAAAACGCGTTCGTAGTAGGTCGATGGCAGTTGGATCGAAAGGCCGATACCTTGAAGGGCTATTTTAGTTTACTTTGGCAAAAAATTAATGGAGAGTGGAAGATCATTGTTGACCATTCTTCTGCTGAATAATCAGCAGGAATGCTGTATATTTGCTCCCTAGCATGAATAGCAAACGCTTAATTTTAAACGAGACCCAGGTTGAGCTTACCATCAAGCGGCTTTGTTATCAATTAATTGAGAACCACAACGACTTTTCGAACACTGTTTTAATTGGCCTACAACCGAGAGGTATTTATTTGGCCAAACGCATTCAGGAGGCCTTACAAGCTATTTTAAACAAAGAAAAGATTCACCTTGGTAGTTTAGACACTACCTTCTTTCGCGATGACTTTAGAAGAAGAGACAATCCGATTATTCCCAATAAAACACAAATTGACTTTATCATAGAAAATAAGAATGTCATTTTAATTGATGATGTCTTATATACGGGAAGAACCATTCGAGCCGGACTAGATGCCATGCTTGCTTATGGTAGACCTGACTTAGTGGAACTCTTGGTTTTGGTTGATCGTAGGTATAGCCGGCATTTGCCTATTGAGCCCAATTATACTGGTACTACGGTAGATTCGGTAGCTAGTGAGCGCGTTGAAGCCATTTGGAAAGAAGCTGAAGGAAAAAATCAAGTCATCTTAAAACAACAAGAGAATGGGTAGTTTGAGTAGTCGACATCTTTTGGGCATTAAGCAATTAACTCCTGAAGACTTGGCTTTAATCTTCTCAACTGCAGATAACTTTAAAGAAGTCATTAATCGACCCATAAAAAAAGTGCCTTCTCTGCGCGATATTACTATTGCAAACTTGTTTTTCGAAAATTCTACCCGTACTAAATTGTCTTTTGAACTTGCAGAGAAAAGACTCTCTGCCGATGTGATCAACTTTTCGGCTGCAGCATCATCGGTAAGCAAAGGGGAGACTTTGATTGACACTGTGAACAATATTTTGGCCATGAAGGTAGACATGGTTGTTATGCGTCATCCTAACCCCGGGGCGCACATCTTTTTGTCGAAGCACATTGATGCCAATATTGTGAATGCCGGTGACGGAGCACATGAGCACCCTACCCAAGCATTGCTTGATGCCTATAGCATTCGAGAAAAACTAGGAGATGTAAAGGGAAGCAAAGTGGTGATCGTAGGCGATATACTGCATTCTCGGGTGGCATTGTCAAACATTTACTGTTTGAAAAAATTGGGGGCAGAAGTTATGGTCTGTGGACCACCAACCTTATTGCCTAAATACATTCAGAGCCTTGGTGTGAAGGTAGAATTTCAGCTAGAAAAAGCCTTGGCTTGGGCCGACATTGCCATGATGCTAAGAATTCAATTGGAACGGCAAGGCGGAAAATCTGATGTAAAATACTTTCCATCCTTAAGGGAGTACCATAATTTGTATGGTTTAACCCTAGAGCGTCTTGTTGCATTAGACAAGCCTTTAACCATTATGCACCCAGGTCCTATTAACCGCGGTGTGGAAATTTCTTCAGCGGTAGCCGACTCATCAGATAGCATCATTTTGAACCAAGTTGAAAATGGAGTAGCAATCCGCATGGCCGTTTTATATCTCTTGGCTTCTTCAGAAGGCTTTGAGAGTTAAATTTTTTACTTTTGTCCAAATTTTAAGCAAATGAGTCATTCCGCCTTTCGCATTGAAAATAAAGATAAGTACACTTTAATTCAGGTATTAGACCCTAAGTTTACTGCCAAGGTTTCACCTGATTTGAAAGCAGAACTGGTTTTATTAAAAAGCAAGGGTGTTAAAAACATTCTGTTTGATTTGGAGCAAGCGGCTTATTGTGACTCATCTGGTTTAAGCGCCATCTTAGTGGCGAACCGTATTTGCAAAGAAGCTGATGGCTGTATGGTGGTGTGCAATTTAAAGCCTGCGGTAGAGAAACTGATTGAAATTTCGCAGTTGGGTAGCGTACTCAACATAACACCTACCAGAGATGAAGCGGTAGACTTCTTATTTATGGATGAGCTTGAAAAAGGCTTAGGAGACTTGGATGAGAACTTAAATTGATGTCTTTTTCAGTTCTTATTCTCGGCAGCGGTTCCGCTTTGCCAACGATTTCTTCTAACCAAACTTCACAAGTAATTGAAATGGGAAACCAATTGTTTCTCATGGATTGTGGCGAGGGAACTCAAGTTGAGCTTCGAAGAAATAAGGTGAAAGTGCAAAAAATCGATCACATTTTTATTTCCCACTTACACGGCGACCACTTTTTTGGTTTAGTTGGTTTGCTTTCTACCATGCACCTTTTGGGACGTAAGAAAGAGCTTCACATTCATGGACCAAAGGGGCTACAAGAGATTATTGAAATTCAATTTCGAAATGCCGGTAGTCATTTGGCATATCCTATGAGTTTTCACAAGGTTGAAAAAGGCGGTCAATTGGTATACGAAGATCAAAAAGTACTGATTAGTAGCTTGCCCTTGCATCATAGAATCCCTTGTTTTGGCTATAAGTTTGAAGAAAAGGAAAAGCCGCGCAAATTGATTGGGGAAGCCTTAGAGAAACACCAAATTCCAAACTACGCTCGCCATGAGTTAACCAAAGGAGAAGATTTTAGAGGAGAAGATGGTCGGATAGTAGCTAACCATTTATTGAGTGAAGAGCCTGAGCCTCCTAAAGCTTATGCTTATTGTTCTGATACAGCTTATTTTAAAAAAATGATTCCCCACATAGAAAGTGTTAACTTGCTTTACCATGAAGCGACTTTTTTAGAAAGGGATCGAGAACGTGCGGATAAAACCTTTCATTCAACCGCTAAAGACGCCGCAAGGGTGGCCAGTGAGGCAGGGGTAGACAAGCTGTTATTGGGTCATTTCTCTAACCGATACAAAGCCAAAGATGGTTTTTTGCAAGAAAGTCGTCAACTTTTCAAGCAAAGCTACATTGCTGAAGAAGGGCAGCGATTTAAAGTATAGTCTCAGGCCTTAAAGCAACTAACTAAAAAAGGATTAGACTTTAGCCAATAGCCTTAAGCTTGTAATGACTAGAACCTAATCCTTTTCTATTTTTCTCTACTTGAAGGTATCCGCTACAATCAAGTCTTTGGTACCATGACCGTATGAATAAAAACCTTCTCCCGATTTTACGCCTAGTTTTTTGGCTGTCACCATATTCACCAAGAGTGGACAAGGGGCATATTTAGGGTTGCCAAATCCTTCATACAATACATTTAGAATAGAATGACAAACATCTAGGCCAATAAAATCTGCTAATTGCAATGGGCCCATCGGATGAGCCATGCCTAGTTTCATTACAGTATCTATTTCTTTCACACCAGCAACTCCCTCATACAAGCTATAAATTGCCTCATTGATCATGGGCATTAAAATGCGGTTAGCAACAAAGCCTGGGTAATCGTTTACTTCAACCGGAACTTTATTCAGCTTTTTTGAAGCTTGCATAATGGTGGAGGTCACTTCATCCGAAGTCGCATATCCGCGAATAATCTCTACCAACTTCATCACTGGTACCGGATTCATAAAGTGCATGCCGATTACCTTATCAGGTCGATTGGTGACAGAACCAATCTTTGTAATGGAAATGGAAGATGTATTAGAAGCCAAGATGACATGATCGGGACAAATTTGGTCTAGCTGTTCGAATAGCTTCAGTTTTATGTCCAAGTTTTCTGTGGCTGCCTCTACTACAAGATCAACACCTTCTATTCCCTTCTCCATTTCGGTAAAAGTGGTCAAGTTGTTAAGGGTCTCGTTCTTCTCATCCTCACTGATCTTCTCCTTGCTCAGCATGCGATCAAGGTTTTTTTCAATGGTTTTTAGTGCTTTGTCTAAAGCATCTTGAGAAAGGTCGATAAGGGCAACTGGATGACCAAATTGAGCGAAAGTGTGAGCAATGCCATTACCCATAGTTCCAGCTCCGATTACAGCTATTTTATTCATTGGAATTTCTTTTTTATTAGGCCAACAAAGTTAAAGATAGGGCAGGGGCTTTCAAAAACTATTTTCCACTTCCGCGAAGAACAATTAGCACGGTGTAGATCAGGATTTTAAAGTCTACTAAAAGCGACATATTTTCAATGTAAATGATGTCGAATTTCAAACGTTCTACCATTTGGTCTACGTTTTCGGCATAACCATATTTCACTTGTCCCCAAGAGGTAATACCGGGTCTAACCTTTAGTAAGTGGTTGTAGTGCGAGGCTTTTTCAACAATTTTATCGATAAAGAATTGACGTTCAGGCCTTGGACCAACCAAAGACATATCACCAACAAACACATTGTAAAACTGCGGGATTTCGTCTAGACGTGTTTTACGCATAAAACGACCAAACTTGGTTATTCGAGGATCATGATCACTAGAAAGGGCCGGACCGTTAGCCTCTGCATCAGTATACATTGATCTAAACTTGTGTATCATAAAAGGCTTGCCGTGAATTCCAATCCGTTCTTGAGAGAAAATAATCGGTCCTTTTGAAGTGAACTTAACTATTAGGCCAACGGTAATGAACACCGGACTAAAAACCAACAAGACGAACAAGGAGACAAAAATGTCAATCGTTCGCTTTACGGTTTGTTGCCATGAGGGCATTATTTCCCGGTTAATTACAATCAATGGAGCACCAAAGATAGAACTCATTCGCACCGAACCAGATAGAATATCGTACATGTCGGGAATCACTTTGATGAGTACATCCAAGCCTTCTAACTCACTTATAATGGCTTCTAAACTAGCATGCTCTGAAGATTCTATGGCAATAATCGCTTCCTCTATTTGGTATTCATCAACTATTTTACGCAGCTCTTTAGTATTGCCTAAAAAGGGAAGGTGGTCTTCAATTAAGTAATTGTCTTGTTTGTTCACTCTTACAAAGCCCACGAATTTATTTCCGTATGACTTTTTCTCTTTTTCCATCTCTTTGTAAAGCTCACTGGCTCTCTCACTCGAACCGATAATCACAGTATTAAAACCAATCTTTCGGTTTTGAACTTTTGAAACGGTTCGACTAGTAATGATGAAACGAAAAAGGTAGGTCAGTACAAAGTGAAAGAAAAGAATGTATAAATAAGAGAGGTAATAATCTTTGTAGGTGTCTATTTCATCATCTAGGATAAAGACAAAAAAGAGCAAAGTGCAACCGAAAATAGCGCTGGTGAGGGTTTGTACAAATTCTTTTAAACGTGCTTTTCGGTATACCTTTTTGTAGAAACCCGAGGCTGCATAAAGTAAAACCCAAGCCGTGGGTATGCAAGCTAAAGCTAAAAAGAAGTTTTGATCGAAGTTAACCGGAACTTCATACCCAAACTTATTGGGCTCAAGATATACTTTTCTAAATCGATAAAATAAAGTCCATGCTATTGCAGCGGCCAAAAAGTCGAAAAAGATATACTTAAAGGTTTGGAGCTTCCGGTTCATTAGAAACGAACAATTTTTACGTTATCGAGATAGAGTTTACCGACTTCGCCAATCGGCTTGGTGAAACCAATGGCAAGGCTGAAATTGGAAGCGTTAAACAAGGTAGAAAATACTGGGCCTAATTCTACATAAGCTTTCTTCCAGCCTACAGTAGGACGAAAATTGATCACTGAAAATTGCCGGTTAAAATCATTGGTGTAAATACTAAGGGCAATGTCATGGGTGCAGGAGTAGTCCATTTCTAAGTAGATGGCTCTGCCATCTCTCGGAATGTCACTAAATGGTTCAGTTCGTGCTTCAAAAAAGTCCATGTTGGGTTCTAGGTAGGCCAATCCGGAAGCGGTGCCTTCAAAAACATTGTTGGTTTGCTCTCTAAAAAATATTGTATCGCTATTCGGATGACGCTCTGTAAAAAAACTAATGCCGTTATCAAAATCATCAATTGATAGCTCTGATGGGTCATCAAATATGGCATTATCTTGATACTCAACCACCGGAACGATGGTCATTTCTTGTTCAGGCAAAAGGGTGGTGTCTAAAGTGTAGAATTTATAAAGCGGGTATAGTGCGCGGTCGCTGGAAAGGCTATTGTTAAAAATACCGGCGCCCACCTGTAGACTAACATTCCCGGTTTCTTGAATGGGAATAGTAGCGGGCAGCTCAAAGACACCTAATAATTGATTGCCATTGTAAACCCAGGCATCCCGAATGTCATCGCTTGCCGAGCCTTGAGTAGAACCTTGAGTTTTTGCTTCTATATCTTCAATGGTGATGTAAGCCGGGATGGGTGCCTCCAGTTCTTCATCTTCACAAGATCCTAAAAAAAAGCAGCAGAAAATAAGTACAAGTAATCGTATAGTCATAGGCTATTAAAAGCTCCAATGAAGGGCAACGGAGAAAAGTTTAGCTTATTGTCTTAAATCGATAAATTTTCTTTGGTGAGTTCCAATTTCTCGATAATACGATGGGCAACATCTAAAGCATAGTAACCATCATGAATGGAAACAGCCGGGGTGGTGTTTTGTACAATGCTTGCTGCAAAAGCGCTTAATTCATCTTGAATAGCATTGTTGTTCTCTACATCCGGCTTCTCAAAATAAATTTGCTTGTGCCCCTTTCCTTCTCCTAGGTCAATGGTTACAGAAAGCGGGTCTGGTTCACCCTCTACATTCGATAAGCGAACCACCTCCGATTGTTTTTCAAGGAAGTCAATGGATAGATAGGCATCTTTCTGAAAGATGCGTGTTTTGCGCATGTTTTTCAATGAAATACGACTTGCGGTAAGGTTTGCCACACAGCCATTATCAAATTCAATGCGTGCATTGCAAATATCTGGATTGTCGCTAACCACTGCAACTCCGCTTGCCGATATGCGTCTTACATTGCTCTTTACAATGCTCAAAACAATGTCTAGGTCATGAATCATTAAGTCCAGCACTACTGAAACGTCTGTCCCTCTGGGGTTAAATTGAGCCAAACGGTGAGTTTCAATAAACATGGGGTGCTTTATGTATGCTTTGGTAGCAGTAAAAGCCGGATTAAATCGTTCTACATGACCCACTTGCACTTTTACATCTGCTTCTTCCGCCAGATCGATTAGTTTTCGAGCTTCTTCAACTGTGTTGGTAATGGGTTTCTCAATAAAAATATGTTTGGAGTTTTTTATGGCTTTTACAGCACAGTCGTAATGACTGAGGGTAGGAGTAACAATATCAATGACATCCACCTCTTGAATCAGTTTGTCGATGTCATCAAAAGCTTGAACCTCGTACTCCTCACTTGCCGCCTTCGCTGCGTTTGGGTCCGCATCGTAAAAACCTACTAATTCATAAGCCTCAATTTGCTTGAGTAGCTTAATGTGAATCTTACCCAAATGTCCTGCGCCAAGTACTCCTATTTTTAACATAAAAAGGTTTTTTACAAAAATAAAGTATTCGCTTAAGGTTAGAGGCTGTGTTGTTTAGTCCTTTGTTAACATTTTTATGGTGAAAACCAGCCCAAAAGAATTGACTAACTTTAAAGGAAACTGATTTGCTTTGTAAGATGCTGCAAGACTCATATCGACATAAAGGACTAAGGAAGAAACTAGTGGAAGTATTAGCCGGAAAAGGCATTCAAGATCAAGGGGTTCTGGATGCGATTAATGCCATACCTCGTCACCTTTTTATGGATAATGCTTTCGTAAATTTTGCCTATAAAGATCAAGCCTTTCCTATAGGAGCAGACCAAACTATATCACAGCCTTATACGGTTGCTTTTCAATCTCAATTATTAGAAATTAAGCCCGGCGATAAAGTTTTGGAAATAGGAACAGGAAGCGGATACCAAGCCTGTGTGTTGTGCGAATTAGGCGCCAAAGTATTTAGCATTGAACGACATCGTTCTCTACATCATCGCGCCAAACAGCAACTCGCTGAATTGGGTTACAAACCGAAATTGTTCTTTGGCGATGGCTACAAAGGGCAAGTTGCTTTTGCACCCTATGATAAGGTGATCATAACGGCAGCGGCCCCTTTTATTCCGGAAGAACTAAAGGATCAATTGAAAGTAGGAGGGATGATGGTTATTCCACTCGGTGAGGGCGAAAGTCAGCAAATGCAACGTTTGATAAAAGTGAGTGAAAAGGAGTTTAGAACCGAAACTTTTGGTCAATTTAGCTTTGTACCCATGCTGCAAGACAAATCTTTTAAAAGCTAAACAATATCTTTGCTGAAATAAGGTTATTTGCCCAAGCAATCTAACAACATGAAAAAAATTAGTCTATCCCTCAGTTTAATCTTTCTTTTTACCCTAGGCTTTGCGCAAGAAGACATGGATTCTAAAGAGAATGCAAAAAAGAATAACTTTTATCCCCAAGCCGGTGATTTTGGAACTTCTATCGTGGTAAATGGATTGATCGACAACATTAGTTTTGAGTCGAATCAAAACCGTTACGGAAGCAATTTTATTTTTGGGCGTTATTACTTAGAAGATGATTTGGTTTTGAGAATGGGCCTTGGATTAATTGTAAATTCAACTAAGAACACCACCGCAGATAGTGTTGGAAACACCTTAGAAGAAGTAGAGAATACCAAAACCAATTATTTATTAAACTTTTCAGGCGGAATTGAAAAGCATCTTGGCGGAACAAAGCGCTTAGATCCCTACCTTTTTAGTCAGTTAGACTTGACTTTTATTGGAAAATCCACCGAAGAGATCATTACCGAGGAAACCAGTGCAGCGGGTACTTCAAAAGTAGAACAAACCATTAAAGAAGATGGAGGCATTGCCATTGGCCTTGGCGGAGGAGTAGGGTTTAATTATTTCATTGCTCCCCGCTTGAGTATTGGATCTGAATTAAGCATGGGCCTGATGTTTGTAAACGAAGGAGGAACAGTTTCTGACAATACGGTTACCACACCGGTTAACGGTTCAGCCTCTACGAATTTTACAAGTCGAGAAGATAAAACAAGAACCTTGAGCTTGGGCGTAATGCCAAATGCTTTGGTTCATTTCTCTTATTTCTTTTAGTGTTAGCAGCCCGCAAAGTGAGAGGCGCCATAAAAGATAAAAAGCCAAACTATACCTTTCAGTAAAAAGAAAATAAAGCCGGCTACACCAATCCGTTTAAGCCAGCGTTTTATTTTGTTTGTTTCCTCCGACTCTCCCATCAAGGTTTTCGCTTAAACTGTAGGACTTTATTCGGATTAAGCTTCCAAAGTTTTTCAAAAAGCAGAACTGTTGCAAGAGCATCATTATCAGCTCTGTGGTGTCCTTTAAGTGGGATATCTAAACTTCTGCAAAGCTTTCCCAAGCTATACGAATCCATACCGGGTAGCATTTCACGACTTAACTGAAGCGTGCAGAGTCGTTCCTTGTGAAAGTTTTTTCCTACCGCTTCAAACTCGGCCTTGATGAAACTATAGTCAGCTTTTACATTGTGCGCTACCATAATAGTATCTTGAGTAATGCTAGAAATTGAGTCGGTTAGGGCGGCAAAAGAAGGTGCCTCCGCCACAATCTCGTTGCTTATTCCGGTAAGCCGTTGCACATAAGGTGGGATTTTCATTTCGGGATTGACAAGCGAACTAAAGCGGTCAACCACTTCTATGCCGTTATGGCGATAAATGGCGACTTCGGTAATCTTGCCCTGTTTAGCGTTACCGCCGGTAGCTTCTATGTCAATAATCGAAAACAATGCGTCAGCAAAAATACAGTTAGCAAACCGCTTTTGTTTGACAAAAGGATGATTAAATCTTACCTTTCACAGAAATTCATACAACATGGCAAATCGAAGATCACTGAAAAAGCAAATCAAGCAAGAAACAGACTTACTGATTGAAGATGCCTTCCTCGAATCGATGGAAGGAGATAAAAAAGAAAAAACGAAAATGGATGGCATTATCGATGAGATTATTGACGCTCGTCACGATCTTTTAAGTCGTATTTCTTCTTATCCTAAAAACCACGACAGAGCCAAAGTAAAAGAACATTTTAATGCAGTGCGCACTGAGTTGGCCGATAAAACAGCCTCTTACAGCAAGAAAATTGGTCGTATAGGCTAGTATGAAGCAGTTCTTGGCCCGACTTGGTCCGGGTTTACTTTATGCCGGTGCGGCGGTTGGTGTATCTCATTTGGTGCAATCTACCAGAGCCGGTGCAGCTTATGGCTTGTGGATGGTTGTAGTGGTGGTTTTAGCCAATGTACTAAAACAACCTTTTTTTAAAGCTGGTCCGCTTTACGCTGCGCATAGTGGTAAATCACTCATCGATTCTTTTCACCGACAAGGAAAAGGAGCCATGGCTTTGTTTTACCTTGTTACTCTTTCTACTATGTTTGCCGTGCAAGCTGTGGTAACCCTCATTACCGCTAGTGTGCTCGCGCATATCTTTCACCTCAACCTTCCCTTGTGGCAAATTTCTGCTGCATTACTTACGGTTTGTGGCCTAATACTATTGATGGGGCATTACCAATGGCTCAACAACATTATGAAAACGGTCATCATTCTACTGGCGGTTACTACCCTCGTGACCTTGATCGCCGCTCTAGAGAGTTACAGCTCACCCACTGATCCCCTTAAAATTTTCTCCTTTCTTGATCAGAGTGATGTCTTTTTTCTCATAGCTCTTGTGGGGTGGATGCCTGCTCCACTTGACATTGCCTTGTGGCATTCTGAATGGACTTTAGCAGATCAAAAGGAAGGTAAAGAGCGCTCTATTGGTCGTGCTGACTTTGATTTTAAAGTGGGTTATTGGGGTACTACCTTTTTAGCTGCAGCTTTTGTTGCTTTAGGAGCACTAATTTTAAGGGGCAGAGGAATACAGTTGCCTGATAGCGGGGCTGCCTTTGCCGGCGAAGTAATTGGCATGTATACCGCAACCATTGGAGAGTGGGCTTTTATTTTCATTTCCATTGCTGCCTTTACCACTATGTTTAGTACTACTTTGACGGTACTCGATGCATACCCCAGAGTAATGAGAAAAGCTATGGGCTTATCTTTCCCTAAAGTAAAAGGCTTAAAGCAATACAAGCTGTGGTTGCTGATTACCATTTTGGGTGCACTGTTTGTGCTGATATTTCAGCTGGAAAACATGAAGCAGCTGGTTGATTTTGCCACCAGCATTTCCTTTTTAACAGCTCCTATTTTAGCTAGTATGATTTATTATGCGGTACATAAACTAAAAAAGCCCATTTTTAGCAATTTTGAAAAGGTTTTGGCTTGGGTAGGAATGGTTTTTCTCTACCTATTTAGTTTTTATTATTTGTGGGAGAAGTACTTGAATGCCTAGTATGAAAAAGCAAAAACCCTTTCGAATGAAAGATCGATTAGCTAGTTTTCGTTATGCGATTGCCGGGCTTAAAACACTTTATAAGGAAGAACACAATGCGAGAATTCACCTCTTCGCTACTTTTTGTGCAATACTCTTGGCTATTCAAACAAAAATTTCTGCTGAAGAGTGGTTAATTCTGCTTCTCGTAATTGCAGTCGTTTGGATTTGTGAACTTTTTAATACTGCCTTAGAAAATCTCTGTGATAAAGTTGCTCCGGAGAATAACCCTACGATCAAAAAAGTAAAAGACCTCTCGGCTGCTGCTGTTTTGGTGAGTTCAATTTTAGCACTTATCGTAGGGGGAATCTTATTTTTACCACCTCTTATTTACTCCATCAAACAATTGCTATGAAAGCAGAAACTTTTCCGGTTTATTATCACGACTACATCAAGCTAGTGCCCGAGCAAACAGACCCTCAAGAACTATTAGACTACTCGCTTAAAGAGTTGTTTAAAAGCCTCGCCATGGTTACCGAAGAAAAGGCAGAACAAGCTTATGCAGAAGGGAAGTGGTCCATTAAAGACATTGTACAACACATGATTGATACAGAGCGAATTTTTTGCTTTAGAGCCCTTGCATTTGCTCGCGGGGAAAAGCAAGATATTTTTGGCTATGACCACAATGCTTATGTCAATCAAGCCAAGGCGAATAATAGAAGTTTAAAGGCTATGTTAGAGGAGTTAAAACGCTTAAGACAAAGTACCAAAGACCTATTCGAAAGTTTTGATGAAACGATGTTTGCTCGTAAGGGAACAGCCAATGGAAAAGAATTAAGTGTAGAGCAAATACGCTTGGTAATTATTGGACATGAAATGCATCACCTTAAAGTGATCGAGTCAAAATACCTCTTTGGATGATCAGTTGGGAAGATTTTGAACAAGTTGACATACGTTGTGGAACTGTTTTAGAAGTGAATGATTTTCCCAAAGCGAAAAAACTGGCCTGGCAACTCAAAATAGACTTTGGTGAGTTGGGAGTGAAGCAATCCTCGGCGCAGATAACTGAGCTTTATAAAAAAGAACAGCTGATCGGCAAACAAGTGATTGCCGTAGTCAATTTTCCGCCCAAACAAATTGCCAATTTCTTTTCAGACTGTTTGGTTTTGGGCGTGTCTAATGCAAATGGTAATATTGTATTACTGCAAGCAGAAAGAGAAGTTCCAAACGGAGAAAAAATAAAATAAGCATGAAAATTTATCCCATTCCTACCCGTAATTTTAAGTTAGATGGCGGTGCCATGTTCGGCGTAGTTCCCAAATCTTTGTGGCAACGAACAAACCCTGCCGATAGCAACAATATGTGCTCTTGGGCCCTGCGTTGTATGCTGATCGAAAAAGGGGATCGTTTAATGCTGATTGACAATGGAATGGGGGAGAAGCAATCTGAAAAGTTCTTTAGCTATTATTACCTACATGGCGACGACTCGCTTGAAAATTCGCTGCGAATCAATGGCTTTCATCCCGATGACATCACCGATGTATTTTTAACTCACTTGCATTTTGACCATTGTGGTGGGGGAATTAAGTGGAACAAAGACCGCACAGGCTATGAAGCTACTTTTAAAAATGCTACTTATTGGTCGAACAGAAGACATTGGAAATGGGCTACCGAGCCAAACGACCGTGAGAAAGCGTCGTTTTTAAAAGAGAATATTTTGCCCATGGAAGAATTCGGTCAGTTGAAGTTTGTGGATGACGAGCAGGAAAATTTTGATTGGTTTGAAATCTTTTATGCCGATGGCCATACCGATGCTCAAATGATTCCCATTATTGATTACCAAGAAAAAAAGCTAGTGTTTATGGCCGACCTTCTGCCTTCTGCCGGTCACATTCCTTTGCCTTATGTAATGGGGTACGATACGCGGCCACTGAAAACCTTAGAAGACCGTAAAAAGTTTTACAAGCGCGCGGTAGAAGAAGAGATGTACCTGTTTTTGGAACATGACGCTCAGAATGAGGTAATCACCTTGAAGGATACCGAGAAAGGAGCGAGGTTAGATCAGGTGCATACTTTTCAGGATGTTTTTGAAAGCTAAAATCGAAGGATTAAAGTGAAAAGACTAAGGATGAAAAGAGATTAATAAGGTATTGTAACCTTTAATCTTTTATCCTTAGGCCTTAATTAACAGTGGTTAAAGCTTCTAAATCAAAAATAATTAAATCTAAATTCTTAATTATTAAATCACTCCCACAAGACTTTTCTTGATCCACCCCTCATTTCCATTCGGTAAAGAAACTTTAATCCATTTTTCTTTTTCTTCTTCTACTTTAAGCTTTGTCCCCTCGTGCAATACAAAAAGCTTAGAACTACCCGCTGAAGGAGAACTGTTAATGTTTACCGTGGGATCCATTACAATGGCAAATTGTGTCTTGTTTAAATAATGACTTTGGCGGTGTGCTAAAAACCAACTCAGTAAGCTTAAAAAGAGACAGAGCAAGGCGGTGTAAAAACCCAACTTGCGCAAAGCCATGACATCAAGAAAGAGGTAAAGTGCAAAGCCCAACAGTCCAATAATCAATAAAAAGGGAATAAAAGTGGCCCATTGATCGTAGCTAAAGAGGTTAACAATCGTTTTCCACCATCGGTAAATAAAAAGCTCTGGAATGGATTCGATTCTGTCGATGGTTTTTTCGTTGGCAAGCTTTAAGTTAAAAGCTGCATCTTCATGTGTAGGATCAATTTTTAACGCTTTTTCATAATGTAAAATGGCAGAAGCAATTTGATTGGTCTTAAAATAAGCATTTGCCAAATTGTAATGCAAATCTGCAGCGCTATAACCTTCCGCCAGTAAAGCTTGATAAGCAGCAATGGAAGAATCGTATTGCGCCTCCTCATAACTTTGATTGGCTGCCTGAAAACGACTTAAAGCCTCTTCTTGCGAGCAAAGTGAAAAGCTTAAAAAGCTTAGAAAAAGAAAGGTCATGTAAAATCGTATCATGCTTTTCGATTTTCAGTTTTACTGATCAGTTCCATGGCATCTTGATAAAGCTTATCAGGCGCCACAGCAGAAGAAGGGGCAAAGCGTGCCATTTCTGCTGACTCTAAAGTGTTTTTCAAGTCACTGGCTAAGATTGATAGGTCATCTTGTTCTAAGGTTTCTACAATACGTTCTTGCGAGAGCTCAGCTTTTTCAATGTTGTATTTATCGGCATAATAGCCAAAGAGGGCTTCAGAAATTTCTTCGTAAAAAGCACTTTTTTCTCCACTGTCGAAATGTTTTTTTGCTTTCGCTAAACGCTTTTTGGCCATTTTGTTTGCTTTGGCTTTTCGCATGCCAACACGGTCACCTTCTTTTTCTTTTTTTCTTCTGGCAATAAGCCATAGTAGTAAAAAGGCACTGAAAGAGCACAGCCAAACCATGTAAAAGCGAAGCGAGCCGTAAAATTGTTCACCTGCTGCTTGCAGCGATAAATTATTAAGGTGAATGTATCGGATGTCTGAATTAAGTAATTCCACCTCTTGCTTTCTATCTGCTCGATAAACCACGCTTTCTTCTTCATTTCCCCTTGCCACATTAAATTGAAGGTCTTGGGTTTTGATGCTTTTGTATGTTTCTGATTGTAAATCGAAATAAGAAAAGGTATAAGGCTCAATTTCATACTCTCCGGCGTGGCGAGGAATTACTAAATACTTGAAGATCTTGCTTCCGTTGGAACCGGTGTAATTTGTTTGGTACTTATTTTCAGTTTCCGGATCATAAACTTCAAAGTCAGGTGGAAAATTTAATTCAGGTGCGCCAATTAAAGGCAAGTTACCTTGTCCTTTAATTTCCAACTTTACATCTACCGCTTCGTTTGACTTTAGTTCTGCTTTGTTGGCGATTAGTTTTGCGTTAAACTGACCGACTGCGCCACTAAAATTAAGCGGACGATTGGCTAATGGCAAAGGTTTAACCTTAATTTGAATTGGGTCGCTACCCGCAATGACTTCTTTTCGCTCGTAGGAACCAAACATTTGGTCGTAGATAGAACGGCTTCGCTTTTTTCTTACCGTAGCGATGAACTTAAGTTTTAAAGGGTCAATAGTAAGTTCGCCAGCTCTCTGAGGGTAAAGTATGTTTTGTTGAATTTCGGCCACATTGAAAATCTTGTTTCCTACTCTTTCTTCCTTGAAGCCTACTTCATCTTTGAAAATAGAGCGCAATTCTTGATGCCAAAACCCAGTTAAAGAGGGCATAGACTCCATTTGTGGATTACTTAAGCGAAGCTGTGTGTAAAGTTTGTAGGTCACAGTAATTTTTTCTCCCACGTAGGCCGACCTCTTGTCTACAATAGCACGGATAAAAACCAAATCTGAGATTTCGTCACCTCCTTGTTTTCTTTGTTGTTGTCGGTTACGCTGTGCATTGGCACTGTTCTCTGAAGCGGCTACTACTTGAACTTCTAAGGGACGTGTTTTGTAATTGTCGCCATCAATTTCTAGTGTAGCTTGTCCTATCGCAAGATTGCCCTCCTTTGTTGCGGCTAAAATGTAGCTAAAGGTGGTACTTTGACTTACATCACCATTTATGATTTGGGTGCTAGAAGAACGATTTGGTCCTGAAAGCAAGCGAAAGTTCTTAAATTCCGGTGGGGTGAAATTGCCCCCTCGAGCGTTCATGGTAAAGCTAATTTGAAAACGCTGCCCTACTTCCACACGATTGTGGCTGAGCTTGGCTTCAAACTTTACTTTACTTGCCCAAAGCGGGCTAGCCATAAAAGTGACGAATAAGGCAAAAATCCAAGCTCTCATTACCAATCCTTTTCAATTTCAATTTCCACAGCCTTGCCTTTTTTCTTTTTCAGCTTTTCCTGTACTTCTTTTTCTTTTTCATTTAGAGCCTCTAATATCCGCTCAGCATCTTCTCGAGAAACTTGCTGCTCCTTTTGTTGCTGCTGTTCTTCTTGCTCTTCTTGTTTTTCTTCTTGCTGTTCTTGCTCCTGTTGTTCTTGTTCTTTTTCTTCCTTTTCTTCCTTTTCTTGATTCTGATTCTCTTGTTCCTCTTGTTTTTCCTCTTCTTTTTCTTCTTGCTCTTGCTTGTCCTGATCTTGCTCTTGTTGTTGTTCTTGCTGTTGCTGTTGCTGAAGCTGCTTTTGGGCATAAGCCAAATTGTAGCGGCTATCTTCGTCTTTCGGATTATTGATCAAGGCATTTTTGTATGCTTTGATACTTTCTTCTAGTTTTTTATTTTTCAATAGCGCATTACCCAAATTGTGATAAGCATTGGCTTTACTTTGATCGGTTTTAGCCTTCTTAGCTGCCGCTGAAAAATATTTAGAAGCTTCTTCATACTTCCCTTGTCGGTAAAGCGCATCACCTAAATTAAAAGCCGACTCTAGAGGCTTGGGATCTTTTCGTAAACTTTCGCGGTAGAGCTGTTCAGCCGCTTCATAATCATTATTGGTGTACTTTTCATTCCCCTTACGAACATCATAATAAGAAGATTGAGCCTTCACTAAGCTGGAAAAGCAAAGGCTAAGAATGAAGCATGCTGTGATTAGACTTTTCATGACTCAAACAGTTTTACTTTATCGCGAAGACCGGACTTCTTTTCTGAAATAAGCAGTGAAAGCAAGAGAAAGAAAAAGGCAGCCCCTAAAAAGAATTGAAAGCGATCTTCATAGTCAGTGTATACCGTGCTTTCAAATTCACCGGTTTCTAGTCCACTTAAATCGGTTAGAATACTTTCAAAGCCGGCTGAAGCATTCGTGGCTCTAACGTAAACCCCATCGCCGGATGCGGCAATATCCTGCAACATTTCCTCATTGAGGCTACTCACTACAGTATTGCCCTGATTATCTTGACGAAATCCGGCTTGTTTACCTCTTCTGAAAATGGGAATTGGCGCTCCCATGGGGGTACCCATACCAATGGTATATACTTTTACGCCTTTTTCTTGGGCTTCTTCTGCCGCTGTAATGGCATCATCTTCGTGGTTTTCTCCATCCGTGACAATAATCAATGCTTTTTGACCTCCTTTTTCAAAATCGTAGCTTTCCATGGCAAGCTCTATGGCTGAACCAATAGCAGTACCCTGTGTTGGAACAATGTCTGTATCAATGGTATTTAAAAACAACTTGGCTGCTGCATAATCCGTGGTAATGGGCAGTTGGGTATAGGCTTGTCCAGCGAAAACAATAATCCCCAATCGGTCACTTTTTAAGTCTTCTACCAATTGTAACATGGCTCGTTTGGCTCTTTCCAGGCGGTTAGGGGAGAGGTCTTCTGCTTTCATGCTATTGGAAACATCAAGCGCTACGATCAGGTCGATGCCCTCACGTTTTACTTCCTCCATTTTTGTTCCAATTTGCGGATTGGCGGTTCCAATCACCATAAATACATAGGCGATCAAAAACAGCACAAACTTCCATGTAAACTTACCATCGGAATAATTGGGCATTATTTGATTTAACAAACGGTACTCAGCAAAGCGCTCACGAGCTTGCTTTTTCCAGCGTTTAGCCAAGTAAAAAACAAGCAAGAAAACCGGCACCAAAGCCAAGCCCCATAAAACCCATATATGTTCGATTCTAAACATTAATTTATACTTCTGTAAAGGGTGTTTTTAATTCCAAATTCTAAACAAAGAAGAAGCACAGCTGCTAAGGAAAAAGGAAAGAATTCTTCTTTCTTCTTACGATATTCCGTTACTTCTATCTTGGATTTTTCCAATTGATCAATTTCTTCGTAAATCGCTTTTAAAGAGCGGGTGTTGGTAGCGCGGAAGTATTGCCCGCCTGTCATTTGAGCAATTTCTTTCATGGTTTTCTCATCAATCTTCACTTCTACATTTTGGTAAGCAATGGTACCAAATCCGGTTTTAAAAGGGTAGGGGGCCTTGCCGTTGGTTCCCAATCCAATAGTGTAAACCCGAACGCCAAACTCTCTGGCGATTTCAGCTGCCGTTAAAGGAGGAATAGAGCCTGAATTGTTAAAGCCATCAGTTAATAAAATAACCACTCTGCTTTTGGCGTCACTTTCACGTAAACGATTAACTGCTGTCGCTAATCCCATCCCAATGGCAGTGCCATCTTCGATCATGCCGTTTTTTACGTCCTTAAAAAGGTTTTTCAGCACGGCATGGTCGGTAGTAAGGGGTGATTGGGTAAAACTTTCACCGCTAAAGGTTACCAAACCAATGCGGTCGTTCGGTCTCGCTGAAATAAAATCCATGGCCACTTCCTTGGATGCTTTCAGTCTGTTTGGTTTCAAGTCTTCAGCTAGCATACTACCTGATATATCCATGGAGATCATGATGTCAATTCCTTCGGTGGTTACATCTTGCCAGCTTAGTGAAGACTGTGGTCTAGCTAAAGCTACAATCATGGCACTTAGGGCTAAGATGAGCAAAACAAAAGGCAAGTGACGACCCCAAATTTTAAGGTCTGAACCACCCGATGGCAAAAAGCGGAAGGAAGATAACCTCAAGGCTGGTTTGTGTTTGCGGAATCGAAGAATATAGCCCAAGACGAGAAGTGGGATAAGTGCAAAAAGCATAAACAGCTCAGGGTTTGCAAATTGTATGTCGTTCCACCACTTGATCATGATTCGACCTCCTTTTGCTCCTTTTTGACTTCAGCAGTATCTGGTTCTGACAATTCCTCTTTAAGAGCTGTTTCTTCCACAAAAGAGAAGGTATTTTTCAAAGCCTCCTCATTTTCACTGCCTAAAGGTTTTTGCTTGGCAAACTTGGCCATATCGGCTAAGCTCAGGGTTTGGTGTAGCTTTTTATTAAGGCTTTTGTTAACCTCCGGTAGCTTTTCAGCCAAAAGCATGATTTCTTCTGTAGTGTGCTCTAAAGCATGCAATTGATAGCGATTGCCAATGTACTCTCTTAAAATGAAAGAAAGTTCAACGTAAAAATCTTTTACCTTACCACTTTGCCATAATTGCTGACTTTCCAATTCTTTCAGCTTTCTTAAGGCTACAAGATCAGCGGCTTCTTTTGGCACTACCTTTTCTTCTTCTTGAGGGCGGTTTCGGTATCGTAAATACAATAGTATACCAAGTACAATTAATAGAATTGTAAGTACCGTTCCGCCAACTTCCCACTTATGGGCCAACAACCAGTCAGTAAGAGAAAAGGGCACTTCGATAACGGATTTAATGTCTTTGATATCGGCTTGAGCTTCTAATGGAATACTCTTTACTTCTAAGAGTAAAGGCTTAGAACGAACTGTGTCTTCATTAACTTGAAAAACAAAAGGAGGAATAGGATGATAACCGCTATCCCAAGAAGTTACCGTTAGCTTTTGCGTAAATATTTTGATGGTAATATCATCTTCATCAAAAGTGGTATCCACATTAGATACCTTCACAATTTCTACAAATTTGCTGATGGTGTCACGCAAAGCCGGCATCATGATGGAAGATCCGGCTTGAAAACGAACTTCTAGGTCAATGGTGGTTTGTTCACCAATGCGTATCGACTGGTCTTTTAAGATAGCTTTTGCTTCCTGCGCTTGGCTAAAGCCTGAAATAAGAAGGGCGAATATGAATAACAAAGGCTTCATCTTCTCGATTCTCTTCTTTTAAACAAATTCATTAAAGGTTGCACATAGGATTGATGCGTGGCAATTCTAACTTGATCAACCCCGCTTTTTCGCAAGATTTCTTCCACCTTGCCTTCTTGCTGTAAAGCATTTTTACGGTATAAATCGCGGTTTCTTTTGCTGCTGGTATCAAACCAGATCATTTCGCCGCTTTCGGCATCTTGTACTTGCAACATGCCTACATTTGGAATCTCAGACTCTCTTTCGTCGAAAATTCGCAGCGCTACCAAATCGTGTTTTTTATTGGCGATCTTAATCTCATTTTCAAAATCGTCGGCAATAAAGTCAGAGATTAAAAACGCCGTGCTTCTTTTTTTGATTACTGAAGTAAAGTAGCGCAAAGCTTCTTTTAAGTTAGTTCCTTGGTGTTCGGGTTCAAAGTCGATCAACTCTCGAATGATCATCAAAATGTGACTCTTTCCTTTTTTGGGCGGAATAAACTTTTCAATTTGATCACTGAAAAAGATCACCCCGACTTTGTCGTTATTTTGAATGGCTGAAAAGGCCAAAACGGCACAAAGCTCAGTTACCAATTCTTGCTTAAGTTTCTTCTTCGTGCCAAAGTTTTTAGAACCACTCATATCAACCAAGAGCATCACGGTCATTTCCCGCTCTTCCTCAAACACCTTTACATAGGGGTGATTAAAACGAGCTGTAACATTCCAATCAATGGTTCTGATCTCGTCGCCCATTTGGTAGTCACGCACCTCGCTAAAAGCCATACCTCGTCCTTTGAATGCCGAATGGTATTCACCGGAAAAGATCTGATTTGAAAGTCCACGCGATTTGATCTCGATCTTGCGCACTTTCTTTAGCAGCTCTTGAGTATTTTGATGTGGCTTACTCATGAACGATTTATACTTAATGATTACGGAATTTCTACCGCATTCAATATTTGATTGATAATGTCTTCGGTGGTTACGTTTTCAGCTTCAGCTTCGTAGCTCAAACCAATTCTATGACGCAATACATCTTTGGCGATGGCGCGAACATCTTCCGGTATAACGTAGCCTCTTCGTTTGATAAAAGCAAAAGCTTTAGAAGCGAGAGCCAAACTAATACTAGCTCTCGGTGAGCCACCAAAAGTGATTAGGTCTTTCAGTTCACTTAGACCGTAGTTTTCAGGATTTCTTGAAGCAAATACAATGTCCACAATGTATTGCTCAATTTTTTCATCCATGTAAACTTCACGCACAACATTACGTGCTTTCAAAATGTCTTCCGGCTTTAGTATTTTGCTTGCCTTTGGCATTCCGGCTTTTGCCAGATTATGTCTGATAATGAGTTTTTCTTCTT
Organism: Vicingaceae bacterium; assembly: GCA_040220135.1. Classification (GTDB taxonomy): domain Bacteria; phylum Bacteroidota; class Bacteroidia; order Flavobacteriales_E; family Vicingaceae; genus CAJXMH01. The sequence continues at coordinate 347,801 of JAVJTT010000024.1, forward strand.
CTTTTTTCGGATAATCAAGCACCACTTTCAACATAAAACGGTCAACTTGGGCTTCCGGTAGTGGGTAAGTCCCTTCTTGCTCAACCGGGTTTTGCGTGGCAAGCACTAAGAATGGTTTAGGAAGAGGAAAGGTGTCCTCTCCAATGGTTACCTGCTTTTCTTGCATGGCTTCTAAAAGCGCCGATTGCACTTTAGCCGGAGCTCGGTTGATCTCATCGGCTAAAATAAAATTGGCAAAGATGGGGCCTTTCTTTATGGAAAATTCTTCTTTCTTCTGACTGTAGATCATGGTTCCGATCAAGTCGGCCGGTAAGAGGTCTGGAGTAAATTGGATGCGACTAAAATCGGCTTCTACCGTAGTAGCTAGGGTATTAATAGCAAGTGTTTTTGCTAAACCGGGCACCCCTTCTAATAGAATGTGTCCGTCGGATAAAAGACCCACCAATAAGCGCTCAACCATATGCTTTTGGCCAACAATTACTTTATCCATCTCTTTGGTCAAAACGTCAACAAAAGAGCTCTCTCTTTGAATTTTTTCGTTTAAGGCTTTAATGTCTGCCACAGCAGTTGTATTAGTGTCAGCGGTGGCTTCAGTTGTTGGGGTAGATGTTTGCTCGTCCATAGTCATGATGCTTACATTTGCTTGCGAAGATAAAACCACAGTTTACCTTCCTGATTTAAAGCGCTGTTAATTAATGTTAAGCCCCATGAATACTGACATAGAGCTAAAAGTGACCCCTTTCAAAACCAAACAAAAAACGGACTTTGAGAAGGCTAGAAATATTCGAGAAATCGTTTTTATTCAAGAACAAAATGTAGAAGAAAGCGATGAGTTTGACGAACTTGAAGAAGAAAGCCAACACTTTTTGATGGAACTCGATGGCAAGGCAATTGGCACCGCACGTTGGCGACACATTGGAGATAAAATCAAATTGGAACGCTTTGCCGTTTTAAAGGAGTATCGGGGTAAAAAATACGGAGATACTTTATTGAAAGCAGTCTTAGATCATGTAAAACCACTGAATAAGCCGCTTTACTTGCACGCACAGTTAAAAGCTATTCCCTTTTACGCCCGAAGAGGGTTTCAACAAGTAGGGGAGTTATTTTTAGAATGTGATATTGAGCATTATAAAATGGAGCGAGATAGTATTTAAAGTTAAAAGTTGGAAGTACTTAAAGTTACAAGTTGAAGAGAGGAAGAATTAAATAGTTAAAGTGAAATTGATCTTACATTAGAATCAGCAAAGTGTTTGTCAAAATTGTCTTGCCTCTAAAATCGTGCATCTAAAGTCTTATTATGAACATCCTCCTCATTTCCGCTTCCGCATCACCCAACAGTGGTAATTATTATTTGCTGAAAGCGATCGCCGAGCTTTTTGAAAAAGAGCATGAAGTAGAAGTCTATCAAGGATTATATGAGTTTGAGTTGTTTAGTCCACCGAAGCTAGAGCAAGGAATACCAAATAACATAAGTGCTTTGCAGGCAAAAATTAAGGCTGCAGATTTGATTTTTCTTTCCACCCCTGAGTATACCCACAACATACCGGCAGTTTTAAAAAATCTGATTGAGTGGTGTACCGCTTCCGGAGAGTTTTCTGGTAAAAGATTGGTGCCTCTTACCTTTACCCCGCACGAACCAAGAGGGGAGTATGCCATGAACTCCTTGACTCCTTCATTGCAAGCACTTGAGGCAGAAGTGCTAACTCAATTGCCCCTTTATAAATCGCAGATGGATATTCAAGAGGGGCAGATTATATTACCAGACGAAACAAAGGAAATGCTTCAGTCATTACTGTCCTTTTTTTAAGAATTGGCTAGAAGCAACTTCAAGCATTTAGGGCTGTGCTGAAAGAATTTTGGATGTTAATTTAATGTTATATATTAGCTACCTAAACCAATAACCAATTAACAATGAAAAGATTAAGAAAAACAGCAGTCATGCTACTTGCCTGTTCAGTAAGTTTAATATCATGTAGCGATGATGATGGTGATGATGCCGCAACACCTGCAACAAATAACAATGGAGGCGGCGGAGGCGGTGGCTCAGCAACCGTTAATAAGTACAATGGATCGGCTTCTTATGGTGACATTTTAAGCTTAGAGATTGACCAAACCAACAGTACCTACACTGCAAATAACCTTACCAATGGGGCAACAGTTTCCAACAGCTATACTGAATTAGATGCTGCTCTAGATATAGATGGCACCTTATACGATGTATTTGAGGGATTGTATGAGATTGATGAATCTACCGGTGGCAAGAGTTACGCCATTGAAATTGCCGACCGTATTTTAGCAGGGAACTTCCCAACTGGAAGGGCAGAGAATGATATCTTTCTATCTGTAACCGATGAGGCTTCCATAGTGGGCCAAGAAAACCAAATGGCAGGAACTTATTTTTATGTCAGCTTGGAGCCAAATTCACAATCTAATGGAGAAAATGAATGGGGTCAATTTACCATTGAAGATGATGGAGATTTATATGGCTTTTGGTGTGATCAACAGGCGCCTCAAGATACTGGCTATACCTTACCTATAGATTCATCTGATTATGCAAGTGTGTATCAAACGTTTTATTACCAATTGGGAATACATTCGAATGGTAAACAACTAGAATTTTATGATGAAAATGATAATCTTTTAACAGGCGTAATAGGATATGTTTACTTAGATGGAGAGTCTACTGCCTTAATGATAGACGCAGGAACAGGTGAAGGAACCATCTTTGCTTTTAAAACTGATCTAGATCAATTGGTAAATGGAGAAACTTTCAACGATTATGTAGGTGATTATAAGTATGTTGATTACTATGAGAATTTTGTTCTAGATAAAGGGGCCGGTAACTTTTCTGTAGATGCAGGAAAAACTTTTGATATTAGTTTAATCGGCTTTGATACTGACTCCTCTAAATATTATGTTGATGTTTCTGTTGGAAACAGCATGTCTTGGACAGGAGTTCCCGGAGTTTACTTTTCCGCCGATTGGGATGGTAATGGTTCTACACTTTATCATGTATTTGCAGGCGACTTTGTGATGTACTTTGATTACGACGCTCAAGGTAACTTTAAAGGATATGGTATAGGAGGTGATATTTAAACCAAGAAGAATTAAGAAAAGTAAGATTTGTAAGAGAGCCTATGGGATTATAACCATGGGTTCTTTTTTTAAGAACTGAAGTGGCTTATCTTTGTTAAGCTAAAAAAAATAGATGCAAAAAATTACTTTAGGTTCAGGATGTTTTTGGTGTGTAGAGGCCGTGTTTCAGGCTTTGAATGGAGTAGAGAAAGTAACTTCCGGTTACAGCGGTGGAAAAATTTCGAACCCTACTTATCGGGAAGTTTGTAGTGGTTTAACCGGGCATGCAGAAGTCGTTCAGTTAGAATACGATGAAAGTCAGATTTCGCTGCAAGAGATTCTAGAAGTCTTTTTTAAAACGCATGATCCGACAACTTTGAACCGACAAGGTGCCGATAAAGGAACCCAATATCGTTCTGCCATTTTCTATCATAATGAAAACCAAAAAGAATTGGCTGAAAAAGTGATTAAAAGGCTAGATGATAACGGCGCTTTTGATGACCCAATTGTAACGGAAGTAACTGCCTTTGAAGCCTTTTATAAGGCGGAGGAGGAGCATCAGGATTATTTTGCCAAAAACCCGGAACAGGGTTATTGCCAAATGGTAGTTCGCCCCAAAGTAGAGAAGTTCAAGCAGGCCTTTGCCGAGAAACTAAAGTAGACTAAGTATAACTCTCTATTGCTTTTTGAGCCTGCACAACATGCCGCTCATTGTGGTAAAGATTAAACCTTAGCGTACTGCCCAAGTTTATTTTTAAAAGCGGTAAGGTCAAGGAACAGTTGTTTTTATTTAAATTGACTTGCTTGGCCTTATCCAAAAGGCTTAACCAAGCTTTTTGTTGATTGATAAAAGTGTCTAGCACCTCTTTATCCATGTTTTCCGCTTCAGGGTTTTTGTCAGCAAAAGTTTTCATTTTGATCATGTTCTTCTTCGGCAGCATTATTTTGGTGAATAGCTTACCCCAAAAGCCAGGCTTAAACTCACGAACGCCTTGTACTTTCTTCGCTTGATTGATTTTTTGGCCACATTCGTCTAAATAAAATTCACCATAGCGGTTCAAGTGTTCGATACACTGCAAGGCATTCCAAGCACCCTCTTTCGGCTGATGTTTTAGCGTACTTACTTTTTTAGACTTTAATGTTTGAGCAAAATTTAAGTGCTGTTCTACGTACTCACTTAACTCTTGAAGGACCTCAGACTGTTTCATGGCATTTAATTTTTAGGCAAAGTTGTCCTTTTATAAAGTAAGTATTCTTGATTGAAATCAAGAATATAGTAATCGGCTGAGTGTTTCAGGGGACATTCTTAAATAGGCAGCAATGTATTTATGTGGCACCTCTTGAAACAACTGAGGGCTGCGTTTTAAAACTCTTTCTAGTCGGCGAGCAGGAGAGTTTTGCATGAGGTCGATCTCTCTTTCCAGTAAAGAACTAACCAAATCTTCCAGTATCTTTTTGTAAGCTTTTAAATGAGTGGGTTCACTTGCTAAGAAAACCTCAAACTCCTTCTTAGCACAATAAAGGACCTTACTTTTTCGAATGGCTTGAATGTAGGTTTCGGAGGGTTGGTTGTTAAAATAGGAAGGAAGGGAAGTGATAATCGAGTTTTTGTATCCAAAGCGAATGGTAAACTCCTCGTCGTCTACCTCAGTAAAAGCACGAAAAGCACCGGATATTATAAAGTAAATGTGCTTTTCTACCTCTCCTGCATGGGTTAAGAATTCCTGCTTTTTGTAGGTTTTCTCTTGCCACTTCATCAAAGGGGATTGCAGTGCTTGCTCAATCATGGTTTAAATCGCTTTTTTTCCTTTCCGCGCCAGGTACTTGCGTAAAATCCCTCCTTTTATGGCATTTACGTCATATTCGATCACAAAGGCTTTAGCGTCTATTTTGTCAACCAAGCGATGAACTTTGCGCATGTCCAAGCGATTGACCACCGTATCAATGATCAACATTTTCTTTCTTTCCCCGCTTTTTCCATAGCCGCCTTCAGCCTGGTATAAGGTCACCCCAACCCCAATGTTGTTGATCAAAGCGTCTTTTATTTCTTCTGAATACTTGCTGGTAATTCGCAGGCCTATAAAGTCTTCAAAACCTTTTATTAGAAAGTCGATTACCTTGGCGGTTACCAAATAGGTGAGTATGGAGTACATCGCCACTTCAGTTGAAAGGGTTATTGCTGCAGCTGCGAATAAAATGACATTGAACATGAGGATCACTCGGCCAATGCTCAATCCAAAGCGGTCGTTTAAGAAAATTCCCAACACTTCTGAACCATCCAATACCGCACCGTTCCGAATTGTAATTCCTATTCCGGCTCCTAAAAATAGGCCTCCAAAAATGGAGATCAGCAATTTATCATCGGTGATGGTAGTAAAGCTTTCATAATGAATTATCAGGGCTAAGGTAAGAATACTCAAAAGGGATTTAAAGAAAATTCGTTTTGAGACCGTGTAGTAAGCCAATGCCAAAAAGGGAATACTGAAAACGATCAACAAAATGGAGATATCAATGCCACTTAATCGACTAATTAAAATTGCAATTCCGGTTACGCCCCCATCTAAAAAGCCATTGGGTAATAAAAATGCTTTCAGTCCAATACTGGCCAATATAATACCAACTGTAATTTGAAATATCTCTCCTATTGCTTCTTTATTTAATTTCATATTACACCTTGTTGTTTATGCAGACAAAGCCTTATTTTTGTGGCGAAGCTTACAGCTTCTTATTTATGGCTTTTGCAAAAAGCATAAAAATACTTTAATTATTATTTGATACCTGAATTACTAATAGAAAAGCAGCTTAAAAATGAAAAAAATCAGCATTGCAAAGGGAGATGGAATTGGTCCTGAAATTATGGAAGCTACCTTGAAAATTTTAAAGGCAGCAAATGCTCCTTTGGAATATGAGGAAGTTGAAATTGGAGAAAAATCTTACTTAAAAGGAAATACGGCCGGAGTTGATAAAGCCGCTTGGGATAGTATAAGAACCAATAAGGTTTTTCTAAAAGCGCCTATCACCACACCTCAAGGTGGAGGGTATAAAAGCTTAAATGTGACCATGCGCAAAACCTTAGGTCTTTATGCCAATGTACGCCCCTGTAAAAGTTATTACCCTTACGTGAGAACCAAGCACCAAAACATGGACATGGTTATTGTAAGGGAAAATGAAGAAGACCTATACGGAGGAATTGAACATCAACAAACTGACGAAGTAACGCAGTGTTTAAAACTGATTTCTAGACCGGGTTGTGAGAAGATTATTCGCTATGCTTTTGAGTATGCGAAAAGCTACAACAGAAAGAAAGTAACCTGTTTTACCAAAGACAACATCATGAAGCAAACAGATGGTTTGTTTCACAAAGTGTTCGATGAAATTGCACAAGAATATCCTGAGATAGAGAACGAGCACTGGATCATCGACATTGGATCTGCTAAGGTGGCTGATAGCCCCGAAGTGTTTGATGTGATCGTAATGCCAAATTTATACGGAGATGTCGTTTCTGATATTGCTGCACAGATTGCCGGTTCTGTGGGGCTTGCTGGTTCTTCAAACATTGGTCAGCAATGTGCTATGTTTGAAGCTATTCATGGTTCTGCGCCAGATATTGGAGGTCAAAACAAGGCTAATCCATCAGGTCTAATCAATGCGGCTGTTATGATGTTATCGCACCTTGGTGAGTTTGAAAGTGCAGAGAAAATTCAAAATGCATGGTACAAAACCATTGAAGAGGGCATTCACACTTTTGATATTTACAAGGAAGGAGTGAGCAAAAAGTTAGTGGGTACGGATGCTTTTGCAGAAGCTGTTATTGCCAATTTAGGAGAGAAACCCAAGGAGCTTAATGCCGTTTCATTGGAAAATGCAAAACCCGTTCGAATTAAAGATTACCAAAGGGCAGAGCGCAAAGACAAACAATTAGTTGGCGTAGATGTGTTTGTTGATTGGCCTGGAACTGACCCCGATAAATTGGGAGAGATTCTTAGCAAACTAAATACAAATGCTTTAGAGTTGATCATGATCACCAACCGCGGTGTGAAGGTTTGGCCTAATGGCTTTGATGAAACTTTCTGTACCGATCATTGGAGATGTAGATATAGCACAGAACAAGCTGATCAAGTGATAGATAAGGGCGAAATCGTAAAAGTTTTACAAAATGCGATTGATCAAAACGTCGACATTATTAAAACTGAAAACCTTTACACCTTCAACGGTCAAAGAGGCTTTTCACTCGGTCAGGGACAATAAAGTAACTATTTGTTATTAAATACAGTAAAGGGCGACGAGAGTCGCCCTTTTTAGTTGCCATAGTGCTGAAACCACTCAAATTCCTGCTCAATTATTTTTTCTTTATTCACTTTCAGGTACTCCAAATAGGCTTTGGCTGCTGGGGAAAACTTCTTGTTCTTCAGCCAAATCAAATTCCACTCATTAACAATGGGAAGTTTGTTCATTGGAATTATGTATAGGTCGCCATTTTTAAGCTCATTTTTTATTCCATTCAAAGAAAGTAGCGAGTAACCCAAACCGGCGATAACGGCTTGCTTAACGGCTTCATTAGAGCTTAAGACCAAACGCTTGGAGGCATTCAATTGATTTTCGGAAATAAATTCCTCCATGGCTAATCGACTAGCAGATCCCTTTTCTCTGAAAATTAAAGGTAGATTATCTAAATCGCTATGGTTCAGTTGCTTTTTATCTTTGGGTAAAGGTCGGTGGCCAACCATATACAGCTTGTTGGGCAAAAGTGGAATCCTGTCAACCAACATTTTATTAGGCAATACACTAACCATGGCAAAGTCAACTTGGTTGGCTTCCAGTAATTCTATTACCTTTTGTTTATTGGTAACGTCAATGTCTAATTCTATACCCGGATTATCATTGATGAAATTAGCTAGAAAGTAGGGCATAACATATTTAGCTGTCGAGGCAGTGACCATGCTAATTTTACCGGTTAAGTGTCCTTTATGCGCCATGGTTATATGTCGAAGACTTTCAGCTTCCTCTAGTATTCGATTCGCAGTTTCAGCCAGTTGTTTTCCAAAATCGGTAATGTAAATCTTTCTTCCAATAACTTCGGTGAGTGGAATTTCAAATTGATCTTGTAAGTTTTTTAGTTGAATGGAGACAGCAGGCTGTGTTAAATTTAATTGTTCTGCTGCACGCGTAATGCTACCTGTCTTGTTAATGGTTTGAAAGATGCGAAGCTGATGGAAGGTATAATTCATGATAAATAAAAGTTAATCTTTCTATAAAATAAATTAAACATTAAATTTAAGCTAACAAGAATAAGACATTCAGCTTAATTTATGGTTCATCGCATACCTATAAATTTTTCAATATTTGGAAGGTGTTATTTCTTAGGGCTAATCTCGCGCCATGGATTTACACTTATTGATCGATAATTTAACCAACCCTGCTTTGCTCTTCTTCTTTTTGGGCTTAATAGCAGTGCGTTTAAAAAGTGATTTACAAATACCTGAAAACTCTTCCAAGTTCATTTCTTTTTACTTGCTCTTCTCCATCGGTTTTAAAGGAGGTCAGGAGCTTTCTCATTCCAATTTGGACGGTCAAGTTTTCGGTGCTTTGGGCATGGGTATACTTTTAGCTGTAATAGTTCCAATTTATACTTTTTTTATCTTAAAGCGAAAACTGAGCAAAGAGAACTCGGGAGCCATTGCGGCGGCTTATGGTTCAGTAAGTGCAGTAACTTTTGTAACGGCCATTGCTTTTTTAGAATTCCAACAAGTTGAATTTGGAGGGCATATGGTGGCGGTAATGGCTTTGATGGAGGCACCCTCCATTATGGTAGGCATGGCTTTGATCTTTCTGAGTGGTGCGATGAACAAAGGAGAAATCTCTTTTGCAAAAATTATTCATCACTCCATGACCAATGGCAGTGTGCTATTGATATTGGGAAGCTTAGTAATCGGCTTTATTGCCAATGAGCAGCAGGCTGCCGGTATTGCTCCTTTTACTACAGATATTTTCAAAGGCTTTTTAGCTATTTTCTTGTTGGACATGGGCATTGCCAGTGGCAAGCGCTTAGAAGCTTTCTTTAAGCAAGGTTGGTTTCCATTGGTATTTGCCATTGTTATACCGCTTATTAATGGAATAGCAATCAGCTACATTAGTGGTTATTTTATGCCATTAGTGGGTGATCGCTTGCTGATTTCTATTTTAGCTGCTTCAGCTTCTTACATTGCTGTGCCTGCTGCTATGCGCATGGTGGTGCCAAAAGCAAACCCTGGTCTTTACATTCCCATGGCTTTGGGAGTTACCTTTCCATTTAACATTACCCTAGGAATGCCACTTTATTATCAAATTATTTTGCAAACATAAAGCAGCTTTAGTAGGTTAATTAGCTGAACCAAATCTGATAATCAAAGTGCGCAAAAAAGTCCTAGTCATCTTACACTTTCTTCTTGTTATCGTCCTCATTGGTTGGAATTATCTTACTAATACAGGAAAATTTCATGAACAATCAGTCGGCGAGGTCAGTGCAAAGTTATACAACCTATTTACCCCGGCTTCTTATGCTTTTAGTATTTGGGGGTTAATCTTTATTGCCTTGCTAATAAAAGCCGTTTTCTTGCTTGTCTATGCTTTTCGTTCTGAACCAAATCAGTCATTCATAAAGTCAATTCCTTATACTTTATTGGCTTATCTAGGAATCATGGCTTGGCTATGGTTTTGGTTACAGCAAAACACGCTCCTTTCTGTTCTGATCATGGCGGTGATTTTCATTAGCCTTTGGAAAAGCAGATCAGTGCTTTCCAAAGAAGAAGATTCAGCAAGTAAGCAAGAAAAATGGCTGCTAATAAAGCCGATTGAGCTGCTTACCGCCTGGGTCATGGTTGCTCTATTGGCTAATATTAGTGCTCATTTAACTGCTGTAGGTTGGAATGGGTGGGGATTAAAGGACGAAAGTTGGACCATGCTCCTAATTGGTACAATAATGCTTTTAAATTACTTGATTGTCAGTCGGAAAGGGTTTTTTCTTTTTCCAATAGTTTCAGCTTGGGCTCTAGTCGCTATTAGTGTTAAGCATTACGAAAGTCAAGAATTATTATTTTGGTATGCATTGATTGCCGCCTTCATTGTGCTATCGTTTTTGATAAAACGAAGACAAGAAACATTACAGCAGCAATATTAACTTTTACCCTTGTAAGGAGTTAAATTCCAAACAGATGTTAAGATTCAGCTTTTGTAGTAAAGCTTTCTTACCTTTGGGCTTATGTCAATGATGAAACGCATCTCATCTTTTTTAGTGGCACTTGTATTTATTCTGAGCACAAGCGGCATTAGCGTATATAAACATTATTGTGGTGAATTTTTAGCGGAAACCAGTTTCTTTCATCAGGACAATCCCTGTGAAGATGAAGAAGGGGATGGTTGTAGCATGATGAAAATGGATTGCTGTAAGGATGATGTTCAATTTTATAAACTGCAAGTTGACCTGCAGAAAGTTTCTCCCTATCAGCTTGAATTCAGTCAGTTTACTTCAAGCATTTTATTTGCAGTTTTTGTTCCTGACTTTTCTGAGTTCGATCAAACGAACTTCAATTGTGGATTAGATCCTCCGGAGCTTTCAAAGCCCCCCATTTACCAACAAAACCAACAACTCCTTTTCTACGGATAAATCTGTTTCTTTTGGTCAGTATGACCTGCCGTCATTTTTATTTACAATAACACAGAAACAGAATTATCATGAAATATTTACTATTATTAGTAGGACTAAGTGTAGGCCTTAGCCTTCAAGCTCAAGAAGCAAAATCAAAGAAAATCACCGAAAGCACATTTGAAGTAAAAGGTGTTTGTGGCATGTGTAAAGACCGTATTGAGAGTGCGGCCATGCGAACCACGGGTGTGAAACTGGCTGAATGGAACAAAGAAACGAAGCAGCTAAAGGTGGTTTATAAAACCAAAAAGACGACAGAAGAAGAGATTCAGAAAGCCATTGCCATGAAAGGCCATGCTTCGGAAAGTATGCCGAAAGACAGTGCGGCTTATGAAAAGCTTCCCAATTGCTGCAAATATGCCGATGGGGCAGAGTGCACTCACTAAAAGGGAAGTTTTATGAATCCATATCGAATTTTATTCCTGCTCTTGCAGCTAGGAGCGCTATCGTTGTATGCACAAAACAGCATAAAAGGGGTAGTGGTTTCTGAAAGTAAGAAAGGAAAATTAGAACCTGTACCTTTTGCTAATGTTTACTGGCAAGACACTAACATTGGCACTAGTACAGACAGTTCCGGAACCTTTCAATTGGCTTTAAGTGATGACAGTAAGCGATTAATTGCAAGCTATGTCGGTTACCTATCTGATACTGTAAGGGTGAACGACCCTTCTAAAACCATCACATTACAACTCAAAACTTCTGTTGAATTAGAAGCCGTAGAAATTGAGTATCGCCGTAAAAGCACAGAAATGTCGTTTATCAATCCCATGAAAATGGAAGACATTTCAGAACGTGAGCTATTTAAAGCGGCATGTTGCAATTTGTCAGAAAGCTTTGAAACCAACCCATCGGTAGATGTCAACTTTACCGATGCAGTAACCGGAGTAAAGCAGATTCACATGTTGGGCTTGGATGGACCATACACCATGATTAGCCGAGAAAATATGCCTGGGGTTCGTGGTTTGGGAAACGCTTACGGCTTAACTTTTATTCCCGGCACATGGATTTCTTCTATACAAGTCACCAAAGGGGTTGGCTCTGTGGTGAACGGTTATGAAAGCATTGCCGGACAAATCAATACTGAGCTAAAGAAACCGGATGAAGGTGAAGAGGTTTTCTTGAATTTATTTGCCAATCAAGCCGGACGAACGGAGCTCAACTTTGTAAGCACCCAACGCCTGTCAGCCAAATGGGGAACCACCTTGTTAATTCACGGCAATTATCGTCCTTGGGAAAGAGATCGTAATCAAGATGGTTTTCGCGATTTTCCCTTGCAGGAGCAAATTAATGTGATGAATCGATGGAAATATTTTGGCAATCGAATTCGCGGACAGTTTGGTTTTCAATATGTAAGGGATGAAAAAGAGGGCGGACAAACCACTGAAAAGATTGAAGATGCCGAGCAAAATCAAGCTCAATTTGTGCCATGGAAGTTAAAAGTGAATACTCAGAAAGCCGAAGCTTTTGCCAAGATTGGCTTGGTATATCCAGAGCTTAAATACCGAAGTATGGGCTTGCAATTGTCAGCCAATTATCACGAACATAATTCGCTTTTTGGGGCGACTGATTACAATGCTGTGCAACGTTCGACTTATGCCAATTACATTTACCAATCCATCATTGGGAACAGCTTTCATAAATTTAAAACCGGTCTAAGTTTTATTTACGACGACTTTGATGAAAGCGTTGATAACAGCAGCTTTAATCGAACGGAGAAAGTACCCGGAGCCTTTTTTGAATATACCTACACGCCTAACAATAACATTACTTTGGTAGCTGGCATTCGAGCCGATGAACACAACCTTTTCGGAACCATTATCACGCCTCGTTTGCATTTTCGATATGCCTATGATGAGCAAACGGTAATGCGAGTATTAGGGGGCAGTGGACAAAGAACGGCCAATATCTTTGCTGAACATCAAGCGATGTTTGCTACATCGAGAGCCATCTCCATTTTAGAAAGTCGAAACTTACCCTATGGCTTGCAAGCCGAGCGAGCTTGGAACATGGGTTTTAACATTACTAGAGACTTTAAATTGGATTACCGAGATGGCTATGTTAGCCTCGATTTGTACCGCACCCAATTTGAGCAACAAGTGGTGTATGATCTATACCAATCTGCTGATCAAGCCCTTTTTTATAATTTAGATGGAGCATCGTTTTCCAATAGCTTACAGCTAGAAGTAAACTATGAGTTGATCAAGTTTTTGAACATGCGTTTAGCCTATCGTTGGCTTGAAGTGCGCACAGATTACTTAAGTGGACAAAAGCAAAAGCCCTTTGTCCCTAAGCACCGCTTTTTTGCCAATTTGGGCTATGAAACCGAACGTAGTTTAAAAGGTTCAAATTGGACTTTTGACTTAACGGCTCAGTGGATTGGTACACAACAGATTCCGGGCACGGAAACCAATCCGGTAGCCTTTCAAAGAGCCAAGCAGTCGCCTGCTTTTAGTATGTTTAACACTCAGGTAACCAGGAATATCAATAAAAAATGGGCTGTCTATGCCGGAATGGAAAACATCTTCGATTTCCGTCAAGACAATCCAATCATAGATCCGAATAACCCATTTGGAAATAATTTTGATGCTTCTTTGGTTTGGGGCCCCATTTTTGGGCGCATGGTATATGGGGGAGTGAGGTTTCGAATCAAAGCTGAAGAGTAAAAGAGCTGAAAGCCTAATGCGAAAAGTGGAAAGCTGAAAGCCTAAAGCGAAAAGCAGGGACTAAAATCCTAATCGTTGAATGTGGGGAAGTGGTTCGCTGTGTGATAGCTTTGGATGCTTAGCGGCTTCTTTGCGTTCTTTGTGGTAAAGGGCTAACTTACAGTTGGCGAGGAATTCAAGTCCGTGTCTACAATTTAAGGACTTCTAGTCCTGAACTAACTAGCAGTTTTTATACTTATCATGAAGTCCAACTCCATCTTTGATCATGGGAATGATTTTTTCTAAGCGTTTAAGCTTTGTCTTTTCTTGTTTGGCATCGGAAATGTGGTTGGCAAAATCTTTCTGTTTGCCGGGCGAAAGTTGATCAAAACTAGAAGCTAGACTTTTATCCTTGTCAAACGCAGCTTGCAACTCATTTGGGATGACCAATGCTTTCTTCTTGGGCTTCAATTCTTTGCCCTCTTTTTGGTTTTGAATGGCTTCTTCTACATATTGCTTTACCATTTTTGTGTCAATTTCTTCAAGCGAAGAGAATCGAATTTGCCGCAGTGCTTTGGTTTTTCCTTCCTGTGCATTTACTAATAATCCATGTTTATCTTTCAAAAACACCCCTTGGAAAAACCACAAACCCACATAGCTTTTAAAAGCACCTAAACCCACTACATTTTTTCCATCAAGCGTATAAACCGGAGCCCCCCATTTGAGGTCTTCTTCTAGCACCGTTTTATTTAGAATAGTTCGCAAGCTTTCAAGCTCTGTTTTCCACTTTGATTTCTTTTCGATGAATTCGTCTACCTTTTTCATATCTTATTTAAACTTAATTTGCACTAGCCATAAAGTGATAGGTAAACTAAGGGAATTTTTCTGAATTTTAATAGAGTTATTTTTTCATATCAATATGAATCGACTTGGTTTTATGTTAACTGTTATCGTCTTTGTTTCTTGTGGTGGTGAAGATATTCCTATTTCTAAATTACCTTTAGAATACGAAGCATATAATGATAATTTGTTTGATCGTTTAGTTTGGAAACTTCAAGGAATCGATACAATTTACTACGGTGGAGAGTTACAATTGAATAAAAATGACTTTACCTACAAGGGTTGTTATTGTATAGTAAAAGGCGAATGGGAGCAAAGAAATGACACCTTGTTTCTTCACAATGAAGATGCATCATACCAAGAGTCACTTTCTTATAACCCTAAAGTGAATTGTTTACTTCTTGATAGTATTTATCAAATTAGAAACAATGGAACTCTACTTAGAGTGCTTAATGGGAGAGAAGATGACATTCAACTTTATCAGTTGAAGGAGCTCTAATTTATTTTTGTAGGAGTAAAAAGCTTGACCTTAGAGGTTCAAAAAATAGAATAATTCAAGGTTTTCAACAGCTTAAATAGATGCAGAACAAGCTCTCTTGAAAATTCGATTCACTTATCAACAGCCTTATTTTTAGCACTGCCTTTTGGCTACCTTTATAGGCCTCAAAAAGCCACTTTATGCCAGATTTTTCGCACTTACATTGTCATTCTCAATATTCTTTGCTAGATGGGGCTGCCCCAATTGCAGCTATGATGGACAAAGCGAAACAGGATAATATGAAGGCCGTGGCTTTAACCGACCATGGAAATATGTTTGGCGCTTTTCAATTTGTAGCTGAAGCCAACAAAAGAAACATTACCCCCATAGTCGGTTGTGAGTTTTATTTGGTGGAAGATCGCTTTCAAAAAGAATTTACTGGAGGCAAAAGAGACAAGCGTTACCATCAATTGCTCCTAGCCAAAAATCAAAAGGGCTATGAAAATCTTTCTAAACTCTGTTCTTTAGGATACATTGACGGACTATACTCCAAGTTTCCGCGGATAGATTTAGACCTTTTAAAGCAATACAAAGAAGGGCTAATTGCCACCACTTGTTGCATTGCTTCTGTGATTCAGCAAGCCATCCTTTTTAAAAGTGAAGAAGAGGCGGAAAAGACCTTTAAGCAGTGGTTTGAGCTTTTTGGTGACGATTATTACATCGAATTACAGCGACATGGTTTAGGCGAAATTGACGGGACCGGAAAAACCCAAGAGGATGTCAATCAGGTGTTGATGAAGTGGTCGGAAAAGTACGACGTACCCATGATTGCCACTAACGACTCCCATTATGTAGATGAAGACGACTGGACCGCCCACGACATTTTACTTTGCATCAATACCGGAGACAAGATCAGTACGCCTAAAGGAAATGGTAAGGGCTTCCGTTTTGGCTTTCCCAACAGCAATTTCTTCTTTAAAACTCAGGCGGAAATGAATGCGCTTTTTAAAGACATTCCTCAAGCTATCGACAATACCAACTTAATTGTAGACAAGATCAATCCGCCAAAGCTAGAGCGTGATATCCTATTACCTAATTACACCTTACCGGAAAAATTTAAGGATCAAGACGATTACTTGCGCTATTTAACCTTTGAAGGCGCAAAGAAACGCTATGGTACCATCACCGCAGAGATTGAAGAGCGGTTGAACTATGAACTGAAGGTGATTAAAGACATGGGCTTTCCCGGTTACTTCCTAATTGTTCAAGATTTTACCACCGTGGCCCGTCAGGTTGGCGTTTCTGTTGGGCCGGGTAGAGGTTCCGCCGCCGGTTCTGCAGTAGCATATTGTGTGGGTATTACCAACATTGATCCCATTAAATACAACCTCCTTTTCGAGCGATTTTTAAACCCGGAACGGGTGTCCATGCCTGATATTGACATTGACTTTGACGATGACGGTCGCTCGAAGATCATTGACTATGTGGTAGATAAATACGGCAAAAATCAAGTGGCGCAGATTATTACTTATGGCTCGATGGCGGCAAAATCATCTATTCGTGATGTTGGAAGAGTCTTAGACTTGCCTTTGCCCGAAGTTGACAAAGTGGCCAAAATGGTACCCGGGCTTTCATTGGACAAATTGTTTGGTCTAGAAGAGAAAGA
Organism: Vicingaceae bacterium; assembly: GCA_040220135.1. Classification (GTDB taxonomy): domain Bacteria; phylum Bacteroidota; class Bacteroidia; order Flavobacteriales_E; family Vicingaceae; genus CAJXMH01. Next base: position 364,183 of record JAVJTT010000024.1, read on the forward strand.
ACTGAAAGGAAAGCTCAACAACGATGAATACGCACAGGCACTTGAAATAAGAAAGTTAACCGAGAAAGATGACCTTACCGCAAAGACCATTAGTCAGGCGAGAACTTTAGAGGGTTCGGTGCGAAACACCGGAGTTCACGCCTGCGGTATCATTATTTCGCCCGACGACATTACGAACTACGTGCCGGTTTGTACTTCAAAAGATTCAGACCTGCTGCTAACCCAATTTGACAATAAAGTAGTTGAAGATGCTGGTTTGTTAAAGATGGACTTTTTGGGCTTGAAAACCTTGACCATCATCCGCGATGCGATTGAATTGATCAAAGAGAACCACGGGGTAGAAATTGACCCGGATGAGATTCCGCTTGACGATGAAAAAACCTACGAACTTTACCAAAGAGGAGAGACCAATGGAACCTTCCAGTTTGAGTCGGGCGGAATGCAGAAACACCTCAAGAACTTAAAGCCCTCTAATATTGAAGATCTAATTGCCATGAACGCCCTTTTCCGTCCGGGGCCCATGCAATTTATCGACCTTTTTATTTCCCGTAAACGCGGGGAAGTAGAGGTTGAGTATCCTCATGATCTGTTAAAAGACATTTTGTCAAACACTTATGGCATTATGGTGTATCAAGAGCAGATCATGCAAGCGGCACAAATTATGGCGGGCTATTCCCTAGGAGAAGCGGACATTCTGCGGCGAGCCATGGGTAAAAAGAAAATGGATGTGATGCAGGAGCAAAAGGTGAAGTTTGTAGACGGAGCCAAGGAATTGCATAATGTAGAGAAGAAGAAAGCCGAAGAGGTGTTTGACATCATGCTCAAGTTTGCCGCCTACGGATTTAACCGTTCGCACTCTGCCGCTTATTCGGTGGTGGCTTTCCAAACGGGATACCTAAAGGCCAATTATGCCGAAGAATACATGGCGGCGGTGATGACTAACAACATGAACGACATTAAGAAGATTACCTTCTTCATGGAAGAGTGTCGTAGAATGGGGGTGAAAGTCTTGGGGCCGGATGTGAATGAGAGTGAGTACAAGTTTACCGTGAATAAGAACAAAGAGATCCGATTCGGATTGGGTGCCTTGAAGGGAGCAGGTGAGGCAGCAGTAGGCGCCATTGTAAAAGAGCGAAAAGAAAACGGGCAGTACACCAATATTTTTGACTTGACCAAGCGAATTGACCTAAAGACAGCCAGTAAAAAAACCTTAGAAAGTTTGGCCTTGGCCGGCGGTTTCGATTCATTTAAAGAAGTTCATCGCGCGCAATATTTTTATGCAGAAAATGAAGGAGAAGCGGCTTTTTTAGATAAAGCAGTGAAATACGGGCAGAACCATCAAGACTCATTGAATTCGGCGCAAGCGAGTTTGTTTGGCGGTGACGCTGCGGTAGAAATTCCCGAACCAAGCGTGCCGGACTGTGAACCATGGAGTAGAATGGAGAAACTAAGCCGCGAAAAAGAAGTGGTGGGAATTTATCTTTCCGGTCACCCTTTAGATGACTTTAAATTTGAAGTGAAACACTTTTGCAATGCACGGATCAAAGAACTGTCAGTTTTAGAAAACAATGTAAAGCGCAAAGAAATACGGATGGCAGGTATTGTTACTGAAGCTCAACATCGTACATCAAAAAATGGAAATCCTTACGGGGTTTTGGTTTTAGAAGGCTATGAAGAAAGCCATCGTTTTATGCTCTTTTCAGACGATTACATTAAGTTTAAACCTTATTTAACCAAAGATTGGTTTTTATACGTTTGCGGCAAAGTTCAAAAGCGAAAGTGGGGTGATGAATTGGAGTTTAAGATTCACAATATTGAGTTATTGGCAGAAGTTAGAGATAAGTTGAGCAAGAGCATTAAGCTAAAGATTGATGCCACCGCAGTTGATGAGCAGCTGATCGAGTATTTGCAAGTATTGAAGAAAGAGAAAAATGGAGATTGCCATTTGCAATTTAGTCTGATTGACCGCAAAAGAAAAGAAGTAATTGATTTAAAATCGAGAAGCATAAGAACCAAGCTAACCAACGAAATGATCGACCAATTTGAGAAACATCCGGCGGTGGATTTTGTCTTGAATTAATGACAATTTGGCGTAGAATACTTTTGGAAAGTTTCTTGTTTAAGAGAATACAAATAAATGAATTCAATTAATCACCTATAAATAATAATTATCATGGCATTAGAAATCACAGATGCAAATTTTGAAGAAGTAGTATTAAATTCAGATAAACCAGTTTTAGTAGACTTTTGGGCTGAATGGTGCGGACCGTGTAGAATGGTAGGGCCAGTAGTTGAAGAGTTAAGCAACGACTACGAAGGAAAAGCAGTAGTAGGAAAAGTGAATGTAGATCACAATCCTGAAATTTCTGCCAAGTATGGCATTCGAAACATTCCAACTGTACTTTTCTTTAAAGGGGGAGAAGTAGTTGACAAGCAAGTTGGAGCTGCACCCAAAACGGCTTATGCTGGAAAATTAGATGCTCAAATGGCTTAGTTTCGCTTTCGGCGAGATGAAAGATAAGAGCAAAAAGTCGAAAGCCTAAAGCTTAAGACCAAAAAAACTCATTATAAAAATCTTTAATCGGATTATTTATAATGAGTTTTTTTATAGAGTATTCGGAAAGTTAGCTAAGCAAGTGTTCTAAGAAGCATCTAATGATTTTTAAAGGATGACCATTTTCATAATTTAAGTTTGAAACGAACTAAATGGGGTTAATGATTGAAGAAGCTCTTTCGATTGATTCGGAAGAGATCACTGAAATCATCGCCATTTAGGAGAGGAAGACTTTAATTAGGAACAGGTCTAGATTTTTTTGTTTACTTTTTTCACCTTGCCTATGCCGAAAGTAACAATTCGGCTACTGCAGGCAGGTCAATGGAAAAAAGTAAAAATAGCACATTGAAAACTAAATAGTTGAGCTATTTCTGATAAGTCTAATTCAGTGAACGAATATTAAATGGTTTTTTAATAGGGTTATTATCTTATAGACTATAACTTTAATTCTTAATCTTGTTTCTATGGCTTCCATTAACCGAAAAGAACTTCAAGCATACACCCACTTAGAACTTTTAGCAAAGCAAGTGGTAGAGGGCTTTATTACTGGTTTGCATAAGAGTCCTTTTCATGGCTTTTCGGTAGAATTTGCCGAGCATCGCTTGTACAATACAGGAGAGTCTACCCGTCATTTAGATTGGAAGCTCTACGCCAAAACGGATAAGCTTTTTGTGAAGCGTTATGAGGAAGAAACCAATTTGCGTTGTCGCATAGTTTTAGATGTTTCCTCTTCCATGTATTTTCCTGAAGAAAGAGAAAAGGGACAGCTCAATAAAATGGATTTTTCCATCTATGCTGCCGCTGCTTTAGTTGAATTGTTAAAGAAACAGAGAGATGCATACGGTTTAAGCACCTTTAGCAATTCCATTGAAACCCATACCCAAGCCAAATCCAATGCGGCTCATCTGCGCTTGGTTTATGCCGAATTGGAGAAACTTTTGAATCAGCAATCTTCTGGTAAACAGACTTCAGCAGTAGAATCTTTGCACCACATTGCGGAAATGATTCACAAACGCTCTTTGATCATCATTTTTAGTGATATGATGGACAATTCAGAACGGGAAGAAGAATTGCTTTCTGCCTTGCAGCACATGAAACACAACAAGCATGAAGTCATTTTATTTCATGTGGTAGATCAAGCCAAAGAGTTGGATTTTGAGTTTGAAAACCGACCCTACCGATTTGTGGATATGGAAAGTGGGGAAGAGGTAAAGCTAAATACCAATGAAGTAAAAGAGCTGTATGTAAAAGAAATGCGCAAGCGCGAGAAAGAGCTCAAACTAAAATGTGGCCAATACGGTATTGACTTTGTAGAAGCTGATATTGCCAAAGGCTTTCATCAGGTATTATTACCATTTTTAAGTAAAAGGAAGCGCTTATTCTAATACTTTACTCATAAGGAATCGACTGCAAGAGATGACTAATGGCTTCCAATCTTGCTTCTGATTTTTTATTGGCGCTAATGATTTTCCATGGGGAGTGTTTTGTATTAGTCTTCTCAAACATCTTTTCCTTGTAGTGGGTGTATTGCTCCCATAAATCTTGTGCATTTTCATCCACCGGACTCATTTTCCATCGCTTGAGAGAGCTTGAACGAATATCTTTAAACCTATCTTCTTGTTCTTGCTTGCTAATGGAGAAATAGAATTTAATTAAATAAGTACCGGACTCAATCAACATTTCCTCAAAATCATTGACTTGTGACATGAAAATCCGATATTCTTTGTCTGTGCAAAAGCCATTCACGGGTTCCACAACCGCTCGATTGTACCAGCTACGGTCAAAGAAAACCATTTCACCAGGGTTGGGAAACTGATTGATGTAACGTTGAAAAAACCATTGATTGCGTTCATCTTCAGTGGGAATGTTCAGCGCCACGATCCTAAACTGTCTAGGGTTAATGTGTTCAGTTATTCTCCGAATTGCTCCTCCTTTTCCGGCAGCATCTCTGCCTTCAAAAATGACAATCACTTTTTCGCCACGGTCAATTACCCACTTTTGTAATTTGATCAATTCCTCTTGTTTTTCCTTCAGGGTTTTAACATAACGAGCTTCGTTTAATGCTTTTTGAAGATTAATTTTTTTGCTTTTCAATAAAGCATACATTCCTATTTTAGAGTTTAGCAACTCTATATCTTCCGGCTTTAAGTCTTCTGCTTTCATTGTTCTATCAAATATCTATTTGTATGGCAGCTCTATGGTACCTCATAATTACATTGGGGTCGGGAAGTATTGAAATTTCGGCATCAGACTTTCCTTCATAATCGAATTGAGAAAGAACATAGCGCATACTTTCCAGTCGAGCGACTTTTTTATCGTTCGTTTTTACAATAATCCATGGACTAAAATTGGTGTGCGTTTTACTAAACATTTGCTCTTTGTAATGCGTGTATTGATCCCACATTTCCTGACCTTTCATGTCAATTGGACTGAATTTCCAAGCTTTCAGCGGGTTGCTTAATCTGGAGTCAAACCGTTTTTTCTGTTCGTCCTTGGAAATCGAAAACCAGAATTTGATAATTTTTAGATTATCTTCATACAGCAAATGTTCAAACTCCGGTACTTGCACCATGAATTTATCGTATTGCTCCTTGGAACAAAAGCCCATCACCGGTTCAACTACAGCTCGGTTGTACCAGCTGCGGTCAAAGAACACCATTTCTCCTGGGTTGGGAAGCACTTTAATGTACCTTCTGAAATACCATTGCCCTTGCTGAACTTTGGTGGGTTTGGTAAGGGCTACAACCCTTGAAGTTCTCGGGTTTAAATGTTCTTTGAATCGCTTGATAGATCCTCCTTTTCCGGCAGCATCTCTTCCTTCAAATAGCACCGCAACACGCATCTCTTTCTTGGCTATCCAATTTTGTAGTTTAATGAGTTCTGCTTGAAGCTTGCGCAATTCAGATTCATACTTCAGCTTTTTAATGGTTTTATCAATAGAGATGCCTTCTTTTTTGGCAATTTTAATGAGCTCTTTCCTGCTGTTGGCTTGACAAAGTTGTTCCTGAGTGAATTTGGTAGACATGTTTTGGTTTTTGAGTAGGCTTTTCAAAAATGAAACACCGGCAATTTATGATTTTATTCCATAATGTTAAGACCGATAAGTGCCAATTAGCGGTGGCTCTAATTCTTATACAGAGTTAGAAATAAAGTGTGGTCATGATAAAATAAACTTCTTAGAAGCCGATATTTCAAAAGAATTTCAGCTGCCTTTTATAGCAAATGGAAACGTTTGTATTAAAGCCCCAAATTCTCTTTCTCCTTCACCTTATGATACTGCAAAGTAGCGGCAATGCATTGCTTTACTTCCTTTTCAGGAATGGAGTCATCTAGTTTAAATAAGATGGCTCGATTGTTTTCGTATTCAAATAAGTCTCTAAAGATATTTTTGAAGGTAGGCACTAGTTTGCTTGTACATTTAAAGTAGATCGCATATTGATCCGGATTCTTTGCTTTCCAATCGATGCGCAAAGTGCTGCCGCTTTTGTTTAAATAGCTTGGTTCGCCCCATTTAAGGGTTTCTTCAAGTTTTTCAATACCCAGTTCTTCAGCACTTTCTAAAACCAGTCGTCGTAGGTTTTTCATAAGCGGTTTAATAGAGTCCGGATAGGCTTCGAATTTTGCCTTCACTTTCGGATCTGACTTGAGGCTTAGCTTTGGCATGGGACTAAGGTAGAAGAATTTTAATCGACTCGCTCCTAATTGAAGAAACTTTATTTTAAAGATACTTAGAGCCTATCAAGAGGAAAACGGTTTGGTTTTAAATTTCCAAGCATTTCTTGCTGCTTACTGATTACTAAAACTTTTACTCAGTAAGTTTGTGATGCTCACCCATGAAATCTTTGTGCATGCATGCGAACCCAATAACAACTAAAAGAGAAGCGGCTACTTCCTGTTTGCTTTTCTTCATCCTATTTCTTTTTCATGCCGTTGCTTTTGGCCAAACCAAAGAATTTAGTCGGGAAGCGCTTAGCTCTCTAGCAGTGCAAAGTGGAGAGCCCTACACCATTGCTTTAAAGGGAGAAGAGATAAAGAAAGTTAATAATAGTGTATCTCTTAAAAAGGGGAAATCAAATCTTCTGATCGACTCAAGCCTATATCTTGATCTTAGTAATTATCAGAAGCTGAAAGTAGATTCTACATTATCTATAAAATTTTTCTATGGTAGAAAGGGGCAACTACACGACACCCTTATTCGCCTAAACTTAAAGCAGCCATCCAATAAACAAGTTTTGATTCCTGCCATGGAACTTGGCATGATGGGGGCAGTAGTTGAAGGAGTTCAGCTGAAGCTGGCGAATTATAATTTAAAAGCTAATTTACTATACAAGCCGCTAGCTTACATGCATGAAGAGGCTATGAAAATTCATTTACAGGAAAAAGGAATGCAAAACGGCAGTTTGGTAATGGAGTTATCTTACGATGAAATACCTAGGGAAGAGGAAAAGTTGATCAAGGTAAATTTGAATCAACTAGCGCTAGCTCATGATTCTCTTTTTGAGTTGAAACTCAACTACGACCGGCTAGGCAGTCTTGCAGATTCTACCATGATCGTAAAGCTTAGTCAAATTGCTTTAGTTGAAGACGCTATTGATGAGCAATTGGTATTTACCAAAATCATCGATTATGCTAAGCATGAAAAAGTTGACATTGAAATAGCATTTAAAGGGTACGAAACAATTTCCAAGAGCCTTGATGCCAGCAATTTATCTTCACTTTACCAGCGAACGCTAATTATACCTTTAAATAAAACTGAAACACTTTCGCAAGAGGCAATAAAGAAAAGAAATAAAGAGTCTTTTGTTTTTGTGGGCTCTATTTTAGAGGAAGGAACTGAGATTCGATTGCCCAACGTTAGAGTAATTTTAAAAGACAAAAAGGATCGTAAAAAGCAATTTGTTCAACTAACAGATGCCTATGGTTCCTTTCGAGATACGGTTTATGGCTATCAGCTAAATACCCAATTGTCTTTTGATGTTTACCTTAAAAAAGAAGGCTACATCTCCAAGTTTGTACTTTTTGAAGAAGTGTTGAAAGAATACGGAGAAGTTGATTTGGTGGAGTATTTAAAAAAGATAAACCTAACCAAGGCAGCTGTAGGCGTTGAAATTGGCAAGGCCGCCAATCTAAACCCCATCTATTTTGATTTAGACCGTGCAAACATTAGAACTGATGCGGCTCAAGAGCTTGATAAAGTAGTGGAAGTTTTGAATGATTTACCCAATGTTTCCATTGAGCTAAGCTCTCATACCGATTCCAGAGCTACCGATCGGTATAACATGGCTTTGTCGCAGCGTCGGGCAAATGCCACCACCAATTACCTTATTTCAAAAGGAATTAGTCCTTCAAGAATTGTGGCAGTGGGTTATGGCGAAAGTCAGTTGGTTAACAAATGCGGCAATGGAGTTGATTGTTCGGAAGAACAGCATGCTTTGAACAGGCGCACCGAGTTTGAAATAACCGATATGGGGAATATCGTCGAACGAAAGGAAAACAATACAGTGCAAAACAGAAAGAGGATAACTAAAGAGACAGTTAATGATTCAGTGGTTAAAAGCAGCAAAGACGAAAAGATCATGGGAGTTACAGGGAGTAGCTTAGCTGAAAAAGAAAAACGAAAGCGTTTTAGTGAAACCAAGACCATAAATATTTTTTGTGTGATTACAGATGCCAAGTCAGGCAAACCCATTTCCGGGGTGGAGGTAATTGCTTCAGATATTTTTGATGCTAAAAATGTTTACACCACGAAGACCAATGAAAGAGGAGAGTTTTCTTTGAGAATAGATGATTTCCAAGCCGGAGATAAAGCCTATTTAGACTTCTTACTTTCAAAAAAAGGGTATATCAGTCAAACCTATAATTATAGAGCAAAAATCACAGAAGACATGAATTCCTACGTCAATCTAAATAAATTCTTTGATGAGATTTACTTGGTTGCTGCAGATTTAGATGTTGACATTAGGAAAGCCGCCAATTTAGCTAACATAGAGTTCGAAGTTGACCAAGCAAAAATTAGACGAAAGTCAGCCATTGAGTTGGATAAGATTGCGGCCATTTTGGTGGAGCAAACGGATTTGAAAATAGAAATACAAGCACATACTGATTCAAGGGGAAGTAGTGACTACAACCTTAAGTTATCAGAAGACAGGGCCAAGGAAACCATGAATTATTTAGTTTCAAAGGGCGTATCATACAGCCGAATTACTACCAAAGGTTTCGGCGAGCAAAAGTTACTAAACCATTGTAGTGATGGGGTAAAGTGCAGCGAAGCAGAGCATGCGGAGAATAGAAGGACGGAGTTTATAATTCGGTAGAAGATTAATAGACTTGACTTTACCTAGGCAATAGAGGATTGCCTGACGGCCATCCTTGCTTCTTCGAGGCGATGTGCTGAGCCTAGCCGAAACATCAAAATGAATCCTTCGGCTATGCTGTTGCATAGTCTTTATTATTTGTTTTCAAACTCTTAAAAGCAAGCTTTACGAAGCTTGAAACAAAAAATCCCCGAAGCAAAACTTCGAGGATATATTCTCTAGTGATCGCGACAGGATTGGCTTCGCCTTGCCATACTTGTCCGAGAAGGGAATCAAAACCGCTAGAGCTCTCGCTCTGCGTCAACTCATAAAAAAACCGCTCAAGTAAACTTGGCGGTTTTTTATTTCATTACCGCTTCTAAGCGGTTTTGATCATCTAGTGATCGCGACAGGATTCGAACCTGTGACCGTCTGCTTAGAAGGCAGATGCTCTATCCAGCTGAGCTACGCGACCATTTATCTTTTATATACTTGCGTCCGTCGCCAGATTTAAGAAACTTTTCTTTTAATCTAGCTTCTTCAGCACTTTCATATTCCTCAACAAAAAACAACTTCCATGGTCTGAACCCTTTGGTTGATTTTGTTTTCCCTGAATTGTGTTCTTTCAGTCTACGACTTACATTTTTAGCTATCCCTTTATAAAAGCGATTGTGCGATTCACTATATAGAACGTAAACATACCACATTTTAAAGAACTTTAATGGCAGATGCTCCCCGCCTGCCGTTGCCTTGGCCATTGCTCGGCGGGCAGGTATCCAGCTGAGCTACGCGACCATATTACAACTTCCTATTTCAATTGGTCTTGCGTAGCGAAGCTGCCTGTCCCGATTGTTTCGGGAAGCTACGCGACCTTAAGGCTCTAAAAAACAAAAGCCCTCCGCCATTTGGAGGAAGGCTTTTGCGGTCCGGACGAGACTCGAACTCGCGACCCCCTGCGTGACAGGCAGGTATTCTAACCAACTGAACTACCGGACCAGAATGTCTTATAATGGACTAATTTATTATTCGTAAGGGAGTCGACTCGCGACCCTCCCGACATGTCGGGATATTCTAACCAGCTGAACTACTAGACCAAAATCTTAAGAGCTAACACTGCTTTTTTGCAGGACGGCAAATGTAAAGCATTTTTTTTATTTGAGTTTAGCTTTTAGCCAAAAAATTACACCTTTTTTTAGCTCTTTTTTAGCGGCCTATACCTACACTTTGAAAGTCAGATTAGTAGAGGAAAAAAGATATTTCAAAAATAATTTTCTAGAAGTAGAGTATCTTCGTTTTATTAACCTACCTTCGCCGTCTAATTATTTATTTATTATTTTTTATTTATTATGAGTACAGGAACTGTAAAGTTCTTTAATGAGACCAAAGGTTTTGGTTTTATCAAAGAAGAAAGCTCTGAAGAAGAACACTTCGTGCATGTAACCGGATTAATTGATGAAGTTAAAGAAGGTGACACTGTAGAATACGAGCTAAAACAAGGAAAGAAAGGAATGAACGCGGTTAACGTAAAAGTTGTATAAACCGTTACATCATAAGTTTTGAGTACGTCCCCTTCGACATTGTCGAAGGGGACTTTTTTTTGTATAAACGTTAATAATGATTAGCATCTAAGTCCCACAACTTTACTAAGTATAAATAACAACGCTAGTTTTACGCAGAAGGAAAGCCAATGCGAATACGATAAAATCTAGTGTATTTTTTAAGTGGAGAGGTCAAAGTCACAATGACACGGCCGCTTACAAACAAAAAACAAAAAAGCCACGCTTGAGAAAGCGTGGCTTTTGTATATTCTACTAAGTATTAAGTTTACTTCACTGTGTCAACAATTGCTTTAAAAGCAGCTGCATCATTCATCGCTAAGTCGGCTAATACTTTTCTATTAAGCTGAATGTCTTTCTTATTCAAAAGTCCCATAAACTGAGAGTAAGACATTCCGTGCTCTCTAGTTGCCGCATTGATTCTTTGAATCCAAAGGCCTCTAAAGTTTCTTTTCTTTTGTTTACGGCCAACGTAGGCAAACTGATGACCTCTTTCAACAGCGTTCTTGGCAACGGTGTGAACGTTTTTTCTTCTACCGAAATAGCCTTTCGCTTCTTTTAATACTTTTTTTCTTCTTGCTTTTGCAGCAACTGAATTTACTGATCTTGGCATTTTTTACTTCGTTTTTTGAATAATCGCGGTCAATTGACACTTTAAAAGGCGAGTATCCGGGTTTTTGTTGATTAATTAAGTTACGATAACCTGGGTTGATCTTACTTCATGCAAAGTTGCAACTTCACATTGTTCTCATCGGCTTTGTGAACCAATGCGTCTTTTGTTAAGTTACGCTTACGCTTCGTTTCTTTTTTAGTCAAAATATGACTTTTAAAAGCGTGCTTTCGCTTGATCTTACCAGATCCAGTGATTTTGAATCTCTTCTTAGCACTGGAAATAGTTTTCATTTTTGGCATTGCGCTTATTTATTGAGTTAAACTAAATTGAATTCTACTTTTTCTTCTTTGGAGCCAACATCATGATCATTCGCTTACCTTCCATCTTCGGCATTGATTCTACCGTCGCGATTTCTTCAAGCGATTGAGCCAGTTTAAGAAGTAGGATTTGACCTTTATCCTTAAACAGGATAGATCTTCCTTTAAAGAACACATAAGCTTTCACTTTTGCACCTTCTTCAATAAACTTCTCAGCATGGTTCAACTTAAAATTGAAATCATGGTCATCCGTATTGGGGCCAAATCGGATTTCCTTAACAACAACTTTTGTCGCCTTAGATTTCATTTCTTTCTGTTTCTTCTTTTGTTCATAAAGAAACTTCTTGTAATCAATGATCTTACAAACCGGTGGGTCTGCTTTGGGCGATATTTCAACTAGGTCTAATTCTGCTTCGTTGGCCATTTCAAGTGCACGGTCAATAGAGTAAACACCTTGTTCTACTCCTTCACCGACAACTCTGACGCTTGAAGCCGAAATTTTATCGTTGATCTTGTGTGGATCTTCTTTTCTTCTAGTGAAATTACGGGGTCTTCTTCCTCGAGCTATTGCTTGGTCCTCCTTAAATTTACTTTGTTATACTTATTAATTTATCTATTTCTGTTTGAAGATAAGTGGCAAATTCATCAATTTTCATGCTGCCAATGTCACCTTCTCCGTGTTTTCTTACTGAAACTGTTCCGTTTTCGATCTCTTTCTCTCCTATGATTAACATGTATGGAACCTTAGATACTTCTGCATCTCGTATCTTTTTCCCTACCTTCTCATTTCGATCGTCAACGAATCCGCGAATATCGGAATTATTTAAAACATTTAAAACCTCCTTGCACTTTTCATTGTATTTCTCGCTCAAAGGCAAAATTGCGATCTGATCTGGGGTTAACCACAGAGGGAAATTACCGCCGCAATGCTCGATTAAGACTGCCACAAAACGTTCCAATGAGCCAAAAGGAGCTCGGTGAATCATCACCGGTCGGTGTCTTTCATCATCGCTTCCGACGTATTCCAATTCAAAGCGCTCCGGTAAATTATAATCTACCTGTATAGTGCCCAATTGCCATTTTCTTCCAAGGGCGTCTTTTACCATGAAGTCGAGTTTTGGCCCATAGAATGCAGCCTCTCCATATTCTACTACGGTATTCAAGTCCTTACCTTGAACGGCATTCTTGATGGCATTCTCCGCTTTTTCCCAGTTTTCATCGCTTCCTATGTACTTGCTTTTGTCTTCTGGGTCGCGCAATGAAATCTGAGCGGTAAACTCTTCAAAACTTAATGCTTTGAATACATATAATACAAGGTCAATTACTTTTTTGAACTCTTCTTCTACTTGGTCGGCGGTGCAGAATAAGTGGGCATCATCTTGCGTAAAACCTCTTACTCGAGTTAAGCCATGGAGTTCTCCGCTTTGCTCGTAACGATAAACGGTTCCAAACTCAGCAAAGCGAATTGGTAGATCTCGGTAGGAGCGAGGCTGTGATTTGTATATTTCACAGTGGTGAGGGCAATTCATCGGCTTTAATAAGAATTCCTCATTTTCATTGGGCGTTTTAATGGGTTGAAATGAATCTTCCCCATATTTGGCATAATGTCCCGAGGTAACATAAAGCTCCTTGCTTCCAATATGCGGGGTAACAACTGGTAAATAACCTGCTTTCAGCTGAGCTTGCCGCATGAAGTTCTCCAAGCGCTCTCTTAATTGGGCTCCTTTTGGCAACCATAGAGGTAAGCCTTGACCTACTTTCTGACTAAAAGTAAAAAGTTCTAGTTCTTTGCCCAGCTTTCGATGGTCTCTTTCCTTGGCCTTTTCTAAAAGCTCTAAATATTCATCCAACTCTTTTTTCTTAGGGAAAGAAGTACCGTAAATACGAGTGAGTTGTTTATTCTTTTCGTCACCACGCCAATAGGCTCCGGCTAAGTTTAAAAGCTTGACAGCTTTTATAAAGCCCGTGTTAGGAATGTGAGGCCCTCGACAAAGGTCAGTGAAGTTTCCTTGATGATAAAAAGTAATTTCTCCATCGTCTAGACCGTCTAAAAGTTCTAGTTTGTATTCGTCACCTTTCTTTTGGTAGTAACTTATAGCCTCTGCTTTCGAAATTTCTTCTCTTTGGTATTCGCTTTTTTGTTTGGCAAGTTCCTTCATTTTCTGCTCGATCTTGGGCAAATCTTCAGCAGTGATAACTCTGTCTCCGGCGTCTACATCATAGTAAAATCCATTCTCAATCGGTGGCCCAATGCCCAATTTAATTCCTGGGTATAGTGCTTCTAAAGCCTCCGCAAGAAGGTGGGCAGAAGAATGCCAAAAGGTTTCTTTTCCATCTTCATCTCTCCATGTCAGAAGCTCAAGTTTTGCATCTTTCTTAATAGGGCGAAAGGCATCTTGTACCTTGCCGTTAACTTTGGCCGCCAATACATTTCGGGCTAATCCTTCACTAATGCTCTTGGCTACTTCTAGAGGAGTAACTTCCGCTTCGTATTCTTTTACCGCACCATCCGGTAGAGTAATTGCTATCATGAGTTTTTATTATTTGTGGCAAAGATACTAGCTTGACCTAGCTTTTAAAATAAAAAAAGAGCGCCAATCGGCGCCCTTTTCTAAGTGCTTCAATGGCTTATCTTTAACCCTTAGTAATTTGGTTTCTTAGGGCGGTTATTTGTTTCGTTATCTCGGCTAATTCGCTCTCAGTAAGTTGCACTGATGAAAGTTCGGTACCTGAGTCGCTAAGTTTTTTAACGCTTTCAAAGTTGTTGAAAGTAGTAAGCAGCTTCGATAGACCATCTTCTAAAAAGCCAAGCTCTAAAGAAGGATCTTTTTGCGCTTCAACTGCTTTTAAAATGTCTTCTAAAATGGTCATTTGCTCAATTAACCGAGAAGTTAGCTTTTCTTTGTTGGATGGGCTATTCGCACCTAAGTACATGCCTTCTACCCAAGCAGCAGAAAAGAAAACAGCCTCTTTTGATTTATCCGAGTTTTCAGCCAAGTACTCATCTGTTCTTCTTTTAATTGTGGTAAGAATACGAAGTATGGTATCTTGATTGTCAATGTTCTTTTCAAAACTTTTAATCAATTTACCGGTACCAAAAATGCTTGGCATCCCAATGTCGTCTGATAAAGACTTTACGGCATTTAGGTAGTCGATAGATTCTTGTTGCTGATTATTTAGCACGGTGTATGCCAAGTCTGCAGAGTAAACACCAAAATTCAAATATTTGGCTGTTTTGGTGTTGTAGTTAGAAATGTTTTCTGCCGGATTGGTTAAACCGCTTTTGTATTCTAGTCCTGCTCGGTTAAACATGGCGGCAATTTGAATCGGAGAGGGAAGCATGAACGAAAGATCTTCTTCCATCATATCTTCAGATTCTTTTTCCGTTTCATCTGCTTTTTCTTCTTTTTTGCTTTCCGTACTTGCTGCTTTATCTTTCTTGGGCGCTTCAGCACAAGATGCTAGTAAAAGTGTAAAAACTACGGCTAAGCTTAATATTGAGTTAATTGGTTGCTTCATTTTCTTAGTTAAATCGGTGATAAAGTAGGATTATTCTTCAGTAGACTCTTCTTCAGACTCTTCTTCGTCTTTAGAAGTATCAATAAAGGTGAGTTGATAGCCCAAAACAAATACGATACAGCCTTCGTCTTCGGTGCCTTCTGCTTTTGGAATGACATAGTTTACATAATGTCTTTTAGATTTTTCCGGTTCAAAACTTAGGATGTTCCCATCTTGCTTGGCAGAAGAAAACAATGGGGTTCTGCTGCTATGGCTTTTGTCTTTGTCGTAAATTTCAATAACCACATCTTTAGGAAGCGATTTCTTATTAAATACCATGCGGTATTTTTCGCCCTTAAATAAAGGAACTTCAATCTCTTTTCTTCTTACGGTGTAATCGTAAGTAATCTTACTCACTTTAGCAGAAGAGTAGTAGAAAGGATTTAAATTAGAAATACCCTCTTTTTTCAAGGACTTAATGTCACAGCTTTCCTTTTCGGAAGTTGCGGCCATGAAGAGAGTGGCAAGACCAATGATTGAAACTAGATAAGCGATTTTTTTCATGAACACATTAATTGATTAGGTTGCTAAGATATGAAATGTTTGATTGACGAAACAAGTGATACCACAAACAAGTTGCTATTTTCTATCGACTAAAAATTATTTGGCTCTTTTGGCCCTTTGCATTTCATTTTCTTTCTCCGATTCTTTTCTTTTGAAAAGCTCAAATCGGCTTTCAATAATTTGTGGTGGCCAGTAGTTGTTAGAACGGTCAACATCTGCTGTCTCTAAGTTTGGATCTAAGTTTACTTCTTTCACTTCTTTGGCTAAGAAAAAGACCTTTTTCACCTTTTCTTGATTAAATCGCCAAATCTCTGCCGGAATATATTCTTTTTGTTTGCTGCCATCAATGAATGTAAACTCTACAATAATGGGCATGACCAAACCACCGGGAGAAGAAAATTGAATTTCGTAAAGATGCTCGTTCATTTTGAGCATGGCTTTTTCTTCTTTGTCTAAGTCTTCCAAATACTCTTCGTATTCTTCACGGTCAACGCTAGTGACTTCAAAGGGATCATTCTTGTTGTAAAAATCCTTGGTTGATGGATCCAATTCTACAACCGTGTTTTTACGGTTTGATTCATTTCGTAAATCTCCTACGAAATCTTCCTTAGCTTCTTCTGCTGCTTTTTCTTTGGGAAATTCTTTGTCTGGATTTTTTGTATCCAACTTCAAATACTCTACCTGATCAATCGCAAGATCAACATGGTCGGTAGTAAAGAACCAACCGCGCCAAAACCAGTCAAGATCAACGGCTGAAGCGTCTTCCATTATCCGAAAAAAGTCGGCAGGAGTGGGGTGTTTAAACATCCAGTTTTGAGCATACTGCTTAAATGCATAGTCAAAAAGTTCGCGACCCATGATGGTTTCGCGCAAAATGTTTAGTGCGGTAGCTGGTTTTCCGTAGGCATTGTTTCCAAACTGAAAAATTGACTCGGAATTCGTCATGATCGGACTGATCTTGTTTTTATCACCCTTCATATAGTCGACAATTTTGTAAGCAGGTCCTCTTCGAGAGGGATAGTCAACGTCCCATTCTTTCTCTGCAAGGTATTGGCAAAAGGTATTTAAGCCTTCATCCATCCAAGTCCACTGGCGCTCGTCAGAGTTTACGATCATTGGGAAAAAATTGTGTCCTACTTCATGAATAATCACAGAGATTACACCATACTTTAAACGTTCTGTGTAAGTGCCATCTTCTTCCGGTCTGCCATAATTGAAACAGATCATGGGGTACTCCATTCCAATACTTGCTGCATTTACTGAAATAGCTACCGGATAAGGGTAGTCAAAGGTAGTGTTTGAGTAACTTCTTAAGGTATGGGCTACCGCTTTGGTAGAATATTGTTCCCATAATGGGTTGCCTTCTTTCGGATAATAAGACATAGCCATGACCGTACGTTCTTCAAATTTTACCCCAATCGCATCCCAAATAAACTTTCTGGAGGAAGCAAAGCCAAAGTCACGCACCATATCAGCTTTGTATGTCCATGTCTTCTTTTCTTTTGCTTTTTTCTTTTCGGTTTTCCTTGCTTCTTTCTCAGTGATAATAAAAACTGGTTGATCAGCATCCTTCGCTTTTTCCAATCGCTCTTTTTGTTCTTCAGTTAAAACTTCATCTGGGTTTTGTAGTACCCCAGTAGAGGCTATTGTATGATCTTCCGGAGCAGTAATGCTTACTTCATAATTTCCAAAGGGTAGCGTAAACTCACCTCTACCTAAAAACTGCTTGTTTTGCCAGCCTTCTACATCATTGTAGACGGCCATGCGGGGATAAAACTGTGCAATGGTATATAGGTAGTTGTCTTCATCTTCAAAATGCTCATATCCTGAGCGACCTCCAATTTCCATGCGATTATTAATGTTGTACCACCATTTTACCTTAAAGCTAAACTTTTCACCCGGCTTTAAAGCTTCTGCTAAGTTGATGCGCATCATGGTTTTATTTACCATCACATCAAGTTCTTTTCCTTCTGTGCTTTGAACATAGTCTAGTTTGAAGCCACCATCAAAGTCGTTGGTCAATCGTTTTAAATTGTCAAAAGATGTTTTGTCGCCAATCGATGAAGTCCTGATCTTTTTAGTGTCTGAATCTTTGGCTCTCACGTTTTGATCGAGCTGTACCCATAAATATGGTAAAACATCAGGTGAATTATTGTAATAGGTAATGGTTTCTTCACCATAAATTCGCTGATTCTCATCATCCAACTCAATGTTCATCTTATAATCAGCTTGTTGCTGATAATATTGATGACCTGGCATGCCGGCTGCCGTGCGGTAAACATTGGGAGTAGGTAGCTCTTGCTTCAGTTGTCGAAATTTATTTTGATTAGTGTTTTCTTGGGCGTTTAGAAAGACTGCTCCAAGCACCATAAAGGGAAGAAAAAGGTATCTCATAGGGTAAAATTCAATTCAAAAAGGCGGCAAATATAAGGCTTGACAATTAAAACTTAGCCCAAAGCTGACCTTTGCGCAAGTTTAGTGTGGTAACCTCATTTTGGTAATAATAATTGACTTGGTTCTTTTGGTCTTCAAAAACTTCCGTTAGCATCGCATGCTTTAAGCTGTGGCCTGCTTTAGGATTAAAATTGGGTACTTCAATATACAGCCACGTATAATCTCGTTCCGCTTCTTTACCGAGAAAGTCTATGCTCATTGAGTTTCCGTTCTCTTTTAAGCTAAATTGTTTTTTTAAATAAAGTTCTAACAAACTGTCAGTTTGGGTAGCTTCTTTATCTGTTCCTAAAAAAAGTGCATAATCAATTTCAGACTCTAAAGCTTTCTCAATATCGTCAGTAAAAAGCTTAATGATGATCTCTAGACTTCCATGTTCTTGATTGTAATTCATTTCTGTTATGCTCATGTAAAACTTATGAGCCCATGCATTTTGCCCTAATAAACAGACCAAAGCGACTAAAACTATTTTTCTCATTAAATGATTATTTGACTTCAAAGTTAAAGATTGCCGCTTATCATTGCTTGCTTTTAAGCCTTCAGACTTTTGGTAATTTCGTCTGTCAAAATAGAAACACATGCGATTTACTCTACTTACATTACTGTTTAGCTTTATATCAATGATTACTACTACTGCACAAAACTGCTATTGGCAGCAGGAAGTAGCTTACGAGATGGAAATTGAGATGAAGGTAGAATCCAATCAATTTGAAGGAAAGCAAAAGTTAAAGTATACCAATCACTCTGCTGACACTTTAAAGAAAGTATTTTACCATTTGTATTTCAATGCATTTCAGCCAAATAGTATGATGGATGTTCGTAGTCGTACCATTGAGGATCCAGATCGCAGAGTTGGAAGTAGAATTGAAGCCTTAAAGGAAGATGAGATCGGATATCAAAAGGTTAAGAAGCTAAAGCAAGATGGAAAGAAGTTAAACTACGAACTAAGCGGTACAATCTTAGAAGTGGAACTTTCCGAGCCTATTTTGCCGGGTAAAAGCACCACCTTTGAAATGGATTTTGAAGCACAAGTTCCTTTGCAAATTCGTCGTTCAGGAAGAGACAACAAAGAGGGTATTCGCTTTTCTATGACACAGTGGTACCCGAAGATGGTTGAATATGATTACCAAGGTTGGCATGCCAACCCTTACGTAGGAAGAGAATTTCACGGTGTTTGGGGCAGTTTTGATGTTAAGATCAAGATCGCTTCAGATTACATTTTAGGAGGTACAGGAATTTTGCAAAATGCAGATGAAATCGGCTATGGTTATGGAGACAAGGCAGTAGAGCATACAGAAGAGAAATTAACTTGGCATTTTAAGGCCGATAAAGCACATGACTTTGCTTGGGTAGCAGATCCGGACTATACCCATACCAAAACGAAGCTCGACAATGGTACTACTTTACACTTTTTGTATCAAGCGGATAGCAATACAGTGCATTGGGATACTTTGCCTTATTATGCGAAACAGATTTTTGAAATCATGAATGCCAACTTTGGTGAATATCCTTATCAACAATATACCGTTGCCCAAGGAGGAGATGGTGGCATGGAGTACCCTATGATTACTTTGATCACCGGAGAACGGTCTAAAGGAAGTTTAGTAGGCGTAACAGCCCACGAGGCAAATCACTCTTGGTATCAACATTTGCTGGCCACCAATGAGGCACAATACCCATGGATGGATGAAGGCTTTACTTCTTATGCAACAGATTTTGTGATGGATTCCATCTGGCCTTCTTTTACTCCCTATCAAGGTAGTTATCGATCCTATTTTAGACTGTTAGAATCAGGAAAACAAGAGCCATTAACTACGCATGCCGATCATTATGAAACTAACCGAGCTTACGGAACGGCTTCCTATTCCATGGGCTTGATTTTTTTGCACCAATTGAGCTATATCGTCGGTCAAGAAAACTTAATGAGATCAATGAAGCGTTATTTTAATGAATGGAAATACAAACACCCTACGCCCAATGATTTTATTCGAATTGTGGAAAAGGAAAGCGAAATGGAACTGAGTTGGTATTCAGAGCAGTGGGTAGAAAGTACGAACACCATAGATTATGGCATTCAGTCGGTAATTCCAAATGGGAATAAAACGACTGTGGTGCTTGAGAAAAAGGGAAGAATGCCCATGCCCTTAGATATAAGAGTTGAACAGGAAGACGGAACGGTAAAGTGGCACAACATTCCACTTCGTATCATGCGTGGAGCCAAAGAGGCAGAGCAGGGAATGGATAACTATCAAGTGGAATCAGATTGGCCTTGGACCTTTCCTAAATATGAGTTGATGCTAGATATAAACATGAAAGAGGTGAAGTCCATTGAAATTGATCCTTCTCAACGAATGGCTGATAAGAACAGAGAGAACAATACCTATCCAGAAACTAACGATGTTACTTTTCGCAAATAGAATGTAACTTTGTAATCTAATGAAGTTGAACCGCAAATCGTTTTTCGCCACTTTTATGCTGCTTGTGCTGTTTTCAGCCTTGCTTCCCATGGAAGGCTTTCATCAGCACGAAGAACCTACTGTGGTTTGTCATCAAGCTGGTGAGCACGTTGAAACACCAAGTTTTGATTGTGAATTATGCGATTTTGTTTTACCGGTATTTCAGCAGCAGAATAGTGCTGACTTAAGACCCTTTGTCGCTCAAGTTCAACTTCTTTCAACTGCCTATTCTTTTGTTTATGCTCCTGCGGCATACGATGATCATTTTGGGCGGGGGCCTCCTTTACTTGCCTGATTACTGAGGTAAATAAATGATCATTTAGTTTTTTTTTCAAATGTTAAAGCAATTGAGCTTGCTAGCACTTGTGCTGTGGTTAAGTCCACTTTTGGCGCAAGAAAGCTGTGCATTAAAGCTCTCCGGTACCATAATTGACGAGCACGATCAGTCGGCTCTCTCTTATGCATCCATTCAATTCATGGGTTCCTCCAAAGGAGTGTCGGCCGATGATAAAGGGAAGTATGAGCTAGGTGGAATATGCCCAGGAATCCATACTTTGATTATTACCCACATTGGTTGTAAACCGGATACCGTTCAACTTCAGATTAATCAATCCCAAGAGCGTGATTTTTATTTAGAACATCATTGGGAAGAATTGAAAACAGTAGAAGTTGAGTCGGAGTCTGATTTAGAGCAAACTGCTTCAACTGTCGAATTAGATTCGAATGAATTGGCCGACAGTAAGGGATTGCCCTTAGGGGAAATTTTGAAGAAAATGAATGGGGTAAGCAGTATGCGAACCGGATCAAATATTTCCAAACCGGTGATTCAAGGCTTTAGTGCCAATCGGATCCAAATTTTGAATCATGGGGTGCAACATGAGGGACAGCAATGGGGCGATGAACATGCTCCTGAGATTGACCCTTTTGTGAGTGCCAATTACAGAGTGATTAAAGGAGCCGGTGCCGTGAAATATGGTGGAGGAGCCTTAGGTGGTTTTGTGCTTGTAGAGCCCAAGCCCTTACCAACTAAGCCAGGTATTCGTGGAGAGTGGAATGGCTTGTTTGCCACCAACAATCGAATGGGGAATACCGCTTTGATGTTGGAGGGGAACTTTAAGCAGATACCAAAATTTTCATGGCGGGTACAAGGCAGTTTAAAGAAGTCAGGTAACATCCGAACCCCTAATTATTACCAGAAAAACACTGGGGTAGAGGAATACAACCTTTCTTATACTTTAGGGTATAAAGGTAAAAGTTGGTCAGCTCAGTTGTATTACAGTCAGTTTAATTCTACCATTGGCATATTTAGTGGTGCGCACATCGGAAACTTAACCGATTTGGAGCGAGCCATTGAACGCTCAGAACCAAGGCCGCAAGATCAAGAAGGTTTTTCCTATCAAATACGAAGACCTTACCAATTGATCACGCATGAATTGGTTCGTTTAGAATTGAATAAATACTTAGCCAATGGCGGAAAGCTGAACCTAAAAATCAGCCGTCAATTCAATATCCGAGAAGAATTTGACAAAGAACGTCCTCGTAACCGAGATTTAGCCGCTTTAAACATTCCTGAGTTCTCTTTAAGTTTAGAAAGCTACATTGCTGAACTTCATTGGGAACTCAAAGAATGGAAAGGCATACAAACGGAGTTAGGAGGCGTTTTGAATCGACAAGAAAACACGGTTAATAGCTTTGTTGACTTTATACCGGATTACGAACGTCAGCGCTTTGGCATCTTTGGTTTAGCCCAAAAAACATTTGAAAAAGTAGGACTGGAAGCAGGCTGTCGTTTAGATCAAACAGACTTGCTTGCTAGCAAACTAGTAAACAGACAATTTGAAGAGTTCGATCATGCTTTTTCAGCCATTACTTCAAATGTAGGGGCAAGCTATCAGTTAAGCAATGATTGGAAAATTAGACTGAATCTAAGTTATGCTGAAAGAGCTCCGGCTATTAATGAATTGTACAGCGAAGGCTTACACCATGGAACTGCCACTTTGGAATTTGGAAATTCTAATTTAAAAAAGGAAAAGTCAACTTCCTTAAATATAGAAGCAGAAGGCAAGTGGAAGAAGCTTTCGATGAATGTGCAGGCTTTTCACCAGCAGATCAATGATTTTATTTACCTCAGTCCTCAGGGCGTCGATCTCACCATTCGAGGAGCTTATCCCACCTTTGATTGGATGAACACCGATGCTTTAATGAACGGAGTTGATGCTAAGTTAGTTTACACTTTAAGTTCAGCCCTAGAATATACCACACAGTGGAACTTTTTATGGGCGGAAGACCTTAGGACGAATACTTATTTAGTCATGATTCCAGCGAATAGGACGCAACAACAACTGACCTATCAATGGAAATGGAAAGAAGAAAATGAAGCCATACGCTTATCAGCGACTTATCAATATGTATTTAAACAAAATAGATTCGATAAAGAAGAGGAAATAGCAACTCCTCCTGAAGGCTATGGCCTTTGGTCTTTTTCAGCTGCTTACCCATTTACTTATGGCTCTTTAAAAGGCCGTTTGGGCTTGCAACTAAACAATGCCTTCAATACGGTATACCGCGATTACATGAATCGTTTTCGCTTTTATACCGATGAGCAAGGCAGGGATTTACAAATTCGATTATCAATTAAATTTTAAACAACAAAAATTAAACGATTATGAAACGATTTACACGATTAGCCCTTTTGTTTATGCTAGGAGCAACAGTTTTTACAGCTTGTAAAGACGATGATGATGACAGTGTGAATAATGACAATGGAGGTACCACCATTACACCTAATGAAGAGGAGTTAATTACTACCGTAGCTGTGATTTATTCAGATACCATGGGAATGGCCATGGATACTTTCTACTTTAGAGATCCTGATGGAGATGGAGGGAATTCACCTGAAATAGATACTTTGCACCTTCCAGCAAACGCTGTTTTTGATATTAACCTTCAATTTTTGGATGAATCTGATCCCAATGATGTAGAAGATATCACAGCCGAGATTCAAATGGAAGATGATGAGCACTTTGTTTGTTTTGAAGACCAAGCAGGTTTGGCAATTAGCATTGAATTGAGAGACTCTGATGGAACTTATCCGGTAGGGCTATCTTCACGTTGGACGAGCATGGGGGCGACTCAAGGTCAATTAAAGTTGAGCCTTAAGCATCAGCCAGGAGTTAAAGATGGTACTTGTGCACCAGGAGATACTGATGTAGAAGTTGATTTCCCTTATGTTCTCAACTAGTTAGAGTTAAGTTAATGGGGTATAATATAAGCAAGCTATCGCAATAGCTTGCTTATATTTGTATTTGTTGAATATTGAAAGTACAGATGAAAGTTTTCTACACTCTATTTTTAGGTTTTGTTTTGTTTTTTGTTGCTTGTGAAAAGGAGGATAATGAGGACGCAAGAGACGATTTTCCTCCCATTGACTATGGTAACATTCAAGCAGATGCTTTTCAAGTATTGCTAACTGATGAATACTCTTCGATAACGGACACTTTTGGCTTTGGTTATTTAGCCGAAAATCCCAACGGCATTGATACTATGAGATGGAATACCTTGCCAAACGTTAATAGATATTACAAGATGGAAGTGCAGTACTATTATCAAGGGGTTGATGTTAGTCCTCAGATTAGGGCGCAAGGAACTTCTTACTATAATTGTATAAGGCAGCTTGACTTTAACAAATTAAAAATAATTGACATAGAACAAGATGCAAACAATGACAATTTAGGGCTGAAAACAGATTGGGAAGTTGCAATAGGAAATGATATTAACCCAAGTGATGAAACTGCAAAGCTTAGTATAAATTACATCAAAATTGATAAACAGGGTTTTTGTGATCAAGGAGTAAACATTTTTGAGGGACTGATGCCAGCCAAGATCTATGATGCTAGTCTTGGTTTTATCCCAATCGATTCAGTGTTATTGGAGCTGAGCCGCAACTCTATGGTTGTTGACTCTTTTGGTTACAGCTCTAGGCCGAACAACAACGATACCCTAGAGTGGAAAGCTAATGGGGTAAGCGGAGATACCTATGCCTTAAAAGTAAAATTCTACAGGGCCGGAGTAGAGGTAAGCAATAAGGTGAAAGAGCAAGCTAATTATTACAGCTTGTGTTTTTCCAATTACAATACAAGCACCTTCAGCTTAGAATCTTCAGATTTGGATGATAATGGCCTTCCTTTAGGTTTAGAAACTACATGGAAATTAAATTCAACAGCTCCACCAAATAACAGTGGCACTATGAAGCTTCAGTTAAATTATCAGTCATGGCAAAAAGGAAGTGACTGTAGCTTTGGAGACACTCAGTTTGAAGTGGAGATACCCTATGAAGTAAATTGATAAAACTAATTTAAATGAAAAGTCACAAATCATTTTTTTCAATTTTTATAATGGCCGCTTTTTTATTTAGTCTAATAGTGGTGAATACTTCTTGTAACAATCAAAGAAGGTCATCTAAAGTAAAGTCTAGCAGTGGTATGGGAAATCAAAAACATAAGAACAAACATGTATGGGGAAAGTAAAACTATTCTCCATTTATTCCGTAAGCTGTGAGTATGAATAATATGAAGAAATTTTATTTTATTGCGTTGATCCTTGCTCTCTTATCAATGATGGCATGCGGTAGTTCCAAAAAAGGAACCAAAGTTCGTTCTTCGAACAAAATGTACAAAGGCAAGATTTAAAGCATTCTTATTTTACAATCAACTTCTTAGTTTCTGATACCTCAGAATTATTGCGCAGTTGAAGAAAGTATACGCCACTTTTTACTTTAGTCGGCAAGCTTAAGCTTGTAGTAAATGGCTCCACCATAATCTCTCTGCCGTTTAAGTCATAGATTAAAATTTCTTTCCAACCTGTACTATTCTTACTCAGGTTTATTTGTAATGAGCCATTTTGGTCAAGTGGGTTTGGATAGATAGAAAGCGAATTTTTTTCTGCATTACTTTCTTTTATCGCTGTAAGTTGGTTTAAGCAGAAGTTAAAGATTTTCTGACTGCCGGTGAAGTTGTTTTCAAATACAATGGTATCGCCATTTTGGTCAGTGAGTAATAAAAACCCATTTCCAAAGCTTCCATTAAAACCATCTCCCCATGAATCCCTTAAAGTTAGACTAAAGCAACTGTCGTACAGACAAATGGGATGATTGTAAACTTGTCCTCCCGCAACGTCATTGTAAGCAGGGCTTTTAAAACTTAAAAGGTTTCCACCATTATTGGGTTTTATTTCCCAACTTGTTTCCGAGCCATAATCATCGGTCTTTAAACTTAAGTTTAGCTGAATGCTATTCTTGTTAATAAAGCTACTTTTTACAAGGGTGTCATTTGTATTAAATTGATCAACTCCAGCTGATAAAGAGTCGATGTAAAGCTTTATGGTGTTTATACCTTGAACGTAAGGCAAAGTAGGGAGTGAAATACTTACTACTTGGTTTCTCGCCAAGTTACCGCTCCAAAGAATTGGGTTTTGTAATTGACCGTTTAACTCAATTTCAAACTGAGCTGAAGTTATGTTTTGATTGCCTCTATTTTTAATGGTAAAAAACGCCTTATTACTACTATCGCAAGTATAAGTTGGCAACCCATAGAAGTGAACCAATTCCAAATCTACTTGATGTAGAGAAGGGGCGGGGTCATAACCATCCAAAACTAAAGTTCCGGTATTATTGGGGTCTAACCAAGGTTGTAACTGATTGGATGAACCCGGGTATACGTTCCAAGAGTTTGAAAACTTTCCATAATAATCTTGTAGGCTGTTCCCACAAGCGGCATCCCCTCCATGTAGTTGTCCAACTATTCTTTGGTTTTGGTCAAAAAGAGGAGAGCCGGAACTTCCTTGCTCTGTTGTTCCAATTTCCCAATTACTTACTTCCCAATGGTCAGTTCCGGGTCCATAGTAGCCACTTTCTTTAACAGAGTCTTCGTCAAAGCTCAGTTTTTTAACGTCTCCACCTGGGTGGTGAATAGCAGCAGATTTTTGGGAGGCTACATTTTCAGCCGACCAGCCGGCGTAATATACATTGTAAGAAGAAGGAGGAGCATTGGTTAGTTCGAATAGTGTAAAGTCAGAATTGAAATTACTAGCCCTAAGTGTTGCACCACTGAGTGAGTTTGTTAATACCCCATCTTGGTTTGGACTACAATTTGGGCTTTCGTAATTGAATACAAAAATAGAGTTGGTTTGCAAGCCACAGTGATCAGCGGTAAGTACAAAAGGTTTCCCATCTTGCACTACATTATTCAATAAAGCACCTGAGCACCATCTCGTATTATTGGCCCGAAGTATTAAAACAACAGATCGTTTAATGTCTTGCCATCTATCTCCATCTGTGCATAACACATTTTGGTTACAATTGCCTGAGCTACCAAAGGATTTAGCCGCTTTTTCAAAGATGTTTCTATAACCGTATACCACTTGATTGATTGCAACTTTGTTCTGCCCTTTATCTTCTGTAGGTACCACAAGTTCCAAATGCATGCGTTCGCCTTTTATCGGGCGAATCGCAAACAGACTGTCAGCCTTGTTATTGGCTGAAGTAAGCGCCCCGAGAACATCATTGTATGAATCATTGTAGACAAAAAGTTTAGCCTCTTCACTTAGGTAAAAAGAGCTAAAGTTGAGGTTTAGTGATAGGGCGCCTTTTGCTTCTATGTTTAACTTCCAAATACTAAAACCATTTGCTAAGTCTGTCCAAGCCCCGTCATTTTGTAAATTGTAAGCCACATCTATGGCTTTACCAAAACGCCAAGGAATATCTTTTTGTTGGTCTTCAATTAGGTCTTCTTGCTTTAATTGGCTAACATCTGGTTGGTTGATTTCTTTGGTTGGAACCGGTGTAGTTTGCGAAAAACTGCTTTCACTTTCATAAAAAGATGGAGGAAACTCACCGCTTTGCATTTGAGCATTTAGTGAAAACTGACTGTAAACGACAGTGAAAACAAGAACGATTAAGTATTTTAGAATTTTGGTCATCATCAGATAAAAGTAAGACTAGTTATGCAATTAACCGAAATACCTAACATTAAGTTTATTGGAGCAGGTGGTCGGCCTTCTTTATTAGACGTTATTTTACCCCAAAAGGTTGTTAAAATGCCTCTTGTCATTTTTGCTCATGGATTTAAAGGGTTTAAAGATTGGGGGCATTTCCCATTGCTATCTAAAAAAATCGCGGAAGCAGGATTTGCTGTGGTCAAATTTAATTTCAGCCATAATGGCGGCACCCTAGAAGAGCCAATTGACTTTCCTGATTTAAAAGCCTTTTCAGAAAATACTTATTCAAAGGAACAAGCCGATCTTAAGTCTATCATAAATTGGGCAAAGAAAGAACAAGAACTTCCCATGGGCTACTGGAATAAGAAAGAAGTTTACCTAGTTGGACATAGCAGGGGAGGAAGCATGGCAATTTTACAAGCCGCTCAGAATTCAGCTATAAAAAAGGTAGTGAGTTGGGCTGCAGTATCAGATCTACAAAAAAGGTTACCTTCAGAAACAGAATTAAAAAAGTGGAAATCTAAAGGAGTACGCTACATAAAAAATGGACGCACCGAACAAGAAATGCCTATGAAGTATCAATTTGTGGAGGACTTATTGGCGAATCAAGAAGAACTCAATCTACAACTAGCGACCAAACAAATCAACATCCCACAACTTATTCTACATGCTACCGATGATGAAGCCGTTCCGGTAGAGATGGCGCAGGAGTTAAAAAAATGGAATCCTAATGCAGATTTGAAACTAATTAATAAGGGCGGACACACCTTTGGTGGAAAACACCCTTACTTAAAAGAGAAGTTGCCCAAGCCGTCTGAAATTTTGCTTGAGCATACTGTTAATTTTTTAAAATCCTAAAAATTCAACCTTGCTTTAGAAGCCTTTTCTATAGAAGAGAATTCACCTTCTTGGTATAAAAAATGACCGGCAATGGCTATCATGGCAGCATTATCAGTACAGTACTCAAATTTTGGAATGTGAACGTTCCATCTTTTATTGCCTTTCTCAACTAGTCTCTTACGCAAAGCTGAATTCGCAGAAACACCACCGGCAATCGCTATTTCAGAAATGCCTAGATCTTGGCTCGCCTTTTCTAGCTTAAGAAAAAGGGCATCTAGAATACATTTTTGAATTGATGCACAAAGGTCATTGCGATTTTTCTGGATAAAGTCCTCATCTTTTTTCACCTCTTTCTGCAAGAAGTACAATATGCCGGTTTTCAAGCCGCTAAAACTAAAGTCATATCCTTTCATTTCCCCTACTTTAAAGAAAAAGCGATTGGGGTCTCCTTCTTTAGCGTATCGGTCAATTAAAGGGCCTCCGGGATAGGGCAAGCCCATCATTTTAGCTGCTTTGTCAAAAGCTTCTCCTGCGGCATCATCTATGGTGGTTCCCATAACCTCCATTTCTTGTGCAGACTTCACTTTTACAATTTGGGTGTGTCCTCCACTAACGGTTAAACATAAAAACGGAAAAGTGGGCGTGCTTTCATTATCGGCAATAAAATGTGCCAAAATGTGGGCCTTCATGTGATGCACTTCTATGAGTGGCTTTTTCAACCCTAAGGCCATTCCTTTAGCAAAAGAACCTCCCACAAGCAAAGATCCTAATAAACCAGGCCCTCTTGTGTAGGCGATAGCATCAATCTCGGCTAAGGTTTTGTCGGCTTTTCTCAAAGCCTGATGAACCACCGGTACAATGTTTTGCTGATGAGCTCGAGAG
This sequence comes from Vicingaceae bacterium, assembly GCA_040220135.1. Lineage (GTDB taxonomy): Bacteria > Bacteroidota > Bacteroidia > Flavobacteriales_E > Vicingaceae > CAJXMH01. The sequence continues at coordinate 393,200 of JAVJTT010000024.1, forward strand.
GCTAATTCTGGCACTACACCTCCGTAGTCGGCATGTACGCTCTGATTTGCAATTAGATTTGAGAGAATTTTACGGTCTTCCAAAACAGCCGCTGAGGTGTCATCGCAAGAAGACTCAATGCCAAGTATGCAAATGTTATTCTTCACTGTAATATTTTGCAGAAATTTGAAGGTTTGGTAAAATTAAGACTATCAACAAGAGCCTTAAAATATTTTCTTACTTCTTAGCCGGAATAATCCTGCTCTTAGTCTTGCTATGGGGAATTCTTCAGCTTCATTCTGTGCAAACTTATTTGGCACAAAAAGCTGCAGCTTACTTAAGCGAAGAAATGAAGGCTAAAATCGAAATTGAGCGATTAGAAGTAGAGTTTTTTAATAGTCTTAGATTACATCAACTTTATGTGGAAGATCAAGAGCAAGATACTCTCTTAGCCGTTGAGGAGCTGCAATTTAGTCTCTATAAGTTGTCATTTGAAACGAACTATATTGGAGGAGCTACTTCATTAAATGGTGTTCACTTTAACTTGTATAGAAAGGCAGAGCAAAAACACTTTAATAGTCAGTTTCTGTTAGATTACTTCGGCTCTTCAGATAGCAGCAGTAGCGAAAATTGGGGAGTGGATATCAGTTCTGTTAGCTTAACAAATGCAAGTTTTCATTATCACGATTACCACAAAGCGGACACTTTGAAAGGAGTTAATTACGATCATGTAGATGTTTATGATTTAAAGCTTTTAGCTCAAGACTTTGAATTGATAGATAAAGAATTGGCAGTGCAAGTAGATAGTTTGTCTTTTAAAGAAGCCAATGGTTTTGAATTGGAACAGCTATCTACTGCTTTTAATCAAAGTCCTGAATTATTGGATTTCCAAGAGTTGCAGATCATAACTCAAAAAACCAATCTGGAAGGCAGTGTTCGTCTCTCTGCTAACTCTTTTTCAGACTACAGCGACTTTACAGAAAAGGTTCATCTTTCAACTGTTTTTAAACAAACTACCCTTTCTACTTCTGACCTTGCATACTTTGTACCACTGTTTCAGCACATTAAAGAAACAGTTAAGCTGGAGGGTAAAGTCTACGGAACCGTTTCGAACTTAAGCGGGGAAGAATTGCGGGTACAGCTAAATCCTCAAACTTATTTTCTTGGTGATTTTGATCTTCGTGGTTTGCCTGATGTTGAGGAAACCTTTGTTTACTTAGACCTAAAAGAGTTTGCTACTACAGCATCAGGTTTACGTGCTTTGCCATACCCTCCCTTTAATGAAAAAAACCACTTAAAGGTCCCTAAGAATATTGACAAAATGGGGATCATTTACTTTAGAGGGAATTTCTCAGGTTATTTCAACGATTTTGTAGCTTATGGTAAGCTCAACTCTCAATTAGGCGGACTGAAAACTGATTTGGCGGTAAGTGAAAATGATCGTGGTATTTTTAAATACAAAGGAAGCGTACAATCGAAAAAGTTTGAGCTAGGTGATTTTTTAGAGCTTAAAAACTTAGGGAGTTTAGGTTTAAACTTAAAAGTAGAAGGAGAAGGAATTGAAAAGGAAACGTTAAAAGCCAAAGCGAAAGGGACAGTGACCAATCTAAAATACATTGACTACACTTATGAGGACATTAGCCTCGATGGAAGATTGAGAAATGGCAAGTTTACCGGAGATTTAAGCATCAACGACCCCAACTTAGTGCTTGACTTTGAAGGAACCATTCAACAAGAAGACAACCGCATAGATACGGACTTTCTGCTTGATGTGAAGCACTCAAATTTGGTGAAGTTAAAATTAATAAAGCGACAAGATACACTCTCAAATTTGGCTTTCCGAGCTAATTTTGATGTAAATTTTAGTTCTATTGACAATCTAGAAGGCGTGGCAGAAATAGACAGTTTACACTACCTCGATTCTGATTATCAATTGGCCGATAAAAGTTTGAATTTAACGGCCTTAAATCAAGAAGAGAATAAAAAGCTTCAATTGAGCTCCAGTTTTCTAGATGCTACGCTAGAAGGTGACTTTTCTATTAATAAATTAGCGGAGTCTATGGTTGATTTTACCAATCATTACTTAGGCATACCTCCGCAGAATAAAGCAGAGCTATCGCAAGACTTTAAGCTGCATGTTAAGTTTAAGAAAAGCCAAAAATTAGCCAACATTATGGTGCCGGGTTTAAAGTTAGATACAGCCTTAGATTTAGCGCTTCGATTAAATACGGTAAACCAAAGTGGTAGCTTGGAATTTAAAGGGGGGTATTTTGGTTATGAAGGACAGTTATTGGAAGAATTCAATTTGCAACTCCAAGCCGGTGCAGATAGCATTCATCAAGAATTAAGCGCTTCTCAAATCACTTTGGGAAGAGTTAATGAATTAGATACGGCTTATCTACAGTCTAGCCTTTACAAAGGGCAACTTTTAAGTTTTTTAAAATGGAAGTCAGACACAAAAGTGCTCGATCGCGGAGAACTGAAATTAAAAGGCGAGATAGAATCAGTCGACTCCATGAATCTGAGTCTCTTTGAAAGCTATGTTAGCATACGCGATTCAGTATGGCATTTTGATAGTAATAATGTTGTACAAATTAGACCTAAACGAGTGGTGGTAGAAAACTTCCGACTGCAAAATGAAAATCAAGTCTTGGCTGTTGAAGGGGTGTTATCTGATCGAAAATCAGACTCCATGCATGTTAACCTTGAACAGCTCGATTTAACTTACTTAACGCTATTGCTTCCTAAAGATGTAGCCAGAATGAAAGGCATTGCACAAGGAGACCTTATAGTTAGTCAGGCATACACTGAGCCATCTATCGTCGCCGACGTAAGCATTTCAGCTTTAGAGTTGAATCAAGTCTACATGGGTAACACGACCTTTAAAAGTACTTGGAACTCAAATAAAGAAGCTCTTGAAATAGACGGCTACTTTGGAGAAGGGAAAGAAGAGAAATTGGACGTTTCGGGAATGTTCTTCCCAACGAGAGAAGAGGAGAGTCTTGACCTAGAGGTTACCTTCAACAAATTCCCTTTGCCTATTTTAGAGCCTTACCTCAAAGATTACTTAAGCAATTGGGAAGGGGCGATTGAAGGAAGCGTCAGTGTTAAAGGAAATCCCACAAAGCCACTAGCAAGGGGTGATCTTTACCTCAAACAAGCCGGCTTAACCGTCAATTATTTAAACACGCATTACCGCATTAACGATAAAATTAAGCTGCGCCCCGATTTTATTGGTTTCGATTTAATCAAGATTAAAGACGAGGAGGGTAATCAGGCTGTTGCCACCGGAACAATTTTTCATGAAAATTATCAAGACTTGAATCTGGATGTAAGCTTGGAGTTTGAAAACTTTAAAGCCTTAAACACCAAGTCTAAAGACAATGATCTTTTCTACGGAACGGCCATAAGTTCCGGAACAGCAAACATAAGCGGCTATGCCGATCAGTTGATTATGACCATTACTGCAACAGCAGAGAAAGGAACAGACTTTAGTATTCCCTTAGAAGAAGGGGTTGAAGTTTCAAATTCAGACTTTTTGATCTTTACCAACAGCCCGCAAAGCGATCAGGATGCTAGAGATGCCATAGACTTGAGCGGAATCCAAATGAACTTTGATTTGGATATTAAGCCCGAAGCTAAGGTTAAGATCATATTTGATGAACAGATAGGAGATATTCTAGAAGCCAAAGGTCAAGGGAACTTAAAGTTAGAGATCAACACCTTGGGGAATTTTAACATTTACGGTCAATATGTGATCGAAGAAGGGGAGTATCTTTTTACCTTAAAAAACTTAATCAGCAAAAAGTTTGAGCTAGAAAAAGGTAGCCGCATTTCTTGGGATGGTGACCCCTATCGTGCTCGGATTGATATGAAAGCGATTTATAACCTCCGCGCTCCCTTAGCCGATATTATGCCGGAAGATAGTTTAACCAATTATAAAAGAAGGTCGCCGGTAGAGTTAGAACTACACATGACTAGTTATTTGCTCTCCCCCGAAATTTCTTTTGACATCCGCTTACCCAATGCTAACGAAGCTACCCGCCAGCGATTGAGAAGTGTACTATATGTAAACCAAAATGATGTGAATGAACAAGAGATGAACCAGCAGGTATTTGGTTTGCTGTTTTTAAATCGCTTTTTGCCGCCTTCTACTGGAAATTCATCTGCATCAGGAAGTCGAGGAGCTCCGGGTATTAACAATGGCTACGAAATGCTTTCGAATCAAATGAGTAATTGGCTTTCAAAGCTTAGCGATCAGTTTGATGTGGGGGTAAACTATCGACAAGGGAACGAATATACCGGTGATGAGTTTGATTTATCCCTTTCTACAGAACTCTTTCAAGACCGTTTAGTGCTAGACGGGAATGTCGGCTATTCCAGCAATAATCAAATTCAGAACAACAATCAATCAAACTTTGTAGGGGAATTTACTGTAGAATACAAGCTAAGTAAAGACGGACGTTTTCGAGTAAGCGCCTTTAATCGTTCGGTAAACAATAGTTTGCTGCAAACAGTCAGCCCTTACACTCAGGGAGTGGGTTTATTTTACCGCGAAGAATTTGATACTTTTAATGAACTCTGGCGCCGGTATTTTAGCAAAGACAGCAAAGCGACAAAACAAGACAGTTGAAGCCGACACTTTCAGTTATAATCCCCACTCTGAACGAAAAAGATTTTCTGCCTCATTTGCTATCTCAGCTAGAGAAGTGGAAGTTTTCGATAGAAATTATTGTGGTAGATGGTGGAAGCAAAGACGGAACCACGGCACTAGACTTCCCTGAAAGAGTCCATCTTGTAAAGGCGCCAAAAGGCAGAGCCATCCAAATGAATGTCGGTGCCAAAGCGGCTAGTGCTCACTATTTTTTGTTTTTACATGCCGATAGCAGTTTAGACGACCATGCTGAAAAAGCAGTGCTTCAATTTATGGAAGAAAGAAAAGCTGCTGCTAATTTTCGATTGCAGTTTGATGACTCTCATTGGTGGTTAAAGCTTCAATGCTTTTTTACAAAATTTACGGCCTTGCCTTTTCAGTTTGGCGATCAAGCATTGCTAATTCAGTCCAAACTCTTTTATGAAATTGGTGGTTTTGATCAAGAAATGAAACTGTTAGAAGGGCAGGATATCATTAGAAGGATAAAGAGACAAACTACTTTTTTTAAATTGTCGAGCACCTTAAGTAGTTCAGCGCGAAAGTATTTACGCTATGGTCGTTTTTGTTTGCAACTTCATTATTACAAAATATACCTTCTTTACCGAATGGGAGTAAGCCAAAATAGGCTAGAGAAAGAATTAAGCAAGCTAGTATCGGAAACGCACCAAACCCAACCTTCTGCAAAGGCTTAAGGCTCCTTGAATGGCTGCAAAATAGCCGAGTGAAACAAAAAGTAAGTCGATGTAAGCTATGCCTGTAAACTGCAGTATATAATTGAAGTAATGCATCACAAAGTAAATCAACATTCCAATTAATACAGTTGCAATTCGCTTCCATGCAATAACATGAAAAACGGGAAAATTTCGTTTAAGAATGATGAGAATGGCGGCAGCATTCATCCCAATTAAACTTGCAGCCAACCAAAGCGGTAAAAAGGGAGCAAGAAACAAGAGTATACCGGGTACCCAAAGCAAGCTTAAACTGGCAAAGTCATGAGTGCGTTGTGCTAAATAATCGCTTCTTTTAACTAGTTGGATGAGAGCAAAGCTAATGAATCCGCCTAGCAGGTAACCCGCTAAGACATCGCCCAAAAAATGATTGCCTAAATAAATGCGTGACAAGCCGGTAAGTAAAATTAGTGCTACCCCTAGAGTTTTAATCCACCTTTTTCTGAAGAGGAAGATCATGCTCAGCCAAAAGGCAGTTTGAATAGAAGAGTGACCCGAAGGGAATCCGTATCGTTTAAAGTCATCGTTTCGCGTTTTGGCTAGTAATTCGTCGCTAAAGCCTTCCCAAAAAGTGGTGGGTTTCAGGTCTGATAAATTTTCTCCCGTCGGTTCGTAGTGACTTTCTATAGTGGGGTCTACATCTACCGGTCGGGGAAAGTCAATTTGCTCTTTTAGAAAAACGGTAAAAAGGGCCGTCCAACCAACAATATTGATCAATACCAAACCACGCTTAAAGCTTATTCCGAAAAGGATGATCAGACATATGCTGATGATAATTGGGGTTATTCCTAAAAAGGAAATAAACTCCAAAAGGGCGTCCAGAAAAGGGTTACTTAAGTTTTGAAGGGCTTGAATTGGAGCTGTTGTAAACATATTTAGCCTATATAAAAGCTTGCAATTACAAAGATAGAAAAGATAACACTTGCTAAACCGTTCGTAGTAAAGAAGGCGAGATTAACTTTTGAAAGATCATTGTGTTTTACTAAAGTGTGCTGATACCCCAATAAAGCAATAAAGATTAAACTGCCCAACCAAAACAGCCAGTTAGCTTCTGCACGGTAGCTAGCCCATAAAATAAAAAAAGCCGTCAGCAAATGGAAAAAGATAGAAAGCCTTAATGTCCCTTTGGCTCCGAGAGCCACTGGGATAGAGTGTAAACTCATTTTTCGATCAAAACCTTCATCTTGTAATGCATAGATCATATCAAAGCCGGAAACCCAAAAGAAAACCGCAAAAGAAAAATAGAGGGGAAGCCAAGCAAAACTTCCTACCACTGCTAAATAAGCACCAATGGGGGCCAAGGATAAGCCTAAGCCGAGAATCAAATGGCATAATGCGGTAAAACGCTTAGTGTATGAATAACCTAAGACTACTAACAAAGCAATAGGAGAGAGGTAAAAACAAATAGAATTAATAAAATAGGTGGTGGCTACAAAAAGCCCTGCATTTATAATCACAAAGATCAAAGCGGCCTTTGGACTAATGACTCCTTTGGGAATTTCTCTGACTTGGGCCGTTCGTTCGTTTGCTTTGTCAATGTCTCGATCAATGTAGCGATTAAAAGCCATGGCTGCACTGCGGGCAAAAACCATACATAAGATAACCTTTACAAACAGCAACCATTCAAATTCGTGTACCGAAAACTCCAAAGCCAAAAAGTAGCCAATCAGAGCAAAGGGTAAAGCAAATAAAGTGTGACTGAACTTTACCAGCGAAAAGAAATTAGCTATGGGTGAGTTTTTCATGGTATAAAAAGAAAGACCGTTCACAAAAGTAGCGAACGGTCTTTTTTGTTTTCTAAATTCTAGCCTATAAGTGAATCACTTCACCATACGCTTCAGCAGTTGCCTCCATTACCGCTTCACTCATGGTTGGGTGAGGGTGAACCGTTTTTAAAAGTTCATGACCGGTAGTTTCTAGCTTTCGTGCCGCTACAATTTCGGCAATCATTTCGGTTACGTTAGCCCCAATCATGTGAGCGCCTAATAATTCACCGTATTTCGCATCGTAAATTACTTTTACAAAACCGTCTTTATGTCCGGCAGCACTTGCTTTACCTGAGGCAGAGAAGGGGAATTTACCCACTTTGATCTCATGCCCGGCTTCTTTAGCAGCTTTCTCTGAATAACCTACTGAGGCAATTTCAGGAGAGCAATACGTACAACCAGGAATGTTATTGTAGTCTAAAGCTTGTGGATTTTCTCCGGCAATTTTTTCTACACAAATAATTCCTTCTGCAGAAGCAACGTGCGCCAAGGCTTGACCGGGAACACAATCACCAATGGCATAATAACCATCAATGTTGGTTTTGTAGAAATCATCTACCATGATCTTGCCTTTGTCTGTCGCTATGCCTACGTCTTCTAGGCCAATGTTCTCGATATTGGCAGAAACACCAACGGCAGAAAGTACGATGTCACAATCTATCTTTTCTTCACCTTTCTTGGTTTTTACGGTCACTTTGCAACCCTTACCTTTGGTATCAACATCAGTTACTTCAGCTTCAGTCATAATTTTCATGCCCGACTTCTTAAAGCTTCTTGCCAATTGCTTTGAGACTTCCTCGTCTTCAACCGGCACAATGTTAGGCATGTATTCAACCACCGTTACATCAACCCCTATGGCGTTGTACATATAAGCAAATTCAACACCAATAGCGCCTGAACCAACCACTACCATTTTTTTAGGCATCTTATCCAAAGTCATGGCCTTGCGATAACCAATGATCTTCTCACCATCTTGTGGAAGATTTGGCAATTCTCTTGATCTAGCTCCGGTGGCAATAATGATGTTTTTGGCTGAAACCTCTTTGGTCTTGCCATCACCGTCAGTGACTTCAATCTTCTTGCCCGGCTTAACTTTTCCGGTTCCCATGATCACCTCGATCTTGTTCTTTTTCATTAAGAACTGAACCCCTTTACTCATGCCTTCTGCCACATTTCTACTGCGCTTTACCATGCCATCAAAATTGACACTGCTGTCTTTTACTTCAATACCATAATCTTGAGCGTGCTGAATGTATTCAAACACATTGGCACTTTTCAATAAGGCTTTTGTAGGAATACAGCCCCAATTCAAACATACTCCACCCAATGATTCTTTTTCAATCACGGCAGTTTTCATTCCCAATTGAGCCGAACGAATGGCGGCTACATAACCTCCGGGTCCACTTCCAAGTACAATTACATCGTAATCCATGCAGTCTATATTTTATGTGTTTTTTAATTTCTAAATTTCGATGGCACGAAGTTATGAAAAAGCCTTTATCCTTGGAAATGAAAATTCTTTCTCAACATTCTCAGAATAGCAGGCTGTAAACCACTGTTTGCAGGCCTTTCAGAGGGCTTTAAAATAAGTTTTAAAAAGTGTATTTTGAATTGAAAAAGAAATACTTTTGCGCCCTGAAAGTAAGGGTATTAGCCCAAGTTATTGAATGTTATTTAATTGAAAAAAGATGAGTGAATTCGCAGCAAGTGAAGCGCTATTGAAAAGAAGAAGTGAAGCCGTGGCAAACGGAGTGGGAGTTTTCAATACCGCTACCGCACAAAAAGCCATCAATGCTAGTATTATAGATGTGAATGGAAATGAGTTGATCGATTTTGCCGGAGGAATTGGAGTGGTAAATGCAGGTCATTGTCCTGAGCCGGTTCAAGAAGCCATAATTGAGCAGGTGAGAAAGTACATTCATGTGAGCTTTAATGTGGTGACGTATGAGCCATACGTAGCCTTATGTGAAAAGCTAAATACACTTTTTCCACATGGTGAGAAGACCAAAACCATGTTGGCAAGTACTGGAGCAGAAGCCGTAGAAAATGCCATTAAAATTGCCAAACAAGCTACGGGAAGAAATGCAGTTTTGTGTTTTTCAGGCGCTTTCCATGGTAGAACTATGATGGCCATGACGTTGACTTCTAGAACTTCGTATTCTATTGGTTGTGGACCATTTGCCCCAGAAGTTTATCGCATTGATTATCCCAATTTTTACAAGAAGGGCATTGGTTTAACCGAAGCGGAATTTGTAGACCAAGAATTATATCGCTTAAGAAAGTTTTTCAAAACTCATGTTAGAGCTGAAGATTTAGCCGCTATTATTATCGAGTTGGTGCAGGGCGAAGGCGGCTTTCATGTCGCTCCAAAAGGATACGTAAATGGCTTAAGAGAAATTTGCGATGAATATGGGATTTGCTTGATTTTTGATGAGGTACAAACCGGTTTTGGCCGAACAGCTGCCTGGGGAGCGATGGATCATTATGATGTTAAACCTGACCTATCTACTTGGGCCAAATCCATGGGTTCAGGCTTACCTATTTCAGCCGTAATTGGAAAGGCAGAAGTAATGGATGCCGCAAAGCCGGGAACCATAGGGGGGACATACATTGGAAATCCGGTTGCTTGTGCCGCCTCATTGGCCACCATTGCTTATATGGAAGACATAGAGATTAACCAAAAAGCAGCTAAGGTCGGAGAAATTGTGACAAAGCGATTTAAAGCCATGCAAGAGAACTTTTCTTGCATTGGAGATGTTCGAGGTTTAGGAGCTATGATTGCGATGGAGTTCGTTAAAGAAAACGATCCGCATCAGCCAGATTATGAAATGTGTTCTAATTTGGTAAAAGCTTGTGCAAAGCGCGATTTAATCGTAATTTCTGCGGGAGTGAATAAAAACGTTCTTCGAATTTTATCCCCACTAACTATTTCAGAAAGCCTTTTAAATAAAGGACTAACAATTATTGAAGAAGAATTAGCTAAACTACAAGCTTAAGAGGAAGAGTATCTATGAAACCATTTTCTATAGGAGGCATCCAAATGCACGTATCTGCCGCTCACAGTAATATTGAGCTAATGAAACACAAAGTTGACGTCATGTGTTCCGTTTACCCTTGGGTTCAAATGGTGATGTTGTCAGAGCTTTGTGCTTACGGACCCTTAACGCATCATGCCAAAGAATTTCCGAATGATGAAGAAAAAACTTTTCAAGAATTAGCCAAGAAACACAAAATTTGGTTGATTCCCGGTAGTATGTTTCGAAAGCAAGGAGCACAGATCTACAATACCGCTACGGTAATTAATCCTCAAGGAGAGATTGTGGGACGGTATGATAAAATGTTTCCCTTTTACCCTTACGAGGTAGGAGTTACCGGAGGCGATCAATTTCTATTGTTTGATGTACCGGATGTGGGGCGTTTTGGACTTTCCATATGTTACGATGCATGGTTTCCGGAAACCTCAAGAACCTTAGCGGTGAAAGGCGCAGATGTAATCTTACATCCTACTTTAACCGGTACCATTGATCGTGATATAGAACTAGCTTTAATGCAGTCTACCGCTGCTACCAATCAATGTTACGTTTTTGACATCAACGGTTTGGGTGATGGCGGCACCGGACGATCTATCGTATGCGGTCCTGACGGAAGAATTTTATACCAAGCCAGCACCGGACCGGAGTTAATTCCAATTGAAATTGACATGGAAAGGGTAAAACGAAGCCGAGAAGAAGGTTTATTGCGTTTAGGACAACCGCTTAAAAGTTTTAGGGATCGAATGGTAAGGTTTGATATTTATCAAGAAGCTAACCAACCTTATTTGAATAGTTTAGGTACATTAACCAAGCCTACTCGTTTAAGAGAAATTGAAGCTGCCATGGAAGTTCCGATCAGTGATCCGGCTACAAATAGCGAGAGCGACGAGAAATCAAGCTAAATATTTAGTACTTTACACCAAATAACAACTACTATGAAAACACCTGCTAAACGGCCGGTAGAAAAAGAGGTATTTAAAAACTTTGTAAGCTGGTTTGAAATTCCGGCTACCAATTTTGAAAGAGCGGTAAACTTTTATGAAAGTATTTACCAAATTAAGTTAGACACCCACCAAACTGAAAGTTTTGAGATGGCTTATTTCCCAGCTGAAGGCGGCGTTGGTGGTGCCATTATTTGCGGTGAAGGTTCTAGTCCAAGCGATACCGGTTCGCTTATCTATTTAAATGGCGGTCAAAACTTGCAAACTCTTTTAGACCGAATTCCAAAAGCTGGTGGCAGAGTTTTATTAGAAAAGCAACTGATCAGTGAAGAAGCTGGTTGCTTTGCTCTTTTCATAGATAGTGAAGGAAACAAATTGGCCTTACACTCAAAATCATAAAATGTCAACGAAAACATTGAGTAAAACTAAATACAAAGCAAAAAACTACTTTAATATCGCTCAATTTAGAAGCGATACCTGGAATAATCTAAAATTGGCTGCCAACCAATTTATTCAGACCAATTACAAAGCGATAGATTCAGAAGAATTCGAAGACCGAATTCAAGCCTCTTTCAAAACCTTAATGGTGATTGAGCGCTATTTTGCTTATCCGGGAATGAGCTATGTGATTCACCTAGAGAAAATGTACAACAAGGGGGAATACAGTGCTTTTACCCATACTATTTCTGATGTAGTGCGCTCCTTGGTCAGTGAATCTTACCGCAGCAATCGCTCGGCGACAGAAACTGAAGAGAAAAGAAAACGAATCTTAAAGGAAGATGACATCAGTCCTTCGCGTAAACAAAATTACTTTGAGGTATTATTTGTAGATGATGTAAAAGCCAATGATAAAGCTAAACTCAAAGAGAAATTTGAAGATTTAAAAAGCAAGAAAGATCAGTTTACCTATGATGTGATCATCCTGAATAATGTGAAGGACGCCCTGATTGCCATGCTATTTAATCCCAACATTCAAGCTTGTGTTGTTCGCTCCGGTATACCGTTAAAAACACACGAAAAGCTAAAAGAGATCAAGCCCTTTATACAAGGCCTAGAAAATATTGAGATCAAAGAAGCCGGTAAATTGGATTTAGGGTATAGCTTAGGTCGTTTGTTAAAGCAAATGCGCGCTGAAGTTGACTTGTACTACATCGCTGACATGGCAGTTTCGCAGTTGGAAGACAAAATGCTGAATTGCTTTAGACGGGTGTTTTATCGAACAGAAGATCTACAAGAAATTCACCTGAGCATTATTCAAGGAATTAAAGACCGTTACGAAACACCCTTCTTTTCGGCCCTGATGGATTATAGTCGGAAGCCGACCGGCGTATTTCATGCCATGCCGATTTCTCGAGGAAATTCCATTTTCCGCTCGCAATGGTTACAAGATTTTGGAGAGTTTTACGGACGTAATATATTCTTGGCTGAGACCTCTGCTACCACAGGAGGATTGGATTCATTGCTTCAACCAATTGGCCCCTTGAAGAAAGCCCAAGAGATGGCAGCTCGAGCTTACAATTCGCAACACACATACTTTGTAACTAACGGAACATCAACGGCTAATAAAATAGTGCTTCAAGCTTTGGTTAAGCCTGATGATTTAGTCTTGATCGATCGAGACTGTCATAAGTCTCACCATTATGGTTTGGTTTTAAGTGGTGCCTTTCCGGTTTATTTAGATTCTTATCCTGTAGAGGAATATTCCATGTATGGGGCCGTTCCTTTAGAAGAAATAAAAAAGAAATTACTAGACTTAAAAAAGGCGGGGAGACTTGATCGAGTGAAGATGCTTTTGCTGACCAACTGTACCTTCGATGGCATTGTGTACAATACTGAAAAGGTAATGGAAGAAGTCTTGGCGATAAAGCCCGACATGATCTTTCTTTGGGATGAAGCTTGGTTTGCTTTTGCTGGATTTACTCCAATCTACAAACAGCGGACTGGCATGCATGCCGCAAGAAAATTAGAGAAGAAGTTCAAGAGTAAGGCTTACCACAATGCTTATGCAGAGAACGCCAAAGCCAAGCAATCAAAAGCAATGGTTGATCCCGAAGAGGTAAAGATTCGAGTGTATTCTACCCAGTCTACACATAAGACCTTATCTTCTTTGCGACAGGGTTCCATGATTCACATTTACGATGAATGGTTCCGTAGAAAAACCGAAGATTCTTTCCACGAAGCTTATAAAACGCACACCTCGACCTCGCCTAATTATCAGATTTTGGCCTCTTTGGATGCCGGAAGAAGGCAAGTGGAGTTTGAAGGTTACGAAATGGTGGAGAAAGCCGTAGAAATGGCTATGGTCTTGCGTTTGAAAATCATGACGCATCCGCGACTAAGAAAGTATTTTGACGTATTAACCGTCAAGAATAACATTCCCGAGGCCTTTCGTAAATCAGGAATTGAAGAATACTACAACCAGAAAGACGGTTGGGTGAGTATGGAAGAAGCTTGGGCGAATGATGAATTTGTCTTGGATCCAACTAAGATCAATTTATTTATCGGAAGAACCGGAGTTGATGGGGATACCTTCAAGAATAAATACTTGATGGATCAATTTGGTATTCAGATCAATAAGACTTCTCGGAATACGGTGCTTTTTATGACCAATATCGGAACCACTCGCTCTTCAGTTGCTTATCTCATTTCAGTGCTTTTAAAAATTGCCGATCAATTGGATGAAAAGCGAGCCGCCATGAGTGAGCCGCAATTAAAAACGGTGGAGAAGAGCATTTACTCTTTGACCAAACAAACGCCGCCCTTACCTGATTTTAGCCACTTCCATGCTTCCTTTCAGGCCGTGCCGGGAGTGCCGGGTGGCAATATTCGAGAGGCATACTTTTTGTCTTACGACGAAACCAAAACTGAATACATTCGACGAACTGCCTGCAAAAGGGCGATGCGTCAAGGTCGAGATATTGTGAGCGCTTCTTTTGTAATTCCCTATCCACCGGGCTTTCCAATCTTGGTACCTGGTCAGGTGTTAAGTGAGGAAATCTTAGATTTTTTCATTAAACTAGATGTAACAGAAATTCACGGTTACCGCGATGATCTAGGGATACGGATATTCACTGAAGCAGCATTGAACCGGAAGCAAACGGCTACTGCCATGATGCATACTAAAATGAAAGATGGAATTCCCATCGGACAGAAAAATGGAAATACTAACTCAAAATAAAAAATAGACAACTACCATGTCAAAAAAGCAAACGAAAGTAAAAGCTAAGAAAAAGGAAAAAGTACTAAGAGGACTGCCCGAAATCAGAAGGTTTTTTTACCGCAATGAAAAACCAATTTATTTCATCAGCGCTACCAATTTTAATCTATTGGGAGCCGATGAATGGGTAAGAAAGTTCCGTTTCATTTGCTACATCGAATGTTTTGACGGCTTGCATCCTAACGTTTTTTCTCCGAAAGAAGAGTTACCTCACGAAGAGTTTGGCAGCATAGAAGACATCAACAATTATTTGTTGGAACATAAAGAAGTAGTAGAGTACATTAAGAATAGAGGAGAGGGTGGGAAAGCACTCTTTTTAATGTTTGATGAAAAAACCGAAGCACTAGCTAAAAAACACAACTTAGAAGTTTGTTTTCCGCCGGCTAAAATGCGAGAGTTTATGGATAACAAGGTGAACACCAATCGCATTGCGGAGAAAGCCGGAGTGCCTTGTGTGCCTTACATCCTTGACAAGATAAACAGCTATGCAGACTTGCAGAAAAAGTCTAAGCATTTGGGGAATGACCTCGTTATTCAATTGCCTTTTGGAGATTCGGGACATACTACCTTTTTTATCAATGATGAGAAATCGTGGAAGAAACACGAAAAGGAGATCATCGGAGAAGATGAAGTAAAAGTAATGAAGCGCATCAATTGCAGAGGAGCGGCTCAAGAGGCCTGCGTTACGCGACACGGTACCGTAGTAGCGCCTTTGATGACAGAGCTAGTTGGCTTTAAGGAACTTACACCTTACAAAGGCGGATGGTGTGGCAATGAGATCTATGCGGATGCTTTTACAGCGAGGTTAAGACAAAAAGCCCGAAAGTACACTCGCTTGTTTGGAGACCAATTAAAAGAAGAGGGCTATAAAGGTTATTTTGAGCTTGATTACTTGATTGACCAAGACAGCAATGAAATCTATTTGGGTGAGCTGAACCCACGAATTACGGGAGCAAGCTCCATTACTAATCATGCGGTATTTGCTTTGGCAGATATGCCACTTTTTATGTTTCACTTGCTAGAGTGGATGGACCAGCCATACAAGATAAGTGTGAATGCAATAAACGCTCGATGGGCGAGAGAAGAAAACATTGATGATTGGTGTCAGTTGGTCATTAAGTACACCAAAGATGATGTGAAACGCATTACCCATGCACCAAAATCAGGCATTTGGCGTATCGACGAAAACGATCGCATTACGTATGATCGGATGGATACTCACCGTCGTGCGATTGAGGATGATGATGAGGCTTTCTTCTTAAGAATTACTAGAGAAAACGACTACGTTTACGAAGGTGCTGACATTGGAATTTTGGTCTTAAGAGGACGCTTGATGACAGATGATTTTCAATTAAAAGATAGAGCCAAAAGTTGGATTAAAGCTTTAAAAGCGGAGTATGTAGGCGTAGAACCCACCAACGAACATTTGGCACAGAAAGAAGCCGAGATCGGTGGATTTAAAATGATGTAAGTATGCTCATTTCATTGAAGTGTGTAGAAGAGGATAAGGCAGGAGAGAAATGGCAAAAACGCTTCAATAAATCTTGGCCTTATTATCAAAAGTGGTTTTTGTCTGAAGGGCATACTGCCAGAACGGGCTATTTGAGTTCGGTGGAAGCCTTGGAAGAACACATGCCTGAACTTTTACCACTTTACCATAAACTTTGCGAATTAGCCGGAGGGGGAGACATTGCTTCTCGTTACTTGAGTTTGTACAATCCCCCGCCCTTTATGAGTGGCTGCACGCAAGTAGCCTGGAATCGTCACCCATACAGCTTAATTAGAAATTACGACTACAACCCCAAGTGGTTTGAGGGCACCTTGTTTAAAACTAATTGGTTGAAACCAGTAATCGGCATGTCAGATTGCAATTGGGGCTTATTGGATGGCATGAATGCCGATGGCTTAGCCATTTCGCTCACTTTTGGAGGTAGAAAAATCTCTGGGGAAGGTTTTGGCATTCCTTTGGTGATGCGCTATGTTTTAGAGACTTGTAAAGATGTGCCGGAAGCGGTATCAACTCTTTTGCGCTTGCCAGTGCACATGAGTTACAATGTCACGATTCTTGATAAAACAGGTAAATACAAAACCGTTTACCTCACACCAGATAAAGGCCCTCATGTTGACATTGAAAAAGTGGCCACCAACCATCAACAAGACATTGAGTGGTTTGAATATGCTGAAATGACTTCCACCAAAGAGCGAAAAGCTTTTCTCGACCATTTGGTAGACCAAGAAGTAGATACGCGAGATGAATTGCGGCAGCGTTTTTTGTCCCCTCCATTGTACAACAAAGATTTAAAGCGATCATTTGTCACGCTTTACGGCATGCAGTATGATTTAGATGTGTTGAGCGCCACGGTGTTTTGGCCCAACAAAGACCTAGAACAAAGCTTTGAAAATTTCAGCGAATGCAGAGAATTAATACAAGTTGTGAAGCCAGGTAGGGGTGAATTGACCCAGTATAGAATGCATTAAAAATTGAAGCTTTAAGGCCATATTATTTACTGCGAACAAACTAACTTTACAGAATAATTAAGAAAGAGAATGAGCAAATATACTTCCCACAATTTCGCGAATAATCAATGGTTGGCAGAAGGAGATAGCAATCATTTAAGGGTATTGGATAAATACAGCGGAGAAGAGATTGGAAAGATTCCTCAAGCTTCTGAAGCACAAATGGAAACCGCCATCGTTTCGGCGGTAGATGCTTTTGAAACTACTCGAAAATGGTCGGCAGGCAAACGAGCGGAAATGATGAGAAAGCTGCACAGTCGTTTGGAAGAAGAAAAGGAGCGCTTCATTGACATTATTATCAATGAAGGAGGAAAACCTCGGTCTTATGCCACCACTGAAATTGAGCGCTGTTTGGCAACCTTAAACATTGCCATTGAAGAAGCGACCCGATATGGTGGGGAAGTAGTGCCCATGGATTTTGATAATGGAGAAGGAAAGACTGCTTTTACCAAACGTTACCCGATTGGTGTGGTGGCTTGTATCACCCCATTTAATTTTCCTTTGAATTTAGTGATGCATAAGGTAGCTCCGGCTTTGGCTGTGGGTTGCACGGTAGTAATTAAACCGGCTCCTCAGGCACCTATGAGTTGTTTAGCTTTCGCTGAATTGATGATGGAGGTAGGTTATCCGGCCGGAGTAATTAACGTTTTGTGTTGTGATATTCCAGTTGCCGAAAAATTGGTGCGCGATAATAGAGTGGCTAAACTTTCATTTACCGGAAGTGACAAAGTAGGCTGGTACTTGAAAAGTATTTGTGGCAAAAAGCGAGTGACTTTAGAGTTAGGAGGTAATGCCGCTATTTTAGTTGATGAAGACACGGATGTAGAAGCCAAAGCCAAACTGATGGCAGTGGGTTCTTTTTTATACGCCGGACAAATCTGTATTTCTACGCAACGCATTTTTGTTCATCAGAATGTTTATGAGCGCTTTGAAAAAGCCTTCTTAAAAGCCGTGGAAGAATTACCTGTGGGTGATCCACAAAAAGGAGAAACCTTAGTTGGTCCTGTAATTGACAGCGGACATTTAGAACGAATTGACAATTGGGTAAAAGAGGCCGTTGATGGCGGTGCCAGAGTACTTTGTGGTGGCATGGTCAAAAGCAAGCAGCACAATTTATATATGCCAACCGTCCTAACCAATACCCAAAGCAGCATGAAAGTCTGCGCTGAAGAAGTTTTCGGTCCGGTAGCAGTGGTGGAGAAAGTAAAAGATTTTGAAGCTGGTATTCAAGCCGTAAATGATTCTAAGTATGGTTTGCAAGTAGGTGTTTTTACCAACCGTATGGACCACTTCAAAATGGCCTTTGAAAAGTGCGAAGTCGGTGGAGTAATGATGAATAACATTCCCGGATTTCGGATCGACCATATGCCTTATGGTGGGGTAAAGGACTCCGGATTAGGTCGAGAAGGCCTAACCTATGCCATGGACGAAATGACGGAAGGACGTTTGATTGTTTTTTGAGTAGAGTAGAGTCTAGATTTTTGGGACTTCGAGTGCTAAACTCAGGGCCCTTCGATACAATCCCGAAGATTCGGGATCACTCAGGGTCCTGAGCCTAGTGTACCGTGAAGTCCAAAAATTGACAAGGATTAAACCACTCGAGGCACCAATAAAGTGCTCTCCCGGATGACTCCGTTGGGACGAGTATCGAGAGAAGTGATTTACTAAATCAATAAATTATTTACTTCTCAAATCTCTTTTATTCGTCTATGGATATTAGATGATTGCGTATTGCGTAGAGCACAATACCAATCCGAGATTTAACATTCAGTTTTTCAAACAAGCGAGCCCGGTAACCGTCGATGGTTTTAATACTTAGGCACATTTTATCAGCTATTTCCTGATAGGTATACTCACTACAGGCAAGTTCTACAAATTTTAGCTCTTGATCATTCAGCTTATGTGACGACTTCAGTGCACTGCCATTCTGTAAAGAGCCTACTAACTTATTGGCAACAGTAGGAGGGTAGAAATAACCGTCCTGGACAACAGATAGAATAGCGGCTTTTAATTCTTCCGGCTCAGCATCTTTGCTTAAAAAGCCTTTGGCTCCGGCCTTTAATATTTTAATTAGAGTAATGTCGTCGTCTTTCATGCTTAGCGCCAAGCACTTTAGGTTAGAATTTAGTTTCCCTAATTCCTTTAAAGTAGTTAAGCCATCCATAATTGGCATGTTCACATCTAGCAATATCAAGTCTGACTGAAGCCCGGAATGAGCAGCTTCTAGAAAAGCTTTCCCATGTTTAAAAATATGACTAACGGTAAAATTAGAATCCAAGCGTTGTATCAACTCTATTAAACCTTCGCGGAAAAGCTGATGGTCATCGACCACTGTTATTTGAATTGATTTATCAGGCATGTTTAGGTTTTAAAGGTACTTTTATTCGAAGGCGTGTTCCTTGGTTGATCTTACTTTCAACTTTAAAGTCGGCTCCAATAGCTGTTGCTCTTTTCTGTAAATTGAGCAAACCATTTCCCGATTTTGCTTCTTTTGGATTAAAACCAATTCCATCATCTTCAACGGTTAATTCAATTTGCTTCTGACTTTGCTGTAAAGAAATAATGAGATTGTTGGCTTGAGCATGACTAATGGAATTGTTAATTGCTTCTTGATACATGCGGTATAAGAAGATAGAAGTATTATGATCTAAGTTTTCTTTTATGGCTGAGCAGTTAAGTTTGATGTTGATAAAACCTGCTTGATTGATGCGTTTACCATCTATTTGAATGGCTTCATCTAGCCTTGTTTCGTTAAGCGGGTGTCGTTGAAGACTAGCAGAAATGCCTTTTATATCAGTTATCAACTGCTGAATAAGTGTTTTGGATTGCTTTAGTTGGCCTTCACTTTCAGCAGTGGCTTCCACTTGAGTGAGGTTCATTTTTAGTAAAGCTGCAACTTGTCCTAAATTGTCATGCAATTCCTGAGAAACATTTTGTAGGGTTTGGGTTTGAATCTCAATTTCAGCCTGCAGAAGCTCTTGTTGAAACTGTTGCCTTTCCATGCTTAGTTTAAGTTGTGCTTTGCCATATAAAACCACAAAAAAGATCATAAAAACGACTAACAAAAGCACCAGCAAAGTCCCGACGATCAAAACAATGTTATTTTCCTGAAATATTTCCATCACTTGGTTTCGTTGTAGCAAAGTAAAGGCTTAGGCCTAAACTAAGGTAAAGAATGAAGTTCGAACTTTTGATTAGGTTAGAAACCCATATTGGCGTTACTTTATCAGTTCCTTGTGCAAATTCAAAATAACCGAAAACAAAGAAGGTAACCGAATAAAAGAAAAAGCTACCGCTGTTAAACCAAAACCCAGCTTGTTTTAGAATGGTTATGGTAGACGGAGTTTTCATCATTTTGAGGTAGTAGAGCAGGGAAGAGGCAATGACAAAGAAGCTGAGTAAAAGAGAGCCATAAGAAGGGAAAAATTGGAAAGGTTGTATGCTTAGACTGATAATAAAGCATAAAAGAGCCAAGGAACTTCCCAACCAAAGGGCCCGCTTTTTATACTTTCCTTGATTTAGCTTTTCAAACAATTCGTGATAAATCAAAGCGTAGTAGAGTAGTTGAATAACTTGCAAAAGATGATAGAAGATGAAGTTGCTCTCTATTTTTTCTGCTTGTATTAGACTTTCACTACTAAACTCAACCAAAAAGGTGAGTATAATTAGTTGCGTTAAAAGCCGAAAGCTTTTGGGAAATCGGCGGTAAAAGCGAATTCCAATTAGGCTATCTAGAAGCAGTAATAAGAGGTAACATAGAAAGTCTACCGGTAGTAGAGACCAAGCTTCAAGAAATTCTATCATCTTAAAAGAAACTTCTATTCGGCTTCAAATACTTCACTGTAGTTGTGGCAATCTGAAGGACAAGGTTTGAATTTGTTCCTTAACTCAGTGGTGACAATCTTGTCATCCTGATCAATGGCTGCCAATATAGTTGTGAAACGTTGCTCTGAAGGTTCTTTTCCTACATCTTTATCGGAAACCGAAAAAAGTACCATGTAAGCCTTTGCATCTAAGTCTACCAAGGCACTGATGTCATCGGAGTCAACTACTAATGCTTTCAAGGTTTGCCCATCGCCTAGGGTAAGCCGATTTGGGTGACTTAAATATTCTTGCACCATAGAAACGGCGGTGCTTTTATCAATTTTAGCATCAAAGATTCTTTCGTCTTTTTGAAATGTACTCATATCATTAAGTTTAATTGTTTGCCTTAAAAGTAGAACCTTTTCAAGGTAAAGTCATGATTAAGCGAGAAATAAGGGGTATTTCCTAAATCAAAAAGGGGGATTCTCCTCTTGTAGCAAACTAGGTATAGATTCACCTTTGAAGGGTAAATTCTTTTATTCATTAAAACCAAAAGATATGTCAAAAGAAAAAGCAATAAAGCCAGAATTATTGGCACATGATTTAAGAAACACATTGGGCGACAATGTAGAACCTAAAAAGATGGAAGCCATGATGGCTGAGTTAGAGTCAGAAGGCATGGATGCCTATCCGGCAAAAGGAAACATTGTAAGTCTTGTTTTTTATACTAAAATTCAAGTGTATTTAGACCAAGGAGGGCCTTCTTTTGAAGGACATGCCGGAGGGGTAAATACTCCGGGGGCAGGAGCCACCTTTGGTCATGTTTATACCAAAGACCTTGATCGACTGCGTCGTGATACAGGGAGCTTTACCTACACTAGTACACCGGTATACTTTGCTGTATACTTTTTTGATCGCGATCAAAATTTATTGGGCAGTTTTCAAGCGGGTGCAGTATCAATTGTTACCGGAACAGGTGGAGGTTCAGGTTCTTGGAAGTAGAAATCAGTCTTCAACAAAAGAAAGAAAAGGCAAACCGAAAGGTTTGTCTTTTTTGTTGCAATAGAAGTGGTTTTCCTTGTCTGTGCACGATAACCGTTCGAATAGAGTTCGCTCCAGTGAGCACTTTGATCTGTGCCCTTCGATATTAACCCGAAGGTCTTCTCGTTACTATTAAATCATTCTCAAGTGGCTTAAACCGTGCCCTTCGATACAATATTTCTGCAGGCTGTTCAGCCCGCAGGACTTCGAGTGTTTTATTTGCACCTCTCGATACACCACGCCAGAAGCGTGGCACTCGAGGAGCAAATAAAAAGTATCGAGAAGCTGCGGGTTTACCGAGAAGTTCTAAAATAGGAACTGATATTTTGTGCCCAGATCTATTTGAGGGCCTTAGGCCTACAGCTAGCTAAGGCTATTAGCAAACAAAATGTCCCAAAGGTAATGGTCTTATAGTGTTCACTCAAGTCGTTTAATTGGTCGCCAACAATGCCATCGGTGGTGAATACCGCAAGTAGAAAAAAGAGACTTAGCAATAAAGGGGTTAAGCGTGGCCTATTGCTGCTGATCCATTGATACACCACATAAGCAATGGCCGGTGTTAGAAAGAAAAAAGCGTATTTCTGTTGGTGTGGGAAAATAAGTGGGACGAGCCCTAATATGTAGCTCAATTCCCACAATTGGTGCAAACTAGACTTCGCGGCACGAAATGGGAGTGTCCGCAAGAAGTAAAGTGTAAAAAGGATAAATAGCAGACGAAGGCTGCTTAGCATTATACTTAACTTTTCTGCGGATAACACTTTAATTATTCTAGGTTCTTCAATTCCCCAAAAGCTAGGAGTATCAGAAAAGTAGGCCGCCAACAAACCGGATAAGCTGTGTATGCCTTCTCCAAACTTATTTTGCTCAGCTACAAATTCGGTGTTTGAAGGATTAATGATGCCCCACCAATCGCTTAAGAGGTTTTGGTTCATTTCCCAGCCAAAAAAGACAGCCGGAAACAAAAGTAGAATAATTACAAAGCCAATTAAATAGGGGAGTGGCTTCCATTGGTTTCGGTATATAAAATAGGGTATCATTACTAAAGGCAAAATTTTGACTACGATGCCCAAAGCCAAAAGTAAACCACTGAGCCATGCTCTCTTTTGCTGCGTTTGCCGTACTGCCTCTGTACAACAGAACAGTAAAAAGATGGTCATTTGTACCATCTCAAAGTTGTGCAGCACAAAGCGCAAGCTCAATAGCAGTGTAATAAAGCCCCATAAATACTGTTGTGCTAAACTTAATCTATCTAAATGAAGAAAGGAGCGGATAAAGGAAAAAACTCGTTGTAAGAAAAACAGATTCACCAAGAGCCAAAGTATTTGAGCGCTTCCTTTAGGCAAATAAGTAAAAGGAATGAGCAAGCTAGCAAAAAAAGGACTGTAGCTGTATTGCCCATAATTTTCGCCACCGAGTAGGATCCATTCATTGTAGCAGCTTTTTCCTTCATGCAAAAGCTCAGCTGCACCCATGTAAATCTTAAAGTCGCCCCCTTTTAATCCTTGGATAACACAATAAATGATGGCCGCCATAAAAAGGAGCCATTGACCGATTTTTCGGTAATGACTCTGGTGAAAGTTGATTATTTGGCGTTCGAATGTCATAAAACTTACAGGAAGGCGAAATTAAGGCTTATCAGGCATTATAGGATGAAAATGAGACTTTGAATAGGAAGGATGGAAAATTATTCGACAAAAATAAATCCAATTGAAAGTCAGCCTCGTTAGTTAGCTGAATTTAAAACCAAAATACACTATGATTATGAAGAAAATTTTAAGTATGACCTTAATGGCAGCTGCTTTAATCTTTGTCGCCTGTGAAGATGATGAAGATGATCAAGTGACGCCTAGTACAAACAACAACCAAAATAACAATCCACCAAGTCAAACGATTACGGTAGATGATCAAACAACTTCAAGAAATAGTATTACTATTCCGGAAATAAAAGTAGACCAAGATGGATGGGTTGTGGTTCACCGCGATGACGGTAGCAATGCGCCCATTGTACCCGCTATTATTTCTACTCCAAAAATGATTTCAGCTGGAACCAACACCGATGTAAAAGTTGAAATTCCCAATGTGCCTTTAATGGATGGAGAAAAACTTTGGGTAATGGTACACACCGATGATGGTGATGGAATGTATGAGTTTGATACTGACCAAACAGTGGATGGTCCGGTTACGGTTGAGGGGAACATTCTAATGGAATCCATTCAGATCAGTTCGCCAAGTATTACGGCCAATGACCAAATGATTATGAACAATCAAATGACCATTGATAGTGTTAATGCCGCAGTTGATGGCTGGTTAGTTGTGCACCACTACAACAACGACCCAACTGATCCGCAGTACCTAGCCGGATTGTCAGTAGAACCTATTGCCGGTAAAGTGAAAGTTAATGCTGGTCTAAACACCAATTTAACTATCGATCTAAGCTCAGATTCTACCTATTCTGCAGGTTATAGATTATATCCAATGTTGCACATTGATGGGGATGGAAATCAGACTTATGATTTTCCACAATCAAACGGAACGGGAATGGATTTACCAGAGGTATTTAGCAATGCAGCATTTCCAGGCAATGTAATCTTAACCGAAGTTACGGTGCAGTAATTTATACTTCAAGAAAGAAATGATTTAGTTTGTTTTTTCCGTCTATCCGCTCTTGTGGATAGGCGGCTTTTTTTTGAAAAAAATATTGGGGATACCAAATCCAGATCTTTTCGAAGCTCGTATCTAAAGTAGAGTTTAAAAGCTTTTTGCTTTTCTCAATTGTTTAACTGTTTTGAAACAGCATTTACGTTTCACTTGGTTGGTGAGGAGCCGTCTGTCCTTCATTGGTTTATTAGGTAGGCGGTTCCTTTTTTTATAAGTACAATTTAAAATCTCTTCTTCTAGGCTTCATTTTTTTATTGAATTACTATTAATTTTGATTTTTTAACATCTTAATTATAGAAAATGACTATTCTCGGAATTGCTATTGTAGTACTTGGTATATTTCTATTCTTGTTACTTCCAAGTTTTAAAAAAGTAGCAAAAGAGCAAACAAATGCGGCTAAAGTTGGATTTTACAGTAGGCTTGCTCAGCTATTTTCTCAACTTACAAATAGAGCCATTACTGCTATTGTGTTGTTAGGGCTTTTAGTTGCTACCATACCTTATTTATTTTTTTGGGCTGAACCAGGTTATCAATATTTTGTGGTATCACCTACAGGTTCAAAAGGTGCGGTAATGACAGAGGGGATTAAATGGAGAGGTTTTGCTCAAATTATTCCATGGCAAAAATTCATTGACGTTAAAGTGGTAGAAGAAGGGGAAGAAATAGAAGAAATTGAAGGCGTAATGAAGCCCATCCCCATTCGTTTTATAGATCAAGTAACAGCTAAGACCAAATTATCAACTCGATTCCAACTACCAACGGATGAACAATCTTTTATTGATCTAGCAATCGAGTTTCGGTCACTACAAAATTTGGTTCATTCAACCCTTGTTCCAACAGTGAGAGAAGTAGTTTCAAATACAGGTTACATGTTTGCCGCTCAAGATTATATTTCAGGGTCAGCTTCTGACTTTCGTGTTGCAATTGATGATCAACTGAAATTTGGTACTTACAGTGTTGAAAAAACAGAGTTTCGAGATACCATTGTCACAGGAATAAAGATGGAAGCTGAGAATCGCAAAATCAAAGAGATTAGAACTCGCTATGATGTTAAGAAAAGGAGAGATGCTAATGGTAAAATAATTCGTATTGCTCATGACATAAATGAGAATCAAATTATTGTTGCTCAGGTGATTGTAGATGATGTAATCCTGGAAGAAACCTTTAAGAAAAGACTAGAAGCTCAAAGAGATGAATCTGCAAAAAGACAATTAGAACAGCAAAAGATTAAAACGGCAAAAGATGCGCAAGCTAGAATTGTAGCGGAAGGAGAAAGAGATAAAGCTGCAGAAAGAGTAACTCAAGAAAAAGAACAAGTGAAAGCTTTAATTGCCATAGAAACCAAATTAAAACAAGAAGAAACGAATAAAAAATTGGCTCAAATTGCTCTACAAACCGAGCGCTTAAAAGCAGAAGCAGAGAAGGTTAAGGCAGATGCAGAAGCTTATAAAAACAAAAAACTAGTTTCAGCAGGGCTAACACCCCAAGAAAAAGCACAAATTGAAAAAGAAACAGCAATTGGAGTTGCTTCTCATATTTCTAGAATTGTATTCCCACAAACGATGATAATTGGAGGAAATTCAAAAGGTGGAACACCACTAGAATCACTTATTGGGGCAGGAATGGCTAAGCAATTGATGCAAAAAGATAGCAAGTAAAAGCCTTCTTTATTGCATTCCCAAATGAAACAAGGCATCACCTTGATTCACGACCGGCGCATTATTATGTCCAACTATGATTCCTGCTTCGGGTGCTTTGATCTTAATCTGTTTGTCACCAAAAGGGTCAGATATGTATGCTATAACATCTTTTTTGTCTACCCATTCTCCGCTTTTTACTAAAGACTGAAACAAGCCGGAACGTTTGGCTCTTACCCATTGGCTTTGGCTGCAATGTGTGTGATTTTGCAGGGATTCACCTGTTTCAATCATACCGTAGTGCGCCAATACACGCTTAGCACCTCGAACTCCCTCTTCAATACTCAATTCGTCAAAACGCATGGCCTCACCGCCTTCATAAACAACTATGGATTTCCCCATTTTATAAGCCTCTTTACGCAGTGATTTATCGATTAAGCCTGATTCTAGGCTAATGGGGGCATTAAAGATTTCAGCAATCTCTTTCGCTCTTTTATCTTCCGGCGCAAAACGGCTTTGTGGGTAATTGTAGCGATTGGCCCCACCGGTATGGAAGTCAATCCCAAAGTCGATTTCTGCTAAGACTTTTTTTGTCAGATTGTAGGCTACTCTAGAAGCCAAAGATCCATTTTTACTGCCCGGAAAAAAGCGGTTCACATCTTTGCCATCAGGTACTTCACGAGAAAAGTTAAGAAAGCCGTAAATATTGAGTATTGGAATGGCTATTACCGAACCGCATTTTAATTTATCAAAAGTTTTAGAGCGAATCAATCGTCGAATGATTTCTACACCATCTACTTCGTCACCGTGTAAGCCACCACTTAACATTACAATAGGACCGCTTTTCTTACTGCGATAAACATGAATGGGAAGGTCAATTTTGGTACCCGAAACCAAACGGGCAATGTTAAGGTCGATTACTTTTTTCTCTCCTGCTTCTACCGACTCCCCGTCAACACTCAAACTTCTAGCCATTATACGCCTACTTTATCCTTCAATTTCGCCTTTTTACCTACGCTGTTTTCTACGTATTCAATAATTTTTCCAGCAATATCAACACCGGTTGAACGCTCAATGCCTCCCAAGCCTGGTGAAGAATTTACTTCAAGAATCAAAGGACCTCGATCAGATTGCAACATATCTACTCCGGCAATACTTAAACCCATAGCTTTAGCTGCTTTAACTGCCGCATTTCGCTCTGCTCTTTTTAGCTTGATCATGCTGCTAGAACCCCCACGATGCAGGTTACTTCTAAATTCACCTTCTTTGCCCTGGCGCTTCATGGCACCTACTACCTGTCCGTTTACTACAAAAGCACGAATGTCAGCTCCGCCAGCTTCTTTAATGAACTCTTGCACTAAAATACTTTTGTCCATGCCCATAAAGGCTTCAATTACTGATTTGGCTGCTTTTTGTGTTTCTGCCAATACCACCCCCAAGCCTTGAGTACCTTCTAGTACTTTTAAGATTAAAGGAGCACCGCCTACCGTGCGAATCAAATGGGGAATGTCTTTGGGGCTTCGAGCAAAGGCTGTTTTAGGAATATCTAAGTTTTCGCGCGACATGATTTGAATGCTTCTCAACTTATCGCGTGAACGAGTTAAAGCCACTGATTTTACAGTAGAAAAGATCTTTTGCATTTCAAATTGACGGATAATTGAAGCTCCATAGAAAGTCACTGATGCACCGATTCTTGGAATAATGGCATCAATGTCTTTGATTTCTTCCTTTCCATAATAAATTGAAGGTTCTCTACTTTCGTTTACTATGTAGCATTTAGCATGATCTAATACCCTTATATTATGACCCCTTTCTTCGCCGGCTTGAACCAGACGCGAGGTAGAATAAAGGTTGGGATTTCGAGAAAGAATAACGATGTTCATTTTGGTCTTATATTTAATTTTGGGAGTCTTTCAAAACTACTATTCTTACTCTTATCAATCCAATAGTTGGCACTAATTCAAATAGGTTCTTTTTAATTCTTTTTTTGTAACCTTATACTCTCATTCGCAACACTATGAAAAAGTGCCCGATTCTTCTTTTCTGTTTGTTTCTAAGCACTGCCAGCATCTTCTCTCAAAGTAAAACGTTTACTTTTAAAGGAAAGGTTCACAATTACGACGATCCGTGTAAAGGCGCTGTGATTAAGTTATTAGAAAAAGGGCAGGTCGTTGATTCAATCGTAACGGGGGGAAATGGAAAATTTTCTTTTGATACCCAATCTGAAAGAGAGTATATGGTTCAGGTTTCTAAGGAGGGCCTGAAGACTAAAACGCTATGGTTGAACACCAAAAAAACAGAGGCCTTGAAATTCAAACTAAAAACCTTCGACTTTGATGTTTACCTAAAAAAAGACAAGAAGAGTAAATACGATGAGTTAAATGAAATTCCGGTGGCCTTGATCAAATACGATGATAGTAGAAAGGCTTTTTACATGGATGATCACTACGATGATGTTATTGATCGAAAGAAAGATAAAATCAAAAAGAAAAGCCAATACCGACCAAGGGTTAACTAGAGTTTCAAAACTTAGGACAAGGCTGTCTGAACTTTCGTCTTTGTTTTTTGCTCTCAAACTCATACTGTATGCTGACTTCATGAGAACCCAAGTTTCGGTTTAAAATTTTAGACGAATAAAGGTCATAGGCATAAGTAAAGCCAAAATTCTTGAGTTGCAGGCCTGTTGAAACGATTAAACGTTGATTGCTTCCATACCAAAACCCAAATTGCAAATTCTCTAATTCGGCTAATGCTCCCAATTGCAGCAGGCTAATGTTGTTTTGCTGTCGGTAGATTACAGCGGGAACTAAGCTTTGACTTCTTCGGGCAAGTTGCAATCGGGTGCTTGCATGAACTGTATAAGATCGACTGAGGGTGGCATCCCCTTGCTGGTTTACTAAACCCTCATCCGGTTCAGTTAAATGATCAATGCTAAAGCCAAAGTGATGTTTTTCGCTAAAAAGTGTAGCCCCAATCGAAACGTCCCAATAGTTTAAGTTTCTTCCTCTGGGTTGTTGAGAGTCATAGACAACCCCTTCTCGAGAATCGATCATGTCTTCAAAAACCAATTTGTCCCAATCAATTGACTTCATGGCGTATGCCGAGGCAATACCAGAACGCAAGACCCACTGGTTGGTTAATTGAAATTCATGTGCGTAACTCACTCCAAGGCTGTTTACTGCTAAATTGCCATCTCCGGCTCTGTCGTTAAAAAAGTAAAAGCTTAAGCCATGGTTACTATTCGCTAAACTGCTTTCGTAAACAAAAGCTTGAGTAACAAATGAGTTTTCTAGTTGAGGCCAATGATTGCGGTAGAGTAGGGTAGCTTTCGACTTCAAGTCAATGCCACTTAGCGATGGATTGAGAAAAGTGGAACTATTAAAGTACTGTGTAAAATGGCTTTCTTGACCAAACAAACTTAGACTACTGAAAAGCAACGAAATGTAGAATAACCTTTTCATAACAATAAACTTACCGTGCCCTGTTTTTGAATTTCTTCTCCACTCACTTGTTCAATAGCGGTCATTTGATAAACGTAAACCCCTTCAGAAACTTTTTTACCCTGATAAGTCCCATCCCATTTTTGATGCACGTCTTTAGTTTCGAAAAGTAATTTTCCCCACCGGTCAAAAATTCTTAGTTTATAGTTTGTGGCATTGAGTCCTACGGCACCAAAAGTATCATTGTGGCCATCTTGATCTGGACTAAATGCATTAGGCAAGTACATTTTAGTTTCTCCTAATAAATGCACTTCGTTCGATGTAGAGTTGTAACGACTGCCATCTTCCATCACAGCAATCAAACGGTAGTAATGCTTGCCTTCTTCAAAGCTATTTTCAGATTGTGCTCCAGCTTGTAGGCTTGTGAAGCAGAGTAGAAAAACTAAGAATATGTTTACAAACAGTTTCACCTCTCATTTTTATACCAAATTAGGGGCGTACATCTAGCTTTATTGTTCTAACTTATCCAATGCTTGGTTTGAGTTTTCCAACGCTGGTTGCTTAAAAGTCTACTTCAGTAGATCCTTTTTCAGCCGGAATTATTTTAACCTTTTTCCATTGCCCACTCTCATCGCGTTTTTGCAGCTCATAGTGCTCAACTTTTCGACTATCAATCTGGTATTGAGACCAGTCTAATTTTCCTTTTT
The DNA here is from genome assembly GCA_040220135.1 of Vicingaceae bacterium. Taxonomy (GTDB): domain Bacteria; phylum Bacteroidota; class Bacteroidia; order Flavobacteriales_E; family Vicingaceae; genus CAJXMH01. Next base: position 423,322 of record JAVJTT010000024.1, read on the forward strand.
TATTGTTGATTTGGGTGGCTTTTAGCAAGATTGGGGAGCTTTGTTTCTCTGGTACCCCATCCACCGCACAGCTGCTGGCTAATCCGACCTTATAGGTATACTGCTCAGCTTGTACATCAACCTCAGAGTCTAGGTACTCATTATTACCTAAGGGTAGGGAGTGAATGCGTTCATAGTGATCAAGGCTTTTGCTCTTTCTATAAATATGATATCCCATTACAGCAGGATGCTGAAAAGTGGTAGACTCCCATTCTAAACCGATGCTTTTATTTTGTTTTACAGTGCTGCGTATTAGCCTTACCTCTTCTTGGTAAAACAAGCCTTTGGTCCTGGCTTTAGCTATATCAGAATGAGAAAACAAAACGTTTTGATGATCTAGTTTGGCTTTTAGCTGATAAGAATACTCTGTGTTACAATAAGCGGTGGTATCAATAAAACTATTTTCTCTCCAACTTAAGTTAGTTAACTGCTCTGTCTGTCCGCTGCTTGGGTCAAAACGATAAATGGAGTAGTTTGTAATGTTTTTGCCTTGATAGGAGTTCCAACTTAAACGCACGGAATGTTTGTCAAGCAGTTGCGATTTTAGTTCTATGCTGCAGTGGGCCTGAAGCTGACTTAAGTTAAACTGTTGTTGACAGCGATCTACCGGAACGACTTTGTAGCAATAGCTATAGTGAGTGGTTTCTAAGCCACCATCTAAGAAAAAGGTTGACCGCTTATCTTGGATTACTGCTACTTGGCTATACTGATCCTGATCGGAACGTTTTCGATACACTTGTAGTTCTTGAAAGCTTTGGTCTTTAATGGAATCCCAACTTAGCATGATTTGAGAAGGATTGAGTACATCAACCTTTTGAATGTCTAATCGGTAGGGGATACTGTCGTGCACGATTAGGTAATTGGGAAAGTGCAAGGTGTCATAACATTGATTAAGGGGCTCAACCACCAAGGTTAGGTCATAGTTTCCGGGTCCAAAGTGATAAGCAAACTCCTTTTTGCTGCTTATTAGCTGTTGATTGGCAAACCATTTAAAAGCCACAAAAGAAGTGTCGCTTTGGGAAGTAAAACTAGCCTTTAAGTTTGTGTTTAAATTCATGCAAGCTTCTTTCTGACTAACTTGAATTTGCGCCTTGGGACTCGCTTTTACTTTTACAATATGGGTGTCACTAACCGGACACTTACCATCAAAATGGTAGATCAAAGTGTCGAAGTGTGAGTCATTATGCAAGGGCTTGAAAAAACCTTTTTCATTGCTTTTCAACCCTTTACCATGCCAACATCCGTTGCTATCAGCAGCAGAAAACTCAAATGGGGCTTGATTAAAGCATATTTCAGTTGGTCCAAAGATGCTAGGATTAGGCGTATGGTCTACCGTAATGCTTTGATCCGCAGTATCTCTACAGCCAAGCTGACTAATAGAAATTAGCTGAAGTTGATAGTGGCCACTATCTAAAATAGATTGATGCAATTCTCTTGTAGTATCGAGCAGTTGATTGTTCAACCTCCATTGAAAGTTTGTTGCATCAATGGATCGGTTTTGCGCTTCTATAAGGAATGGCGTACAGCCCTGACTTTCGTTTAAGCTATAATCAGCGGTGGGTTGATGACTTACCTTTATTTTTTGAGGAAGTTGATAGTATCCATTGCATCCGCTAGAGTCTGTTGTGATCAATAAAACCTGATAGCTCCCGGTATCTTGATATTGATGAGTCGGATTTTGTTGCTGAGATGAATGTCCATCCCCAAAATCCCACTGCCAACTTACCGCATTTTGAGAAGAGTCGTAAAAGCTTACCTCACTACTACCACAAAGCAGGCTGTCTGAAATACCAAAATAGGTGATTGGTCCCGGCACTTGAATGTATTTTGATTTTTGAAGTGTATCTCTACAGCCAGTAGTGTTTTCAACCATTAATTTGACATTGTAAAAGCCGGAATTATGATAAGTATAAGTGGGGTTCTCCAAGGTACTACTGCCACCATCACCAAAGCTCCATTGCCAAGTTATAGCCTCTGAACTTTCGCTTGAAAAGTGAACCATCATCGGAGCACAGCTAGGAGTAAACTGAGCACTAAACTCAGCATTTAGTCCTTCAACTTGAATGTGGCTTTCTTTCACTAAAGTATCAGTGCAGCCAGTTTGATCGAGCGCTACGAGACTAACTGTGTAAGACCCTGTTGAATCGTAAGTGTGTACCGGATTTCTATGCGCGCTGCTAGTGCCATCACCAAAGTCCCAAATTAAGCTATCAGCCAAAGTACTTTGAGAGGTAAATTGAATTGAAGCCGGCGCGCAAGCCACAGTATCTGAAACTTGAAGTTTAGCCTTTAGCAATTGGGGAATTAGTTGCCTACTGCTGCTACCTTGACAGCCATTTTGGTTGGTTGCGCTTAACTCTACAATCAATGTATACAATTGACTTAAGCTGTAAACCAAACTATCGGCTGTGCCAATGGATTGGCCGTTGATTGACCAACTTCTAGAAGTTCGATTGGCTGCTGTATCTTCTAACAAAACTTGAATGGGAAGACAAGCATTTAACTGTCTCAAAATAAAATCAGTGTTGATTGGTTTGATGAAAAGGCTGCTGTCTACCACCGTATGGCTACATCCATTTTTCATGGTTTGCAATTTCAATTCAAGCTCACCACTACTCAAACGTTCATAATTAAGGTTTTGGCCTGTTGAAATTAAGCTATCGTTGATGAGCCAATTGTAACGATCAGCTGTGCTGTCGTATGCCTGGGTTTGCAGCGCTTCATTTTGGCAAAGGGTATCCGGTAATGTGGCAAAGTTGGCTCTGGCCCCTTTTACTTTGATGCTGTCCAAAACCAAAGTGTCCGCACAGCCCAAAGAATCGAAGCCAATCACTTTAGGCTGATAAAACCCTGCTTGTTGGTAGATGTATCTATATTCGTGAGTAGAGCTTGCGGTGTCTCCATTACCCATTTCCCAGAAGTAAGTTCGCAAGCTGTCATCACTGCTAAATAGCAGTGGTTCTCCTATGCAAACACTGTCTTTGTGTTGAAAATCAAATGTGGGAAGTTGGAAATTAAAAGTACTGAGGTTAGTTGCTTTGCAACCTATACTGTCTGAGGCTTTCAGTGTTACAGTATAAACTTTTGGGCCGTAGGGATAAGTTTTCCTTAAAGTATCTGTTACTAAAGAATCGTGATCCATGCTGCTCCAATACCACGTCTCCGGCACTGTAGAAGGAAAAAGCAGACTGTTTACGCTGTCACAATTGTAAAATAGTTTGCGACTGATTTTAGACGATGGACTATTTACGCGAATTAGGGCTGGATAAAAAGTAGTATCGAACAGATTACCGTGTTGTTCTATCAGTTTTACATCATAGATGCCATTTTGGTAATAAGTGTGTTCCGGATTCATTTGACTGCTGCTGTTTCCATCTCCAAAGTCCCAGAAGTAAGCGTTGGCTGAATCACTTTGCGAAGAGAATTGAACTGTCTGTGGAGCACAGGCAGTGGCTCCATTTCCACTGCTGTTATAAGTAAAGTTCATGGTGGCAGAAGAGCTATTACTATTGGCTGTATCCACGATTCCACCACCTCCTAGAAGACAGTTTCCCATGTCGATCAAATTGGGGAAAAAGACTGTTTTTTGGCAGCCGCTGGCATTAGTAACTGTCAAGCTAAGGTGATACAACAGAGTGTCGCTGTAAATGTGTCCCGGACTTTGCAAGTTAGAGCTGTTGCCGTCTCCAAAGTCCCAAAACCAGCTCACCGCATTCTGAGTTGAATCGGTAAAACCTACCATCCCCAATGAGCAATCAAAATACAAGATTCTAGGGTCGACTTGAATTTCTTCAACTACGTAGGTCGCAATGTTAGTGTAAAGAGTAGGGCATCCAAAACTGTTTTCTGTTTGCAAGGAAAGCGTGTAGGTGCCGGCTTGCTGAAAACGATAACTGGGTTTTTGTTGCAGGCTAGTGTCGCCATTTCCAAAGTGCCAAACCCAGAAGGTGTTTCCCAAATTTAGGTGATTAAAGTTGATAGCGGTAGGAGAGCAACTATATAGGGTATCACCGTCTAAGTCAATGGTATCGGCACTCACTGTTACTCCGCCCTTAACAGTAGCAGTGTCTAGGCAACCATTGGGAGTTTGTAACTCTACCCTTGGATAAAAATTACCACTACTTTGGTAGGTGTGTTGAGGGTGCTGTAAATAGGAAGTATCGCCATCGTCAAAGATCCACTTCCAGCTGTTAGCTTGTAAGCTGCTATCAGAGAATTGAACCGACAAGGGTAAACAACCACTTTTGGGAGTGGCATTTACTTTACCTTCAAAGTATTGGATATTGATGGTCTGTGAGCTGGTGTCTCGGCATTGATAATTGTTTTCAACTTGCAATTCAATATGGTAACTTTTGGCAGAGTCATAACTGTGCCAGGGCGAAGCTAAAGAAGAAGTTTGACCGTCGCCAAATTTCCAAACGTAAGTTTGAGCCGTATTCAAAGGTCTAAAGTTGAGTTGACCATTCACGCAGTGATTCAAAGAGTCTACTTCAAATTGGGCTTGCGGGCTGGGTAAAACTTGAATGTTGGTATGTACTTTTTGTGTGTCTATACAGACCTGATGCTGCATGCTGATCAAGCTTAATTCATAACTTCCAGAAAGGTTGATAACAGTGTCTAGCGAGGGTGAGTTTCCAATGGGAGTATTGTTTGTTAGCCATTGGTAGTTGGTTTGATTAAAAGTTTGCGCACTAGCTTGCAAGGCTAAGGGACTGCAGCCTAAGGTGTCATTTAATTGAATCTGGGGAAGTTTTAGGTCAAGCGAAAGAATGGGCTGACTAAGTGTGTCTAGAGCTTGACAGCCAAATTGATTGCTTACCAAAAGACTAACGAAGAAGCTACCGGTATCTTGGTATTGAACACTAGGCCCTGCCTGCGAAGTGCTTTGTCCATCGCCAAAATTCCATTGGTATTGGCTGATATTTTGACCTTGACTCATAAAGTGAATGGAGTCGCTAGGATTACACTGAATAAGTTTGTTTGGAGTGAATTGAGCAGATGGGTTGGGCCGAATGATGAGGGCTTTATTTGCTGAACCTAAGCGAGAGCAACCTAAAGTATCAATGACCAAGAGGTTAACCATATAGGAGCCGGCTTGCTGATAATGATGAGTAGGATTTGCTTGATGGGAGTTTTGTCCATCACCAAAATCCCAAACGTAAAGCTGTCCGCCAACACTGTGATTTTGAAACTGCACTTGATTCGTCTCGGCACAAGAGTCTAGTAGGGCCCAACTAAAACCAACAGTTGGGGTGTCTCTTACGGTAACTGCATCCTGTAAATACAGGGTGTCGTTTTGGCCTTGGCTGCCATAGGCGATTAAAGAAACATCATAAGTATTGAGGTTTAAGTAAGTTTTGCTTGGTGAATGTAGTGTTGAACTACTGCCATCTCCAAAATGCCATTTGAAACTATTGGCATTGGTAGAGTGGTTTGTAAATTGAACTTGCAGTGGAACACAACCACTCGACTTGCTCAGGCTAAAATTTGCCTGTGGAGCTTGCGCCACCAAAATTAGCGGACAAAGCATGATGAAGAGCAAGGTATTCTTAAACATTTCCTTTTTTCATGCAAGTATCCGACACCTATCTGATTAAATAAAGAGTAACTATTCTAACGTTCGGAAGCCTAGTTGACACGCTTGGAAATTCATAGTATATTATATAGGTTAAAGAGCCTTTTTTTGACTTTTAATAATGTAATTGAATGCCGGATCAAGCTATTGAGTTTAATAAAGAGAATGTAGAGCACATTCCATGTATTGTACTTACTGTTGATAGTAATGGAGTAGTGAAATACATGAATCAATATGCAAGCAAAATCTTAGGGTACCAAGTAGAAGAAGTAGTTGGAAATAGGTTTTTTGAAGTTTTTACGCCTGACATCGGTCAAGATAAAGCAAAAGAAGATTTAAAGCAGATCAAGAAAGGGGTTTCAAGTGGAGCTAAGTTCTTTAATTGGTCGCAGACCAAAGATGGAAAAAAGATTTACATTGAATGGAGGATATCTTACATCCCGACTAAGGGTAAGGAGGTGCTTCGTTTTGCTGTTTTTGGTATTGATACTACAACTGAATACTATGTTAATTTAATTGATAAAGAGAAAGGAAGGTTAGCCTATGATTTAAGTAGTTCAACCACATTGAATGAACTACTTAAATATTCAATTCGGTCAATTTCGGTATTTGCTCAATTTGAATTTGGTTTAGCCTTTAAAGTTGATGGGCCTTCTTCCATTGTGAAGGCATGGTATGCTAGAGATTTAGTAAAGTGGAATAAGCTAAAAATGGCAGAACCAAGTTTTTGTGATAAGTTAGAAAAACGAATTCAAAAGCAATTTCAATCTATTTTAATCCCCACTTATAATTCATTTTTTGATGAATCAGAGTATTTAGGATACACTAAAGAAACTTCAATAGGAGTAAACCGATTGACTATATATCCACTTGTAATTTCGAAGAAGGCAAAGCATTATTTAACTTTTATCTACCAAGAGAAGGGTGAGGTTCCATTTAGTTTTGTAAAAAAATATTTTGATGAAGTTCAGGATTTAATTACTAAATCTTATGAACGAATTTTAGCCAATAAAGAACTTGAAGTAGCTAAGAAGGAGGCTGAGAAGGCCAATGAGTTTAAAGATGCATTTGTAGCAAATGTATCTCATGAAATTAGAACACCACTCAACGCAATCTTAGGCCATGCCCAATTACTCTATCAAGAAGACCTTGATGAAAAAGCAAAGAAGAGTTTAAAAGTAATTAACTCTAGTGGCAAGCATCTCCTTACTTTATTAAACGAAATACTACAACTTTCCAGATTAGAAGGGGATGCAGTTAAGGTAAATATGGAAGTGTGTAACCTCTTAAATCTAATTGTAGAAGTAAAAGAAATCTTTAATATTCAAATTGAACAGAAGAAGCTAAAGTGTAAATTAATTTACCCACCGGAGCTTCCAGAGATTATTCAAGCTGATAGCTATAAAATCAGACAGATCCTGATCAATTTAATTTCTAACGCTATTAAATTTACCAAGCAAGGAACCATTACCATTCGGGTGGAATTTCAAGAACAAGCTATTCAAATATCAGTTGAAGACACAGGTGTGGGGATTGAAAAGTCACAACAAGAGAGGATTTTCGAACAGTTTGAAAAGACAGAAAAGCATGGTAATGCCAACGGAATTGGTTTGGGATTGAGTATCAGTAGGAAATTAAGTCGTTTAATGAAGGGGCAACTACAGGTAGAGAGTAAGATTGGTAAAGGCAGTAAATTCACTTTAATAGTCCCTTATGCAAAACCAAGCCTTAGCAGTTATCTCAATTATCACACTCATTCCCCTAAGGTGGTCAACTTTCTATCAAGTGACTCAGAAAAAGCACACATCTTATTGGTAGAAGATGATCATTCGAGTCAAAAAACCACGGCTAATTTGCTTAATAAGGTGGGGTATAAAGTACAGGTGCAGAGCAGTGCAGAAGAAGCCTCTAAATACATTCAGGAAAATTCAAAGGAAATAGACCTCATCTTATTGGATGTTGTGCTACCCGGAAAGTCTGGTATAGAGTTAATAAAAGAGTTGAAGAAAAATACCGCCTGGCAAGCAATACCGGTGATAGTCTTGAGTGGAGAAGCCATGCCCAACCAAATTGATAATGCTTTAAAGCAAGGGGCAGATGCTTTCTTAAGTAAGCCAATAGAAAAAGGACGCTTATATGGTGAATTGCAAAAACACTTAAATGTAAGTTATGAGTATAAGGCAATGAGGAATAACAATTTTGATGAATATGAAGAGTTGGCCAAAATCGTGAGAAGTGACTTATCTGAAAAGCAAGTTAAATCGATTTTAGCATCGATTAATAATGGTGAAATTTCTGAGTTAAAAGATAAAATTAATTGGGTTAAAGATGAAAGACTTTTAGCTTTCTGTATGAATGAAATAGAAAATATGGATTTAGAAAAGGTGGAAAAGCTTTTTTTGTCAGTAAAAGAATCAAAGAATAAATAAAAGCATGAATGAGGATATATTAATCGTAGATGATAATCCTGAAAATTTAAAATTGCTAAACCAGTTATTAGAGGAAGAGAATTATCGGATTCGCATTGCAAACAATGGTAAGCAAGCTATTCGTTCACTTGAAAATAGGTTACCGGATCTGTTGTTGCTCGACATCATGATGCCCGAAATGAATGGATTTGAAACTCTAAATGAAATAAATTATCGAGAAGAGCATGATTTTCCTGTTATTTTTTTAAGTGCTTTAGATAATACTTTTGATAAATTAAAGGCCTTTGAGCTAGGGGCAGTTGATTACATTGAAAAGCCTTTTAGTATTGAAGAGGTAAAAGCCCGAGTGAAACTTCAACTTACTGTAAGAAAGCAAAAACAGAGAATAATACGACAGAATAGGGAATTAAAAATGGCCAAGAAAAAATTACAAGAAAATGAACGGCTGGCCCTACTAGGAGAATTGTCGGCAAAGATTACGCATGAAATTAATAACCCTATAAACTATATTCATGCAGGAATAGAAGCAATTAGTAAAGATTTGATAGACCTGACTGATTATTATCAAAGAACATTAGAAATAGTTAAACAGGCTGGTGACCCAGTTTTGTACAAGAAAGTGAAAGAGCCCATATTGAAGGAGAGTTTTGAAGAGTTACGCGCTAGTATTACAGAAACACTTAATCAAACTAAGCAAGGAAGCAGACGGGTTGCCCAAATAATTGGAAGTTTAAAACAATCTTATTCGAGAACAGATATTAAAAAAGCAGCGTGTAACCCTGCTTCTGTTATAAAAGAAGCTTTAGACGTTATTAAAACGATTAGTACAAAAAACATAAAATACTCCTTACAATTAAACATCAATCAAAAAATAATATGTAGCAGTCAACAAGTTTTTCAAGTGTTTTTAAACCTATTAGCTAATGCTGAAGAGGTAGTGGATAAAGAGGGTGAAATAAGAATTCTAGCTTGGGAAGAAGATAAACAGCTTTTTGTGAATGTAGAAGATGATGGGGGAGGCGTTGATGAGGAAATTCAAAAAAGCATATTTGAACCTTACTTTACCACTAAAGCAAAAACCAAGGAAAGCGGAAATGGACTTGGATTGTCTATTTGCAAAGGAATAGTTAAAGAAATGGAAGGAGAGTTGTGGTATGAGAGCCGAAATAATTGGAGTCTCTTTAGAATGAAGTTTCCTCTTGTTGAAGAAAATTAAATTAATGGTTGTAGTTACAGATTAAGATGAGCAAAGCAAAAATACTTTACGTTGATGATGAAATCGGAAACTTGAAAGTTTTCGAAAGGCTGTTTCGAAGAACTTATGACATCACCATAGAGGAAAGCGCAAAAGTGGCGCTTCAAAAGTATCAGGCAGATGAGTTTGACCTTTTAGTTTCAGATCAAAAGATGCCTCATGTTGATGGTGTTCAGTTTCTGAAGACAATGAAAGATAGAGCTAGCAGGAGTATCCCAACTATTTTGCTCTCTGCTTACAGTGAAGTTGAGGTTTTAAAAGAAGCGATCAATCAGACTAAGATCGACCAATTTGTTAGTAAGCCTTTTGATGCTGCTAACCTAGAGTCTATTATTGACTTGCTTTTAAAAGAAAATAAGCTTAAAAAGGCCAATGAGGCATACAAAGCAAACTTAGAGGTAAGCGAAAATAAGTACCGTGCGATTTTCAACAACATGGCCGAGGTATGGGCGCGTATTTCTTTAGATGGAGAAGTATTGTTGGTTAATCCTGCGGTAAAAGATCATTTGGGTTATGAACCGGATGAGATAATCGGAACTTCAGTTCTACAGCTATACAACAATGCCAAAGAGCGTGAAGGGTTGTTAGCTAAAGCATTGGTTTCGAAAGAACCCATTCGATTTACAAAAAAAATTCCAACAAAAAGCGGGAATTACAAATTGTTTAGCACTACTACAGTAGCCACTTTCAATGATAAAGGAGAACCACAAGCTTTTGAAAGCTTATTGCGAGATGTCACAGAAGAGACGAAACTGAGACAAGAGCTAAAACAGCGAAATACCCTAATTCAGGAGTCGCAAAAGATGGCACACTTTGGCAATTTGGAGTGGAAACCCAGCCATAAGTTCATTAAACTTTCAGAGACGCTGGCTCGCATTCTCAAATTAGATCCAAACTTCTGTGATAGACTTTTGTATGTTCAATTTCTAAAATTTTTCCATCCTGAAGACAGAGAACAGCTTAAATCAGTTTTTGAAAGGGCAGTAAAAAACAGAAAAAGCTTTGGTTTAGACCTTCGTTATCAGACCACTAAAGGTGAAATGGGCTTTATGCGCATCTGGGGAAATGTAGTTCAATTAGAGGGCCCAGATGGTTTGTATGATAGCTTGGTTGCAGCCTGTATGGATGTTACCAAAGAAGAGCAACAAAGGCATAAGTTGATTGAAAGTAAAAAAGACTTTGAATTACTTTCGGAAGAGTCACCAAGTTATATTTTTAGATTAAATAAACAGCTAAAATTGGTCTATGCCAACAGCAAAGCTTACAGTTTGCTCAAAGGGGTGAAAAAAGAAGGGAATACAGCCTTAGAAAGTTTAGACTTAGATTTTAAAAACCGAATAAATAAAGCTTCTGAGGCAGTATTCAAAGACGAAGAAAGCAAAACCATAGAACTGTTTAATCCCGAAGCCAACTTACTTCCCCGTTGGTTGAATGTTTCCTTTAGTCCGATTCGGAAAGCAGGTGTTGTTACAGACATTCTGATGATAATAAGGGATATTACCAAGGTTAAAGAGGCTGAGATTTTGCTTCGAGACATGAACAAGCAGCTCGAGGAGAAAGTAAAAGAGAGAACGAAACAATTAGAAAGCACCAAAAAAGATCTTGAAGAGGCTTATCAGAAAGAGAAAAAATTAAGTGAGATGAAGTCGCAGTTTGTCGCTACCGCTTCCCATCAATTTAGAACACCACTAACGGTTATTCAGTCTAGCATGGGTTTACTAGACTTGTATTTGCAGAAAAATGGAAGCCCTGAATTACAGAAAAAATATGAAGTAGTTGCCAATCGAGTGACTACTGAAATTGAGCGGATGACGGAATTGATGGATGATGTATTGGTCTTAGGCAAAAAAGACAATGGAAAGCTAGATGTTAACCTGAATGAAATTGATCCACTAGAAGTTATTGAAAAGTTAGTTCATCGGTTTAATCAGATCCAGAATGGGGCAAGGCAAATTGAATTTAAAGTAGAGGGAGAAAAGCGAAGAGTCAAAACAGATACGAAGGTTTTAGAAAACATATTAGCAAATTTGATTTCTAATGCTTTCAAATACTCTGAAAATAGTTTAAAAAATCCTACATTGGAATGTCGATTTAATCCTGATGACATTGAGATGGTGGTAACAGATTATGGCATAGGCATACCCGAAAAAGATAAGGAGCAGATTTTTGAGCCCTTTTTTCGATCAGAAAACGTTAAAGACATAAACGGAACGGGATTGGGTATGGCAATTGTTAAGACCTATACAGAACTTATAAACTCTTCTATTGAGTTGAATAGTGAGGAAGGACAGGGAACATCATTCACGCTTACTTTAAATGCTTAATAGATGGAAGCAAAAATTCTGCTAATCGAAGATGAAAAAAATATTTTAGAGACCTTGAAAGAGGTTTTAGAACTGTCAGACTACCAAGTGTTTACTGCTACAAACGGTCGAGAAGGGTTTACCGCAATCATGGAAGAAAAGCCCGACTTAGTGCTTTGTGATGTAAGCATGCCCGAAATAGATGGCTTTACCTTATTGAAAACCATTAATCAAAAGCTAGACTATGCCCACCGTCCAGTATTTTTATTTTTAACGGCTCGGGTAGATGCCATGGAAATTCGAAAAGGCATGAATTTGGGCGCAGATGATTATATCTTGAAACCATTTGAAACCAGTGACGTCTTGGATGCAATTAAATTGCGTTTGGAAAAGCGTCAGCAAATGGATGCAGTAAAGATGGAATCAAAAAGTGAATCCAAACAAAGCCAAAACGATAAGCTATCTATTCCCAGTGGTGAAGGCGTGCGTTTTGAAAAGTTTAAAAACATTCTATACTGTTCGGCAGACCGGGCTTATTGCAATTTTCACCTGATTGATAAGAAGTCAATCATGGTATCTAAACCCATGAAAGAGTTTGAAGAAGAACTTTTAAAACACGACTTTTTTAAGGTTCATAAATCGACCATTGTTAATTTACAACATATTGTAAAGTATGAACGTGGAGCTGGAGGTAGCTTAGAACTCAGTGATGGAACAAAGGTGGGTGTTTCAACTCGACGAAAAGATGACCTTTTAGACTTGCTTACCGAACGCTAAACCGTATTTTTCTTCTATTGGTAAGAAATTGTTGACGTAGGGAAGTTCTCACCTTCTTTACTGCTACAACCCTAATAGTTTTGTTCTGTATTTAATTTTAAAAGCATGGACAAAATATTACTAATAGAAGATGAAAAGAACGTTAGAGAGCCCATTCGGGAAACTCTAAACCTTTGTAACTATGATGTAATTGAAGCCGAACATGGCAAGGACGGATTAGAAAAAGCAAAGCAACAATTGTTTGACTTGGTTCTTTGTGATGTAATGATGCCTCAGATGAATGGCCTAGAAACACTAGAAGCCTTTCAAGAAGATAAAGACTTGCGTCACATTCCCTTTGTGTTTCTCAGTGCTTTAAGTGAAAGAAATGACATTCGGCAAGGTATGTTAAGGGGAGCGGAAGACTATATTACCAAACCTTTTAATACCAACGAATTACTTCGAGTCATTGAACTTCAATTAAAGAAAGCGCGAAACCGAAGTACAAAGATGATTAAGGTAGAAGAAAGCGAAGAGCTTGCCAAAAGAAAAAAGGACTTGAATGTTCTTGAAGCATACCTTAAGTCTGCCGGAAATGTACAAAATGCGATTCTGCCGAGTGAAAGAGAAATCAATAACAGCTTTCCTGATAATTTCGTTTTTTTTAGGCCCAAATACGACGTATCCGGAGATTTCTACTGGATGAAAGATTTTGGGGATAAGAAACTGATCTCTGTCATTGATTGCACGGGACATGGCATGTCTGCTTCCCTATTGTCAATGTGTTATTACACTTCTTTGAACCAAGCCGTAAAGCAGAAAAAGCTAAAAAGCCCAAAAGACATTTTTGAGTGGGTGATTCATAATGTGCAAGATTATTTATCTGAGCATGATTCGGTAGCCCACGATTCAGGCATGGATGGGTTGATCTGCGAGATTGATTATACCCAAAATAAAATCAGATACGTTGGTGCTAAAAGACCTCTATTTTTTCTCAGCAATCAAGCGCTAGAAATATCAGATGAAGATTTTAAAATAAGTCACTCATTTGGGAATAAAAAACTCAATAGAATCAAAGCCGGAAACCGTTATCTGAATGTTAATGAAAAAGAAATTCCATTGCTACAGAGAGAGTTTACTTACCAAGAAGGAGATGCTATTTACTTATCGTCTGATGGCTTTGAAGATCAATTTGGTGGAGACAATGACAAGCGCTTTAAAACTGGCAACTTCATGAAGTTATTGGAAAGTGTTCAAAACGAATCTACCTCAGATCAGAAGTCAATTTTAATTAATGCCTTCGACAACTGGAAGGAGGGCTATCAGCAAATTGACGATGTCACTGTAGTCGGTGTCAAATTATAATAAATGCAATTCCCTAATTAAAAAAATCAAAGAATATGAACTCACAAAAGTTTTTCTTAATTGTCGGACTGCTACTAAGCGGATCTCAAGTTTTTTCACAGATGTCTGAAAAGCAAAATGAAAACCCACAATTCTCTCAATGGAAACAAGATGAAACTTTGATCAAAAAGTTTGAGACAAAGATTCCTAACCGACATGCTTATAAAGCAGTAACCTTTATTACAGATGAAAAAGGAGAATTGGTATTGCGAATTAATTCACCTGACTTTGAGCAGCTAACACCCCTTGTTCGCAGTCAGAAGAAGGGTCGCTATTTTGTATATAAATTTTGGGGCACTGAACTTCAAGAAGTTGAAAGCTACCATGTTGCTAATGGAGGAGTGCTCTGAGCTTTGAAGGATATAGAGCAAAACGGGAAAGTCACCTCTTGGTGACTTTTTTTATGGACTAATTTTCACACAACGCAGGGAAAGTAGATGGCCAATTTGGGGAAGTGCTAAAATGAAAAAATAAGAAAAGAGCGCAATTTGGTCTCAACAAATCAAACAAATAAAAAGATGAAAAATATCCTACTCCTAACTCTAAGCCTTTTTTTACTAAGCCATGCTAGCCAGGCACAAGACACTCATTTTTTTAAAGGCAGAGTTTATGCCCATGAGAAGAAATTGAAAGGAACTGAAGTGAAAGTTTATCGTGGTAAAAAAGCAATCTCAACTTACACTACGAAACGCAATGGTAAGTTTTTGTTTTTCCCTTTGGCAGAAGCAAAGTACATCTTGGAGTTTTCAAAGCCGGGTTATTTAACTAAGCGGATCATGGTGAATACTGAAAATACCAGGGGCTTAGAGAAAGATCCAGCAACTTATAGGTTTGACATTACCCTAAAGAAAGACAAAGCACAAAACAGAGCAGAGTACCGCGATTTTCCCGTGGCTATCATTCAGTATCATCCCGAGAAAAATGAATTTGGAAAGAGCCTACGATATCAAGCAAGTCTTCGTGAAAACAATAACGATTTAGCCAACAAATAAGGTGAGAATATTCAAGATCTGAACTTCACTGTGGTTAGTAAGTTTGGTTTATTTCGAGTATGGCAGCAGGTTTTACCTGCTGTCATTTTTTTTGGAAACATCTACTAAAAATCCTTTTTTAAGCACTTTTCTACCCACTAGAACAGGGTATCGCATTTTACCACGATTTGTCAAGGTGAGGTCGGTTAGGCGTTTTTTGCCGCCTAAAATTATCTTGGTTTTAATGGCAAAGCGTTGTTCTAACCTACCGTTGCTACTCCTTACTTTTTTACGAAAGAAATTAGATGTTCGAATAGTCAACTTGCGGTATTGCTCTTTCTCAGGGTCTAATAATTCAAAGTTGAGGTATTCCACTCCCTCTTTCTCTTCAATCCAGGTTTTATGGGCATGAATAGCGGTGGAGTAAGCACCGGTATCAATCTTTGCATCAATTCCACTTAGGCCAAATTCGGGAAACTCAACTAGCTCCGTACGGCCAACAATGCATTTTGGAGTCTTTTTCTTCATGGTTATCAAGGATAAGAATAATTCCAATTCATGAGGCTAAAAAGCCAATAAATTCACAAATTTGCGTAAAACTCAAATACAACTAAATGTCAGACGATAAAAAGGTCATCTTTTCGATGGTCAATGTTTCCAAAACCCTTCCTTCGGGGAAGGCAATTCTCAAAAATATTTACCTCTCTTTCTTTTATGGCGCCAAAATTGGCATCATTGGTTTGAACGGTTCGGGAAAATCTACCTTGATGAAAATCATAGCAGGTGAAGAAGAAGGCTACCAAGGAGATGTGGTTTTTTCAGACGGTTATTCGGTGGGTATGTTGCCGCAAGAACCAAAGTTAGATGAAGGTAAGACAGTCCGCGAAATTGTTGAAGAAGGTGCTGCTGAAACCGTTGAGGTGCTGAAGGCTTATGAAGCGGTCAACGAAAAGTTTGCCGACCCTGATGTATTAGCCGACGGCAATAAGATGGAAGAGCTGATGCAAGAACAAGCCAAGCTTCAAGAGAAAATTGATGCTTTGGATGCATGGGAACTAGACACAAAACTAAACCGAGCCATGGATGCCTTGCGTTGCCCGGATGCAGATGCCAAGGTAGAAAACTTATCGGGTGGAGAAAGAAGAAGGGTAGCCCTTTGTCGCTTGTTGCTCCAAGAACCGGATATTTTGCTCTTAGATGAGCCAACCAACCACTTGGATGCAGAATCGGTTTTTTGGCTAGAGCGACATTTGCAGCAATACAAGGGTACGGTTATCGCCGTAACTCACGACCGTTACTTCTTAGACAATGTGGCCGGATGGATTTTAGAGCTAGATCGCGGAGAGGGCATTCCTTTTGAAGGAAACTACACCTCTTGGCTAGAGCAAAAATCAAAGCGACTAAAAGACGAAGAAAAGCAAGAGAGCAAGCGGAGAAAGAATTTGGAAAAAGAATTAGAATGGTCGCGCATGAATCCCAAAGCCAAGCGCAGCAAATCCAAAGCGCGTTTGAGCAATTATGAAAAGCTATTAAGTGAAGAAAGCAAGGAGCAAATTCAGAACCTGCAAATTCCCATTCCTAACGGTCCACGTTTAGGCAATGAAGTAATTGAAGCCAAAGGAGTGGCTAAGGGTTATGGCGATCGTTTGTTGTATGAAGACTTGAACTTTAATTTACCGCCTGCAGGAATTGTTGGGGTCATTGGTCCAAACGGTGCCGGTAAAACCACCCTTTTTCGCATGATCATGGGCGAAGAAAGCCCGGATAAAGGGGAGTTTAACATTGGCAGCACGGTAGAGATCGGCTATGTCGATCAGGCGCATGAAGACCTAGATCCTGAAAAAACAGTTTTTGAAGTGGTTTCCGGCGGTCAAGACCAAATAGATATCGGGGGTAAAGTCATCAACTCTAGAGCTTATTTATCGCGGTTTAATTTTAGCGGTGGTGATCAAAATAAAAAAGTAGGAGTGCTTTCCGGTGGGGAGCGAAATCGTTTGCATTTAGCCATGACCTTAAAAACCGAGGCCAATGTGCTCTTACTCGATGAGCCAACCAACGACATTGATGTGAATACGTTGCGTGCTTTAGAAGACGGCATTGAAAACTTTGCCGGTTGTGCCGTAGTGATTTCTCACGACCGATGGTTCTTAGACCGCATTTGTACCCACATTCTAGCTTTTGAAGGCGATGCCCATGTGCACTTTTTTGAAGGTGGCTTTTCTGAGTATGAGGAAAATAGACGTAAACGTCTCGGCGATGAGATTACGAAGTTTAAGTATCGGAAGCTTGTGAAGTAGAAGGATAAAAGTTAAAAGAAAAAAGATTAAAGAAATCTAAACTCTTTTTTCCTTAGTCTTTTATCTTTTAGCCTCTGCGGAATTGATTTGAATAAATGAGAAGGTAATTTTTTTAAAAGCAAAGCATTGAAGAATATCGGAATACCAAAAGGCATGCGGGATTTTTCCCCAACAGTAATGGCCAAACGGAACTACATTTTCAATACCATTCGAAAGAGTTTTGAATTGCACGGCTTTGAGCAGATTGAAACGCCGGCAATGGAGAATTTAGAGACATTAACCGGAAAATATGGTGAAGAGGGAGATAGATTAATTTTTAGCGTTTTGAATTCAGGAGAAAAGCTAACAAGGGGTGTTAAAAGTGCGCTAAAGAAGAATAGCAAAGGAGAGGTTTTAGCATTCAATGAATTTAAAGAAGTAATGGATGCGGCAGTTGACGCAATGGAAACTGGTGACTATTCTGAAAAAGCCCTCCGCTACGACCTAACCGTTCCTTTTGCGCGCTATGTGGTGCAGCACCAAAATGAGATCGCATTCCCTTTTAGACGCTTTCAAATACAGCCGGTTTGGCGCGCTGATCGTCCACAGAAGGGAAGGTACAGAGAATTTTACCAATGCGATGCCGACATTATTGGTTCAGATTCGCTTTTGAATGAAGTAGAATTGATCAAGATCTTTGATGAGGTATTAAGTCAATTGGGCTTACAAGACTTCAGCATTAAAATGAACAACCGTAAAGTGCTCAGTGGCATTGCAGAAGTGATTGGCCGGCCGGATAAAATCGTGGACATTACCGTAGCGATTGATAAGTTGGAGAAGATCGGAATAGAGAAGGTGAACGAAGAACTCAGTCAGAAAGGGCTAAGCGAAAATGAAATAGATCAAATTCAACCTTTATTTGAGTTAAAAGGCGATAACGATCAGGTTATAAGTAAATTAAAAGATTATTTAAAAACTTCTGATGTAGGCCAAGAAGGCATTGCGGAGATCGAAAAAATCCTTCGCACAGTAAACTGCTGGTCGCTGAAAAAAGCCAAATTGGAAGTAGATGTTACTTTAGCTCGTGGTTTAGATTATTACACCGGAGCTATTTTTGAGGTAAGTTCAAACGAAGTGAAAATGGGCAGTATCTGCGGTGGCGGTCGTTATGCGGACTTAACCGGTATTTTTGGCTTAAAAGACATGTCCGGCGTAGGCATTTCATTCGGGGCAGACCGCATCTACGATGTGATGGAAGAATTGGCGCTTTTTCCTAATCAACTCAGCCAAAGCACTCAATTGCTCTTTATCAACTTTGGAGAAAAGGAAGAGAATTACGTTCTACCTCTGCTTGAAAAAGCAAGAGAAAAAGGGATTCGGGCAGAGCTTTATCCGGATTCTGCCAAAATGAAAAAGCAGATGAAATACGCTGATCAAAAGCATATTCCCTTTGTAGTGCTGATTGGAGAAGAAGAGATGAAAAGCGGTCAGCTTACTTTAAAAGAGATGGAAAGTGGAACGCAATCAAGCATGGACTTTACCGAAATATTAAATAAAATTCCTAAAGCCAAACTATAATGAGAGAAGGATTTCATTCCATTGGACCGGACTTTTTGAGCATTGAGGCCATTTCCGATATTGTAAAACAGAACAAAAGGTTACAACTCAGCAAAGAAGCGGAAGAGCGAATTGTAAGTTGTCGTGAATACTTAGACAACAAAATGGAAGACGCCGAAGAGCCCATTTACGGCATTAATACCGGCTTTGGCTCTCTGTGTGATACTGAAATTTCCAAACAAGATTTGCGTAAGCTGCAAAAAAACTTGGTGACTTCTCATGCCTGTGGAATGGGAGAGGAGGTACCTTCCTCAATCGTAAAACTGATGTTACTGCTTAAGGTGCAAGGTTTATCGCAAGGGCATTCCGGGGTGCAGTTAATTACGGTTCAGCGCTTAATCGATTTTTACAATCAAGACGTTTTGCCGGTAATCTACGAGCAAGGTAGTTTAGGTGCATCAGGGGATTTAGCGCCTCTTGCCCACTTGGCTTTGCCTTTGTTTGGTGAAGGAGAGGTAAACTTTGAAGGAAAAAGATGTTCTGCCGAAGAAGTAAATAAGAAGATGGGCTGGGAGTCGGTAGAGTTAATGTCTAAAGAAGGCTTGGCGTTACTAAATGGAACCCAGTTTATGAGTGCTTATGCAACACACGAAATTATTCGTTTACAGCATTTGTGCGCTTGGAGTGACTTTACTGCCGCTGCCTCTGTAGATGCCTTTGACGGTCGTTTAAGCCCCTTTAATGACTTGGTGCATCAAGTACGTCCACATCAAGGACAAATAGCAACAGCGGCCGCTATTCGATCTCATTTGAAAGGTTCAGCCATTGCAGAGAGCCCACAAAAACAGGCGGTGCAAGACCCTTATTGTTTGCGTTGCACCCCGCAAGTTCACGGCGCTACCAAAGATACCTTGGCTTATGCTAAAAAAGTGGTAGAGACAGAGATCAATTCAGTAACCGATAATCCGACCATTTTCAAAGAAGAGGATGTGGTAATTTCAGCCGGAAACTTTCACGGCCAACCCTTGGCCTTGGTACTCGACTTTTTGGCGATTGCTGCCTCAGAAAATGCCTCCATTAGCGAGCGTAGAGTTTATAAGTTAGTTAGCGGACAAAGAGGCTTGCCGGCTTTCTTGGTGAACAACCCCGGCTTGAACTCCGGCTTTATGATCGTACAGTATGCGGCGGCTTCAGCAGTAAGTCAGAACAAGCAGCTGTCAACTCCGGCTTCTGTAGATTCCATTGACTCTTCTAACGGACAAGAAGACCACGTAAGCATGGGCGCCAATGCGGCAACCAAACTCAAAAGAGTGGTGGATAATTTTGAAAAAATAGTAGGCGTAGAGTGGTTAACCGCTTGTCAGGCTTTGCATTTTAGAGACTATAAAACTTCGCCAAGCATTAAGGCAAAAGTGAATCGCTTTCGAGAAGTTGTCCCTTTTGTTGCCGAAGATCAGTTTATGCAGCCCTTAATGGAGCGCAGTAGAAGGTTTGTGGTGGAAGAGGAAGTCTTTCTCAAACAGTGACTTTCAAGCCCATTTATTAATGACTATCAGGCTGTTTTCGTGCTCTTTAATTGTGCTTTGCAAAAAAGCCTCACAATAAGCATTTGCATTGTATTTTTAATCACCCCTGTTTTGCGCCATACCATGCTTCGATTTTGTTAGCTCCTTGGCTGCAAACTACTTTCAACATTCAATGAGCGATAAGAAGGCTGTTTTAGAAGGTTGTAAGCAAGGTTTAAGCCATAGCAGAACCGTTTATCAGTCCCGGAATGAACTTTTCTTTGCTTTTCCTTATTCTTGTATCATACAATTAAATTGAACCTCATGTCAAAGCGCTTTATAATTCTTTTTTTGGTATTCCTTTCATTCGGAGCATATAGTCAATATAAAAAGGTGGCTGACTCTACCTTAAGTGGAATGAAATTTCGGAGTATCGGTCCTGCATTTATGTCGGGCAGGATAGCTGACATTGCCATACATCCTGAAAACGATAACATCTGGTACATTGCTGTTGGATCAGGAGGAGTTTGGCGAACGGAGAATAGCGGAGTAAGTTGGAAACCCCTTTTTGATAAGCAAAAGGTTTACAGCATTGGTTGTGTCACCATAGATCCTCAGCAACCTTCGACTATTTGGGTCGGGACTGGAGAAAATGTTGGTGGCAGACACATCAGTTTTGGCGATGGAATTTACCGCAGTCTAGATGGTGGCAATACATGGAAAAATATGGGTTTGAAGGCGACGGAGCACATTTCTAAAATTATTGTCCACCCTGAAAACTCAGACCTGCTTTATGTTGCTGCGCAAGGCCCCTTGTGGAGCAAAGGAGGAGAAAGAGGGTTTTACCGCAGCTCCGATGGGGGTGAAAGCTGGGAAAGAACTTTAGGCAATGACGAATGGACCGGTGTTACCGACATAGAGATTGATCCTAAAGATCCGGATGTGATCTATGCGGCGACTTGGGATCGTCATCGTACGGTAGCAGCCTACATGGGCGGAGGACCCGGAACGGCTATCCATAAAAGTACCGATGGAGGCAAAAGTTGGCGAAAACTAAAGCAGGGTCTACCCAAAGGGAACCTTGGAAAAATTGGCTTAGCAGTTAGTCCTCAGAAATCGAATGTGGTTTACGCCGCTATTGAATTAGACCGCAGGACAGGAGCCGTTTACCGCAGTGAAGATTACGGTGCAAGCTGGAAGAAAATGTCTAAGACTGTTTCTGGTGCTACGGGTCCGCACTACTACCAAGAGTTGTATGCTTCTCCTCATCAATTCGACCGACTCTATTTAATGGATGTAAGGGCTCAAGTAAGCGAAGATGGGGGTAAAACCTTCAGTCGAATGCCTGAAAAACACAAACACAGTGACAATCATGCCATGGCTTTCCGAAAGGACGACCCCAATTACCTCTTATTTGGTACCGATGGTGGTTTATACGAATCGTTTGATCTTGCTCAAAACTGGCGTTTTATTGCCAACCTTCCCTTAACGCAGTATTACAAAGTAGCCGTTGATGATGCGGAGCCTTTTTACAACATTTACGGCGGAACACAGGACAACAATACCCAAGGGGGACCTTCCCGTACCGATAATGTGCACGGTATTATGAATTCTGACTGGTACGTGGTGTTATTTGGAGACGGACACCAGCCTGCCACTGAACCCGGTAATCCTGATATTGTCTATGCTGAATGGCAGCAAGGCAATTTAGCAAGAGTAGATAAAACAAGCGGCGAATTAGTTTACATTCAGCCGCAGCCGGAAGAGGGAGATCCGGTAGAACGATTTAATTGGGACGCCCCAATTTTAGTAAGTCCACACGATCCAAAAACCTTATACTTCGCCTCTCAAAGAGTTTGGAAATCGACTGATCGTGGAGATAGTTGGCAAGTGATCTCAGGCGACTTAACCAAAGATCTTGAACGAATAGAGCTTCCTATAATGGGGAAAAAACAAAGCTGGGATAATCCGTGGGACATTTATGCCATGTCTAACTTCAGCACCATTACCTCCTTAGCCGAATCAGCTGTTCAGCAGGGCTTAGTTTATGCCGGTACAGATGATGGCTTGATCCAAGTTTCTAACAATGATGGGGAAAGTTGGCGAGAAATAGCCGTTTCAAAACTAGGAGCTCCTGCTACCGCCTTTGTTAACGACATTAAAGCTGATTTGTATGATGCCAATACGGTTTATGTAAGCTTAGATAATCACAAGTATGGCGATTACAAACCTTATTTCTACAAGAGTACAGACCAAGGAAAAAGCTGGAAGAAGTTAACCGAAGGCCTTCCTACTAAAACTTTGGTTTGGAGAATGGTGCAAGATCATGAGCAGAAGAATTTGCTCTTTTTAGCAACGGAATTTGGTATTTATGTTTCCTTTAATGGTGGTCAAAAGTGGCATCAATTGAAAGGAGGCCTGCCTACAATTTCTTTCCGTGACCTTGCGATTCAGAAAAGAGAAAACGATTTAGTTGCGGCTTCTTTTGGTAGAGGATTTTACGTTTTAGACGATTATAGCCCGCTTCGTGAAATGACGGATGCCAATTTAGATCAGGAAGGACATTTATTTCCGATCAAAGATGCATGGTGGTACATTCCGCGTCCTAAGCTTGGTTTTAGTGGAAAAGGCTCACAGGGTGCAGCGCATTATGTGGCTCCTAATCCTGACTTTGGCGCAATTATTACCTATTACCTAAAAGAGGATTATCAATCCTTAAAGGAAAAGCGGAAAGCAGCAGAGAAAAAGAAAGAAGAGGCCGGGATACCCTTTCCAGGTTGGGAAGCTCTAGAAAAAGAGCGTTTGGAAAAAACGCCTGAAGTATTCATGGTGATAAAAGATGAGGAAGGCGAGGTGATTCGTCGTTTAAAGGCCTCGATTAAAAAAGGGGTGCACCGTTTAGCTTGGGATTTAAGGTATCCCTCTACTAATGTTGTAAAAAGCAGCAAACTGCCCAAGAATGCCGATAAAGCTCCCAAGGGTTTTATGGTAGCACCCGGAACTTATACCGCTACTTTAATGAAAATGGAGGACGGCGAAGCGATGGCTTTAAGCGATGCGCAAAGCTTTGAAGTGAAAAGGTTGCGTAAAGGGGCTTTAAAAGGAAGTGAAGACCTGTCAACTGCAGCATTTTGGAGAGAGCTAGAAGAAACCAATTTGCTGTTAAGCGCTACTCAACAAGCCTTGAATGATCAAATGGAGAAATTGAAACGCATGAAGGTGGCCTTGAGCCGAAGCCAAATTCAGCCCGGTAAGCTAGATCAAGACCTGCATGAATTGCATGCAAGATTAGAGTTAATGAAGAAGCAGTTTAGAGGTGATCCACTGAAAGGTGAAGTAGGGGAGAAATCGAAGCCCACCATTGGCAGCCGTTTGTCAGCGGCCATTACCGGAACAGCTTACAGCACTTATGGTCCCACTCCTAATCATCAAAAAACCTTAGCCATTGCCAATCGACAACTGCAGCAAATACGCAATGAATTGAAAAAGGTTGTAGAACAGGAAATACCCGCATTGGAAGAACGTTTGATTGAGGCCAAGGCTCCTTATGTCAGAGGTATGCCCATTAAGTAGGGCGTGTGCATGAGACTTTCTTAGTAAAAGTGAATCAATAATGGGTTTAAAGGCTGTAAGAGCTCATTCTTTAATTGAAGTCTAAAACGGTAGTTTTCTAGCTATCTATTTTTAAGCTGTTGGGCTTTCGCTAGCTTCTTGTCGATAAACAAGGCTTATTTTTGTATGTTGCGTCATTACTCTTGATCAATCGATTACTCTATCATAGGTGTCGTATATAAAATTAGTAGCTATTGAGTCTTGCTTGATTTTAAATTTAAGCTTAGTAAACTCTGCGCCTCTGCGACCAATACCTTTTTTTTCTCTTATACTTTCAAGTTTATCCCAATGGTTCATGGATAAATGCAGTATAGCGCATAATTCTCCACCCTGAATATGGAAATACAAGGATTCATTGCCATTTTGTTTTTCATATTTCTGAAGCCAGTATCTCAGTTCCTTTTGGTCAACAACTTTTAATTGCCTTGCCAATTCCTCTTTATATTTTTTCGAATTGGGTTCGTTATTTTCAAATATTGGATTTTCATTATTGCATTTTGGTCGGTCACAAGAGGTGAAACAAACCGCTGTTAGAACCAAAAATGCGTAGATTAATTTGTATTTCATTTCTTTAGGTTGTAGTGATTTAATTATGGTATTGGCTCCTGTCGGGCTTTTCTACCGTGCTATCCCTTCTGCGGTGAGCATCTTCATTGCCAGCTACATAATTTAATCACTAATATATCATTAGTTAAGCCTTTTCCTCTGGTATAATTTATCACATTGCCAAACCGAAAGTCCTCTAGCTTTAAAAGCTGAATGATGGTAGTTTTAGAAGGCCACAACCTCAAGCCGATTTAATAGGCTAAGGATTGTGGCCTTAAAGTTTAAAAGCTATGTTTTTATTTAATGGTGTACAGAGTATTAAAACTCAACCACAAACTTGATTAGCTGTATCTCAATATTGCATTCATTTTAGCGTTCTTGCTCGGCATAAATGCAGAGTCGATCAAATAAACTGTACCGCTGTGCTCCAATACTTTTCTAGCTGCTAAGTTCATGAGTGAAATGCGGTTTGCCTCATCGCTATCATCCAATTTAACCGCTTGGGTAGCTTCATCAAAGTTTCCCCATATTTCTGCTCTATTCTCTAAAAAAAGGGTGTCAATTTTTCCTTCAAAAGCAAAGGGTAGAATATCATGCACCACATCGTTTTTCATAGTTGGATCCGATTCCTTGTACTCCTCAAGTTTTTTCCGCTTTTTTCCTTTAAGGTAGGGCATGATAGTTTCCACTGCTTTTTCATGTAAGCCCATTAGTTCTACATCATTCGGATTTCCTTTAATTGGCTTTTCATATAAGTGTTGATAGGAGTTCGCTTCTTCATAAATGGGGAAGAGGTAGTCTTGGCAGAAGACCAAGAGTGGAATGTCTTTATCGTGCAAAAACGATTGAAGACCCTTATCTACCGCTTGAAAAAAAGTTAGAATTTCGGTTTTCTCTTCGCGATTTCCGGCACCTTGACCATGAAACATGCTGCCACCTGCATCATTTTGTTGTTGGTTTCGCACTTGTAGGTGCTTTTCTTCATAATCGTAACCCACTGCATCTTTTAATTTAGAAGGCACTAGATCTTGCACCTCAATTTCTGCAATGCTATACTCTGAGGCCTCAAAGAGCTTTACTTCTCCTAATTGTAATGCAAGCACATAAAATTTCTGCTCATCGGAAAGGGCGGGGGCTAATGACCTTACATAGAAATGGTCTGAAATATAAGTGTGATCCTCAAAAGCGATGGGTAGCCGGTGATATTCAAAAAAATCTTCTGCGGCGAAAATGGCTAAGCCATGAGATTGATGTCGCCAGAACTCTTCATCGTTTATCAGTTCTTGGATGGGGTTTCCTATTTTCTCTATTTCATGAGAGGCTAATCCTTGATCTTCCAGTTTCCTGCGACACTTATCCCACTGAGCTTTCAGTTTATGCTGATCTTCATTTTCAAGCACTTCTTTTCCGGCAATGTGGGTCGATATGAAGATGGAAACAGAAGGATTAGTTTGATGTTGAATGAGTTGATCGACTTCTTGTTTCTCTAATAATTCCATATTGGTTTAACTTTTTTTTATTTGTAAATAAAATATAAAAATGAACCTGAAGTGCGCCCATTATGAGCGTGTTAGCCTTCTTAAGAATTCTTAAATGAACTTCACCTGCTACCTTATTCAACCACTACTATATTATTAATTACTACTTGTTCATCGGCTTAATTTAACCGATCGTCTACAGCTTCGAAAAGCATACCCATTCGCTGTTTAAAACTGACGGTTTAATGTATTTTAAGATAGAGTGCAAGAGCCCGGGGATTTGGTTTGCTTTGAGTTTTATACTTTTGAGGGGTGAAGTATTTGTGGATCATTTTAGTTTTTTTTAGCACTTTATTAAGTGCCCAAAACGATACCATTACTCTTTATTTTGAGATCGGAAAATTTGAAGCCAGCAAAGCTGAATTAAAAAAGCTAGACCTTGACCTAAGTAGCTGGACCGCGGTAGACATTATTTCTTACACAGACTATTTGGGTACTTCAAAAGCCAATCTCAAACTGTCCATGCAAAGGTCTAGAGAAGTGAGAGCTCGCTTAGTGCAAAGAGGACTCAATACCGAAATTTTAGGAAGAGTAGAGGGAAAAGGAATTACCGGCAAGACACTACAATCGAAAGAAGGAATTAGGGAAAATAGAAGAACAGAGGTAGTGTTTAGCAAAACCATACCCAATGGAAATAATAAAGAAGCACTGGAGGAAAAAAGACCAATAAATAAAGAGCAAAAAAGCTTAAGTACTCAATTGGATGATTTAGGAACGGGAGACAAGCTTATATTGAGCAATTTACAATTTGTCCCGGGAAATCATTATTTAATCCCGGATGAGCGCATAGGTTATCAGGAATTACTTTGGGCACTAAAGAAAGAAGAAAATTTGAAAATTAACATAGAAGGTCATATTTGTTGCGATACAGAAGCAGAAGATGGCTTGGATCAGGCAACCGGCTTGTACAACCTTTCTGAGGCAAGGGCCAAGTACATTTACGATCTCTTAATAGAAGACGGCATTGATGCTGACAGACTTTCCTATGAAGGTTTTGGGAGACGAAACCCTATTTATCCGGAAGAAAGAAACGAAGAGGAAAAGCAAGCAAATCGAAGGGTAGAAATTACCGTTTTAGCACGCTAAGCATAGCCTTTTACCGAGGGCAGTTAGTAAAAGTAGTTGATAGAGCTTTATTTTAGATAATTCGACGTAGAGGTCTAAAAAATAATTACGTCTTCGCTACCGCACCATTTTTCCTAATTTAGACTAGCATTTCCTACTTCCTTATTCAACCACTTCTATTCCATTAATTCCCTTGTTCTCCGGCATAATCCACAGCACTGCTAAAGCTGTTAAGCCATATTCCTTATTATTTTCTTTAATTGTTTGGGATCTTGGCGGTTGTCCCAGAAAGCTTCAATTCTAATTGAAGAAGGGGTGAAGCGATAATAGATGCTATAGTGACCCATCGCCGCCACCCTTACTTCGGGATAGACAGATTCAGGACATTTTTTAGGGTACTTTTTTACTTGCTCAAGATTCGCTTCAATTTGATTAAGCAATTTTAAAGAGTAGGTTCTGGAGCCGTTTTTTTTGATCCAAAATTCTAATACATGACGAAGCTGTCTACTAGCTGAAATCGACCAACTTACTGTTCTTTCAGCCATTCTCTTTCTCTCGCAAACAGTTCTTCGTGACTGATGACTCTACCCTGATCGAAATCATCTTCGCTCATTTTTAGCATTTCAATCTGATCATCGGTAAGTTCTACCTTCTGATTAGAAGAGGTCTTGCTAACTAACTTGTCTATAGCTGAAAGAACATCACGATCTTTAATTGCCATCAATTTGCTAATTATAGAGTTTCTTATGTTTTCTACGCTTGCCAAAATGTATCCTTTTTCTCAAAGTTCGTAAAAAAGATAAAGCTTTAGAAGTGAGCCTATCGGTTTGCTTATGATAATTGTGCATGGTTCAAGTTAAATCGCTCAGGAACGGGGCAGTCTTAAATAATTAGATAATCAGCATTCTATTTAACTTGGACATTAGGTCCATGTTTATGTCCAAGTTCATTGCTTAACCCTTGTTCTCCGGCATCATCCACCGCACTGCTAAACCGATAGCCTACAGCTATGAAAAGCATAACCATTCGCTGCTTAAAACTGAATTTTTTATGCATAAGATAGCATGGGGGAGCAGGCTTAGTTTTTTACTTCTTGAGTCTATTTTTGATATCCATACTCTCATGTAAGATTCTACTTATTTCAATAGTTTCTTCATCAATTGACTCATAAAAAATGATATGCCTGCCGGTTTTGAAGCCACGCAAATCTGTTGCAACTCCATCGTAACTTTTACCAAAAGATGGGTCATTAGCAATCTTTTCAAAAGATTTAACTAATAAATTGTAATACTTGTCGGCTTGCTTCAGAGACCACTTAAAGTAAGTATATTCCCAAATTTCATTTAGATCTCTATTTGAAGAATTAGTCAATCTATATTTAGCCATCTAAACCGTGTTTGGCTTTCAAGTTTTTCAGATTTTGCTTAGGATCAAATTCTTCTACAATTCCACTTGATTTTCCCTCTTTAATTGCCTCTCTCAAAGCAATTTTTTTACTTTCTTCATCCTCTAAAAGCCGAAGTCCGGCTCTTACAACTTCGCTGACGTTTTTATACCTGCCGTCAGAAATTTGAGTCTTAATAAATTTGTCAAAATAGTTTCCTAGAGTGATGGAGGTGTTTTTACTCATAGCTAAATCGTTTACTCAAAAGTACCTATAATAGGTATTTTTTACAAACCCCTCCTATCTTTTGCCTATGCCAAGTGCTTCGCTATCATGCCATTACTCATTAATCAGACAGGCATCGCCTGCTAATTTTTCAACCACTAATCTATCATTTATTATCCCTTTTTCTCCGGCATAATCCACCGCACTGCTAAACCGATAGCCTACAACTTTGAAAAGCAAACCCATTCGCTGCTTAAAACTGAGTTTTTAATGCATTTTAAGAAAGATTGTGGGAGTTGGGTTATCACAGTCCGCCCAATACTTTCTAAGGTACTGTTGAGTTCAGTTCTTTATTAGGTTCATTATTAATTTTTGTATTGTCTCTCTCTGTTCAGGAAGACTCTGGGCGACTGTCAAAGCTATAGTTACCAAAGTATTATCGTTAATTTTTCTTTCTCCTTTGTTGTTTAGGTGGTATTTGTTCTGTTCAAGAAACCAAACAAAAATAAATGATCCAATGCGTTTATTTCCATCACTGAATGGATGGCCTTTGATAATGGAATAGAGCAACTGTGTTGCTTGTTCTTAAATTGTAGGATAGGCTAATTCGCCAAAAACGGTTTGAGATACACTTCCTAAAATGCCTTTAAATGATTCATCTCTTTCATTACCGAAAAGATTACTGGCTTCTCCCTTTTCAACAAGATCTGATTTTAACCTTTGAATTGCCTTTTTGACATCTTTGTAATTTATGACATAAATTACATCTTTACTCAGGTTTTCAGATGACAGCTTATCTTTGTCATACTTCTCAAGCAGTTCGAAGGATTTTGAGTAATTCGAAATTATTGACAAGAATCCCTCTGTGAGTGTTTTCTTGGTTTGGAAGAGTTCTTCATTGAGAATAGATATCTCCCTTTGTAAGCTTGTAACTTTGTGTTGCTCTTTTTTGAGTAGTTCTTTATTGACAGAATAGCCCTTGATAAGATATTCTTTCAGTCTTTGAGTCGCCCATTTTCTGAACTCAATACCTACTTGAGATTTAACACGGTATCCGACTGAAATAATAACATCAAGGTTGTAAATGGACATTTTTCGGGATACTTCTCGTTCTCCTTCCTTTTGAACTTGGCGAAAATCTCGCCAAGTTGCTTTCTTGTCTAGCTCGCCTTCTTCATAAATATTCTTTATATGATATTCAATTGTTCTTCTCGCTTTACCGAACAATTCCATTATTTGTTGTTCAGTTACCCAAACTGTATCGTGTTTACCATCAAGGACTACCTGAAATTCAGTCTGATCGCCTTTAGGTTTAAAGATCACAACTTCGCTATTTTTTACATCAGCTAGACCCATATTTCAAATGTAGGTTCTTTTAAATTAAGCTCAAGATAGTCAAACATTATGTCGCTAGCACGCGATTCCTTCTAAGGCAGCCAAGCATCACCTGCTAAAGTATTCAACCACTAATAGTTCATTAATTCCCACTTGTTCTCCGGCATAATCGACTGCACTACTAAACCGATAGTTTACAGCTTTGAAAACCATACCAACTCGCTGCTTAAAAACTGAGTTTTTATTGCATTAGATAGAATGGGGGAGCGGGGGATTTTAACACTCAAATATTTTAGTAATCAACGATTTGTATTTTTGAATATCCTTTTCAAATTTTCGATGTATCGCAAACCAAAGAACTACCCCTAATACTATTAATAACCCCATAATAATGTAAATGGAAGCATTGACCTTTATTCCTAAAATGATAGCCATAAGAGAACCAAATACTAAAAGGACATGAGTGAATATTATCAACCTTATGAAAAAATGTTGATTAAAAGTGATTTTTACATTGGTCTCATTCTCTGTGTCATTATTTATCAATTCACCTTTAACGACTGTCCAATTCTGGAATGCGATATACCATGCGTAAAGAATCCTTTTACGCATTTTGAAAGTCACTGATTCATTGTTTTCATGATTCATGTTGAAAACAAATCCACCAATGGATTTAAGTTCAGACTCTAACCTCTCACCAATCTCTATTGGACTTCTTTTTAATTTAAATTTCCATGCTTTCATATTTTCTTGTTTTAATGTTCGTTAAGGTAGATGGTTTACAAAGTTAAAGATACATGAGTTACCATAGCTACCGTGCGATTCCTCCTTAATAAGACAAGCATCACCTGCTAAAGTATTTAACCACTAATAGTTCATTAATTCCCCCTAATTCTTCGGCATCATCCACCGAACTGCTAAACCAATTGTCTACAGCTTTGAAAACTAGACCAACTCGTTGCTTAAAAATGAGTTTTTAATGCATTTAAGATAGAATGCGGGAGCGGGGGGGTGAGTGGTCGTTCTTATTTCTTAAATCACTAGTTTCTTCTGTTGATTAAACAGCTCTATACCTGTAACATCAGCGTATCGTTCATTAAGTCTTTCTCTTAAGTTAAAAAGCCTTCTCTCCGAAGAGTCTACAATTTGTGAGAATAAGCAAATTTGAACCTTACCTATTTCTACTTTGTTTTCGTTTTCAATAGCTTGTATAGGTTGGACTTTCTTATTGAAAGATTCGCCCACTACATAAGCATTGATGTAAGGATTACCTATCAATGTTCCACAGTTCATAAAGTCTTCAACGTAACCAACTGCCTGATTCCTTTCATTCCTTCCAAGTTTAGAACCACCTCTTTTTAATTCAATAATCAATATTTTTTTTACTGCACTTAAACCATTGTCATGGTCAAAATCTGTTGTAGCTGTTATTGAGAAGGTAGAGTTTCCCATTACTACTATATCTGGCCTCTTTCTACTATTGTTAAATACGTTTTTATCTATTTTTTTACCAAAAACTTTTTCAACAGTAGTCTGAAGTTGACTGTTTGAGGAGTATTCAGGCGAATCATATTCAGGACCAAAAATCCATCTTGCATTTGCAACTAATGGGTGTAATACATGCAATTCATCTATATCTGGATCATTAGATAATTTTCTAATCGCTTCAATGACTGAAATTCTCTTATCAATCTCATCTAGAACCGTCAAAGCATCTTTAATACTCCAATTCTCAAGAAGTTTGTTGAGACCTTCTATATCTTCAATTGATAATGTGGATAATTTAATTAATAACTCATTTCCACTCCGAGTTTTTTCCAAATTTAATACTGTTTCTACAGCAAGTGAAATTGACTCTTCTTTTGCTGTAGGGTTTGTAATCGAAATATGTTCTATCGCTTCATTAAATTCATATTTTGCAAGAGGACTTAACTCATTGTACTCTTTTTTATATTGGTTGCGAATAGTTTTTGTTGTTTCTTCCACGTTATCCTTCGCAATTTTTGAAAATAGGCTTTGCACTTCCTTATTTATAGCATCAAAGACGGGTTCGAGTTTTTCATCTTTTTTGAAGCCAGTCCAATCTTCTCTAATATAATTAGCTAAATCTGTTGTTTCTACAATGACAGAGTATCTCTTAGCTTCTTTAGAACGCCCATCCAGTACCATTAAATTACCCAATATCCAAGAAGGCTCACCAACTAATCGCCCACCTTGCCAAATTGCAATTCCTTGATAAAGCGTGGATTTTCTAGACTTTTTTGAATCTATTAAGCTAATTTGAAGATTGATGTCACCAACTAATAGTGGAACAGTCTCAATAAGTCCTTTATGTTCTTCAAGTTGTATAGTTTGTCTATTTATAGATACAATGAACTTTGGATCATGTAAAAACCTTGCTGAAATTACTTCTAGAATTGTAGAGGAGTTCGGTAAGTTTTTTTCAACTACAACCTCCAACTTAGTGCCGGATTTAGTTGATTTTTTGAAAGACTCAGATTTGATAATGAAAGGTTGCTTTTCGCTTTTAGTAGTCAATGTAAATGTTGATTCAACTCCATCTTTATTTGTTATTACTACATATTCGCTATTAAAACATAAAAGTCCGTGTCTACCAACACCATTCCTTCCATATGCATATCGGTTTAAGTCAATCTCTTTTGGAAACTCAACCATTTTTCCTTGATGGCGCAATCTATTGTAACTTAATTTCATCCAACGGTTATAAAATTCGTCCTTCGTAAGTCCCGAACCATTATCCGTTATTGTCAATTTTTGACCTTTTTCATCAGGTATGAAAATATCCACTTGGGTAGCACCCGCATCCCAAGCATTTGCAACTAATTCAGTTAAAGCAACTTCAGGTTGAGTTCCTAGACTTCCCAATGTTCTAATTAGATAGTCTTCTTCAAAAAGTGAACCTTGTATAAACTCTTTTTCTTTCATTATTGGATTTTTTGCATAACGTATCTCAATTTTATCTATGTCTAGTTTTCTAGTTTAATGGTCAATCTAAAAAGTACACTGTAAGCGGCTAAACTGAATGAACATTCAGAAGCGGACTAGAACAAGTAAAAAAATTTATCTATTATTTTTCTAGTATTTATAGATTAATATAAAACTGATTGTCAAATTCATTTGTGGTGTATAAGTCCATAATCAACATTTCAATGTCACTATCATTTAAATGATTTTGGTATTTCGGGTACTTCAATTGCGTTTTCTTCAAAGCAATAATTGGATTAAAACCATTGTCACGGAGTTGACCAATTTTATCAATTAAGTATTTCTTTGTGTTTGTGGAAAACTCAATTTTGTCTTTTTTCTTTAAATAGAAAGCTCTAAGAATGTTTGCTTCGGTTGTTGGATTTAGGTTTTTATATATTGGGGATTTTAGTAAAATATCTAATTTCTTATTTTCTAGATATGATAGATAATTTTGAATATTGAGATTATATGAATGCAAGTTAATAACCAAGGAATCAAAATTGTAAAAGCAACCTTTTGCAATACTATTAAGCTTATCCTTATCATTTAGCTTTACTATTTCATTTTTAAATGCCCAATTATTTTCCATACTCCACATATCGACAACTAAATTCTTAAAAAGTAATTTTATTCCCTTATGTCTATTGATAGTGTATTTACACTTTGATTCATCAATAATCTCAAGTAATCTCGTGTTTTCTAAATCTATAATTATGTCTAGATCTCTGGACTTCTTTCTGTCTAAAAAATCTCGGAAATAACCGCCAACTATATATGCACTTCCATATACGAATATGTCATACAACAAATATTTTAATTCAGGATTTTCTTGCAGCTCTGAATTAAAGTGTAATTTGAAATTAGATTTTATGTCTTTGTAATCCAAACTTTAAGTTTTGATACCTTTCAACTGTTGAAACAATCTTATAGCATATCTATCAGTCATGCCACTAACAAAGTCAACAATTAGTTGTAGTTTTTTATATTCTGAATTCGAATAACTTTCAACATCTTCATATACTTTTCTGTGACTTGTAGAAATTATCTTATAAAGCCGAGATTCTAGATTATTACCTGAAGACTTGAAATATTCACTTTGGGAAGCAGAAACGAAAATTTCTAACAACCCATATATTGCTTCCCATCCAGCGATTTCTTTTTTTACTATTGATTTGTCGTCAAAAACTATATTTTGAAGGTTTTTATAGGCTTTTCTAATGTCTTTGGCATTTGAAATATCTATTATTTCATCTTCTAATTCCCCTTCCATAATTTCTTTGTATTTATCATCAAATGATTTTACAATACTATCAATCATTATTTGTTGAGTGAAGATTCGAAACTTTTGAATGATCAGCGAAGAATCAATATTTTTTTCATTAGAATATTCTTCTCTTAATTCTTTTATTTTATTTAATACCGCTTCTTTGTTTTTATCTAGGTTTTTAGAGAAAATTCTTTCAATATCATTTAAATCTACCTTTCCTAATTTCACACCATCTTCGATATCTGCCGCGCTATAGGCTATATCGTCAGCTGCTTCTAAAAGGTAAACCACGGGGTGCCTTCTGTTACCTAGTTTTAGATGGTCATTGATTTTTTTATAAGTTTCTGTTTCGGTTACGAAATAGCCAAATTTCTTCTTGGAAATTTCAGTAGTTGGTTTCTTATTTCCTTCTAAAGAATTTGAAGGATATTTGATTATGGATGCTAAACTTGAATAATTTAAATTATATCCATATTCATCTCCGAAATAGTAAAGTTTAGATAAAATTCTAAGTGTTTGCACATTTCCATCGAAGTACTCAAAGTCCGCTTTTTCGAGATCAGAAAGGGTTGTTTTTTTGTTATTGTCAAAATATTTCTTGAAAAACTTTTTTATTGCTTCTTCTCCAAAATGGCCAAATGGTGGATTTCCTAAATCATGCACTAAACCTGCAACCCTTAGAAGAGAACTTAAGTTCCCTTTTAAGTCTACGTCAAGTTCATTTTTCTTTAATAACCAGTCTTCAATACTCTGTCCAATAGAACTTGCCAAATATGAAACTTCCAAAGAATGGGTTAGGCGTGTTCTAATGTAATCGCTTTCTTCTAATGGAAAAACCTGTGTTTTGTCTTGTAATCTACGTATTGGCGCACTTGATATTAAACGCCCATAGTCGTTCTCAAACGTATTTCGTCCATCACTCTTAATAGTTTTTGATTTTTCCCTAAAACGTTTTTCTTCAAGTATTAGTTTCCACTTTTTTTTATAGCTCATATTCTCTCTTATTGTTATGTGCAATCAGTTATATCTTGATCTATATTTATTAAACAACCCGTCGAGTTTATACTTATTGATAAACGGATTAAAAATGTTTCCCATCCTTCAGTTTTCAAATGCAAAATACAAAAAATCAGTAAAGTGGCAACTCCCGTTTTCTATTGGTAAGAAGAGGCCAATTCTTCATCCGGTGTTTTTTTCTTGCCAAAAAAGGCTTTGGCATCTTCCAAGACCAAATAAAAACAAGGCACAATTACCAAAATAATGGCCGTGGCAAACACAATTCCAAAACCCAAGGAAATGGCCATGGGAATAATGTAAAAAGCCTGGCTGGAGCGCTCTAAAATAATAGGAGTAAGGCCGCCAAATGTGGTTAAGGTGGTTAAGATAATAGGGCGGAAGCGGCGCAAACCGGCTTCGTGAATGGCATCATAGGCAGAAGTGTCTTTTCGTATGCCATTGGCATAGTCCACCATGATCAGGGAGTCGTTTACCACCACACCCGCCAAGGCAATCATGCCCATCAGGCTCACTAAAGAAAGGTCGTAGCCCAAGAGAATGTGCCCAATTACCGCCCCTACAATGCCAAAGGGAATGGCCAACATCACAATCAGCGGTTGGGTGTAATTGTTAAAGGCCAAGGCCAAAAGCACATAAATAATCAACATGGCCATGGAGAAAGTTCCCCAGAGCGAAGCGGTAGATTCCCGCATATCGGCTTGGCTGCCTTCAAAGGTCCAAGTTAAACCGGGAAAGTCGGCCCGCAATTGCGGCAACACTTCTTCATTAATGCTGCTAATTACTTGATTGACTTTATTGGTGGGTTCTACATCCATGCCCACACTCACAATTCGTCTGCCATCGCGGCGGTTAATGGAAGTAAAGGCTTCTTTTTCTTTCACTTCCACCACATCCAAAAGCGGCACTTCTACGCCATTGGGCGTGCGGATGATAAAGTCTTCTAAATTGCGAATGTCTTTTCGCTCAGCGTGAGGAAGTTTCACCCGCACTTCTATTTCGTTGTTTCCTCTCAATTGTCGCATGGCCAAGGCGCCAAAAAAGGCATTCCGAACTTGTCTGCCCACTTCATTGGCGGTTAAGCCGAGATTTCTGCCTGCAGGCAAAAGCTCAAAATCAAATTGTTGCTTGCCGCGATTGTAATTGTCGCTTACATCGCGGGTGTTTTCGAAAGCATCCATGCGCTCCACAAAGGTCATGCTGGCTTTTTCCAATAGATCAATGTCAGAGTGGCTTAGGTCTACCGAAATGTCTTGTCGGTAACCACCGGGCCCGCGCTCAGCTTCAAAAGTAATTTGATCCACTCCCCGAATATCGCCAATGTTATCGCGCCAGATCTCGATCACTTCTCGCGCTGACATCTCTCGTTCATCCGGAGGCCGCATCACGATCTCTACATCTATAAAATTCTGTCCCCGCACATTGGTTTTAATGCCTTCCGCCACTTCGTATAAATTATGCTCATCAAACATTTTTTGGGTGGAAGCGGTCACTTCTTCTGCTACCATAGCCGCTTGATCAACCGTAGTACCCACCGGCAAACGAATCCCGGCTTCTATTTCATCGGCTGCCACTTCCGGCATCATGATCATGCCCATATGGTCGCTAAAACCATAGCCACCCACCACCAACAAGAGCGAAATGGCAATGCTCAAGGTGATGTATTTAAACTTTAAACAACGGTCTAAAAATGGGCGGTAATAAGTGTCGATCAGCTTTTCGAAACCTCGGGCAAAACGCTTTTGAAAGTTTTCCAATTTCAAGATAATGCCCTTCTTTTCTTTCTTTTTCAAATGACCTAAATGCGCCGGTAAAATAAGGAGGGCTTCAATTAAAGAAAGGGCGAGAATCACGATCACCACCGCCGGCAAGGGTTGCCAAAACTTTCCGGTTTCCCCGGGAAGGTAGAGCAACGGAATAAATGCAATAATGGTGGTGATAATGCTAAAAAAGACCGGCTTGGCTACATCTTTGGTTCCTTTAATGGCGGCCTGCATGCGGCCATAACCTTGTTGTCGGTACTCGAACACATTTTCCCCCACTACAATGGCATCATCTACCACAATTCCCAAGACCACTAAAAAGCCGAACATGGAGATCATGTTGACGCTCACGCCGATCAGGGGTAGAAAAACAATTCCTCCCACAAAGGAGATCACCATGCCCATCATCACCCAAAAAGCCAGGCGATATTCCAGAAAGAGGGAGAGGATTACCATCACGATGATAATGGCCATCAGTCCGTTTTCTGTCAGCAGCGAAAGCCGCTCGCGATAGTCTTCCGCTCGATTACTGTCGATGCGGTATTCCACTCCGGGCGGCAATTGAAAGTCCGCCATCATTTCTTTCACCAAGTCTTCAATTTCCAGTGGTGATTGATCGCCCACCCGGAAAATCTCCATGCCAATGGCGGTCTTCTGATTAAACTGACCGTGAAAACCGCTTTCCACAAAACCATCGGTAATGGTGGCAATGTCGCCCAATTTTAGCTGTGTTCCCGATTCAGAAGTGGCAATGCTGATGCTGCCAAACTCTTCGGCCCACTGCTTGCGCTCTTTCATGCGCAGCAATATTTCACCCGATTTAGTTTCTACGGCACCGGCCGGCACATCCTGACTGCTTGCTGCAATCAAGTCGGCTACTTCGCCCAAAGTCAAGCCGTATTTGCGCAAGTTGTAAGCGCTGATCTCGATCCGGGTTTCATAATCAGGTACATTATCCAATTCTACTTGGGTGATCTGTGGCTGAGAAAGCAAGCGATTGCGCAAGCGTTCCCCAATTTTTCGAAGTGCCCAAATGTCGGCTTCCCCATAAAGGGAAATCTCCATCACATCGCGCTGCCGATCTTGTAAAACCACTTCCGGTTCTTCAATATCATCGGGAAAGGTGCGAATGCGGTTCACCGCCTGATCAATGTCTTGAAAAGCTTTCATGCGGTCGGTTCCGGCGACCAACTCAATGGTCACTTCTCCCGAACCTTCTCGGGCTTCAGAAACAATTTCTTTAATGCCCTGAATGCCGCGCACGGCTTCTTCTACCGGCATCAATATTCCCTGTTCCACCTCTTCGGGTGAAGAGCCGGGATAGGTGACACTCACATTGACAAAGTCCAATTGAAATTGCGGAAAAACTTCTTTTTGAATGTTGTACATGGTGTAAAAACCACCCACCAGCAACAGCAACATCAATAGGTTTGAAGCCACAGAGTTTCGGGCCATGAATTCGATCATGCCTTTGCGTTTCTTGGGCTTTTGTTCCTCGGCCTTACTCATCCTTCTTTCCCTCTTTTTCGCCTGCTGTTCTCAATGGAATGCCTTCAGTAACCGTACTGATGTTGGTGGTAACTACCTGAGCTCCGTCTTTTAAGCCTTCAGAAAGGTAGGCATAGTGAGCATCCATTAATTGCACTTTCACTTTTCGAATCTTCAGTTCTTTGTTTTCCATCACCCAAACTGTATTGTTGCTACGCAAGAAGTCGCGCTTAATGCGAACTACATTTTTGATCTTTTCTCCTTCCAATTCGGCTTCTACAAAACTGCCGATCATTAATTCCGGAGCATCTACATTGGCTTTATCAATGTTCAAGGGGTCGGGAATCTTGATCAGCAAACGGGCCAAGCGACTTTGTTGGTCCAATGCGCCAACCCGATTGGTTAAAAGGCCCTTTCTGCTTTCTCCCACTTCCCAATCAGAAGTATTCTTAATGGTGACTTTTGCTCCGCTTAAACTGTCGTTTTCCGGGAAGGTCAAATACTTCAATTTCTTCACCGGCAAATTCACTTCTACCCAATATTGCTCAATGCCCACCAAGCGACCTAAATTATCGCCGGGAGCAACTTGCGAGCCCACTGAAACATTTTGAGAAATGATCTGTGCATCAAATGGCGCTTTTACCGAAGTGCGATCTAAATTTAATTGGGCTTGATTTACAGCGGCTTTGGCTGCGGTAATATTGGCTTGTACCGCACTGAATTGAGGTTTCCGCAACACCAAGTTCTTTTGATCTTCGGTGAGGGAATCTCCACCAATCAATTTCAAATCTTGCTTGGCAATGTTTTGTCGACCTAATTCTACTTCTAAATTGGTTTGGGCTTGTTGCAATTCGCTTTTGCGAAGTTCTAAGTCGTTTCTATAATCAGCCGGATTAATTTTTAAAAGCTCCGTGCCTTTTTTCACTCTTCCGCCGGGAACAAATTCAGAATTTCTTTTGATGATCTGTCCGCTTACCAAAGCATTGAGTTGTATGTCTTCAAAAGCCCTCACCGAACCGGTAGCTTGAAAGAGGGGAGTGTAGTCGCCTAAATGCACCGGCTCAACACTCACCAACATGGCCGACTTTTTAGTCGCTCCTTCACTTTGGGCAGTGGGTTCAGTGGTAAAGATCAAGGTGATCAGCACGGCTGCCGCCAAGAAGATCAGTCCACTGATGATTGCTGTTTTATTCTTCTTCATGGATTCGGTTTTTCGTTTTCATCTCTCTCCGGAGGTAAATATTGAAAATCTCCCGCCAAAGCGCGATACAATGAAATTCTGATTTCGTATTGGTCTTGTATGGCCTCTAAAAGATTCCGTTGCAATTGCTGCTCTTGATCTTGCGAAAGCAACACATCTAAATATTGACTAAAACCATAAATAAATTCGGTGCGCAACTGCTTATTGGTTTGCTGTGCCATTTCTAATCGCTTGCGCAGAATCTTAATCTGCTTTCTTTGGCGCTCTTCACTGATCAAGGCATTTTCCACTTCTTGAAAAGCAGTTAAAACCGTTTGCCCGTATTGATAAAGCTGTTGCTTTTTCACCGCTTCCGTTCGGTCTACTTCGGCTCTTAATCGACCCCAATAGAGGAGAGGAGCCACCAAGTTGGCGCCCAAAGTATAAGCCCAAGAATTAAATAATTCGCTGTAATTGTTCGATCGAGCTTGAGCGGCAAGGTTCAGCGATAAGCGAGGAAAGCGGTTTCTTACCGCCTGCGCCATATCCCGATCGGCAGCCAT
The DNA here is from genome assembly GCA_040220135.1 of Vicingaceae bacterium. GTDB lineage: Bacteria > Bacteroidota > Bacteroidia > Flavobacteriales_E > Vicingaceae > CAJXMH01. The sequence goes on from JAVJTT010000024.1 coordinate 463,360, forward strand.
TAAAAAGCTGTAGTCTCTTTGCACATCCGGTCTTCTGCGAATCAGCTCTAGCGGCATTCCCGCGGCAGGGGTGGGTGGAAGCTCTTTTAAAGTATCCTTGATCTCTAACTCAAAGTTTTGTGGTGGCTTGGCTAAAAGCACCGCCAATTGATTTTGCGTCTGACGGTAATTGGCTTCGAATTGCAGTTTTAGGCTTTTGCTTTGCTCTAACAATTGCTCTTGTCGGAGTACATCAACTCCTTTAACTTGTCCGGCACCAAAGCGAGCTTTAATAAGCTTTATTACTTCTTTATTGGTCGCCACTTGATTATTGATCAAATCCAACTGCTCTTGAATTACTAAAAGTTGAAACCACAGGCGAGCCACATTGGCACTGAGTGTCATGGCGGCAGCTTGGTAATCGTAATAGTTTCCTTGAATGCTAAAATCGGCGGCTTGTACTCCGGCGCGAATTCTTCCCCAAAGGTCAATTTCATAACTAGCAGAAACTCCGATCTGGGTATTTTCACCTCCGGCAAAATCCGGTTCCGGTCGTTGGGCTGCGGTTTGAGCCCCGGCTTGTATGTCGGGCAGTAAAAAAGAGGATTGTGATTTTCGAACCGCTTCTGCTGCTACAATCTGCTGATAGAGGTTATTAAGGGTCATGTTGTTGGCGAAAGCGCTGTCCATCAATTGATCTAAGCGCTCATCTTCAAAACTCTTCCACCATTGGTTGATCAGGGTATCGCCTTCTACTTTAGAAAAATCTTGGGGTTCTTCAATGGGGGGCGCAATGGAGTCAATCTTAGGAGAGCAGGCATTAAGTAAGCATAGCGAAACCAAAAAACACAGGCTTAGTGGTTTGATCAACTTCATGTTATTTGGTTTGCTTGTCCTAATCAGTGAAATTTTGAAGATTAATAAAATTAAAGTTTTCCTTATTTCTCACTATAAAAGACTGTTAAAGTCTGTTCAAAACTACATTCAATCTAAAGACTAAGGATTTTAAAGTGAAATTGTTTAGGAATGGACTAAGCTAGAGGTGGATTTTTTGCTGTAAAGTGGAGTTAAGGCAAGCAGAAAGTGTAAAGGATGTATCTATAAAAGTGTAAAGGATGTTTGTATAACGCACATATTAAAAGTTTACATATACAGTATTGGGCTTTTGTGGCTCTGATTAAATTTTAATTTCCCGTCGAATCGGTGGACAGACAGTTTAGTAGAAAGCCGCGATTAAATGGGGTTTCCCTTTAGGCAAGAATATCCCATCCGGCAAAGCCTATAACCGTATAAAATAAATTGCTTAGGATATGAATTAAGATGGCCATTTTTAAAGAGCCTGTAAGTAAATAGACCCAGCCCCAAGTGACACTGTACAGAAAATACATGGGCCACAACAGCATAGGACTATGACCAATAGTAAAAACCAAAGAAGTGATTACTATAGCGGCCCATGCCGGTATTTTATTGGCTAATGATGATTGCAAATACCCCCTAAATACTATTTCTTCCATAATAGGTCCTACGAGGAGTGCTAGCATTAAAAAGCCGCCCATTTCAACAGTTCCTCCATTGGTTTGGATGAAGCTAAACATCTTGGAGCCACCCCCAATGACTCCTTCGAAACCATAGGAAGGTAAGATCACCGATCGATATACCCAGGCTAAAAAGTGCGTCGATGTCAAGGCAGCCAAAACCAACAAAAGCGCTTTGCCTTTTTTGATCTTAATGGGTTGAAGTCCTATTTCGGAATAGAATGCTTGACCTGATCTACGGATATCCCCGCTGAAGAAAGTAATGATCATAATGCCGCTGAGCAAAGCAGAAGTCAGCCCCAAGATATCTAGTGGAACATCAAGCGCCGGCAAAAAGAACTTAAACCCATAAGAGACAGCAATTCCGGCAAGGAGTTGACCAGCGTACATGATTACAATGGCCAGAATTCCCTTCTTCACTGTTAGCTGATTTGCTTTGGATCTAGCTTTTGTCATTCAATTGATATTGGTTTTTAGCACAGTACTCATAAATATCTTGGATTCATTTAGTTACAATGATTACTTAGAGTCTGGTACGCTGATTTCATTACATACGGGTTTTGGGTATCCTTAATTTTAATACAACTTAAATTAGGGTTTCGATCTACTCTTAAATCTACCAATTCAAGATTTTGACTTACATCCAGACTTACAAGTGAGTTTGCCGAAACATAGAGGTGGGTTAGTTCACTATTATTAGTAAGAGATAGTTGTTGAAGGTTATTACCTGTAATTAATAGTGTTTCTAATAAGGTATTTGTGCTAAAATCTACTGTTTCAAGCTTATTTGAAGGCATGAAAATATTTTTCAAGTTTACAGCAGCAGTGGTATTGATAGACTTTAAGTCATTATGACTGATGTGCAATATTTCTAATGAATTATTTTGGATACTAAAGGCATTCAAGTAATTCCATGACAAGTCTAATTCTTTCAAATTCATTAGATCAGATAGCCCAATAATTGAGTTTGCAGATCTAAATTCATTGGATTGCATGTCAACGAAAGTTAATTCTTTATTGTTTCTAAGATCAATAGTGGAGAGTCTATTTGCTGTAAGGTACAAGCTGTCTAATAGCGTGTTTTTACTCAAATCTATAGATTCTATTTCTTGCCTGCCTGCAGATAAGAATGTGAGGTTTACAAAACCTTCAATGCCAGTTAAATCAGATATTTCTCCAAAACTGTGATTAAGATTTAAATCTAAAGTTTTAACTTTCTCTGCATCAGATATCAAGATTCTTTGATTTATTGTTCCATCAGAATCAATACCTTGTTCAATTAAGATTGATTCAAAGTGTAAGTCAGGTACCTTTAGATAAGCACCGCTTGAAGTTCCTGCTGAGTTTATATCTTCGTTTATTTCTTCCTTCGAACATGATTCTGAGATTAAGAGTGTTGAAAGGATGAGTAAGTAAGCTATTCTGCTCTTTTTGAAATTAAATTTTATCATCATGGTGTTTCTAAAGTGTGTGTATATGTAATTTGACTCAAGTAGGGGACTTGACTTGGTTTAGTTTTTTATTGTTAAGTCTTAGGTTCAGTTCTCCTCTTTTAATTTGATCGACAAAACGCAAATGAAATGCTAGCTTCGTATTGTACTGCTGTAAATGCTTTGCTAAAATTTGTTTTTAATTATTGAGCAAATTTGACACGATTAATCCTTCTAATCGTTCGGATGTATAAATCAGGACAACTTTGAAATGCTAGCTAAAGAAATTGATGGGTTTCTCTCATTTTGGAGTAAAACACATGGGTTTGTGTATGGTGTGTAAACCCTAGATTATGAACTATACGCTATGCTGTGTTGCCGTCTCTCGAATATCGATGTGATTTATCATTAGTTGCTCAAACTTGTCAGCGTCCATACTGCCAATTGTTAGCGCTGTAAGGGCTTGAAAGTTGAGTTGAGATAATTGATTAGCAGTTCTCGTTTTATTAGGCGAGAGAACTCCCCCTTCTAGAAAATAAGATATGGTTACTTCATCTGCGTCTGGACTGAGGACAAAGCTGCGACAAACACCTTCGTAAACAAAGTATTCTTTATTGTTTTTCTTTCCAATATTAATAAACAAGTCACCCTTTAAATAGGTTTCGATCTCTATCAAATTAGTCATTAAACCTAAGGAGGCTTCTGATATAGGCCGAACATTGCTTGTTAAAGATTTTGTGTATTCTTTGATTTGTGTGATGTCCATTTTCTATCATTTAATTTTAATTAGCTTGATAAGCATCAAAGCTAGCGCTTTGCTGCTAGTAAGTGCTCTTACCTCCTTTAGTAATTAACCAAACAGCAAAGGCCAGTTCACCCAAGGCCATGGGTGCACTCAATATTACTTCCACTTCTGCGATGGTATTCGCTTGACCTTCCAAGAGGAGTTTTGCTAAATGGATGCCCAAATAGGAGATGCCTGCAAGCATTAATAACCACCCAAAGACCTTGGAGATGGAAGGAGCTTTCAATGCAAGTAATCCTAAGGTGCTAAGGTGAGCGCCAAAAATAATCAGCCCCATAGACCAAATGGATTCGAATGCTTCAAATTGGCTATTGACTTGAGCTGCGGAAAGATTGTCGTTTAGCGGCAGAAGCTCACCCAACTGCCAAACGGCATATCCAAGAAATGCGGTGTATATCAGGCGCAGAAAGGCTGCTAGTCCTGAGAGTTTTGGATTGACTCCTTTTAGGAAAACATACAGTGCCATAACCACTATACCATCAACTAAACAGATGAGGGTCCATCCCACAAACTCACTAATAAAAAGCCATTTGTTGAGTTGCAAATTTGTCATGCTTTGCGCTGCATTTCCGGGGACGTAGATGACGCTGTGAGCATATCCATAAGTAAATCCTGCAATTATTGCCATAAGGATCAAGGACAGTCCTGCGAGCAGGGCGGATCTTCTTTTTTGATTTTTCATTTCTTTACGCTTAAGCAGTTACAATGACTACATTGCCTTTTTTTCTTCCAGAATCAATGTATTGATGTGCTTCAGCCACTTTTTCTAATGGAAATTGTCGGTCGATAATCGTTTTAAGTTTTCCTGCTTTGTATATGTCTAACACCTCTGAAAGCAAATTGCGAAGCTTTTCTTCTTTGTTTGCGCCGGTCGCTTCAAACTTGGCTTTCTGCTGACCAAAAAGGGAGGTTTTTATCATTTGAAGAAGCAATGGGAATTTCAGTACTGGCGACAAGTACACGCCCTTTTCAGTCAGGATAGCTTGACAGGCTGAAAAAGAACTCTTACCAATCGTATCGTAGACGTAATCGTATTTAATCTTGCCCTTGGTAAAATCTTTCTGTTGGTAGTCAATCACCTCGTCAGCACCCAATGATCTGACCAAGCCCATATTTCGACCACTGCATACGGCTGTAACTTCTGCGCCCAAGTATTTCGCTATTTGGATGGCGGAAGTTCCCAAGGCACCGGAAGCTCCATTGATCAATACTTTCTGACCGCGTTTTAGTTGAGCGAGTTCTTTCAGGAAATTATAGGAGGTTAAATGTCCATCGCAGAAGTTTGCCGCTTCAGTAAAATCTAAATTCTCTGGCATGTGTAGTATCACACCCTTTTCTGAAATGGTCAGGTATTCTGCATTCGAGCTGAAACCAAAGGCGGTTTCTCCAAATACCCGATCACCGACTTTAAAGTCACTAACTTCATGGCCTACTTGTTCGATGATCCCGGCGAAACCAGTTCCCGGAATGGCTTTTTTCGGTTTGCGAAGACCAACAAACAGCCTTGCGATATAGGGTTTCCCGCTGCGCATCATGGCATCTGCGGTGGTGGCAGAGGCGGTCATTACCTTCACCAATACTTCATTTGATTTTGGAGTGGGCTTCTTTACTTCTTTGAATTGAAGCACTTCAGCTGATCCATAGCCAGTGGCTACTGTTGCTTTCATTGTTTGTGTCATGCTTTTGTTTTTTAAATGCATGGCAAAAGAAGGAAGAGTTGAAAGGAGAAAGGTTCGCTTTATTAAGTAGTGGTTCGGATTTACATTTCGGGACTAAATATTGTCTTATCCCTGACTTTTTTGAAAGGCTTTTGGCGTCATGCCCACTTCTTTTTTGAATGCGCTATTGAAAACAGACTTGGAATTAAAGCCACTTTCATAGGCCAGTCCGATCAGCGAAATGTGTGAATTATCCGGGTCCATTACAATCTGTTGGAAATGTTCAATGCGTTTTTTATTGATAAAGTCGTTGAAGTTTTTGCCGATGGATTCATTCAATAAACGAGAAAGCTGATTGGGGTGAATAGCGAGCTCTTCGGCTAGCGAACGCAAAGTGAGAGAAGGGTTGAGGTACGGTCGCTCAGATTCTACATAGGCATGAATTTTTTCTACCTGTTCTTTCGTCAGTGTAGGATCTGCTTGTTTCCGTTTTTTTAGAATTGGTTTTTCTATCGTTTTCGGATAGATCCGTTCATGATATTGCGGATAGCTAGGGTGGGAGTGAATAGGCTTTCCCAGTGGATCACTAAAGGAAAGTAGCAGAATGGAAGAGCTACTATTGAAAAGATTCTCTAAAACAGCAAAGGCTTCCTGATAGCGACCTAGATTGGCATAGCATAGGAACAGATAAGCATGTGCATGGTGGGCTTCTGCTTCTTGAGCCTGCTGTTCCAGCCTTTGTAAGTGGGTAGTGCTTTTTCCTTCCATGGCATCGATCAGGGCAAGCAGGCCTAATCTTTCATCTGGAGTTAAAGCCTGCTGCGGAACCGCTTCAATACTTTGGCGAGCGGCTTTGAGTTGACCTTCTCCAATCAGGATGTAGATCTGCACTATAATGGCCGGAAGGTTTTTGTCATTTAACTCCAGTAATTCGCTTAAGATCGCTTTGGCTTTATCATACTCACCTAGCCGATAGTTATAATTCGCCTCATAGAATTTGGTCTCAGGGTTAAGCGGATCAGCGGATTTGGCAAAAAGGATATGCTTTCGAGCGGTATCAAAGTCACCCTTAAGGGAATGGAGAAAAGAAACAAATTGATGCGCTTCGGAATAAGTGGGCTTGGCGGCTAGTGACTTAAGACCGTATTGCAGAGCAGCAGCAAAATCTGCTTCGGTAAAGAAGGATTTCATGCCCAACATGTAATTCAGTCCGGCATGATCGGGATCAAGCTTTTTTGCTAAGGCTAAAGCGGTGATGCTTTTTTGCCAGGCTTCTTCTCGGGGAGCAAAACCGGCTACGGCCATAAAACTATAAGCGTCCGAGATCCCCAAGTGGCCTTCGATCAACTGATCATCTAATTGAATCGCCTTTTCAAAATGATCGATCGCCAATCTAATGTCTTCAGGGTTCCACTGATTGCTATGATACTTTCCCTTTAAATAATGCTCATAGGCACTTAGGTTATGGGTGCGTTGCTCAATTAAGTGATCTTCGAAGGTAAGATGGCCAATTCGCTCTCTCAATTGATCCGCTATCTCCAGACTTATTTCATCTTGAATTTCAAAAACGTTCTTTAATTCTCGATCCCAACTGTTGGACCAAATCGTTTCATCACCTGCAATCTCGATTAACTCTGTGCTAATGCGAAGGGCCTTTCCATTCAAACGAACACTTCCGGCTATGAGGTAGGGCACTTGTAATTTATCTGCTACTTCTTGTAAACTATAAGATTGGTTTTTAAAGAAAAAGGAAGAGGTTCGAGAAATGACTTTAAGCCTTTCGATCTTGGCAAGGGCAATGATAATTTCTTCTGTAATCCCATCGCAGAAATACTCGTTTTCTGCATTTGAGCTTCTATTCGTAAAGGGAAGCACGGCAATTGCCGATATGTTTTCTGAAGGAGTTAGTTTCATTTGCTTTAGCAAAAAAATGATAGCTAAGGTAGAGAATTATCAGTGTAAACCTAATCACCCGCTCGCATTAAAAAATCCTTCCTTTTAAGCTTTATTTCGGTAAGTAGGGAGAGGTACTTTTGCTTTTCTAAGTCGGTTAAGTCAATAAACCGAGCAATGTTGTTTAGGATTAAGGCATGTGACGCTTGCTGGTTCAATCTCTTTTGTGTTCAATCCATTTTAAGCATTGCTTCTTTTTTTTTAAATAAACCAAATGAGTTAGAAACAACGCTTGCCAATGGATTTACTTCGTACCCTTAAAAGTAGTGGATTTAAAGTTGAGTTTCAAACTGTCAGTTTGAGCCATTGATCTTGTAGTGCTGTAGTGTTTAATGATACCACTATTGTTTAACTTTTTTTGACTTCTGTTTTTTTAATATCATCCAAATTAGAACTGTAATGGTTAGGGTTAGCAAGGCAAAAACTTTTTCGTTAGTTGTTTTTGCTAGAAGATTCCCTATAGTATTCAGGATAAATAGAATTAGGAAAACCCAAAGAGATGTATTCACAACCTTAGGGGAAAGTAGCGGTCGAATGAAAGATCCTCTTATTAGTAAGATCAATATCAAATAAAATGTTACGACTAAAGAGATCCCTTCAAATAGATACAGTTCATTATCAGTCGATAATCTGCCTCCCCAAATGAGTTCTGGTGTTACTACTTTTAGCAGCAGAAGCAGGTGGAAAAGGCTAAGAGCGCTTAGTATCAAAAGAAGAATATAAATTGCTTTTTGGGGTCTCATTTTCTGCTAAAGATGTAATTAGCGACAGCTACAAGTAGCATGTATTCTATTCCCAATACCCAAAAACCTGGATCACCAAAGAAGCTAAGATGGTCACCTCCCGCAGGAATAATAAATAGCGGAACTGTAATCATTGCATCAAATAGCATGGTGAGTAAAAACATAAAACCACCTAATAATAAGGCGTTTGTTCGATTGCTCCTTTTGTAGTAGATATTAACGCCAATTAAAATGGCAGGAATTAAGGCAACCGTTAAAAACCAATTGGCTTGTTCATCAGGGTTTTCCATTATGGGAAGGAAATAGGAGCCAACAAAAGCGCTGACTCCTATAATCCATATAATCAATGAAGCAAAACTTGCTCTTCTAAGATTAATTGTTTTCATGATCTTGCTCCTTTAAATACTTTCTGAAACCGCTTGATTCCAAACACCAGTTGCCTTGGTCTTTTGCACATATTCTTCAAAAGAAGTGGCAGGGCGACCTAAAACTTTCTGCACGTCATTGGAGACTGCTTGATTATCAGGGTTTCCAAGTACCTCTTCAAATAAATAGCCAAAGAGCCATACATAAGAATCCGGAAGGCCGGCTTCCTTCATGCCTGTTTTGAAAGCTTCAATAGAGATAGGAATGTATTGGATCTTTCTTCCAATGGCCTGTTCCATTATTTTTACTACTTGTCCAAAAGTTTGCTTTTTAGGACCAGTCACTGTGATGGTTTGACCATTGTAAGTATCGTCCACTAACACTTTTGTTACAACCTCTGCAATGTCATCCGTATCTACAAATGGTATTTCAGCTTCAGGCATGGGTAGGGCAACTTGTCCTGCCAATACGAAGTCTAAGAATGCACCTTCGCTAAAGTTTTGATTGAACCAAGAAGCCCTTACTAGGGTGTAATTTAGTCCTGAGTTGGCTACAATTTGCTCACAAGCCTCTGCTTCCGTTTCTCCCTTTCCGGATAAAAGCACTACTTTTTCTAAGCCTTCTTTTATTGCAGCTTCTGTTAATGCCGAGATGGCTTCCTTAGCTCCGGGAACTGCCAGATCAGGATAATAAACAATGTAGGCTCGATCCATTCCCTTCAAGGCGGGTGCAAAGGTGGAATAGTCTTCCCAATCAAAAGCAGGTCTGCCTTTTCTTGATCCTACGGTTACTTGGTGGCCTAATTGCGATAAGCCTTCTACTACTCGGCGACCAGTCTTTCCGGTTCCTCCGATTACTAAAATGTTGTGTTTCATTTTAAAGATTTATTTGAGTTTAATTTTTAATACTGCTTCACTAAAAGCAGACTTGCCGCGCATGATTTCCTGTGACGCTTTATCCATAGAACCTAAACTTGGACGGTCATTGAAGGTGATATCAGAATTTTCGTCTAGACAACTGAAATAAGACATTCTGTATGATTTTAAGGGTTTGTTAATGCTTGAACTGTAGGTTTAGCGCTAGTAAAGTCAGGATGAAAGACAAGACCGAGAATAACATTCGATAGGTGTGGAATTTATTCCAGCGTAGCTCGTAATGCTCTCGAAATTCTGTGATTTCTTTGGTGCTGAGCTTAGCAATATCGATGGCTTCCAACTCATTGTTGAGGGGCACATTGCCCATCCCGGTTACTCCTATGGTGCCAATTAAGTAGGTCAAACTAGCGAACAGGAGAAGCCAGAATCCTTTTACACTTTGACTGTAGGTGAAGTAGGTAGAGCCAAATAGACTTATCAGGCTGCCAAAAAAGACTAGAAAGAAGGCAGGGTTTAGTATCTCTCGATTAATACTTTGCATGCTAGTTAAATAGCTGAGGTCATCGATCTTTTGTGTTCCTGGGATTACTGAAACTGACCATGCGTAGAACAGTCCGGCAGAAAGTCCTGTGAGAATGATTGAAGCGTTGAGGGATAGGTTTTGAATATGTATTTCCATCTTCATTAGATCTTTTGAGTGTTAAGCCATTCTTTCAATTTGTCATATTCTGAAGCGGTCAACTTGATCTCGTTTCCTTTGGGCATTCTTCGCTCAATGAAGACCATCTGATTGATCTTCTTGGCTCGTTTGGCCATGTTTTTTTCTTTGAAGACCATGAAAGGGTTTTGCTTTTTATGACAGACATTGCATTTTAATTCTAGTATCTGCATGGCTGCCTTTTTTAAATTCTCATCATGATCATTTAGAGAATCATGATTTTCAGTAATGGCACCTTTAGTATCAAAAACAGTAAACACCATCAACGATGCTAATACTATTGCTAGCCAGGTTGTAAAGAGTATTGCTTTCATTTGTTTCGTATTTAATTAGAGTACAAAATTGAAAGCAAAAGCGATCTCATGCTTGACACTTTGCGCCAAGCCTTTGACATTTTACGCCAAATTGGATCTTAGGCTAAGATTTTCGAAATTCGACAGGCGATAATCCTGTCCATCGCTTGAACGCACGATTAAAAGCACTTTGCTCTGAGAAGCCAGTTTCGAAAGCAATTTCTGCTAAGCTTCGGGAAGTATTTTTCAGCAAATGCTTCGCAATTTTTTCTTGCCTTTTTTTGATGAGGTCTCGGTAGCTTACTCCGGCATTCGATAATCTTCTGGTCAAGGTTCGATTACTCATGCTTAAGTGTTCTGCAATCTGATGGATGCTAGGAATGCCACTTGGAAGTGCGTCAGTAATCAGCTTCTCTACATCAAAGATCAGTTTATTGCCTGCTACTTCTAAGCCCTTGGTTTCTTCTTCAACGCGTTCTACGAGAAAACGATTAATGCTTGCATCTGCCTTTGCTGTTCTTGTTCTTAGGTCAGCTGTTTTGTAAGAGATAGAGTAATGAGGCTGATTAAAAAGAATAGGACATTGAAAAGCAGCACTATAGATGACTAAATCCTTTGGTGGATCATGCTTAAAGGTCACTTCGGTTGGAAATATTTTTTTTTCTGTCATGGCTTGTATTACCACAACAGTTGCAGAAAGGCTAGCCTCGGTCGACAACTCTATACCTCGTCTATGCACTTCTCGATTTAGATATACAGAAGAAGTATCTCCTTTCTCTTTGATCTGCCACACAAAGGTGTTCGACAGTAGCTTAAAGTAGCGTTCACTTCTTTCAAAAATTTCTCCGGCCCAAGAGCAGGTCCTCCAAGAAAGGCCAAGTACGCCGTAATCCTCAATTTTCATTTGCTGACCCACTCTCACACCAAATCCCGGCCCTAGTTTTTCATCTAATAACTCATGCAGACTAAAAAACTCCTCTGCCGGAATAGCCTGCAGATCATCAATAACATTGATTGGGGTGGGCAAACTCATAAAATCTTCTCGATCCATACCTTCTGCTAGGGCGCAGTTGAGCATTTTGCGATAAAGATTTATGGAGAAGTACTTCATGATAGAAGCTAAGATAAAAAATAACTTGATAATAAAGCTACTTCACTTAGTAACGGAGGCCTAGTAGATGAACCGTATCCCGACTCGCTTTTGCGAAGTCTCTGAATATCTATCTTACAGCCTCTGTTATTTTTTATTTAGAGCTTCAATTCTTTCTTTATAGTAATCGTTACCACTTATTTCATAGGCCTTATTTAAGTGTTTTAAGGCATTCTCTTTGTCGTTTTGAGATACATAATACTCAGCCATCGAATCATAAGCATTTGCACTTGTTGGATTATACTTAATATTCATTTCAAAAAACATGAACGCCTTCTTAGGTTGTCCCATTTGCATATTCATGTAGCCATAGCCATTTAACATTTCGTCTATCATTGGTGCAGTGGGAACACCAAAATGTTCGGTATAGATTTGTTCCTGCTCCTTCAATAGCGAAACCAATTCTTCTAGAGGTGTATCTGGATTATTATATTTTTGTGGAGATTTAAACTGATACCATTCAAAAAGAAATATCAGCCCATCTCTAATTGATGGTAACGGAACTGTACCATGTAAATCTTCATTATAAACCTTCCATGAAAAATTTAATCCATTCTGTTTTTGAGATTTAATATCATTTGAAAACTCAATGATTGAACGCGCAAACAAAGTAAATTCTGAAGAGTCATCCATAATATTCTCCATGGTTATTTCTTCATCCCACATATGTAGCTGCTCTGCTGCTAAAGACATATAAAGGGATTTGCCTTCATAACCTTCTGTACTCAGCTTTTCTTTTGCCTCCTTCAATAACTTTTGGTCGTCCCAATCCAAACTTGGATCTATGGCTATATAGTTTTGAAAGAGATGTTTATGATTAACCAACATATTTATAGTAAACAAACCGGCATAAGAATGCCCAATTAGGGTACGATAGGCAGTGGTTGGATACTTACTATCAATATACGGGATGAGTTCCTTCTCCATAAATTTAGTAAAGGTTTCTGCACCACCAGTTTCATCGTTCATTGCACTACCGCGTCTCATTTTTACCTGCGAAGTAGTTAAATCTCTTATTCGGTTGCTGCGATTAGAAACCCCAACAAGTATCATATGTGGGAGGTAATGCCCCCAATAATTTCCATAAACAGCTTCCAAAGTGCTTTCTAGTGAAAATCCATCCATTAGATAAATCACGGCATATTTTTCATCATTATCTGGCTGAAAATTATCTGGTAATCTTACCCAAAAGTCACGACTTTCACTTAAAGTTTTAGAAAATATGGAATCCACTATTCGATTCTGAAATTGCTCTGTTTGGGAAACAGTTGTTTGTGCAATTGCATTTTGATTTACCATTAAAATCGATCCGATAAGTATTAATAAGTAGATGTAATGTTTCATTAATTTCTTTTGATTTTGAATATAACTAGATACGTACGTTAAAATAAAAATTTATATTGGTTACTAGTTTTTTATAATGATGGCTAAGGTTTAGTATAAGAGCAGTGGCGGATTCAAAAGCTCACATTTTTAGGTTTAATGGCGATGTTCCAATCTTGTGGTAAACAGATAAATTCTGCATAAGATCCAAAGCGATGTTTCAAGGGTGAGATAGAACCGTAGGCAAAAACTTCATCTCCTAAATTAGATGAAGTAAGCTGAGGACCTTTTTCCACCACCACACCAGATGATATTATTCCTAATATGGGATTTCTTGGTTTGCCAAAACCAAAGATGAGTTGAAGCATAAATTTTGGAATAGTAGCTTCGTTTAATCTTCTTATAAGCACATCACTTGCGGTAACTGAGGTAGCTTTTATTTTGATCAGCACCTCATTTACTTTGGGTGATGGCTTTTCAACATCACTCATCACAAGGTTTTCAGGACCTCCATATTTTAGGCATCTTATCGCTTTCATAATTTTATTTTTTCAAGCAACTCTAGGCTGACCGGATTCGTTTCTTTTCCAATTCCATGCTGTCCATCCAATGTATAATGTGGTTGATATTTCAACAATACTGAAAAAGAGATAGTGCATGGTGAAGTCACCGTCTACTAATGTTCCGACTTGAATTACTGTGAAAGCAATTCCTCCAATAAGATTAAACCATCGGTTTAAAGAGTATTTCAAAAATCTTGATAGGATAATCATTACCATCGCAAATTCCATAATGATGGCAAAAGTTAGTAAGAAACCTTGTGTAAGTTCTATACCTCCAACTTGACCTGTTAAAAACTGATTGAGATCAGGAGCATAAAAAAGTGTAAACACATCACAAAAAATGTAATTAACAGTTACAAATACCCATAAAGTAGAGAATAATATCTTTTTATCCATATTTACCATTTTTTTGAAGTGATTAATAGATCAATGAGAAACAGCTATAACGACATTCCCTCGCTTATGTCCTCTTTCTACATAATTGTGCGCCTCAGCCATTTTTTCCAGCGGAAACACTTTATCGATAACAGCTTTGAGTCTGCCACTTTCTGTCAATTCCCTAAGGTTTAAAAATGCTTCTTTGGGAGTTTTAGGAACCCCATTGTCGATGGATAGATACTTGCCACCATCAACAAGTGCCGACTTGCTTTTTTCCTTTAAGCTTGATGTTTTACTTTTTCCAACTGCGTCTATCACATATTTATAAGTGCCCAACTTATCTGCTGCATTTGTATCGGTATAATCAATCACCTTATCTGAGCCCAATGACTTAAGCAGTTCAAAATTTCTTTTGCTGCAAACGCTCGTTACTTGAGCTCCGGCAATTTTAGCAAGTTGAATCGCTGCGGTACCAATACTTCCGGACGCTCCATAAATAAGCACTTCATCTCCCTTATTAATGTCGGTTTGGTTTATCAGGTGAGTCGCCAATAATCCTCCATAAGGAATAGCAGCGGCTTCTTCAAAGCTCACATTTTTAGGTTTAATGGCGATGTTCCAATCTTGTGGTAAACAGATATATTCTGCATAAGATCCAAAGCGGTGCTTCAAGGGTGAGATAGAACCGTAGGCAAAAACTTCATCTCCTAAATTAAATGAAGTAACCTGAGGACCTTTTTCCACCACCACACCTGATGTCACCATGCCTAATATGGGATTTCTTGGTTTGCCAAAACCAAAAATGAGTTGAAGCATAAATTTTGGAATAGCAGCTTCGTTTAATCTTCTTATAAGCACATCACTTGCGGTAACAGAAGTAGCTTTTATTTTGATCAGTACTTCATTTGCTTTGGGTGATGGCTTTTCAACATCATCCATCACTAGGTTTTCAGAACCTCCGTACTTTAGGCATCTTATCGCTTTCATAATTTTATTTTTTCAAGCAACGCTAGGCTGACCGGATTCGGTTCTTTTCCAATGCCATACTGCCCATCCAATAAATAATGTGGTTGAAATTTCAACAATACTGAAAAAGAGAGAGTGCATGGTAAAGTCACCATTTGTATTCAAAGCGCAGAGTGTTTTTTTAATGTTATAATCTATATCCAATTCGCAAGTGCATATTCAATTCTAATCCACTTTCGTCTTCTGAATAGCCGGCGCTCTCAGCAAAGGTGTAACTATAACCTACTCCTAAACCTGCTTCATAATTAAAGTGAGCTCCTATATTCCTTCTGATTCCCCAAGTAGGTATAATGGCGAAATCACTTACCACCGGAGCATCGTCCGTATTGAAAAGAGCAAATTCTGGATGGTAACTCGACTTTATTGCGATGAAATTGCCGCTATTTCCATCAACACTTTTTGAATTTTTAGTGCGTTTATTTAGGTTGTAATAAAACCTTGGCTCAATTACTATTACAGGTGTGAGGATAAACGGAGAGTTATAATCATCATAATAAGTGGTTTCCCAAATGCCAAAATCAAATCCAAGTTCAGTTCTCAGTGCAATGCTATTTGAGAGTTTTACTTCGTTATAGGCCCAGAGTCCTAAAACTCCTGTTTGAACTCCGAATAATGATTTTTCTACACTTTCGTTTTGAGATTTGGCGACTAAAGTTAGTCCGCATAATGACAGGATGAATACTATTTTTTTCATGGTTTCTATATTTTAGATTTTTAAAAAGTCCTTTCACTTACTTTAGTTTAGCCTAAGAAAAGGAAGTATCATTCAATGGTTGTATAGATCTGATTGAATTGACGATGCAAAGATGCAGTGGAGTGGAAGGTGAATCGTCCTAAAATGTAATTCAGAACTTAATAGTGAGGTTAAAAACCTTTTATGTAAGCTTAAATTTGATTTGACTTCACCCATGCTTTCGGTGACAACCCTTCCTTATTTTTAAAGAAGAAATTGAACACCAATTTGGCATTAAAGTCGCTTTGATAGGATATGGTCAAAAGGTAAAGGGATTATGATCTGGATTTAGCGCAAGCTCTCTGAACCGCTCCAAAGGAAAACTATTGATGTATTTATTGAAATTTTGGCTAGTTTATTATTTCATAATCTCTCTGCCTTTCCAAGGCATAACAATTTGAGATTTGGTTCAAATTGCAAGCTAAAAAAGTGTAAACGATGTTTGTATATCGTACCTTGCATATTTATAGATACATGCTTCACACTAAATTAGTCTCTAAGCTCTTTGATTGCCCGCCAGACTGTCTCGGTCGGACGGTATTCTTAATTCATTTTCATTAAAGCAGCCTAAAAGTACGTTTCTATAAAATACCCTCCATAACTTGTCGAAGTATTCTGCCTCCTATTGCTAAAGTAACCTTGCTTCGATTAGCTTAAAGCCCGACTTGTGCAAGGCTTGCTTCAACAAATTTTGCTGCCGAGACGGATTTTGCTTGGAAATGCGCAACTGAAAATCAGCTAGAAAATAGGCCGCAAGAAAAAAGTAGTCACCTTAAAAGTGCTTAAAATGAGTTGCTTTTCAACAAAAGTGAGGGTTTTGATACTTATGCTGAAGCTTCACCGCAAGCATGCATCAGTTATCAATGTTGCAGCTAGCTTTTTAGAGTTCAATTTGTTCGGATTTGTGACTAATTAGTGATTTGTATTCTTCTTTTATTTCTTCACTTAAGAAACTTTTTTCAATAAACTTAAACCATTTCGGAACCAACTTTTTATATTTTTTATATATGTTTTCTATCACCTTTGGGTCCAAACCGGCACCTTCCATTGCAATTTCAAAATCTTTCTTTTTGATTTTTTTCTTCTTGCCATTTAAGTTTAAAGCTAAATCTTCATCATCTCCTTCTACTACTAGTTCAGAGGCGACTAGATCATAAGCAGGGCACAAATCATATTCAGAATTCCTTTTCAAAAGAGAAAAGTTCTTAAGGTGCATATCATTATTTCCTGTTAAAAAACTAAATAGTACCAATTCAAAAAAATCTATAACATTCAGCCCTGAATTTGCGCTATATTTTTTTATAGCTATTGCTATTTGTTCATATGATCCTTTGTACTTGTGTTCTGTCAATCTTTCTGTTATTTGGCACATGTCTTCCATATGAAGCTTACCTCCTTTATTTCTATCAATTCGTTTTGTTATGTAAGCTAATTCACCAGATTTCAATCTAATAAGCGAATGCTCTACTGTTTTTAATTTGCTAACCTCTGCTAAATGCATGGTTAGGTCTTCAATCATAGGTAAGCTTGCGTATATTTTTGTTTGGGGCTTTAATATGTATTCTCCCCAAAGGCCGACAATTGTTAATCTTTCTGGTCCTGATGAGTTTTCCGGAAAACCAAGGGATAGTTTAGGCTGAACTCCTGTTACTGTTTTTTGACTTTTAACTACTTGTTCGGCTAACTCTAAAATTTGATCTTCTGTAAAATCTAATTCTGGGGGATTAATTTTTCCAAAGAATTTTTTACTACATTTTTCATGATACCCTTTAGAACCAGCTTCAGTTATCAATTCATCTGATTCAATTTCCTTATAACAATAAAGGCACTTATTCTCCATTTTCTTCTTGTGGTTGGATTGATACTGCGCCTATACAATCATGACAGGTTTTCAATAGTATGCTCATTCTATCTCTCGGATCTAATTTCCAATTTCTTTGCGCTATATCTAATAACCAACCTTCTGGGATTAATCCGTCAAAAAAAGGAAATAGAATTTTACTGTCATATTGTTGACCTGAAAGTGGGAATTTTACGCTTATTGCCTCTGATTCTGGTTGTTTCAGGTATGACTTTTCATATTGAAAATGGTATCCGTCTTCATCTTCAGTCAATATTCCGGCCCACTTGTCATGCATATAAACTTTAGCTGTTTTCATTTCTTTCTATTGGTAACGGACCAAGTTCATGGCCGAATAATGATAATACTTGGTTGACTTTGTCCATCATTAAAGATTCTTTCCCTTGTTCGAGATCACGAACAAATCGTATTCCCACTCCGGCTTTAAACGAGAGGTCTTCTTGCGTTAGTCCTAGTCTTTTGCGCCTTTCTTTTACAAATTGGCTTAATTTTCCCATATTGTTATTATACCTGTTCGGGTATAAATGTAGTGATTTTAATTAAAAATATACCCGTTCAGGTATAAAAACACTTAAGATGTGATTTTATATACCCGTTCGGATATAGAGATGTGTATCTTAATGAAAGTATTATACCCATTCAGGTATAATTTAATTCTGACTAACGTCAAAAAATAGTTTTGATTATCAATTAGTTACAAATCCTAAATCTTGAGGATTTAAATCAAATTTATTGATTTGATTTTTAATTCTTTTGACGAGTCCCCTTTTCCTTTTTTGATCAAGGAAC
>JAVJTT010000025.1:0-196350 GCA_040220135.1 Vicingaceae bacterium
CAAACTTGGAATTTTGGTTTAGACGGCTCTGCTGGTCACCCTAATAATCAAAACTTGGATGGAACGGCCATGGCCTATTTTGACGACGATATATTGGGGGCTTCTGTTAGTAATAACCATGTAGCTTTACTTACCCCTGTTTTTGACAACTCAGGACTTTTAAATACTTATTTGGAGTTTGACTATAACTTTAGAGCGTTTGCTGCCATTCAAGACTCTTTTATAGTGGAAGTGTTTGATGGTAGTCGCTGGCAAATGGTTTTTTCAAGAGCTACTGATGATTGTGGTAACTACATTAATTCTATTTGCAATACTATTCCACATGCTAAAATTGATATTACTGCTTATCAGAATGCAAACTGCCAAGTCCGTTTTCGTTATTATGACGGTCATAACAGCCAAGATTGGGGCTGGTATGTGGGTTTTGATAATGTAGAAGTTTACTCCCCCTTTCCTAATGACTTGAGAGTAAAAACAATAATCTCACCTCAAAGTGGCTGCAGCTTAAGCAATGCTGAAGTGGTTGAAGTGATAATTCAAAATGAAGGTGCGAACGTAGCCTCAAACTTTCCGATAGCTTTTGCGTTAAATGGCACTGAAGTTGCCACTGAAATTGTAACGGCTAATTTAGCTTACAAAGACACTTTGATCTATCAGTTTACGGCTACTGCGGATCTTTCGAGTCTCGGCCAATACAGTATTACTGCCTATACAAAACTTCCCAATGACAGTAATGATAAGAATGACACCACTCAAGTAATGATTCAAAATGACCCAGTTTACACCCTACCTTACCAAAATGACTTTGAAACAAGTCTTGCTGAATGGACAGTGAGTGGCAACAATGCCTCTTGGCAAAAAGGAGTACCCAATAGTATGCCCATTGATACAGCCGCGTCCGGCACACAAGCTTGGGTCACGAATTTAAACGGCCCTTACAACAACAATGAATTATCCTACCTTACATCTCCTTGTTTCGACTTTAGTTTACTTAGCACTGACCCTTTAGTTCATTTTTACTTGAACTATGACACCGAAGTGAACTATGATTTTGCATGGATGGAATATTCTTTAGACGTTGGTGCTACTTGGCAGAAAATAATGGCTAGCCCCTTTGCACAAAATTGGTATAATCAAAGCGCCTCAAATTCTTGGAGTGGTAATTCTAACGGTTGGATATCCATTAAAAACGTTCTCAACGGTTTGGCTGGTGAGTCTATGGTAAAATTGAGGCTGGTATTTGACTCTGACCCCGGCACATCTAGTCAAGGTGTTGGATTTGATAAACTTAGCATTATTAAGCTAAATTATACTGATTTATCTATTAAGGAGTCTTTAAGTCCTCTTTTAGATCAAAACCTAGATTGCGTCTTTGGAACTAACACGGCTATTATAAGCACCATTAAAAATTACGGTAAAGCAGACACCTTTAATTTAGGTTTTCATTACCAGATAAACGGAGGTAGTGTAATCAGCAGCAACCATAGCATTTTTATGAATACATTTGAAGAAGCTTCAATTGTTGCTGACTCAACTTTTGATTTTGACCCCACACAGAACTATCAATTTAAGAGTTGGATTTCGGTCGCCTCTGATGTTAACCTCAGTAATGATACACTATCCGGTAGTGTTCAAAATACTACTAGCAACTCAATTTCAGCAGGACTACCCATTTATGAAGACTTTTCGAACTCTATTCCCGGGAGTGGACTTAGCAATAACGGCTTTCAACTCATTAGTCAGTGGACTAGTTACGGCACTCAGGGCGGATGGCGAATTTCTGATGGGAACCTAGCTAACCATTCCTCTAATACAGCTCCCGCTTCAGGCATGATTGGCCCTAATGCTAATTATGCTTATTTAGAAGTTTCGGTTGTTGGTGCTGGAACAGCAGCTTATTTAGAAAGCCCTTGCCTTGTTTTACCACCTGATACTAATGTAAAACTTTCTTTTGGTTACCATAAATTCGGCGTTGATATGGGTGATTTGAAAGTCGAAGTTTCAAGGAATGGTGGCAATTGGATTGGCCTTGATTCAATTATTGGGCAAACCCACAGTTCAAAGAATGATCCTTGGCTTAGAAGAATTGTGCCATTAAAAGAATATGCCGGTCAAGTTGTTAAAGTACGTTTTGTTGGAATTGCAGCGGCAGGTTTCGCAGGAGACATGGCCATCGACAATATACTAGTCAATTCTGATAGCTTTTACTTTTCTGTTATAAAATTAGAAACTGAAAGCGCTTGCTACTTAAGTAATCAAGAACAAGTTAGTGTAAAAGTTTACAACAGGGGTGACTCTTTGATACTACCTAATTCAGTAAACATGCACTATCAATTAGATAATCAAGCTGTAGTTTCTGAATTGATTCCCGATACCATACATAATGATAGTAGTTTCCTCTTTCATTTTAGTCAAACGGCAGACTTAAGTCAATACAGTCGTGCTTATAATTTTTTAACATTTGCTACTTTTCCTAAAGATTCGATTAATCGAAGCAACACTTTACATAGTCAAATTTTTAATTATACTAAAACCGTTAACCAGCTAGAAGGTTTTGAGCAAGCAGATGCTGTTTGCTATCCAAACCAAGTAACCTCTACAAATTTACCTAGAGGTTGGACTTACGATACTAGCATGAATTGGGGTTTTTCTCCTTGGGTAGTTCAAGAAGCAGATTCAACATGTCAATTTAGTCCTTCTCATGGTGCTACTTTGAATGACTCAACCGGACCGGCTTCGGCTTATTCAGGTAATCACTTCATTTTTTACTCCTCTTACAGCTCTGCTCAATATTCGCTAGTAAGTACTTGCTATGATGCTACAAATCAATCTGACCTGAATCTTGAGTTCTATTATCACAAGTATGGGAAATACATGGCAGATTTGTACATTAAAATTGAAGACCAAAGTGGGAATATCACCACTATTGATTCTATTTTGGGAGAAACACATTTTAGCAATACGGATCCTTGGCTCAAGAAGACGGTGAGTTTAAGTCAATATACCAATCAACAATTTAGAGTTATATTTTCTAATAATCGTCAATATTTTGGCTATTCCGACATGGCTTTAGATGATATCAAGATTTACAATCCTTTGACGGTTTCCATAGATGAGTTTGAGGCAGCAGAAAAACCGCTCACTCTCTACCCCAACCCATCCAAAGGCCAATACTTTATTCAAAGTGAAGCAACTTTAGCCGGCCTAAATTATCAAGTCTATGACTTAAGAGGACAATTGATCCAATCAGGAAACTTTGAAGGTAAAAGAGAACGTTTAGACTTAAGTACTCAACCCAATGGTGTTTACTTTTTGAATATTCCCGAATTGAAGCTGAGAGAGAAATTGGTGAAATACTAAGCAAAAAAACGCTCATTCTAAGTACCTTTGAGTGGTATGCGTTTTTGTTTACTGCCCTTTCTGTTGGTTGCTCTGCTTTATCTTTTAAGTTCTACTGAGGTTCAGGCTCAATTTGATTTTCAGAAGATCATAAATCATGAAAAACAAGGGCACAAAGGCTTTTTAAAAAGTCCGCCCAAGCAAGCCGGTCAGTTTATCGATGTTCACTATTACCGCTTAAGGCTTGAAGTTGATCCTGAGGTAAAATACATAAAGGGTGCAATTACCACCTATTTCACAGCAACCAAAGACAAGCTGAACAAGGTGTCTTTAAACATGAGCAATACCTTGTTGCTTGATTCGGCCAAAAGAGGAAATGAAACAGTTAAAGCCTTAAAAATCAACCAAGAGGTCAGGTTGGATTTAGTAGATACCTTAAATGCCGGTGACTTAGATTCTTTAACCATTTTCTACCAAGGTGTTCCGCCCACCAATGGACTTGGCACCTTTACTCAATCTTCTTACAACGGCATAGATTCAATTATATGGACACTCTCACAACCCTACGGAGCTTCAGAGTGGTGGCCGTGTAAAAACGATCTGAAAGACAAAGCCGACTCTGTTGATATTCAAATCACCACAACACTAGGAAATCAAGTTGCCAGTAACGGCCTTTTGAAAAAAGTTGATACCTCGGTCAATCAACATACTTTCTATTGGGAAAGCCGTTATCCGATTGCCACTTATTTAATTGCCTTTGCCGTTACCAACTACGAGGTTTATCAGGATACACTTCATATCAGAAATAAAGACCTCTTATTGCAGCATTTTCAATACCCCGGTGATACCGTTGGTATTTTCAATTCACTTGAATACATCGATGAATTTTTAATCTTCTACGACTCCCTTTTTGGAGAATATCCATTTATCAAAGAGAAATACGGTCATGCCTCTTGTCCTTTTGGCGGCGGGATGGAGCACCAAACCATGAGTTTTATGGGGGGCTATGGCGGAGAAATTATGGCGCATGAATTGGCGCACCAATGGTTTGGGAACAAAGTTACTTGTCAATCCTGGAAAGACCTTTGGTTAAACGAAGGTTTTGCCACTTACCTCACCGCTATTACGTATGATTTTTCAGTGGTTCACGATCCCTACTATTGGCCAATTTTCTTAGACGGTATGCAAAGAGCTGCCTTCAATTATCCGCATGGCTCAGTTTATCGTCCTGATACCACCAACGTTCAAGAATTATTCAATGGATTAGTTTATCACAAAGGAGGGTATTTACTCCACATGCTTCGTTTTCAAATAGGAGATTCGCTTTTCTTTCAAACGCTTTCAAACTACGTTAACGACCCTCAATTGACTTATGGCTTTGCCTCCACTCAAGATTTTAAGAGGCATTTAGAGCAAACTACTCAGCGCAATTTTGATGAGTTTTTTAAGGATTGGTTTTATGGCAAAGGCTTTCCCATCTATGGCATTGAATGGGAACAAGAAGGAAATGAATTAAGACTTACCATTACACAAACACAAACTGACCCTTCGGTTTATTTCTTTGATTCCCCCGTTCCATTAAAGCTCTTTAGCAATCAATGGGATAGCACTCTTGTGTTGAATCCGAAATTTTCAGGTGACCAATTTTCCTTACCTGTAAATAGACAGATAGACTCTATACAATTTGATCCCGAGCTGTGGGTTTTAGCCAAAGCAGATATCATTACGGACCAAAAGGATTACCCCTTAACGCACCAACTAAAAATCTACCCCAATCCTTCTAAGGGTTTTATTCAGCTAGAGTGCCATAGAATATTAGTGGGTGCTGATTTTTCGGTGCTGAACCCACAAGGAAAAGTGATTAAAAGAGGAAAGACAGAATCGAGCTTTACCCTTGACTTTAGTAAGCAAAGCAGAGGCGTTTACTTCTTTAGGCTAGATCAATTTAATCTGACAAAGAAGTTGAAAATATTCTAGCGGAAAGTCTTAGACAACTGATCTAAAAAATGTACAATCCGCGGTGGGTACTTTTGAGTCTTCTCTCCGAAAGAAAATACGAAACCGACATTCTAACTTGATGGGTATTGTAAACGGCAGGAATTTGATTTGATTCTTTACCAAATGCTGTAACATTGGTGTGATAACGAGATGAAAGTAAAAAGTCTTCTACTCGATAGCCAAGACCTAGCTCAAAACCAACGTAAGATTGATTAATTTGTCCTTGCGGATAAACATACTCAGCATCGGGTGAATCACCTGCCTTTACTCCCCTGTAAGTATGAAAAGTAAAAGTGGGACCTAAAATGATTCGTGTATTATTGATTTTAGCTAAATACAACATGGCCATATCAGCTTGCCAAGTTGCGTAGTCTAGCTCCGTGACTAAGAACGACTCATCTACATCTCTCGTTACCACTTCGGTTTTGCCTCCACATTTACAAGTGCTTAATTCAAGCATGAGCCCATGTTTCAATCTAGAAGCATAAGACTTATATTTATCGGGAATCCCTTTAATGGCTGCTTGTACCCCAATTCTAGGTGAATACTTTAGTTCACCTTGCCTAAGCCATACCGATTGACCGATATCATTAGTAGAAACAGTATAACGACTAGCCGTTAAGCCGGCATTAACCCCTAATTCTAAAAATTGCGTGTAAGCTTTTCCCGAGCTTAGAAGAAAAGCAATAAGACAAATTATTAGTTTACTTAATTTCATTTACTGTTTTAGAAAACAATTCTTATTAAACGGCAAAGCTATCGTTTTTTATCCAAATTATTATGAATTAGCGATTTAAGCATATCGTTGTAAAAAAAACTCCTCATACCGAAGAAAACTGAGACCATTTTAAAGGCATCAATCACACTTAATTACTGCCATTTAGTCACCTTTGGGGCTTGTTTACCGAAATAAAAGCCAAATAACTGCCATTATTTCAGTTATTTGGCTTTTATTTCATATTGGTTTTTCATTTGATAAAATGATATTGAAAAATTAATAACAGAAAAAACCTACATAAATGAATTTAAAAAATTTCACCATAAAGTCGCAAGAAGCAGTGCAGCAAGCGCAGCAAATTGCGATGAGCAAACAGCATCAAGCGATTGAAAACGGCCATTTGTTGCAAGCTATTCTTGAAGTAGATGAGAACGTAAGTCCTTTTCTTTTAAAGAAACTCGGAGTAAACCTTGAAATCATAAAAAAAGCAATACAAAGAATTGTTGATGCCTACCCTACCGTAAGCGGTGGTGACCAATACTTATCTAAGAAAGCTGGAGAATCCATCAACCAAGCCAACCAATACCTCAAAAAACTAAGTGATGAATATGTCTCCATTGAGCACCTCTTGCTTGGAATATTGAAAAGTGGTGATCAAATTGCTCAGCTTCTGAAAGATAGTGGCGTATCTGAAAAAGACCTTTTAGCTGCCATTGAAGAACTTCGAAAAGGAGAAAAAGTAACTTCTCAAACTGCTGAAGACACTTACAATGCCTTAAACAAATACGCTAAAAACCTCAATCAGATGGCAAGCGAGAATAAGCTTGATCCGGTTATTGGTCGTGATGATGAGATTCGAAGAGTTTTACAAATCCTTTCTAGAAGAACCAAGAACAATCCCATTTTGATTGGTGAACCCGGCGTGGGTAAAACTGCCATAGCTGAAGGTCTAGCACACCGTATTATTGGTGGTGATGTTCCGGAAAATTTGAAAAGTAAGCAGATCTATTCATTAGATATGGGTGCATTGGTTGCCGGTGCTAAATACAAAGGGGAGTTTGAAGAAAGGCTAAAGTCGGTAGTAAAAGAAGTGACCGGAGCTGAAGGTGATATTGTGCTCTTTATTGATGAGATACACACTCTTGTAGGTGCCGGCGGTGGCGAAGGTGCTATGGATGCGGCTAACATTCTCAAACCCGCCTTGGCTAGAGGTGAATTGAGAGCCATTGGAGCCACCACTCTCAATGAATATCAGAAATACTTTGAGAAAGATAAAGCCTTGGAGCGTCGATTCCAAAAGGTATTAATTGATGAGCCGGATACTGATGATGCAGTTTCAATTCTTAGAGGAATAAAAGAAAAGTACGAGACACACCACAAAGTACAGATCAAGGATGAAGCGATTATTTCAGCTGTTGAGTTATCTCAACGCTATATTACTGATCGTTTTCTACCTGATAAAGCGATTGATTTAATTGATGAGGCAGCCTCGAAGCTAAGAATGGAAATCAATTCTAAGCCAGAGGAGTTGGATGAGCTAGATAGAAAAGTTCGTCAGTTGGAAATTGAGCGAGAGGCTATTAAAAGAGAGAAAGATCAAGCAAAACTGAAGCAGCTAAGTCAAGAGCTAGCTAATTTGAATGAGAAACGAAACGAATTAAATGCCAAATGGCAAGCCGAAAGAGAGATTGTAGAAGGTATTCAAAAGGCCAAAGAAAGCATTGATCAGTTTAAGTTTGAAGCCAAGCAAGCAGAACAGGCAGGCAACTATGAAAAAGTAGCTGAAATCCGCTATGGAAAGATCAAAGAGTCTGAGCAAAGTCTTGAGCTTTTAAAAGCAAAATTAATTGAGTTTAAAAGCAAGTCGAGCTTAATTAAAGAAGAGGTAGATGCGGAAGAAATTGCAGACGTAGTGAGTCGTTGGACAGGCATACCGGTGAGTAAAATGCTACAAAGCGAACGAGAGAAACTCTTGCATCTTGAAGAAGAGTTGCACAAAAGAGTTGTTGGCCAAGAAGAAGCCATTGAGGCTGTGTCGGATGCCGTTCGAAGAAGCAGAGCCGGCATGCAAGATGAAAAGAAACCCATTGGCTCTTTTATTTTCTTAGGCACCACCGGTGTTGGTAAAACGGAGTTGGCCAAGTCGTTAAGCGAGTATTTGTTTAATGATGAAAACGCCATGACCAGAATTGACATGAGTGAATACCAAGAACGTCATGCAGTTTCTCGATTGGTGGGGGCACCTCCCGGCTATGTGGGTTATGACGAAGGAGGACAATTAACAGAGGCTGTTCGCCGTCGCCCCTACTCTGTGGTACTTTTAGATGAAATTGAGAAGGCTCATCCAGATGTATTCAATATCTTACTACAAGTTTTGGATGACGGTCGATTAACGGATAACAAGGGCCGATTGGTGAATTTTAAGAATACCATCATCATTATGACTTCAAACTTAGGTTCTCAAATTATCCAAGAAAATTATGAGAACTTTAAGGAGGCTGAATCCTCCTCACTTCAAGAACGGACTAAAGAAGAAGTACTGAACCTTTTACGTAAAACCATTCGTCCAGAGTTCTTAAACCGCATTGATGAAACCATCATGTTTACCCCATTAAGCAAGGCCGATGTAAAAGAAATTGTTAAACTTCAGTTGAAAGGAGTAGAAAAAATGGCAGCTAAGAACAACATTGACCTCTCAACTTCTGATGATGTAGTGGATTACTTGGCCGAAATTGGATATGACCCTCAATTTGGTGCACGTCCTATTAAACGAGTGATTCAAAAACAAGTCTTAAATCAATTATCCAAGGATATCTTGGCCGCTAAAGTCTCAGCCGGAGATGTTGTGGTAACAGATGTGTTTGAAGGTAAAATTGTTTTTCGTCAGCCTTTGAGTGAAGAAATTCAAAATGCCATAAGTGAATAAATCGTTTTAAATTAAATAAACAAAAGGGACTGTTAACGCAGCCCCTTTTGTATTTTTATCAAACTAATTTAGTAAAGTATGAAAGCATTAAAGTGGATCATTGGCATTCTTTTATTTTTAGGCCTTGCAGGCTATTTTGGGTTTCAGTATATGAAGAGTGAAACGAAAAAAATTAGCCCGGAGCAAACCGTTAAATACAACCGAACCAACTTGAACATGAGTGTCACCTATTCAAGGCCTTATATGAAAGGAAGAAAGATATTTGGTGAACTTGTGCCTTATGAAGAAGTATGGCGCACCGGAGCCAATGAGCCCACTACCTTTACAACAGACAAAAAGATATCGTTCGGGGAAGAGATGCTAGAAGCAGGAACTTATACCATTTGGGTTATACCCTACACCTCACAATGGACTATAATACTCAATTCAAAAGTATACTCTTGGGGCGTAGGTTTTGATGGAGAACCAAGTCGTGAGCCGGAGTTTGACGTACTGAAAATAAATGTTCCGGTTCGAGATCTAGAAAAGCCGGTGGAGCAATTCACCATTAAGTTTGAGTATGATGTTAACCTTTCTTTTGCTTGGGAAAACACCAAAGTGATGGTTCCGATCTTATGGGGCTACGAGTAAGTTATTAGCCCTTAAAGCCTTGCTTGGAATGACTTCCATCACAATAAGGCTTGTTTTGCGAATAGCCACATCGGCATAAAGCCGCATTTTCTCTCGTTTCACTTTTTCCGTCGGGTAATTTTACTTCACAAGCCCCTTCAATCACCAATGGCCCATCCTCTAATACATTGACTTTATTCGCTGTGGGTTTTGCGCTTTTCTCTTCTAACTCCCCATTAAGTTGATAAGCAAGAGCTCTTGAAGGGCATTTCTTTATTTGCTTAATAATTCTATCGTTAGTTGCACCCTCAGTTTGGATCCAAGGCTTTTCTTTGGGTTTAAATACTGCTGAAAGCCCTTTAGTACATACTCCTGAATGAATACAGCGCTCCGGTCTCCACTCTACAGTTAAATCACCATCTTGGTATTCTTTAAGCTTTTCTGTTTCTGACATTTTTTCTTAAAGATAATAATAAGATTTCAATTACTTTAGATGAATGAATTGGAAGAAGGTTTTGCTACTACTATTTGGTGTCTTACTCTTACTCTTATTCTTTGCCATATTTTGGCTAAGCAAACCATCTATTATCAATTATGTTGATCACAAACTGAAAGTTGAATTGGAAGGCAGTCCAATCCAATATTACGGACTTGAGCTGGCCTTTTTTCCGCTTTCTATTTCTGTTGATTCCTTGCATTATTTAGATGCAGAAACCAATAGTTTCCTAAAATTAAACCGGCTAGACATTTCGATCATCCACCTTCTACCCTTTCTAAAAAACAAAGCCTTACAAATTGATCAACTCAATATTCAAGAGCTTAAAGCAAGCATTCTGAAAGGTTCAAAACAAGATATCGTCTCCACTCAATCCACCCCAAAACCCTTTCCATTTAAGAAAATAATAGTCGGTGAATTCAAACTTATGAAAGGACAGTCTTTTTTACTGCATTCACTTGAGGATTCAACTAGCACTCAAATAGATGGAACGAAGCTGTATCTAACTGATATACAGCTTGACTCGAATGAGTGGAACAGCATCTCCTTCTCCGAATTTAAATTAGACCTAGATAGTATATGCCATAAAGGGAAAAAAGTAGCGATCAAAAGCAAGCAAGTCCTATTCAGTAAAGATTCGGCTCAAATTATAAACTTTGAGCTAATTGACCAAGTGGCCGACAGCTACCCTTACCAAAAAACAAAGTATAAGCTTCTGGCCAAAACAACTAAGCTGTTTTACGATTTAGATAGTCTTTTACTTACTCAACAATACCGATTTGATTTATTAAAAGTTGAAGAATTTGAATTAGCCAGCGCTTTAGACAAAAGGAAAAGCAGAAAAACGGAAACCAAAGCTAGTTTAAATCAAGTATTAGAAGGCATCCCTTTTTCATTTCATCTAGATAGCATTTCATTAACAAAAGGCTCTATTCACTACAAAGAAATAGTGTCGCACGCCCCCTTTGTATCGGAAGTGTTTTTCGAGGATGTTTCTTTAAGTTCTACTCAACTTACCAATGATAGTTTAGAAATTAAAGATTCAAAATGGTTCAAAAACAAGCTTAACTGTCTCTTTTTAGGCAAGTCTCCTTTAGCGTGTCAAATCAATTTTGACTTGGCTAGTAAAAGCTCTTACCATCATGTAAAAGGTCGGATGGAAAAGCTGTCTTTTAAAGAACTCAACCCAATACTAGCGCCTATGGTTGACATTAATTTTAAAAGTGGAGATTCTGACCAATTGCTGTTTGACTTTAATGGCAATTACTACCGTTCTAAAGGAAGTTTAAAATTTTATTATAAAGATTTAAAAATCCAACTCCATGGAGCAGATGAGAGCAAGACAAAAAAACTTTGGCGAAATATTGCCGGAGGTTTAGCTAATGCGTTAGTTATTCGAACCGATAACCCTCATAATGGTCTATTAAAAGAGGGAGAAATACATTTTGATCGAAATCACGATAAATCGATATTTAACTTTTGGTGGAAATCAATTTTTAGCGGCATGACAAAAACCGTCTTAAAGATAGACCCTCAGAAGCTTAAATGAAACTCTACTCGACGATTCTCAAATCGCTCTGCTTCTGTATTGTTTTGATTCAGTGGTGCTGTCTCTCCCTTCGCCGCCATGCTTAAGCGCTCGGTTGATATATTTTGTTGAACTAAAAACGAGCGAACCGCCTTAGCCCTTTCAATTGACAAAATCATGTTTTCCTCTGCGGCACCCACATTATCTGTATGGCCGATGATCAGTAACTTCAAGCTTTTCATGTTCTGCATCATACTAGCTAAATCATGCAAAGGCGAATAAGAATCCGGAAGTATTTCTGATTCATTGGTATTAAATTGAATCCTCAGATCAAAAGTGAGGCTGTCTTGCCCCATACTTAGATACTTACTTTCAAGTTTAGACAATTGCTCTCCCACATATTCCTTAACTATTTTATCTGCTTGTGGAATTCGCTTTCCTTTTGCGGAAAGTGATTTTGCTTTGATTAAGACTGCTGAATCGTAAATCCGGTCTCCTACATCGGCAATGGCGATTTTCAAATGGTAAGTCTTCCCCTCTCGAAGTTTAAGCTTTGCTTTTAGTGGAACGGTAAAACCATCGAACTGAAAAAGCTTGGCTCGAAGTGCCATTTGAGGGTGCTCTCGCCAAAAATCATCACTGTGAACATGCAGAAAGTCAGAAGGTAAGAAATACTCCTCGTTCCTTCTGTGGTTTACGTTGTCAATGCTTACCGTGGTTCTGCCGTCAGGCAGTAAAGCGATGTTTCTTGGGTGTAAAGCACGACTTCCCTCTTCTTTAATAAAGAACCCAAAAACATCGTTAACCCCTTTGTTCACATATTCGGGATATTCTTCAGAGGCAAAAATGAAAGTAAACTCCAGGCTATCGCGAAGAGCAATCAAGTCAAACTCCAGCACTGCCGCGTCGGTAACTACTGAGGTGGCAATGGCTTGCAGATCGTTATCAGTTCTTGCAGAGCTTCGGCTGCCTGTGTTTACGGCATCATTAGGTCCTAAAGCATCAAACACATTTCCGCTAGACAATATAATCCCAGCATCGATCAACTCTTCTGGTAAATCGTTTTCGAAGGCTGCAATAGAATATGGTTTGCCACTATAGCGCACATTTTTGATAATCAAATCACTGCTTTGATCCATTAATACTTGGTTCACCAAAGTTTGCGGACTTAGTGTTGTATCAATAGTCAGCATTTGGCTATAAAGCGATTTGCCCCATACCAAAAGGCACAGGGCAAAAATTATAGAATGTAAGTATCGCTTAAGTTTAATTTCCATTGAGGATTAGGGGTAAACCATCATCTCCACCACCAATCACAATAACTTTAGAATTGGTTGATTTAGCTAATCCTTCTGTGGCGGAAATGCCTTTTTCTCTCAAAATATTATCCGTAATGGATGCACTTAAAATACGGTTTGCTGCAGCTTTACCTTCAGCGTCAATTCTTCTTCTTTCAGCTTCTTTCTTTTCCTTTTGAATCAAATAATCATACTTCTGTGCTTCTTGCTCTGCCGCTAACTTTGTCTCAATTGAAGTTTTAATGGTTTGTGGTAATTTAATAGAACGGAATAAAAGCGCCTTTAATTGAATAAAGTTGTCGTCTAAAATCTCGCGAGTAGACTGTTCTATGCGCGTTTCAATTTCTTGTCTCTTTGTAGCATAAAGCTCTTCGGGTGTATACTGTCCAATAATTTTACGCACTGCAGAACGCAATTCAGGGCGAATTAAACTCTCTATATAGCTATTTCGAAAAGCACGATAGAGGTATCCAATTTCTTCAGGCTTAGGTCTAAAACGCAAGGATACATCAATGCTGATGGAAAGTCCATCTTTGGAAAGCACATCCATGGTTTCTTCTATTTGCTGCTCTTCAATTCTAAAAATGATTACATCATTCCAAGGGGCGATGATGTTTAATCCTTCTCCTTTAATGTTATCGACATCTAATCCAGTGGTATACTTCTTAAAGACTACGCCTCTTTCAGTTGGTTGAAGAATCACAAAAATGTTGGAGACCACAATAATCAAAATCACTACAATGACTCCAATAAAAATGTAGGGTCTGATTTTACTTGGGTCAAAGGAAGGTTGGTCGTATTCGCTCATAGTTTTTCAATTTTGGGTAAAGGTACAATGGAATAGCGAGCTATGCTATATTTATTAAGATAACTCAGTAGAAAGGAAGTTGTTTTTAAAAACCCAAGTTTATACTACCACTAAAAGTGTGGGTATTGCCTTGAAACAACTCAGGAGAATATAAAAAAGCCTGTGCTCCACTAACCTCTCGATATTCATAACGAGCAGTCAAGTAAAGGTCATTGATCAACTCATACCGCAGAGAAGTATAAAACTGATTCCTTCTCCAAACGATTTCTTCTTGGAAATTAAGTCCTAAGACATCCTCCCCTTCTTCGGTATATGGATTAGTGGTTCCTTTGGTTGCTAAATTTAAACCTGCTGAACACTTTAATCGTGCTAGCGGTCGATAATCCAATTGAAAAGCCAGGTTCATGGCATTATCACCTAGATAATGACCCAAGGTGTATTGATTGGAAGCGAAAGTGGTGGTGTTAATAAAGTGACGATAAGCCATGGGATTGGTTAAGGTAGCTTCTCCGCTAAGGCTAAGATTGGAATTTAAAATGTTACTCCATTGTGCGCCCAATTTACCGCTTACAAAATTAGAGTGACTATCCTTTTCCCACATTCTAGCAAAGCTAATCTCATCAACGTATAAGGAGGCATAAAGATGAACTCCTTTGATATTGCGTGAACTTACATCCATAAATATCTGGGTATTGGCTCCTCCGTCATTCCCCCCTCCGGCATAAATGGCATGATCTACTGACTTGTAAAATGCAAAAGGAATCAAAAAGGCCGGATGAAAGTTGTCACTGTAGACGATAGAGTTACCAATAGAAAAGTAAAACTTCTTGAAAGGCTTAATGCTGAAGTAATTGGCCGCTATAAACTTATTGGCCAATATTTTTCTTTGCTGAATTCCTGCTGAGTAACTGCGACTGCTATCGAGCACTTCAGAATTCAACCAGCCGTGAAAATAGTTTAGTTCTAACCAATCAGTGGCTTTAAGTTTTAAATTAAAACGAGTAAAAGAAGGCGCTTTGGTTGAAAAGACATTCGAGCCAAATTGATGATTCCCCCATGAAAAGAGGTCTTTTATTAGACCTACTGTTACTTTTTTATTTTGATAAGTCAAGCCTCCTCTAAAGTCACTAAAATCACCACTCCCCTTGTAGGTGGCGCCATTTCTTCGATGTAAAAAATTTTCCTGTAGATATTGATCGCTTTCTAACTGGTCTCTCAAACTGGCATAAAATCCCCAATGCTCTCCTAAATAACCAAACAGCTCGCCTCCCCACCAACGATGCCAATAATTCCCGCTTTTATTGGCAGAATAACTTCCACCTGTAATGGGGTTAACCGTAAGTTGAAAACTAGAGTCAGCATAATAAAATAGATCTTTCCGCTTTTCTTGATAGTCTTTTCGAAGTAGCTCTTTCTTGTACTCCTTTAGAAAAAAGTGGAGTTCTTCTTTTTGACGCTTATTTAATTGAGCGGTATCTAATCCTTCAAGTTTCTGAGCAATCAGGGATCTTGAATAAGGCTGTGTTAAGGTGTTTAGCTCAATGAGATGAAGGTTAGTCATTTCATCCAAGAACTCATAAATAGAACGTTTCTGTAAATCCTGATACACCGTTTGAGCCTCGAGCTGAAAGCAGGAAAGAGAAAAAAGGGTAAGCAAGATTGCAAACAGCCGCTTCATGGGCGCTAAATTAATTGCTTCTTGCTTTCCGAAAGAGAATATTGATAAAACACTTTACGAAATAGTGTAGATCTGTTTTGAAAGGTGCTTTCTTGTATGCCTCAAAGTAACGGTCTTCAGAATCCTTGATTTCCTCTATGGTATTGGGCAAGTCAGCATAATAAGGAGGAATTAGACCGGGTTTGAATTGTTTTCTTTTCTCAGCAAACTCTTCGCCATACAGGCTTAAATATTGTTGACTGATGGGTCGAACCCCAACCAACTTTAGCTCTCCTTTGAAAAAATTATAAAACATGGGAATTTCATCGATCCATAGGCGACGAACCAAGCTACCTAGCATATTCACTCGAAAATCAGATTTGAACTTCCCACCCTCTGCTAATTGATTCTGCTCGTAAATATATTCTTGCAAGTATTCCGAATAAGCATACATGCTTCGAAATTTATACACTTCAATCATTTTACCCTGATAACCATTGCGCTTCATTTTAAAGAGCAAACCGTAGTTTTTTTCTTGCAAGCCTACCACTGTTTTAACCTTTTCAACTACAATGTAAGTACGGTTTTCAATTTCTTTTTCAGCTACAATTTTAAAACCGCAATAGGCAAGCCTGCCTAGGGTTTCTACTCGACTTAGCACTCTATTTCTACCGGCCGTTAAAAAGTAATAAAGCTGTTTAGAAAAAGGGAGTTTGGGCGCTACTCTTTTCCCGACATAATCAAAGGAATAGTAAAGCGTATTCAATCCACTGGGAAACTTTTTATAGAGCCTCGCTTTTCTTTGCTCTGCGGTTTCTAGACAGCAAACAAAAAGACCATCTTGTTCTAAATTCTCATTCACCGCTGAAAAAAAAGGAACGATTTCTCTGATGCGGTTTAACAACCTTAAATTAACTACTCCCTCTAATAATTCTGCTTCCTGCTTTGAACTAAGGTTATCCAGCGTTATGCGATTATCAACATCAACTACTGCCAAGTTTTCATGACTCACTTTACTGAGATAGGGACTCAAAAAGTCACTTACTCCTTCCGATACACCACTTAGATTTTTTCTAGTCTGTGCATGAACTTTACGTAAAGTTTGTGCTAACTCCATTTAAAGATTGAAAGTAGAGATTTATTTGCTTGTATCTATATGCTTTTGAAAACTCTTGGGGTATTGTTCAAAAAAGTTCAACCAAAAGTCAGTCAGATCTATACGTTCTTTTAGCATTTTGGTTTGTCTTTCTTTCCACTTTTTCTTCAATTCAGGCTCCTTCATCAGATTTTGAAGTTTATTCACCAACTGCTCAAACTGATGGGTTTTGAATCCATAAGTCAATTCATACATATGCTCCAACTCTTCCAAATAGCCTAGTTTTCCTACAAAATCGTTGAAGCGCAAGGCGGGAGTACCTAATACTGCAGCTTCTGCGGTCATGGTTTGACTATCGCCGGCATAAAGGTGAGCAAAGGCCAAGGCATGGTGCATTTCTTTAGCAGGGATTTGTATTCGATAGGGTTCTAGGTCTTTATTCAAAGGGCGCTCAGAAGTAATCCATACTTGACCATGTGGTTCTAACAAATCAATCAACTGCAAGGCTCTTGAATCATCAATCCCTTCTACTCCATCGTCGTGATGCGCATTAAGGGAAGAGAATCGCAAAATAAAATAGCGTTCTCGACTTCCAAACAGGGCTTGCACTTTCTGCTTGTCAGGCTTAAAATAGTTTCGATGCAAATAAGCTAATTCATGATAGGAAGCGTAAGCTATTTTCTTATGCTCAAACTTTCCCAAATCACAGCATTCGGGCGCCATTACATGACTAGCATATTTAAATCCTAAATTCGCTAAGAGAGGAACAGCTTCCGTATCGTCTTCATTAAGAATTACAGAAGGAATATTGAGTAGGCGACCAATGTGCGTAATTACAATATCTGTCCCAATCATCATTTTGGGGCGATACTTCACTGCAAGCGTAAACATTCTCCACTCTCTGAATAATACTGAAGCTAGTAAACTGAGCTTACCATTTCCACTTCGAGCCTTTAAATAGGTTATGTTATACGGAAGACCGTCTAAAAGCTCAAAAAGCACATCTTTCCCCCTCGCTATCAATTTAATGGTATGTCCATGCTCAGACAGTAAGCGGATCAAATTTGAGACATTGTGATAATGAGCAGGATGCCCCAGGTAAAAAAAGTAAACTGACTGATTTTTCTTCATAGCTTGCTGAGCAATGATAATTACGCTAAAATTTAAAAGAATTTGACAGTGCGTATTTCATATCCTTTAATTTAATCACCCTCAAGCCTTTTTGGTGGAACTGCTTACCTTGCTCTTTGGTAGGCGCCCGATGATAACTTTCCTCATAAGATGGAGGGATAGGATTGATCTTGTCCTCTGCATATTTCTCAATTGTTTCTAGTAAACCCTTAGCCATTATTTTCTTTGTGGTATATGCAATGCTATACTGCGTCGCATCATCGGGCATTTCAATTGCTCTTTGAAATACGATCTCACCGGCATCCAATCGTTCCTCCATCGCATGAATGGTAGTGCCAATTTCTTCATCCTTGTTAAACAACATCCACCAACTACCAAAAACACCCCTATGTTTTGGAAGCAAGGTACCATGGGCGTTTAAGCAAGCTAATTTGGGTACTTCCAAGAGTTGCTTTTTAAATATTTGTGGTGGAGATATTGAAATTAGAAGATCAATATCCAGTTTTTTTAATTTTTCAATGTAACTCAAGCTATTCAAGTCTTCTGTTTCAATTTCCGGAATCCGATGCTCAAGGTAGGCTGACTTAACAGAATAAGGACTTGAAAGTCCAAACATTGACCTTAGCTTGGTGGTCAACTTACAATAAAACACACAACTACTAGCGATTAATAGTTCCCAAAGGGTATAGATCTTAATTCGCTCTTTCAGCCAATCACCCATTGTTTTGTTTTTCCGATGTGGCTTTAAGCGACTTGCTCCAATAATTTCGAATCGCTCATTTTGCTCACTTGCCAAAAATTGAATGATCTTAGGAATAAAGAACGGCTCTTCTTGAGAAATAATATAAACCTTGAGTTTGCTCATTGTTTAACGTAAAGTTGTCGCTTAATAAAATTCTTAGTTCTTTGGCTTAGGTATTCTATTCCCCACTGAAAATGAGAGTTGGTCCATCTTTGCGGATGAATGTTCTGCATGATGAAGGCCGGCATGTCGCCTTCCTTAAATGCCTTGATTATTTCATCGGTGTGATGAAAGCTTAACTCAAAAGGTGATTGAACTTTATCTCTTACACTTACTTTGTCTCCATCCCACCTTCTACCGGTATCTGTTAAGTAAAACACCTGCTTAAAATCCAGATCAAAATAGGGCTCAGCCATAATATCATAATCTCGGTAATTATATGTCTTCCATAAGTGCCGATTATCATACTTTGAGAGTGGACTACCATGCATACAAATCGTATTTACCGGAGCCAATTTTCTAAGTTTAGCTAACCAATGTTCAAAATGCTCGATAGCCATTTCTTCATTTCCTTTACAAATCGCTAAATCTTCATAATGATAGCCAATTTCATGACCTAGCGTGGCAATCTCTTGAATGATACTTTCATCAAAACTTTGCGGTACCGCTCGAAAATAGTAGACTCCTTTTGCTCCTAAGCGCTTCTGTAGCTTAGCAATTTTCAAGGAGTTTTGTGGCTTTTTATCAACATCGTGTCGCAAGATCAGGCACTTTTCATAGCTGTTTTCAAGATAATCCTTGAATGAAATTAATTGATAGCCTGCAGACATAGCAGCTTGTAGAAACTCCTCGTATTTATCAATTGTAAAGTCTCTACTCATGGCTTGCTTTTAGATACTCTTCTAAAGCCAACCACATCCAGCCTTGCGCCCAACGAATAAAAGGCGTTTTTATAGTGACCCAAGGATATTTTTTATAATAGAAATAGCCTTTTGAAGAGCGCATTTCTTTACTGCTGTATTCTACAATAGAATCGGCCAACTTTAAATCCTCCGCATTTCGCTTCCATCTACTAAAAGAGATAATCCCTTGAGCCTGATTGTGTATGTCTACCGGCCAAACCGAAGGGTAACGGTACAAGGCTCTTCCTGATACAAATTGATTCTTGGCGTAAAAGTCTGTACCCTTTTGCCAAGCCGGTTCGAATTCTCGCTTTGCTTCAGGAATGCAGTGCATCACGTAAGCTAAACTGTCTAATACATAGCCCTGATGAAAGTCAACTTGTGTTCTTTCCTTTCCTGTTTCCAAATTAATACTATAGTTCCATCGTCCATCTCGCTTTTGCTTTGCTACTACAAAACGACTAGCTTTTAAGGCAAGTTCTTGATAGCGCTGTTCATTGGTTTGAGCATATAAAAAAGCAAAAAGTTCAGCCCCAAGCATACTTGCATTGTAACAACAGTCAGGCTCTATAGTACTATAGCTAATGCAGGTCCCATCTTCATCTTCTGTTTTCTCCAGATCTTGATCAATAAAGGTGGCAATACTCTTTAAAACTTCTAACGCTTCTTGTTTTTTTGTCGCTGTGTAATACGCTCTGATTCCTTTCGCAACAAAACAACTCACTACAATGGTGGGTGAATAGGCAGGTAAAAACTTCACAGATGAGGCCCAATCAAAGTTATAGCCCCAACAGTAGCCGCTATAGCCTTTGGTAGATTGTTCGATTAACCAATTGTACAAGCCATCCATTTTAGGCAACAATTCAGCCTCTTTAGTTCGTTGATAACGAAGACTGTAGGCTTGTAAGAACAAACCCATGGCCTTGGGATTATAGCCTTTCTTAATTCCAATTAAAGGTCGAAGGTTAAGCGGATTCCGTTTTTGGATTTGAATGGCAATGGGTTTGCCCCATTTTCCAATAAGGCCAAACGGTAAGGGAGAATTTAAGGTATCATAAGGGTCGTAGCCTTGATATTCTTCCTTCTCAATGTAGTTTATCAGCTTCGCATTGATTGCTTCAATCTCTTTAACTTCCATCCTAGAGTGTGATGCGTTCGCCTTTGAGTTTAATAGACTCAAGCACCTTGAAGGTGGCTAAAGTCACTTCATACAGCTCTTCAAATGGAATTGGCATTGCTTTTCCTTGACTGATGGACTTTGTTAAGGCTTGAATTTCTGCTTGATAGCCTTTGTCTTGTTTCGCCTTTGATTTACTTACCTTCTTATCTATCAAGCTCAAGGATTTAAAATCCTCTAGCACAGCTGATTTTCCACCGGAGTGAACTTCCAAGTATTCTTTAGCCAATGCTTTGCTGCCATTGGCAAAGTATGAGATACCCGCCACACTGCCATTTTTGAATTTGAGGTTGATCACCACTTTATCCGGAGTGGGTAAATGGTCTTCCATTGCCTCGGCTGAAACCGATTCGATCTCACTATTAGCCAAGTAACGGCAAAGGTCTATAAAATGACAGGCCTCCCCAATAATACGCCCTCCTCCTACTTCCGGATCGTGCACCCAATGTTCTGCTGGAAGGTTTCCGGCATTGATTCGGTAATGAATGGCTTTGGGAAGATCACTTCCAATAAAATCTTTTATCTCTTTGATTTGAGGGGCAAACCGACGATTAAAACCCACCATTAAACCACCCTTGGAGGCTTTATAAGCTTCTTTAATGGGTTCTAGCTCTTCTTCTTTTAGACAAAGCGGTTTTTCAACGTAAACGTTCTTATTGGCTTTTAAAGAAGCGGTAACATACTGTGCATGAGTATCATGACGAGAAAGTATAAAGACCGTATTTACTGCTTCTTGTAAAGGGACTTGCGCTGCATCTGGCAAACAAATTGGAATTTGGTACTTATCTGCCACATAACGAGCGTTGTTTGATCTAGCTGTGGCAATAGCCGAAAGTTCAACTTCCTCTTTTAAAACAGGTAGTAAGAAGTTCTGAGCAAAAGATCCGGCGCCGATCAAACCTGCTTTTACTTTGCCGGCTTTTTGATTGACATGGCTTTTTAACTCAACCGTATCTTTTATTTCTTTTTTGCTGTCATATTCTAAGACCATTCCGCCTACTACTTCTACTCCATCTAAAATGGTTTGGTAAGCTTTTGGGGCTTCTTTAAAAGAAAACTGATGTGTAATAAGAGGCTGTAAATCAATAGACTTATTGGCTATCAATTGAACAAAGGATTGCATGTTTCGATTTTCCGTCCAACGCACATAAGAAATAGGGTAATCCAAGCCTTTTTCTTCATAATTGCTTTCATATCTACCTGGCCCGTAGGAAGAAGACATGCGAAGATCGAGTTCTTTTTTGAAGTAGTTTTTACGTGCAAAGCCTGTAGGTACTGCCCCCACAATGATTACCTTCCCTTTTTTACGACAGACTTCTCCGGCAAAATCTACCGGATCGGTAGAGGAAGTACTGGCGGTAATCAAGACCGCATCTACTCCATGTCCATGAGTCTCCCTTTCAATAATTTCTGCTAACTGATCGTGATTACGGTGATAAATCTGCGTGGAAAATTGCTGAGCCAAGGCTAATTGCTTTTCGTCAATGTCTATCCCAATGGCTTGAATTCCGGCAGCTTGCAGGATCTGCATGCTCAATTGACCTATGATTCCCAAACCGATGACCAAACAACTTTCCCCTAAGTTTAATTCCGCCTGACGAAAGCCTTGCATGGCAATGGCTCCCATGGTAGTAAAGGCCGCTTCTTTTAAAGGTGTTCCTTCCGGCAGTTTCACACAAAGGTTTTGTGGCACACATACCACTTCACTGTGACCGGCTGAACCACCACCACAGGCAACTTGATCTCCTACCTTCAGTCCTCTTACATCATTGGCTAGGGCAATCACTTCACCGGAACAACTGTAACCCAAAGGAGAATAAGCCTCAAGCTTATTCATCACCATCTCATAGGTTTTCTTTACCCCAAAAGTTTTGGCGGAAGCAATCACTTTCTTTACTTCTTCTTGCCGAGCCTTCGCCTTTCCTAAATAACTCAAACGGGCGTCTTTCACGGTCTTTCCTTCCGTTCCGGGACTGATCACAGAATAATGAGTTCGCACCAAAACAGAACCCTCTTTTAGCGCCGGAAAAGGAACTTCGGTGAGTTCCATCTTGCCATCTTTTAAGTTTTGAGTGAGTTGTTCCATTGGGGCGAAATTAATACTATCGAGCCTAACTATTTAGACTAATGTTCTTGCAAATTAGCGATTAAATCTAACCATGATTTTCTAAAGTAATCATGATTAAACTGTGATGCGTAATGATAGCCTAGCTCACCTAGGGTTGTTTTTTCTTGAAATGCTTTTTCTACTTGCCCCTTTAATTTTGATTCTTCTTGAGCAATCAATTGCTGGCCACCTTCAAGCAATTCTCGCATTCCTCCTATTCCAGAACCAACTACTGGAACTTTACACAGCATGGCTTCATGGGCGATTCGGTTCCAACCTTCCATCATTTTTGAAAAAGCAACTACGACATCGCAACTGGCCAACAATAGTCGGTACTTTTCTTCAGAAAGACTAAGAAATTTTACCGGTAATTCTTTTGCTTGGTTGGCTCTTCCGGTCATGACCATCTGAATGCCTTTAATTCCCTTCAATGCTTCATAAACCTCATAGACGCCTTTTTCTTTTGTTGCATTTCCGATATAGACCAAAGGCTGATCCGTAGCGAAACCCAGACTCTTCCTCAATGTGCTTTTTTCTTCTTCATTGAACAAATAAAGTTCAGGATCAAAGGAATTATAAATTGTTTTTACCTTACTACAGCCGGCTTCTTCAAAATACTTTTTCCAATAATTCGAAACCACCACTAAACAATCAAGCTTTTTTACCCTTTTCAACAATCGATTAAAAAACCAACGGTGTTTTAGCGAATTGTTTTTTCTCTCAAAGTCAATATGGTGAATGATGCCAACATTGTACTTTGAATTCGATAGATTACCAAATACAATAGGATATGGCTCCGAGACAGAGACTTCAGCCTTAGGCTTTCTCCGTAACCTCAAGGCATAGCTTATAGGATTATCATGCTGCCAAACGGCCTTTTCGTCAGCTACCACCTCATGTTCTTCAGAAAGTGAAAGAACAGCGTGATAATCGTATAGATTACCGCCATTCACTCCTTTTTTCAGTTCTTTAAACTTAATTGAGTCATGCAAAATTTTTGAACGGGATTGCCAGTGGATAATCATCTTTTAAATAAAGTAAACTTCTAGAAAATAAAACTTTCGAGGAAACAATATCATTCAAAATACTTACCAATATTAGCATTCGAAGTTATTAAATAGTCCAATACCATCAAGAATACTTCCGTATTCTAGTTGAATTGAAATCAAATCCACTTTCTGTAAGCTTGGGCATCTTGAATGAGTTTACACTCATTTAATCATTACTAAGGATATATTTGCAAATTGAACGGTATGATGTTGAAAAAGAAATTTAAACTCTTACGTTACTATCTTTTAAGGCACTTATTTAATACCCACAGAGAGACTCCAATCTACATCTTTGGGTATCATAAATCAGGCACAACTTTATTAGGCAAAATTTTCAAAGAAATTTGCCTCAAATATGGTTGGCAGTATAAAAGTGTTGCGGGCTCTTTTAACCAACTACCTTCAGCAGATGTAGTTTTCTTTTTGCACTCCCAGGTCGATTTCTCCAAATTACCCCAAAAATACATTGGAATTCATAT
The DNA here is from genome assembly GCA_040220135.1 of Vicingaceae bacterium. Classification (GTDB taxonomy): domain Bacteria; phylum Bacteroidota; class Bacteroidia; order Flavobacteriales_E; family Vicingaceae; genus CAJXMH01. The sequence continues at coordinate 24,061 of JAVJTT010000025.1, forward strand.
GGTGAGAGATCCCAGAGATATCATCATCTCAGGTTACTTATATCACAAACGAACAACTGAAGCTTGGTGCACTCAGAAGAATTTTCAAACAGAAAAGCCCATCCAATACCCACAAGTTCCAAATTCCCAAATGCATCGATCTGAAGCTTGGAAAAAAAACTACCTCAAGCGTCTAAAACCTCATTCGTATCAAGAGAAAATCAATTCTTTGAATGAAGAAGAGGGAATTTTATTTGAAATGGATCACTATGGCAAATGGACTCTAGAAGACATGCTGAAATGGGATTTTGAAACTGCTAATTGTCTGGAATTGAAGTTTGAGGATATTATGGCTGACTTTAACAATGAAGTGATGAAAATATTCTGGCATTGTCAGCTCTCAGATGCTCAAATTAAATTTGCAAAAAGATGTTCAGATAAAGAAGACATGAACAAAATGAGTTCAAAAGCAATTAGCAAGAACTCTCATATTTCATCGGCCAACACCAGTCGATGGAAGAAATATTTTACCAAAGAGATACAAACTGCGTTTGATGCTAATTTTAAAGATGTACTAAAAAAGTATAATTATTAGCTTTCGCAAAAAAATTTTACTCTTTTAAAAAATTTACTTTCATTCGGTCTTATTTAAGAAGTTGCATAAATACTTTTGAAAAGTTATTGACCATCATTTGCTCTGTAAAGTTATGTTTGTAATGTTCTAGGCTGCGTCTTCCCATTCTTTCTCTCATGGGTTTATCTTGCACCAATACCTTTAATTTAGCGGCTAGTTGATCGGCCCTGCTCGTACCCACAATGAATCCATTTTTTCCATCTAGTACAGACTCTGTGATAGCCCCTTGGTCAGTAGAAATAATCGGCAATCCTGCCGCTAAGGCTTCTACTATTACCCAAGGATGCCCTTCAGGCTTGTTCGGTGGAAAAAGAAAAACCTCTGCCTCTGCAAAAAATCTCCACTTCGCTTCTCCTGAAAGTGGTGAATGAAAGGTAACCGGTAATTTTTCGTGCTCTACTAATTCTTTAGTTTTTTTTTCAAAAGAGCTATCGTTCCAGGCGCCGACTGCATTGAGTTGGAAATTCGTGACACCTGCTTTTTTTAATAAAGAGACCGCCCCTACCACCTCCCCAATGCCTTTAGCTTGATGGAAATTAGCAAAATATAGCAACTTTACTTTTTCCGTTCGATTTGGGATATTAGGAATTTCAAGATCACAGCCATTCGGCACCACAAAAATTTGCTCTGGAGAATAATAACCTTCAAACAAATATCTTAGGTTCTCACCCAGCACGATCATCGCTTTGGTTCGATTAAAACAAAAACGAATGTAGCTTCTTATAAGTGGATGTGCCCCTTCAACAATGTTGCGAAAATTACTCCCTCTTAACTGTAAAACCACTTTGGCACCAAAAGCTGAAGCAAGCAATATAAAGATTGAGTCTTTAAAGAAGCCGCCAATTGATTGGCTAAAAGGAAGTAAACAAAGTTCAGGTCGGTGTTTCGCTAAGAGTCCAAAAAGTTTAAAATAGATTTTGATATTCATCCAAAGCTTTTTCAGGCTAAGGCTTCCAAAATCTGCCACACTTTTATTTACTGTATTATTTAAATGAATTAATTGAAAGGAATCACTTAAGCTTGATTGTAAAATTATTTCGGTAGCAATGGCAGGACCATAATATGGGGGTGGTAATTTACCAATGATCAACACTTTTGGCTTAGTCATTTTCCTTTTTTAAAATGTATTTAGGCAGAGAAGCATAGGCCATAATGGGAAAAATAAGGTAAGTGAAAAACGAATAGGTTAAAGGGCAGGTAGAAACAGAATACATTAATAAGCAGGTTATAGCTGCTATAGTTAGGAATCGCTCAGGGCTTGTCATACGAAAGGACTTTCGAATTAAATAGACCAAGAATAGTAAATAAAACAATAAGCCTATGATTCCAGTTAGAAATAGCATTCTGACATAATCACTGTGCATGCCTCCTCCAACCATGGTTCTAGCTTCTTCTTGATCTGAAGTAATCACCCCAAATAAATTACTATAGATGGGCATTTCTTCCCATACCTGAAAGTACTTCTTCCAACGACTCATTCTTCCATTAAATGACCGATCTACATCTGCATCTCCTTCTATTACTTGAATTTCTCTTTCAATCAGGGGTTCAACAGTCTTGTTGTAAACTCTTGTTCCTAAAAACACAAGCAAGGGCATTGAAACCAGCAATACTAAAAAGCCCTTTCGACTACCTAAATTAAAAATGAAAAAGAGAAAGACAATGGCTAACAATACTCCCCAAGAAGCCGTTTGCTTGATGGCAATTAAGGTGGCAGTGGCGTAGATAAAAACGAAGAGCAAACGAAAAACACGTCTTTTCTTTTTTCTCCCAGCTTGTATGAAAAAATAAGCCTGAATTAAGAGCGATCCAGTTGCATAGATCGCATAATTCATCACATCTGCATAACCTCCTTGATAGCGGAGACCTCCACCTCTATTGGCAGATAACTCTTGAGTGCTTATGGGACCAAAAATAAGTTCGTAAGTTAAAATTATGGCAGGAACTATCGCAGAAATTAAAAATGTAGTCAATACTCCGTTTAACTGCCTTTTAGAATTGATGAATCGCCTAAAATAAATGAAGAGCAGTATCGGTGTAATATACTTGAGAACATCCCCAAAAGTGTCTAAGCTGAAATCTATAAATAAAATCAACACAATATTAAATAAGGACAACCCTCCCCATACCCAGAAGTTAAAATCTGACACTATGGATTTGAACTTTATAGGTAAGCCTTTAGATAGTAAACTTAGTAGAATGAAAACCGGACTTAAAACCCCTACGATGTATAAGGGAGAAATGACCGGAGAAATCTCTTTGAGGAAATAAAAAACATCAATCAGAGGGCGGAATAAGATCAGCAACACCAGCCATTTCATGGCTAGGGGTAATGTTTTCAACCATATTTTCCAAGTTGCAAAACTCATCTAACAATGGCTTCTTTAAAACGACTCGCAACAACCCCAATTGAATATTCTTTTTCAATAAACTGAGCTGCTTTTTCACCTATTCTCTTTGCTTCTTTAGGATGATTCAAGATCCAATTTATTTTTTTTGCAACCTCTTCAGTATTATGAAAGTCAACCACGAAACCAGTTTCACCCTCAATAATCAAATCAACTGCAGCACCTGCCCTTTTGGACACTAAAGTAGGTATGGCAGCGCTCATGGCTTCATTTAGCACTAAGCCCCAAATATCAGCTTCAGTTTGAAAAAGAAATACATCTGCTTTCGCGTAATACTTAGGCACTTCATCTCGCTGCTTAAAGCCATGAAACTTAATCAAATCTTCCAGCCCCTTCTTTTGAACTTCTAATTCAAGTTCTTTTCTGCTTTCTCCATCGCCAACTACATCAAAAATAAAATCGGTTCTGACCTTTCTCAATTCATCTATTACTTTAAGTAAAGGAAAAAGGTTTTTCAGGGGAGTTAAATAACCTAAGTAAAGCAGGCGTCTAACTAGACTTACCTCTCTTTCTTTCTCCACCATCGCTGAAATTTTAGCAGCATCAACGGAATTACCTATTGCATAAACTCGATCAAGAGGAGCGCCTAGTTCATGCATATATTGCTTTGCCATGCTACCATAGGCGATAAACCCTTTTGCATAATTAATCACAACTCTTCTATATAGCTTTTTTAGAAATGAAGTTTTTCTATTGCCAATTTCAACAGAACCACTCCAAATGAAATAGGGTATTTTAGTTATGAAACTATGAAACATCGTCTTCAGTGTAGCTTTGTTAAATCCTGATACTACAATTAAATCCGGATCCTCTATTTTTAAACAATCAGTAAGACCTAGGTATGTGATATTTCCGTTGTCCCCCCCACTTTTTTCTAATACTTTATAGTTGAATTCACAAGTTTCTAGTTCTACCTTATTCTTTCTGAAAGCATATCCTGCGGCACCAAAAATCACAGTTAGTTTTATTCTCTCTTCTAACAACAATAAGTTAAGCTGATTAAACAGGGGAATCCGATAGTGATTAGGGATATTGGTAACAATGACTACTTTTTCCATTAGATCATCCAACGTTTAAACCAATTCAATAGAAAATAAAATGTCCACAACTGCTTGGTATAATCTTGACTCCCCTTTTTTGCCTTGCTAATCAAATGTTGAATCTTGGAATACTCAAGTAAATCGAAATCCTTACAGAAACTTTTTGCCTCTTGTTCCAAATAGTCTAACATGATTTCATTGCCCCATTCTCGCAAAGGAACACAAAATCCCATTTTAGGTCGATAAAGAATGTCTTTCGGTAATAAGCTTTCTAAACTCTTTTTCAAAATGTACTTCGGTTCTTGATTTTTCATTTTCAAAGCAGAAGGCGTTTGAAAGGCCAAATCGATTAAACGAAAGTCTAAAAAAGGCGCTCGACCTTCAATGGAATGCATCATGTTTAACTTATCTAGTCGATACAAAAACAAATTGGGAATCTTGTCCTTTAAGCCGGTATAGGAAAGATAATGCAGAAAGTCTTGATGGTCATTTCCATTCCATTGATTATACTGCTGCTTTAGAGCTAAAACACTCTGATATGAATCCGCTGTCTTATTCCGCTCAACGAAAGCATCGGCTAAGAATTGTTTTTTTGAATTCTCTTTAAAGCCACTGGCGCTGCTCCAATAAAAATCTTGTCCCAATGCTGAGCGTTCGAGCATTTCATGAATGGGATTGCCGGATTTTTTAACTCCATAAGCTTTTGCTGTCAACTGTTTCAAGGGTGACGGCAACTTCCCATAAGCATCAAAATAGGGCTTCCACTTTAAATACTTTTGCCAATTTCGGTAACCACCCCACAATTCATCCGCGCCGTCTCCGGTCAAGATTACTTTGTTTCCTTTTTCAGCCGCGAGTTGAGATAAAAAGTAAATGGGAATACAAGTGGTGTCTGCTAGAGGCTCATCAAAAATATCCACCATTTTAGGTAGTAAATCCTTAAAATCTTGAGGTTCGATTTCTTTAACTATGTGTTGGGTCGAAAATCGCTTGGCAATACTTTCTGCATAGGTTTGTTCATCGTAAGCAGCTTGGCCTTTAAAACCAATTGAAAAGGTAGAAACGGCTTGATTGGTAAATTGGCTCATCAAACCTACAATGGCACTAGAATCAACTCCCCCACTTAAAAATGCGCCCACCGGAACATCACTTCGCATTCTTAAGCTTACCGAATCTTGGAGACTTTCTAATAACTGCTTTTCTAGTTCCTCCTCCTCAAAATTTTGAGTTTGATTTGCCGGTTGCCAATACTCATTAAGTTGAACTTCTCCTGAAGTTGAAACTACCATAGAACAAGCCGGGGGAAGTTTATAGATGTCTTTAAACATACTGCTTGGAGCACTTAATTGATTGAAGGTCAAAAAGTCATAAAAGGCTTTTTCATCTAACTCTTTTTTTACCCAAGGTAAAGTCAGTAAACTCTTGAGCTCTGAGGCAAAAGCAAAGTGTCCCCCATGCTTGGTGTAATACAAGGGCTTTTGTCCGGCACGATCTCTAGCAAGGAGTAATTGTTGTTCCGTCGCATCCCAATAAGCAAAGGCAAACATTCCATTGAGCTTATTCAAAGCCTGCAAACCTTGCTTTTTCAACAAATGAAGTAAGACTTCGGTATCGGTTTTGGAAGAAAGCTCTGTCAGTCCTTCCGAAATTATCAATTCACGGTAATTATAGATTTCTCCATTGTAAACCAAACAATCCTCTCCTTGCTTGAATTGCATCGGTTGGTGACCTGAGGCTGATAAATCAAGGATGCTCAACCTTTGGTGGCCAAAATGCAAATTATGCTCTCGATTACTCCAATATCCTTCATCATCCGGACCACGATGTGCAATCTGAGCATTCATCTTAGACACAAGCTGCTTGGGTTCTTGTAACACTTGTGAACTTACATTATAGATGCCATTGATACCGCACATTACCTACCCCCTTAATCGAATTAGCATACATTCTCCAAAAATATTCAATCTATAACTCACAAATAAAGCCTTTAAATGATTTGATTGGCAAAAGAAGAGAACATGGCATCAAAATGAGGCAATTTCTTTCGGTTGTAATGCTTATACGCTTGTAATTCCTGTATACGATGTTTGAATAAATTATCTTGATCTTGGTGATTAAAAGGAAGTTGACAGTCAAAATGGTTAAAGCGAAGGTTAAGATTATACCATTTTTTACTTCTTTTTAAAAGTGTTTTAGGAAGACTTAAACCATTCAATAGGCAACTAAGTTTATCCCCTTTTTTAATGCGAACATTCTTGCCGTAGCCATAAGATTCCATCTCAGGAAGAAACATAAATTGCTTGTTGCTAGCTAATTCTATCAAAGTTGATTCTAAAATATGACGATATTCGCTCAACCAATTCTCAAACTCCTTTGCGTTAAAAGGGTTTTCAAACCAATTATCGAGCATTTCTAAAAACTCTTGAACAGCATCAAAAAGTGGGCCTTCTGTAATATTCAGAAAAGCCAAATCGTATCGAATGGCTTTTATTTCTTGCAAGATGGAACGGAGTTTAATTACGCCATAAGCTCGCTGAATACTAATTTCAATGTAGTTCTTGAAAAGAAATTCTAAAGCTGTTTGTCTTTTAATTTGAATGATTTGCGAAGCATCAACTTCTACCAAATCTTTCACTTCATTGCCCCAAATGCAATTTAAATTATCCCAAAAAGTATACGGATTAGTTCGTTGAAAAAAGGACTCTGAGGCCCCGGCTAAGCTATGAGTAAAGATATAGCGATCCGTTTCTGTGTAATGTTGAGTTGGGTCTAGCAAGCATTCGGCTTCATTTTCAAACACCACAATTAAATCTAGATCTGAAATACCCGGATGATTCACATTACCCATTCTGTAGATGGCCTTTATGGCTTCTTCGCGAGTGAGTAATTCTAGCATTCGTTCTACGGAATTTTCATAGGCCTTTGGCTCTAAATAGCGGGGAACACTGAGATACTGTAGACTCACTTTTCTTCAATTTTAAGTTTCTCTTCCATCCGTTCAATCAGCTTAAGCATTTCCAAATATGAAATTTCCTCAACTATTTTCTTTATTTGTCCTTTAGGCATTGGGGCATACCTTCTACCCCACTTTCGAAAAGAATAATTCCCATGACAAAGCCAAAATTTTTGCCAAAAATTTAAGGAATAATCCCATTGGGACCGTAGGCCCGAAACTTTATCCATCACCTCCCATTCTGCTTCCGAAAAATACTTAGGCGCTTCTAAAAAACTTTGTTTTTTGTCGATAGCCGTTTGATTTTTTGCTTGTAAAAACAAGGCAGGTAAAAGCATAAATTGACTGATCACACTCTTTAATTGGTATACATTGAAAGCTGAAAGCTCTTGACTCAAATGCCGTTTCAACGACTTCTTCATCACCCAAAAAGCCTGGGCATATTCTGCTTTTGAGGGATCATTGTAGGCCAATTTCAACTGCATTCCTTTATCCGGTAATAAAGATTTACTCACAGAAAATAGCTCCGGTGGAAAATAGGTAATTGGATAGTCATTTAGCATTTCTTTAGTCATGACAAACCAGCCATGATGCTGCAAAGGGTCGTATTGATAAAAGAGCTTAGAAAGTTGATTTAAATTTTGACAGACTTTCGCTAAGGTTTCGGGGGATTCAAAAGCCTTTTCATTTAGGATTACCAAGGCATCAAAATCGCTGTAGTTAATTTCTTCATCATTAGCCAAACTACCGTGAAGATAAGCTCCTTCTAAGTAAGGTTCTACATCAATTTGATTTAGCCAAGCTATTAACTTTTTTACCCATTCATTATCTCCTTGATAGAATGGAACTTCAATGTCTTTAGTTTGTTGAACGACAATAGTCGCTTGCAAGTCTTTGGAAATATATAAGTGTTTTGCTTGCTTTCGAAAAACAGCTTTCTGCTTGAATAGGGAGTTGATCAGATCTGCTTTACTCAAACCTCCACGATTGATCAATCGGATTAGTGCAGTATGCCATGCTGATTGTGCTTTAAGTTGCATGCTTTGCCTCCTTACTTGATTTTGTGTAGGTTGTAATAGCAAAAATAGTCTGCGCCCCTCCACTTGTTACCAGAAGGCCTAAAGCAACTCCACTAGCTCCCATGCTTGGTACAGTTAAATACGCAAGAACAACACCTAAGAGAAGGAAAACTGCCTCTGTCCAAAACCTAAATTGAACCAACCCCATGCTGAGTATCATAGGCAAATTCCAAAACAAAAGGGCTGATAAAATGGCATTAGCAGCCAAGTAAATAAAAGGCTTGGCAGCAGGTAGGAAGTCACTTCCATAGGTCAACTGAATGACATCTACTCGGAAAAGATAGAGTCCTCCCATAATCAAGATTAGAGGTACAACCAATAGTTTTGAAACCTTTGAGATCATGAGTTGAATTTCTCCAAACTTACGTTGACTAATTAGGTGAGATAATTGCGGGAATAAGGTGTTCGCAATGGGATCTACCAAAATGAGAATGGTTTGCGCCAACTTCTTTGCTATGTTGTAAAAGGCCACGGCAGAAGGTCCACTTAAAGCCCCTAAGAGTAACACATCTCCATTATTGGAGAGATTTTTTAAAATGCGACTGCCGGTATTCGACAAAGTAAAATTGATGATCTCACTCTTTTCCGACTGTATGGCAGTGACCTTGGCTTTCCAAAATTGACCAATTTGAGTGGATAGGATGAACCAAGCCGAAGTGTTAAAAATAATACTTCCTACTAGCCTTACTCCTACTAAAGCAATAAAGAAATATTTGAAATTTTTAGGATAAAGATAAAGTACGATTGCTACTACTGCTAATTCCAGAGCAACTTTAATAATATCGATAATGGACCTCTGTTTGAATTTATAAAAGAGCCGCAATAGGCCAATGCTGGGCACATCGATAAAAGCTGTAGAACTAACTAATCCAAATAGAATGATGTAAAGTTGAAGGTTAGGACGATCAAAAAAGACATCGTAAAATAAAAATGTTGCCCCAATAATGATAAGATTAGATATAAATCCTAAAACCAATGAAGTTCCTACCATGGCTTTTAAAAAGGCTTGAAATTTCGCTTGCTTATTTTGTCCTAGAAAGTCAGCTCCAAACTTAATAATTACTGATCCTAGGGTGAACTGCAAGAACTGATGAATCAAGATGGCGAAGGCAGCAATTAAATTAAAAACCCCAAAGAGCTCTACCCCTAGTCCGCGAGAGATTACGATGCTTTTCACGAACATCATTACGGCGCGGAAGAGGTTTCCTCCTAATACCCAAGAGCTGTTCTTAATTAAGAGCTTGGTTTGACCATCAAAATATTTTATGAATCTTTTCAAAAGGAGATAGCAGCTTAATTCTTAAGTGTCTTTCTTAAGACTAGGCCACTTCTGATTCTTATCCTCTTCATAATAACCATAGGCATAGCCTTTCTTCCGAGAACTAAAGTTATAGATCAAGCTTATGTTCTTCTTCTCATCTTTTCGGTAGATCTCGTTCAAGTTCGCGATAAACTCGCGCTTGGTATAATCTTGTCGACAGATAAAAAGCGTTAGGTCTGCCCACTTCTTTAAGATCAAGGCATCTGTCACTAAACCTACCGGTGGAGAATCGATGATTATATAATCAAACTCTTCTTTAAGCTTTGCGATTAAGGCTTCAGTTCGCTCAACCATAATCAACTCTGAAGGGTTCGGTGGATTGGGACCTGAAGTGATGTAGTATAAATTATCCAACTCAGAAGAGTTCACAATCTCATTGATCTCAGCATTTCCACTTAAGTAATTGCTTAATCCCTTGCCATTCTCAACATTAAGGTAGTTGTGAATTTGGGGTTTGCGTAAATCAAATCCAAGCAATACGGTCTTTTTACCGCTAGCCGCCATCACACTTGCCAAATTGATTGCCGTAAAAGTTTTGCCTTCTTTAGGCACTGAAGAAGAAATCAGCACTACATAGGGAAATTGATTGTGCTGAAAGAAGGAAAGATTGGCTCTCAATAATCGGAATGACTCTGAAATGGCAGACTTTGGACGCTCCTTGATAACCAATTTATTACCATTTACTTTAGCTTGGGGCAGAGTTCCTAAAATGGGAATGTTGGTGCTACTGCTTAATTCATCTTTGGTGCGTATGGTATCGTTCAAAAAGTCGCGTAGCACTAATATAATGCCGGGTATAAATAGCCCCAGCAAAATAGAAATCATATAGGTTAATCGTCGGTTGGGAGCTACCGGAGCTAAGCGGCTCAGTCGCGCGGGCTCAATAATCTTGCAATCAGGGGTATTAGAAGAACGTTGAATAGCGGCATTGGATCGTTTTTCCATCAAGAACAAATAAATGTTCTCATTCAGCTGCAGTAGTCGATTCAGGCTTACTAGCTGCCGCTCTGAACTAGGTAATTTCTTAGCGCTTTCACTTAACTTATTAGACCGCTTATTTAAGTTGGCCAAAATAATCTCATTGGCTTGTGACAATTCCTCTATGCTTTCACGAATGGCTTTTACCACATCTTGCATTCGCTTGTCAATTTGATCGACCAAGGGATTTTGATCATTCCCTTGATTGAGCATACTTTGCTTGCTCAGGTTTAGATTGATCAGTTCTGCTACCAATTGGTTGATCACATCGTCATCAATTCCAAAAGCAGAAGGAGCAACTAGCTTTTGAAGCTCTTCTTCTTCGTTCTTCTTTAGGTTCTTTCTCAAGTACTCATAGTACTCTTCCATCACTTGATGTTGAGCTTTTTGGGTTTCGATTTCATTGTAGCGGTCCATTAGCATTTGAGCTTCTATACTCACGTCAGAGATCTCACTTGTGGACTTAAAGTTTTCTAAACTCGCTTCCCTACTGTTTAAGGAATCTGAAATTAATTTTAATTGATTGTCAATGAAGTCAATGGTATTATCTGCCACTTCGTTCTTTTCTGCTAAACTTTGTACTACATACTCTTCAATCAAAGTATTTAGGAAATCCTTGGCTTTCTCAGGAACTGATGAGCTCATTTTAAGCGTTATCAAACTGCTCATAGTCTCCGATTCCTCTACTTCTATAAGATTTTTATATTGGTAGGTAGCTTGAGCTGGTGAAGTTAAGTGTATATAATAGGTTCTATCCTGAAGCTCAAGAGCACTTTCATCTTTATACAAGCTAAAATTGCTTCCATTAAAACTAATACGCTGTCCAAAACCGTACTCCCCCTCTACCTCTTCGTCGTTAATGCTTAGCTTAAATGTCTCTGATGAAAGGCACTCAACCTTAAAGGAGTAACTGTAATTCTCTAATTGGTTTTGAAGATCATAATTAAGCTCAAAAGGTTTTTGAAGGTAGATTTCTCGGCTTCCTAAGCTGCTTTCTTGTTTGTAAGTTACATTTAGCTTTAGCTTCTCTACCGTTGACTTGATCAAAGGAAAAGACTGCATCACCATGGCCTCATCATGATTCTTACCAAAGGGCATACGGTAGGCACGTCCAAAAAGTAAATCGTTTGGGTCTGTCGGTTGGTTGTTACCCTTTACTTTAACCGTTGTTTCTACTTGATATACATTCGGTTTGAAACGCAAGAGCAAAAAGGCCAACGCAAATAAAACAATTACACCTATCAAAAACCAAGGCCACTTTTTGGCATAGCGATTCAAGGCATTTTTAATGCTCGATATCTCCCTTTCGTTCTCCTCTTGAATGTTTAGCTCTTCATTTCCCATTATCGTCAATTTCTACCTCGAAAGGATATTCGCTAAAGTTACAATTACGGTTAAACCCGAGAGCAATAGTGGCAACGCATTATCACTGCTAAATTTCTTCACTTTTAAAGGCATCACATGGATCACATCATTAGGCTGAACATAATAATAAGGGGAATTAACAAAAGCTGGGTCCGTCACATCGAGGTAATAGACCTTTACTTTCCCATCTATTTTACGAATCAACTTTACACGCTTACGGTCAGCAAAGTCTGTTAAATCATTGCCTAAGCCCACGGCATCAAAAAAGGTAGGCTGATTGGTAATCAGTTGATAAAAGCCAGGCGTATTAAACTCACCCAATAAAGTGACATTGTAATTAGTCATGTATACCTTAACTGTGGGGTTGGAAATAAATCCTTTGCAGCTTTCAACTATTTCTTGATGAAATTCATTTCTTGTTTTATTTGCGGCTTCTACTTCGCCAATCACAGGAAGAATAATTTTGCCATTATCTTGTACTTGATAATCGTGAACAGAGGGAGTTTGTTGAATTAAGTTCTGTGTAGAGCCTTTTGAGTCTTCAATGCTAACTTCGTTAGTCCCCAATTTCAGGCCTTTCATGGGATCTTGAACTTTAATGTAAAAGCGATCTCCTGGCTGAATTTTGTATTCCCAATTCTGCGCTTCATATTGCTCCATTTCTTCGCCATCGAAGTTCTCTAAATACACCACCTTTTTAGTTGGGATACAAGATGTTACCAGAGCCAGGCAAAAAAGTACTGCAATTGGAATTGCTTTATTCAAGTGAAGTCTCATTAAAATAAATTGAAAAGTAAAAGTAGCGGAAATTCTAAAACCTGATTAAGTTAAAGGGGTCCAATAGTAATTGATTAAAATAAACTCAATACTTTCGTTCAAAGATAGAACCTAATAGGCTTTAATCTTATCATTCAGATTTTTTTAATTGCACCTTACAAGTTGAAGAAAATTCTAGGTATTTCTGCTTTTTATCATGATGCCGCTGCAGCTATTGTAATAAATGGAGAAGTAATAACCGCAGCACAAGAAGAGCGATTCAATCGAAAAAAACATTGTGCAGAATTTCCTATTGAAGCCATTCAATATTGTCTTTCAAAGAATCAATTGTCATTGAATGACCTAGATGCTGTGGTATTTTATGAAAAACCATTACTCAAATTTGAGCGCTTGCTAGAAACATATTATGCCTTTGCCCCAAAGGGTCTGCTTTCTTTTTTAAGATCCATGCCTGTATGGTTGGGAGAAAAATTGTTCCTTAAGCATAAGATTAGAAAAGGACTAGCGGAAATAGGGGCTTACGATCAAAAACGACTTAAACTACTTTTTTCAGAGCACCACCTTTCCCACGCAGCTAGTTCCTTTTACCCTTCTCCTTTTGAAAAATCTGCTGTTCTCTGCATTGATGGGGTTGGTGAATGGAATACAGCTAGCATTTTTATAGGTAAACAAAACCAACTACAAAAGATACATAGCATCGATTTTCCGCACTCCCTCGGACTTTTATATAGTGCTTTTACTTATTTCTTAGGATTCAAAGTAAACTCCGGGGAATACAAGTTGATGGGTTTGGCTCCTTATGGCGATAAGAATGCAAAAGAAACCCAACATTTTAGACAACTAATCAAAGAGAATTTGGTGCATATCAAAGCTGATGGATCCATTTGGTTAAACCTTTCCTATTTCAAATACACCACAGGCTTAAAAATGATTCACACTAAGAAATGGGAGCTGCTTTTTGGCTTAAAACACCGCAGAGCTGAGTCGTCAATTAATAGCCAACATTGTAACCTTGCTTGGGCTATACAATCGGTTACTGAAGAAATTGTGTTAAAAATGGCTAAGCATGCTAAACAGTTAACTGATTCGGAAAACATTTGTTTAGCCGGAGGAGTAGCTTTAAATTGTGTTTCAAATGGAGAATTGCTAAATTCAAACACCTTTGAAAACATCTTTATTCAGCCGGCGGCAGGTGATGCAGGTGGTGCCATTGGTGCAGCATTAGCTATAAACCATTTGCATTTTAAGGAAGCAAGAAAAATAGCTCTGGATTACCAACCTTATTTAGGTCCTGAATATACAAGCGAGGAGATTGGTATGCTTCTAAAAAAGCATAATGTCAAGGCCACTTATTATGAAGAGTTCTCACAACTATCCAAGCTTAGTGCTCAATATTTAGCAGATGGAAAAATTGTTGGGTGGTTTCAAGGGCGCATGGAATTTGGGCCAAGAGCTTTGGGTAATCGAAGTATTTTAGCCGACCCTCGGGCCGTTGACATGCAATCAAAACTCAATCTTAAGGTTAAATTTAGAGAAGGATTCAGGCCTTTCGCTCCGGTTGTAATTGAAGAGGACGCTGCTAAGTACTTTAATCTAGATCGTCCCTCCCCTTTTATGCTCTTTACTTACCCACTTGCAAAATCGGTAAGACTTAAAAAGAGTAGTGAAAAGAACTTACAAAAGCCTTTGCAACAAATAAGTCAAAAAAGGAGCAGTATTCCTGCGGTAACTCACTTAGATTATTCCGCCAGGGTTCAAACAGTAAATAAGGATCAAAACCCAAAGTTATATGACTTATTGTTAGAGTTTAAAGAATTAACTCAATGCAGCGTTTTAATCAATACGAGCTTTAATGTAAGAGGCGAGCCTATGGTGTGCAGTCCTGAAGATGCCTTGAGTTGTTTTATGAGAACCAATATAGATTATTTAATATTGGGAAATTTTTTGATTCAAAAATCTGATCAAACCAAAGAATTAAAGGAACGCTTCTCAAACATCAGTTTCAAAAAAGATTAGCTTTGACCTATGGAGTTTTTAAGTGATTTATGGGGGTTTATGAAAGAACGAAAAAAGTACTGGTTAACACCTGTAATTCTCGTGCTTCTTCTGCTTGGGGTACTTATCGTCTTTGGGGGAGGTAGTGCCTTTGCTCCCTTTATTTACACCCTTTTCTAGTGGAATTTCCTAAACTGAATAATCGAACTGCTAGCCTGATTTCCGTGCTGATTGTTTGTCTGATCATTCAGTTCTACCTCCGTTCCTGGGTATTTGTCTCCATTTTCTCCTTTCTTCTGCTTTTAGGTTTTATATGGAAACCTTTAGGTGCCTTAATTGAAAGGCTTTGGATGAGCATAACTAAGCCAATTTCTTACATCATGCCAAAAATCCTTTTGGCGCTTTTGTTTTACTTCATTTTAACCCCTGTGGCCTTCATAAGCAGACTTATTCGAAAGGAAGATACTTTGAATAAAAAGAACAAAAAGGATTCACTTTGGAAGAACGAAGCTAAGAATATAGATACTTCTAGATTTGAAAAAATGTGGTAATGGTTTAATTCGCATTAGTAAAGTTGTACTTAAGAATACGATTTACTCCAATAACCTATAATTAAGAATTATTACCCTCTATATTTATTGAAGTACAATATTGAAGGACCTTAAGTGTGATGCATTAGAATTTTCGTTTTTGAATTTTGTAATACATATCCTTTTTTACATTTCTTCGCCATCGAAGTTCTCTAAATACACCACCTTTTTAGTAGGGATGCATGAGCTAAGCCATAAGAGACAAAGGAAGAATAAAACCGGCTTGATCTTGCTTGTGTGTATACTCATGAAGAATTTTAATTCAGGCGGTAAATGTAGCGGATTTTATAGAAAGTCAATTAGCACTGAAACCTTGAGATTTCTAGGAAAGAAAATTAATCTACAATTTCAACAATATTGTGTTTTAGAAGATCTTCCACAAAGGCTCGAACATCTTTTTCAATGGTTTCGTAATCTGCCTTGTATTCTTTCTTTAATTCTTGGCAGATTAAGGCAATAGTGGTTGCTTCTTCCAATTTGTTCCAAACATCCCCTCCAATATGATCTAAGCCAAAGTACTTACCTTGATCGATACTCATCATCACTACTTCACCATCAACTTCACTGGCCAAAATATCAGTTGACTTTTTAATTGTTGCTTCCGCATCTAACATAGCTAATCCTATTTTAAAGTTTCAAACAAAAGTATCTAATCTTTGGCATTAGTAGCCCTAAAGAGCGATTCGTTAATTAAACTTCATTATTCAATTTAAAACACTAAAGTTCATGCTTTTAGCAATCCTTCTAACTTCTGAAACTACTTTTTAAGAAAATCATTTTATCCTTATTTGTATTACCTGTGGGGAAGAAATCATTGTAGTCATTAGGTTTTGAATGAAGCTTTGATAAGGATGATGATTTTGAAAAGATTTACTTTAGCAGTGAAATGTTTTCTAACAACGACCTACCCTAATTTTTCTTGACTTGCTTCAACTTTCCGGCAAGGTATTCAGCCGGTTCTATTTCGCTTCTTTGTTATATGAAGAGTCTTAATTCAACGGAAAATTCTACTAGCTATCTTCTAAAACCTTTTGAAAAAGTACCAGCCAATTTATTTCTGATAATTATAGTTGACAAAGTCTTCTTTATAAAAATCGTACACCATCTCTTTTAACTCATCGTCATAATAGCTAGTATAAGTAGCATGATGATTCCTGTTCCTAATTTCCAACTGCAGCGGCTCTACTCCTATTTTCCGGCAAATCTGATTGAAGGACTTTTGCAAATCTTCATAAGGGGCTACAATATCAAGCATAGACTCCCCTTTTTCATTGCAAACAAAATGGCTTTGAGGACGATAAATTAAATCACATTTATGAGCAAAGCTATTTACCAATAACTTCAATTTAGCTGTGGTATGGTGATGGCTAAAATCATTTCGTTTTTTATGTTTAAACAAGGCTGCAGAAATAAACCGATCGTATGGATTTCTAACAAATGCAAACTTTAAGTAAGAATCCCATTTTTTTGCTGATATAGTTTCATTAGCTTCTCTAGCTGTCTGGTGACCATGCTTTACATGCTTAAAAGAATCAAACGGAATCCTACTATGGTGAAAGAGTTCAACTTGTTCCCAATCACTGGAAGCTAATTTTGAACGAAGTGCAAATCGAATTGCATGAGTGGCTGTTTTGGGAACAGCAATAAAGACAAATTTATGTTGGTGAGAAATAATCATGCTTAGTAAAAGCCCTTGTTTTTAAGCTACCTTAAGTGTTTATCTGTTCTTGGAATTACAAATATCCCATTTGTTCCATCATAATGTGGTGATCTCGTCTCACCTCCTCTATTTGCTTTTGGCTTAATTCCTTAATTCCACTATTTACTTGCCCTTTTCGAAAGAAATTGGGCGAATTCATGTTTTTATCAATAAAGCCTGTTTGTTGTTCTTGATTTTTTAACACTTTAAAATCACTAAAATCAATCGCTCTTTTAATTTGATTTTCTGAATAATCAAAGCCTAAGAATTCGACAATTTTTGTAAATGTCTTTACAGGTTTATGATGCATGTCTTCATACTTGATCAGCAATAAGTTTAAGCCTGAATTCATCCAGCTTTTCACGTGATTGGACCAAGAAAGTAATAACTCAGGAGCTAATCGATGATAATAAGTACTATTTTGGTTGATTGTAGCCTTATCATTGGCCATGAACTTAATGGTTTCATCGTAACTTATGTTCTGATGATGCGCCAACGAGCCTACAATATCAATGGGATTTCTTACGATGTAAATTACGGCATGGGTTTGTGCTGTAGGAATAATAAAATCACCCTTCACGGTTTTTTGGTAGGCATCGTGTATTTTGATAAACGGATAGTTGGGTGAAACCTTTGAAAGCTCAGCATAAACCTTTGGTCGAAGATTAAATAGTTCGATTTCAGTCAATTCAGATGGTTCTAAGTTTGTGAATTTTTCGATTAACATCTTATCATTCGCCCTATACTTTGGGGTCATTTTATTGATGTTCACCGGTTCATTGGTTTCATAGGTCAAGTTTGACAAAAAGGCTCTTAACCAGGTATTTCCTGATTTAGGATAGGAAGCTAACCAGATTAGATTTTTCAACTTTTAATGTATTCTTCTTCGATTCGTTCTATAAACTCGTCTAACTTATTAACCTTACGCGGTTGACTAATTTTTATAACACGGACCTGTTGTAGTAGATGAGATACTTTTTCGAAATGAGCCTCTTTAAGACCTAAAGCTCCAATCAACTGAGTCCTATAAATATGTTTCGCGATGGTAATTGCCTTTTCTTTACCCATCAACTCTCTGAAAGTCAATTCGGCCTTACTGTAGGGCTCAAGAACAAAGATTACCCTTACCGGAAAGTTGCTTCCGCCCAAGCACTTCTCAATTGGTGTATGGTACTTTTTTATCTCAGTTCTTATTTGATCCTCTTCAGAATATGGAATATTGATTCTTTCTAAAGCATCTTCCCATAGTTTGATTCTAGATATGCCTTGCGAGATAGTGGCTAACCCACTAGAATTAAACCTTATTGGTGCTAGATCATCAGTTAATACCGTATAGCCTTTTTGTTGCAACTTTGCCACTGTGGTCGACTTACCGGCGCCTGTATTTCCGGTAAATAAATAGCTATTATTTTGATGCATTATTGCGCCTGCATGCATGGGAAGCACATTTCTTAAATGACATAATCCTCCGAATACTGAAGCATAAAGATAAACCTTGATCTCATTTAGATTTGCACCTGAATACTGATCAATATGTATTTCTTTGCCCTCAATTACATGATACTTAGCAACATCTTCTATATGCAGAAAATAATGACCCGGCTTTATTTGAAATCCGATTCCTTTTTTAACCGCACCTTCCAAATTATGCGGTAAAGAATTCTCCTTGATAACAATATCAGCAGCTTTTGTTTCATCCCCATGCCACAGCTCTTGTAGCTCTATTTCTGATGCAATATTCCAACCAAAAACCTGGTAATAGTATCGCTTATGATTTGTCAATTATATTGTAGGATTAAAAGGTTAAAAGTATAGTTCTTAAAGTGTAAAGTAGAGAATCAAACAATTTTAATCTTCAATTAAAAGCGCTCCATAATTATAAAGTTTACAAATAAGTTCAAGCAAAGAATTAAACGTCACATCATTTTTTTCACAAAACTCGGGAGACAAGTGGATGGTTTGATTTTGATTTAATTTCTGTATGAGTTTCAATACTTCATTTTTAGATTCCATTTTTAGCACCCTACCTCTTACATACAGTAAATGATAATTGTTCTTTTCTCTGATTATTATTTTAAATGGTAAATTAAGTGTAACCTTTTTTCCCATTAGTTCAGCGGTAGTTGCATTTTTTAACATTGGCTTTTTCATAAAACCAAGGTTACTCTTACATTTAAAACGATATGATTCAACTAAATCAGATTTATCTTGGTCTGTAGGGTCTTTTTCAAATTCTTTCAGCGCCTTTGATAAGATGGTTTTTGACGATTCCTTTTTGATTCCTACCGTAATTCCAAAAGAAAAATGTGAGGCATTGCCTACATGGTAATAAGTGCTTGCTGGTAGATGAAAGATATCCCCTGCTTCAATGTAATAGGTCTTACCTTGAAATAAATAGGGCAAATAATCAAAGCAAACAGCTTCATCACTTTGGTTTAGCTGCTTAAACCTATCAGCCTCCCACAAGGTCATTTCTTTGGCGTTGGGTCCCATTTGCAAGTGAATTACTTTAATGCCATCAACATCAATGTGAGCACCAAAGGGCGTAAACCCATATCTACCAATGTAGGGACTAATATCAACCTTAACTTCACCTGCCGGAAAAGAATTTACCAATGGTTGAATCCATTGTGATATTGGAATTACAATATCGTCAATCATGCCAGACACCTTATCTAAAATAATACACCAAGGTTTTCCTTTAAAAAGTGCCTCTCCCCATTCATGAATGGATTGACTTTCTTCTGGGGGATTATTTTGAATTTCTTCTATAGCCGATTCATCTTGAACATTCTCAATGTAAGCCCTAATTTTTACATTGGCACGAAAGCTAGTATCTGTGCTGTATTTATAAAAGAACTTTTTAAAAACTGCATTGTAATCAAAATCAGCCTGAAGTTGGTTCTTAAGCAAAAACGGTTTTTTAAAATCCTCTGTTTGCCCCAAGAATTCCCGCCAAAACGTATCCTTTTTTGCTTTTAATTTAAATAGAGTCATTCTTTTAACCGATCTGTAATTTTTTGCAACAATAATTTTCTAAGGCTGCTGTTGTTAGTTCTTTAAATTTAGTGATTCAATTTTCTTTGCTAGTAACAAGTTCATAAAATCTGTAGTGGTATTATGCCATACTCTATTTTTTCCTTTTGATGAAGCAGGAATCACCTCTTTACGTTTTGAAAAATCAGCATATTGATGAATTGGGTGATTGGCAGGTATAGACCTTAGCTTTTCTACTAGCTGATCTCCATCAATTTTTTCCCTTACCGCAAGTTGTGGATTAGAGGATCCCTTTTTACTAAATCGCCAAACAATGGACGGAGGTAAGTAAGCTTCAATCGCTTTTCTAAAGATATACCGTCCTTTCCCATTTTGTGCTTTTAAGTGAATAGGAAGACTGAGGTAAAACTCAATCAAAGAAACATCTAATAGTGGATATCGATATTCTAGCTTATAAGAAAGGGCTGCTATACTAGACAATTCTAGTCGATACATCACATGTTTCTGCTGCATTCTTCGAACTTGGTCTTGAATAAAATTTCCTGTGCTTATATATAGATCCTGATATTGCTCAAAACGTTTGTAAATGTTATACTCTTCGTATAGTTCATCTTTTAAAGGTCTATATTTTAGTTTTTCTCGGACTGGAGCAGTCCGCTTGAAATAGTTAATTAAGAGCTTATTTAACCGCCTTGAATCACGGTTTATCAAACTTTTTACCAAAAGTCCAAATGCAGTTCTTAAAGTTGATCGATTTTTCTCTTTTGAAATAGCCTTTACTTCTTTCCAAAGCCTCCCCCATTGTTTGGCTTCCATTAAACCACTCAAGTAATTTGGCACATGCTGAGAAACCATCTCATCACCCCCAAAACCTGACAAAAGAACCCGAGTATTTTTTTCTTTTAACTCTTCATAAAGAATATCCCGAAACATGCAATTCATTTCTTTTGGTGGTTCATCTTGCACCCTTGCATTCCAATCAAAAGCTTTAAACAGACCCTGTCCTTCACCGGTCAGCAATCTTGATTTCTCTATTCCCGTGTATTCGCAAATGATTTTAATCCAGTCCCTTTCATCTTGTAAATTGGGAAATTCACCTTTCGGAGGCAAAACAAATGAGTAGGTTGTTAAGCCTTTACCCTTTAACTCTTGATTTGCAATAGCAGAAACCGTAGATGAATCCAGACCACCACTTAGCTCGCTTGCCACATTATAATGACTATCCACTCTCCTACTTACTGCTTTTCGAAGTTCTTCCCGAAAGGCTTCTATGTATTCCGATTCTGAACTGAGTTTAAGTTCTTTTATCTGATCGAGCTTCCAATAAGAGTATTGAGTGATTCCATTTGCGTTTATAATCATGGCAGTGGCTGGCTCTAATCGCTTGATATTTTGATAAAGTGTATGCTCTCGATCAAGCCAAATTCGACACAAATAATCGGCTATCCATTGCCCATTAATTTTCTTTTTAATTGTAGGAAACTCTAGCAAACCTTTTATTTCAGAAGCAAAGGCAAACATGCCTGAATCATAGCTGTAATAAAAGGGTTTAATCCCATGATGATCTCTGGCACAAAAAAATTCTTGATTTTGAGCATCCCAGATTGCAAACGCAAAATCACCGTTAAATTGTTGTGGACAGTCTTTCCCCCATTTTTGGTAGGAATACAAAATTAGTTGACTATCCGGTAATTTAAGATCTACAACAAGACCAAGCTTAGCCATGAGTTGATCTCGATTGTATAATGTAGCATCTGCGGTAATGCACAACTGCTTTTCCACATCAAAGTAAGGTTGCTTCTCATAATAAGATTGGTGCGAATTCTTAAGCAATAAATGACCTAATTGCGTTGTATTCTCCTTCCAAATATTGGTAGAGTCTGCATCCCAATGGTTCATTTTATCCATCATCTTTGAGGCATATTCTTGGCTCAAAGGCTCACCATTAAAATTCCAAAAACCAAAAATTGAACTCATCTATTTACTTCCCTATTATTCTAAAACTATCGGATAAAACCTTGCAATAATGTGCCTTAATTCTTTATTCATATTTACGTATTAAAATTTAAGTAAAGGCCTATTTTAATACATTTGATTTTTTTCAAACTTATTCATTTGGTTTCATTCATGTCGAATCGAATTTCACTTCGCACAATTGGTATTATTGGTGGTGGCACTGCCGGATACCTGAGTGCACTCGCAATCAAAACTTACTATCCTGAAATTGATGTCAGCCTGATTGAATCAAAGCAAGTTGCTCCAATTGGTGTTGGTGAAGCCACGACCCCCTTGTTGGTTAATTTTTTGCATAGAGATTTAAAAATTGACCTCGGTGAGTTTTACAAAGCAGTAAAACCTACTCATAAACAAGGAATTCGATTTGAATGGGGGAAGCCGGGTGATTACTATTTCAATTATCCTTTTGAAAAGCATGACCCTTATGGTGCTTACTACATTCATGACGATATCACAAAAAGCTGTTTGCAATCGGTACTCATGAATCAACAAAAATCGTTGATCAGCGAAATCAATGGCGAAACCAAATCGATTGAAGCACTCGCTAAAAAACCGGATTACGCTTACCATTTAGACAATAAACTTTTCTTAGCTTTTTTAAAGAAAAAAGCTTTAGAAGCGGGGGTAAAACACCACTATCATGATATTGATAACTTTGAGAAAGATCAAGGGAAAATTAAGGCTGTAATTGCTAAAGATGGCAGCCGATTCAGCTTTGATCTATATTTTGATTGTTCTGGTTTTAAATCCATGTTGTTAGAAAAAACACTACAATCAGGATTTATTGATTATTCAAAAAGCCTGTTTACAGATCGTGCGATAAGTACAACCATTCCGAATAACAATACTATTAAGCCATACACCACTGCTACCACTATGAAAAATGGATGGCTTTGGAATATTCCCATGCATGGAGACGATCACATTGGATATGTTTACAGTTCTCGCTTTTGCTCTGATGAAGAAGCATTAAAAGAACTGAAAGCTAAGCATCCGGACATAACCAAGCCTAATTTCATTAAATTCAGGTCGGGTAGACATGAAAACGCTATTGTTGGAAATGTAATGGGAATTGGAAATTCATTTGCCTTTATAGAACCATTAGAATCTACCGGAATACACATGATTATTGCAGGGCTGAAGTACTTTTTAGACCATATCAAAAAAGGCGTATTAAGTCCATCATCGGTTAATGAAATAAACAGAAAACTTAATTTAAAATGGGATCATTTAAAATGGTTTATTGCACTTCATTTCAAGTTTAACAAGAAAATTGATAGTCCTTTTTGGCGCGCTTGTCAGCAAGAGACCGATTTGACTGGTTACGATGATATTATTGAGCTATACAAAAAAAATGGCCCGCTCAAGAAAAAAGAGAATGTTGAAAAAAACATCATGGGTAATCTATTAGAAAGTAGCATTTTTAGTCTAAATGGATTTGACACTTTTTTTATCGGACAAGGAATCTATCCAGATAAAATAGATAATCACTACTTAAAAGAAAGGAACAAAATGCTAAAGCAAAAGGCTGTGCTCTGGGATAATATTGCTTCAAACACACTTTCACACAAAGATTCATTGGAATTAATTGAAAAAGACCCTAATCTTTTAACCTATTAGAAAATGAGTTTTAAGAGCATAGGAATAGTTGGAGGAGGCACATCGGGTTATTTAACTGCCCTTACTCTATCTAAGTTAGTACCGCACAAAAGGATAAGCATCATTGAGTCTTCTAAAATTCCCGTGATTGGGGTGGGCGAATCTACTACCCCAAAATTGCTAAGGATGTTGCATGAGGTTTTGGAGTTCGACCTTGCTGAATTTTACGCAGAAGTAAAACCGACTTGGAAGTTAGGAGTCCAATATTATTGGGGAAACAAGGAAAAAGAATTTTATAATAATGCTTTGGGTTACATTAATCCTTTTTTGAGTCATGAAGTAAAGCAAGACATCAATTACAATTCATTGAATTCAGTTTTAATGAATCACAATAAGTCTTTCATTATTGAAACTAGTGATGAGAAAAAACCTTATCGTTCACTAGCAATTCCTCACTCATACGCCTATCACTTAGATAATCAACTATTAGTAAAATATTTACAGAAGAAAATAAAGGCAGCAGGCATTGATATCATTGACGCAAAAATTAAGGACACCATTCGAAAGGAAAATGGAGATATCAAAAGCCTAATTAGCGAAGAAAACCAAGAATATAACTTTGATTTTTTTGTAGACTGCTCGGGCTTTTCATCTATTTTGCTTGAAAAGACGATGAAGGTTCCCTTTAAAGATTTCAAGAGTAGCCTTTTCACGGATACGGCCATAACCGCTAGTGATGATCATTGTGGAGTGATTAAGCCCTACACCGAAGCGAGAACTATGAATAACGGCTGGCAGTGGACTATCCCCATGCAAAGCACTGATCATTTAGGTTATGTTTTTTCCTCCTCTTTCTCTTCCGAGGAGGATGCTGAAAAGGAGTTTAGAACCCTAAACCCGAGAATTGAAGATACCAAGACCATTAGGTTTAGATCAGGCCGTCATACTGATTTTATTAAGGGTAACATAGCGGCGATTGGCAATTCATATGGTTTTATTGAAGCACTACAGTCTACAGCGCTTCATATGGTTATAACCAATATTTATGCGCTTGTTTTACATCTTAAAAACTTAGAGAAAGAAAAAGACTATGGTTCTATCATTAATGAAAACTTAGGGGAAATTTGGGATCGATTACGCTGGTTCATTGCCATTCAGTTTAAATTCAACAGTAGATTAGATTCAGAATTTTGGAAATGTTGTAGGGCTGAAGTAGACATTTCAGGTGCTGAAGAATTACTTGAACTTTACCATTCAGTTGGTCCGCTTTACACTTTAAAAGGGAAGAATGAAGCGGTTAATAAACTCGACCAATTTCAAATTTATGGATTATTCTCTCATGATTTCTTGCTTTTGATTCAAGGGATTTACCCCCAGAAACCACCTTTCAAGATTTCAAGCGATGAAAGGAAAAGTTGGCTCAAGAAATATAAACTGTGGGATCAAATCGCCTTAAAATCGCTTCCTCAGCATGAAGTGCTGCAAAAAATTTCGGAAAATCCTGAAATACTAGAATTTGAGAAGTTTTTCGACTCCCCTTTTCTCTTGGATAGAGAGTTTGATTTTTTGAATAAAGTAAACATCGCTGATTTCATCATTAAATGTTAGGCTTAACCTCCGTTGAAAAACTCAATTCTTATATTTAGCCGTCATGCAGCCGAATCAATCCCTCATAAATCAAAAAGCTTGGAAAAAGGTCATTCAGCGTGAAGTCTTAAACTTAAAAGCAAAAGTTAAAAGTCAAGTTAGAGTTCCTACTTTCTATGATAAGAAGATCATGCGTGCCTTAAATGAGATCAATAGTTTGCAGGAAGACTCAACCTTAGCTGAACAAATTGATAAGCTCTCGACTGATAAGCAATCAGCTACAAGAGAACATATTAGCATTATTGAAGCCTTTATTGAACAAAAAGGATCTCAACGATATGTTACACACCACAGCCGTTTTTTAAGCGATTCAAAAAAGAACAAAAGTGTGGCGGACTCCAATGTTCTCAACCAAAGTCAAGGTATTCATCAAGCTTTAAGCTGGAAAGGCCTCCCGCTTATGAAAAGTACTTTTGATTACTCCATTTACTCGCAGCTTTTATGGAATGTAAAGCCCAAAACGATTATTGAACTCGGTTCAGGTTCTGGTGCAAGCGCTATTTGGATGGCTGATTTACTGAACCTTTACAAAATTGACAATCACATCTACTCTATTGATATAAATAAAGTTGAACAAGAATACAATGGTGTTAGCTTTCTACAAGCTGATTTAAAAAATATATCAGAATGTTTACCGCAAACTCAGTTAAAGAAAAAGCCACACCCATGGTTGGTAATTCATGACGCCCATGTGCACCATGAATATTTAATGGATTACTTTGTCCCTTACTTTGAGGTAAATGATTATTTTGTTGTGGAAGATAGCGTGAACTTTCAAAAAGAAATAGCTCAATTTTTAATGGCTAAGAATAACCCTTTATTAATTGATACTTTCTACACTGACTTCTTTGGAAGAAATATGACTACCGCCACAAATTCAATTTTAACGAAAGTCCAAAACAGGTCTAAGTAATGAACAAATTGACACTTTTTAAAGATTTATTGGGAAGCTATTCCGTGGAAACATTTCTTAAGAAAAATTGGGGAAAAACATGGCTTCACCTTGACCGCCAATATGCGCCTTGTGCAAACTCCCCTCTTTCCATTGAGTTACTTGACAACTATTTTACAAACGCTCGATTGAGATATCCTTGGGTAAAGCTTGTAAAGCAAGGCAGTGAAATACCGCTGAAAGAATACCGCAATGAAAAACTTTCGAAAGTTACCGAGCTCATTGACAATGATAAACTCTTTGGTTTTTTAGATCAAGGGGCAAGCCTAGTTTCTAACAGCATTGATAAAAGCTTTGGCCCCATTGGACTCTACTGTAGAGCCTTGGAAAAGGAACTTTCCGTAAAAGTTTGGGCGAATCTCTACGTTTCACCACCCAAGAGCAGAGGTTTTGGAATTCATCAGGACACTCACGATGTAATGGTCATTCAGCTTGCCGGAACGAAAAACTGGCACATTTACCCGAGAGAAGAAAATCACGGTCCACGTAAACCCGGACCGGATGACATTCCTGAAGCCGAATTCCAATTAAAGGAAAATGAACTACTCTACCTACCCAAAAATTATCCCCATATGGCATTCGCAACGGATGACAGCCCTTCAGTTCATTTATCCTTGGGATTAGAAGGACTCTTTTGGTCGGATCTGGTTAATCAATTTGCCAAGAAGGTTAATCAAGATCCCGACTTTAGCCAACGTATACCAATTCCTTTAGAAGGCGAAAAAGCTTACCAACAGTTTAAGGAATGCTTTTATAGTAAATGGAAAGATTGGAATGAAAAGCTTAATCCTACTGAACTTTTAAATGAATTGAATACGGCTGTTAATCATCAAACAAACGCTCAAATGGAAGGTAGAGTAAGTGATTGGTTGGGTTTAAATGAGATTGATGAAAATTCATACCTTAAAAAAAGAGCCTACGTTGCTCATAGCTTGGAAAATCAAGGAAAAGAGGTCATTCTTCGATTTCAGAATAAAAAGCTAAACTTTCCATTCTTTATAGCTCCTTTGTTAGAAGCTTTATTAAAAGAAGAAGCTTTTCAATTGAAAAAAATTGCGGTAGAGCAAACTGAGAAAGAAAGGATTGCAGTAGCCAAAATGTTAATAAAAAAAGGCATATTGACCATACATAAAGATTGAAGCAAATTACTTCAACCTGATATACCAGGTAGAGCACCCCCTTTTTCTTAGTCACATATCTCTACCAAACCTTTGGAAAGTAGGTGCTTTATAGCTTTAAGTCTTTGTTCTGGAGTGGGCAATTCATGAATATCTCCAACCTTCACCTTCTCCCCGTTCAATAGTCTATTGATCAAAGGTTTTATAAAAAAAGGAAGCTTAATGACTCTTCCAGCTAAATAAACCCAAAGGAGCTTATCGCTTTCTTTCAATTGAATGCTTTGATTCTTTCTAAGGCTAATAATTGAATTTTCATTCACAAAACCCTCATCCATTAAATTAGCTAGCAATCCCCTGTGATTTGCTTTTTGTCTTTTAAGCAGATCAATTTTCTTGCTTTCTATTAATTTTTCAAGGTTTTTGGTGGTTAAAACTTCCTCTACATTTTTAATGAAATGACTTAGAAAAGCTTTTTTTTCGGCCTCTGTGTCCCAAGAAGATGCTACAGACTTTCGGAAAAAACTTTCTTTTTGTACTTCTATTGCCAGTTGTTCCAAAAGCTGGTATCCAATCAAAGGAAACAATCCTAGAGTGATATGAATTGAATTTTCATCAGTTGCTTCTGCTTGATGATAAATGCCACGAGGAAGGTATAAAAAATCACCTTTTTGAAGAGTAAAACTTTTAGTTTCGACAAAAGAATCATTCTGCCGTTTTTTAATTTCTAATTGATCACTTATTAATGGAATATCCGATTCATAGATTTTCCATTTCTTACTTCCTTTTAATTGAAGAATGAATACATCATGAGTGTCGAAGTGAATATCAAAACCGCGATTTTCATCGGGAGTTAGGTATAAATTTCCCTGAACTTCCATTTCAAGTTGAGATTCTAGCGCTCTACAGAAGGTATTCAAGTGATCCTCTCTTTTATCAAAACCATTCAAGATAAGTGAATAGCCCTGCTTTACTAAAGCTAAAACTTTATCAACATCAGAAAAGGTATTTTGTCCATTTTTAGCAACTTTCTGGTACAAAGAAGAAGGAATTTTCTCCCCTTGCTTATAGATCATGATTTCCGGATAAGTAAGCTGACCGAAACTTAAAAGGCTATCTATATGGTCTACTTTGAAAGAACTAAAAACACTTGCCTTGCTTCCAGAATGGCAGAGTTCCTCTTTTTCATAATACGATTTGAAAAAGTCAGCTACAGAAATTGGAAATAATAAATTCTCTAATTCTTTCATCTTATAAGTCATCAAAGTCTAAACGACTAATGGTGTACTTTGCTCCAGACTTCAACTCTTCTTCAATCACCGTCTCCTCACCTGTTGACCAAACTATCCTTATTTTGGAAACTGAGGAATACTTCCCTAAGCCAAACCAAGCCATCGCTTCGTTAAATGACTGACTTCCCCCTCCTACCACAATTTCTTGCATTTGATGCTTGCCGTCTCCATAGTAAATGTAAACTTTACTTCCTATTCCGAAAGCGTTTCCTATTTGATCATTTAACTGAATGGCTAAGCTATGATTAGTTGAATAGTTGTTTCGGTATAGTATTGCTGGTCCTATGGCGGGGGGTATGATAATATCCAGATCCCCATCATTGTCAAAGTCAAATTTACACCAAGCATGAGCCGGCAATTTAGAATCTAAACCACTAGATACAGATCGGTTCTCCATTCGATTTCCATCCACATTTTTATAATATACATTGCTATATTGCTTTGTTGTAGTTAAATAACCATTCGTCACATATAAATCTTGAAATTGATCATTGTCAAAATCTGCAAACTGTCCATTCCAAGCCCAGCCGGAATATTCAACACCCCACTTTTTTGCCTGATCTTTGTATTGATTATTCTCATTGACAGCTAATAAGGTGTTTTTATCACTTTGCTGCCAAAGATGCTCTCGTTCAATTTTTTCTACATCATAATTATGCCTTTTCTCACGGTCGTAAGCGTAAATCCATTGCATTTCTTCCCATGATTTTGGAAATTGCTGACTTAATTTACTCTCCGGCCCTATGTCTTTCTCTGAAACAAGCTTTGAAGTCAAAAGTGAGCTATAACAGTCTTCTTCCCATCCATTAGGACAGAGGGAAGGGTCCATCTTTGATGCAGCTTTGGCAATTTTAGCATGGATTGGCACGAATTCTTCACAGAATTTTCTATACTGAGGATCTAATATCTCACTGCAGTCTGATACTTCCATATCTCTCGGACCTCCAATCTTATCAGAGACTCTGGCAGTAATCTGGTCTATGAAAATTTCGGCTACCAAGTCATTGTCTAAATCTGCTGTGGCGACACTCATGGTAGTTTGGGTAGTTTGCTCATACAAACCATCCTTTGCTCCCACTCTTTTTAAGCCACCTTTGCCATCTCCTAAATAAAAATAATCCGGTATTCTAAAATCGTTCCCAACAAATACATCAGCTTTTCCATCGTTATTTAAATCAGCAATTAAAGTGCTTAAAGTTTCTCCTGCTAGCCACCCCATATTGTGCAACTCATAGCCTTCCTCTTTACCGAATAACAAGGCATTCTCTGCTGCAATCATGGAATAAGATGGATAATTGTTTTTTCCCAGTGCCCAATTACCTAAAAAGATATCTAGCATACCATCTTGGTTCAAATCTCCAAAGGCCGGTGCTTTGGTTAAAATTGCCTCCTTGTTATTCGGCAACTTCTCGATCTTATCGGAAGAAAAAACTCCTTTATTGCTGTAAATTACGAAGTTTCCTCTACGATAAGTACTCAAGTAAATATCGAGCCACCTATCATTATTCAAATCTACTAAGGCAACCACCTCATAAAAGTAACTGGGTAGTTGTTCAAGTGGTAGCTTTTGTAAATAAAATTGACCATTACCACTATTAATATATAATTGCACGGTTTCCTTACTTGCTATAATTAGGTCTGTAAACCCATCCTTGTTGACATCTCCTACACTCATTCCCGGAGCTGCGGCAAAGGGTTCTTTTAACTGCAAAGCTGTGAAACTGTTTGGAAGATTTAACCCTACTTCAGGACCTTCAATTCTTTCAAAATGCTCATTGGATTCCGACTTTGCTTGAAGCTTAAAGGGAGTCTTCTCAATTATGATACCCTTTAAAGTATCTTCAAAAACAGGAATAGTAGTTAGCGCACTTTTCTTAAGGTCATTTGCAATGTTTTCTGTATAAATACGATCTCCTTCTGGTTTATAGTCAAGCGTTTTAGGTTTGATACTTTCAGACTGATTAAGTGTTTTCAAAATAATTGGCAGTTGCTTGCTCCAATACCAATCATGATAAGTATGACCTATCACTCCTGCTAAAAGCCCAAATACAACAACTGAAACATAAAATGCCCAGGCAAATTTCGTTGAAACTGATTGCTTGATCAATAACCAGGGATATACACTAAAAATCCCCAGAGCAAATAGTAAAATAAGGGAATAGCGAGCAGGTAGACCACCCGCCAAGAGGACCGCTGTAATAATTACATCAAAGGCAATTGGAACCGGCAAAAAAGCCGCCAATAAGGCTACGGCAAGCATGGATACAATAGACCAAAAAAATGGCAATTGTAAATCTATTTGTGAAAGCACATCCCAAGGAATAAAGGTAATGACAAGACTACCTAGTAGTCCTGCTAACAACATGAGTGGCAAGGCAATTTTAATTATCAACCATAAATGCCTAAAATATTGAATCACCACCCATTTAATCGATGCAAGCCAATTCATCTTTTCATCTAGTAAAGTAACTTCAAGATCAAATGGGTTGGCTAACTTTTGAGTCTTTTTGCTCAGCGCGTCCTTAGGACTTAATGCGGCCTTTTCATTATTTGCGAGAAAATGCACCAAAAGAGGGATGATCAGCAAAACGAACACCAAGGTTAAACCTACTTTAATGGCCACCATGTAAATAGGGAAAAGTGCAAAGAGCATACTCAATACAATCACATTAAGAGTTGGTGAACTCACCAACATAGCTAATGCCATTTCTAATTTTCCACCACTCCTATGAAAGCCGTCGGCAATTGGAGCCGCACAATTGACGCATACTCCTAAAGGTGCGCCAATGACCATGCCGGTTAAAGTGTTGGCAAATTTGTTATTGAACTGCTTTTCTCTAAGTTGAGCAATAATTAACATGAGAATGGCCGCGAAGAGCAAGCCGAAAGTCATACCTTGCTTATTAGTGTAGGCCCAATTTATAAAGTTGAAAGCCACCTTCTCCCACCAAACATTTGCTTGACTTAAGGGGACCAATTCATCAAAAGCGATTCCGGTAATCATGGTTTGGTCTCCCATTAATGCTTTTTCATTAAGAGCGGGATACCTAGAAGTAGACCAAAATATAACTGCTATAATTCCTAGCAGGAAAATGGAAAGTAAAAGAGGCTTGTTTTTAAGTAACTTCAAAAGATTTGATGGCTTTTCAAGCACTCAATAAAATGATAGAATTGATCAGAAAAACTTAATTAAGAAGAATACCATCCATCATCACCGGGAGCATTACATGTAAAATCACCACCTTTAGTATTTCCTACATCTTCTATGGTCAATTTTGGGGCATGCCAAGACTTGAGTTCAGAATTGTCGGTATTCTTTTTGTTATCTTCTGTTTCGTTAATGTCTTTCATATTATATTTTGTCGTAAGTTCAAAAATACTAAAATTCACTCTATTTCAAACAATTCAAAAATTAGATGAATACGTTCCGTATTACCTTTATTTTCTGCCCAATGTTTTACGTTGTTATTAACTTCATAAGCGTCCCCGACATTCATTTGTTTTTTCGAATTTTCAAAGCAAAAGTAAGTTCGATCATTGGTAGTTATTGGAACATGAATTTTATGCGGGAACTGAGCAGCAGGAGAAGCATCTATGTGTGCTTTAATGGCCTCATTTGCCGGTAACTTTGCCAACATAACCCTTGGGAATTCAGCATTAGAATAATTCATTTTAGCTGCAACAGAGTTTAGTATCGGATTCAAAACCTCTTCCCAGTCTTTCCACAATTCACCATCAGCATAGAAACGATGATCTTTAAAAGATTTAATAAATCTAAATACAATGTGTCGGGTGGCTCCCAAAGCTCCAAACTTATTAGGCTTCTGCTGGTTTTGTTCTTCCCAAAATTCTTCAGAAAGCAACTCTACCCTTTTCTTTAGAGGTTCAATATTTACCGGACCTAAATCTCGGAAAGAGTCAGTTTTATTATGGTTTATTTTACTCATTTAGGTACTCTCTTTTTGTATAAAAATGAATCAACAAGTACAGCTTCATCTAAAAATTAACTTTGATAGAATAAAGCTTTTTAAGTCTCGGAACCGAAAGTTATTTTTCAAGACTTCACGATAACTTAAATGCCATTCCCGATAAGGCTGCAAACTTACTTTTCCTTTTAGGCTTTTTTTCAGCAATTCTTTCAACTTCCATGGTTTGGGATGTCTGGTGTAATGCCAAATTTTGGCGGACATTTGTTGAGTTTCTTCTTCTTGTTTGTTCTGTGAATTCTTTAAAATGAAATTAAACTTTTGAGGCAACCAGTCGACTTTGTTCTTAAAATAATGATTTAAAATAAACTGATCTGTATGACCACTTTTTAGCTTTCGTATTCTATTAGGCTCGATTAGTTCTATTGCATCTTGAAAAACTACCTCACTATTTAAGTTTAAGCTAAAAACACCGGCATTAAACACTTTTTCAAAATCCTTATCATTCAATAGTCTTTTTTCTTTGAGTAAAAATGACTCCCCATCTCTTCCTTGGTTTTGATATATGCTCCAATCTCCACAAGCGCTCAACAAAGATTTTTGATGAAAAAGCTCCATTACATTTCCCCTAACCAAGAGGTCACTATCTAAGAATAGCAGCTGCTGATATTGAGTTAGGTTCAAACTTTCTAAACTCCAAAACCTAGGTAAATTGTGAATAGGGTATTGAAGCTCCTTTACAAGCAGATCGAGTTTTACTTTAAGGTCTTCACTTATCTGATGAAAAATCACCGGAAATAGCCTGCTTAACTCTTCTTGAGCTTGAGAGGAAAGTTTATAGTGTATCACCACTAAATCTCCAACATATTCAGGATTGTGCTTTAAAAAAGAATGGAACAAGACCTTTGTCCCTTCTTTGTAAGCTTCATTAGCCACAGTTACCACAGACCTGTTTATGTGTTTATTATCAATCAAATACTTCTTTTATTGTCTGTTAATATTTTGCTTTTCTAATGATCCTAGTTTAAATAGTTCTTGATTTGAATTAATGTATTCACCAAAAATTTTAGCTTTTAACTGACTACCTCTTAAATTGACATGAATGTCGTCTACGTATAAGCTTGTATCCTTTGGAAATAATTCCGCAAAATCAATCAGTGGAACAGCTTTGTCAATGGAAACTTCTTTAATTATTTGATTGTGTTCTTCTATCGCCTCTTTTAAAGGTTTAAATCCATAAGTAGAGGGTTTTACCGTATCCGGACAAAAGGCAAAAGTTGAAAGTAGAACGCTTACCTCACTAGCTCTTGCAGCAGATATCATATATTCAAGGTTTCTTTTAAAGTACTTTGGACTGTTTTCTTTTAAGATATCCGCTACACTAGCTTCTTTAAAAATACCATTGGGATAGGTTTTCATGCCCCTTTGGTAGCGCAACTCATAAAATCTTGCCGTAGGCGCTAACCCAAATCTTTCTCTTTTCTTATCGTTACTCTGATGAGTTGAAAATTTAGCTTTCACAATACGTCCTAAATTAAAATAAGTCCAAATAGAAGTTCCATGCTCAAGATTTTGATTATAGATACTTTGTCGATATCCAGAATTATCTCCTTTATAGGCCTCAGGAGGCCATACTAAGCGAGCATGAACATCATTTACCCCATGATAGATTATGATCAGGTTAGGCTCTAAATCCAACAACCTTAACTGTAAGTTTATTAATGACTCATAAGAGGTATATGAATATACCCCGGCATTGATCACATTAACATTTGTAAAGCCCGTTTTGTGAAGCTTTTCTTCAAGCAGCTCAGGATAACTTTTTTTGTAGTCTTCTACTTTTGAAGTATAAGTCGTAGAGCCGCCAATGCAAATGATTCGGTATTCACTCTTGGGCTTGGGAACCAAAATTTCGTCGCCTCTAAAGCCTAAGCTATTGTGTTTGTTCTTACCCTTTTTATAATTGGGAGTAGGCACATAACCAAGGTAACGGTGCATAGTCGCATACGATTCTATCTCTTTTTCTTTTCGTTGTTCAACAGAAGCATAACGGTAGAAGTCCTCTTCGTCTGCCAAATATTCTATAAAAATCATTGAAGCAACTTCAAGCAAGCATAGGATCAGAACTAAACTGAATACAAAAATTGAGAAATTGACAAAATGACGCTGAGCAGGCTTTTTCATTGATTAATAAAACTTAATGCCTTTGTTTTTAAGCTGATTCCCAAACTGAGTTCCTTTATACTTTCGCTTTTCCACTTTAAATTCAACGACCTTCATATCACCTGCAAACTCATTAAACTCGCCCTCCGCCAAAACTCCATGCTTGTCTAATGCAAGAGAACAACCCACCATTTTTTTCCCTTCATAAGGGCCACCCACAATATAGCCAACACTTGTCGTATTTAAGACGACTATTTCATGTGTGCTACTTAAGACAGATAATGGCCTGATCCATTTATTTTGGTAGGGGTTATCTAACTCAGTAATGCTATAGTCCACCGTCCATGAAGAAGGTGACAAAATGACTTGGGCTCCCATTTGGGCTAAGGTATGTCCAATATTCAATGATTCAAGGTAGTTGTCAGCACAAATATTCAGTCCTATTTTCCCGAAAGGCGTATCCACCACATTTAGGGTATTCCCAACTTCATAAAAAGGAAACTCAACTTCGAGCAAGTTGATCTTATGGTGTTTCAAGATAATTTCGCCCTTGTCATTAATTAGTATGGCTGTATTGTAACGTTTGGTATCACTTACTTTCTCTGTTAAGCCCAAACAAATGTAGATTTCAACTTCTTTGGCTTTTTGGCAAAACAAATCACTAAAGGGACCTGGGATGGTTTGAGCCTTTTCTAAAGCACTAGGATGGGTCCAAGCAAAGTCAATAGTTTCAGGCAATAAAACTAAATCACAACCTTCTGCTTTCGCTTGATCAATGTATTTAAAGGCTCGATCAAAATTTCTTTGAGGCTCTCCCCCTTCAACTAATATTTGCGCCATTCCCACCTTCATATCCACTACTCTGTAAAATCTAATAATTTATAGTCTTCATTGGCATAAGCCACTTTATGATTGGTTTCTTTGGAAGCTTTTACAACAGCATATTGAAAATCAAACTCTTCCTGCAGTTCCAGAAAGTCCCGATCCGTTAGTTTGTTATAATTGGGACCGGTTTCTCTTATGTGTTTAAAACCCTCTTCCGATTCTTTGTTATAAATCGCATTCATTCGATACCACCACTCCTCAAGTCCTTTATCGTTCATAGGCATTCCATAACCGTCAACTACCAGCGCACGATTGGCCCATATTCTTAATCGGCCTTGTCTGGGCATAACAAGTAAAAGACTTTCTTTATCGGTATTTGCTTTAATGTAATTTGCCATATCTACTTCTGAATTCGTTTCTGAATCTGAAAATATATCAGGCCTAAAGCGCTTAGAAAGCGCCTTGTCAAATCGCTCATTTAGATATTTTGCCGGAAGATCGGTCATGTTTATAATAATACCTATACCTAACAACAAAACGGCAATTTGGAAAAACTTTAAACTTCTGTAGAATACCCACAGTAAGCCAAAAAACAAGACAAAGGGTTCAAAAAAGCTACGGCTTAAGTCTCCGAAGTATAAGAAAGCCCCGAGGCATAAAATGGCGATTACATAGGAAACTTCCTTGAATTTTTTAATCAGTGTTTGATAAAGTAAAAGCAAAGGAGGATAAAAGACGGCTGAAACAATGGTTGCTTTGGTTCTGATGGTGGTGGAAGAGTTAATCACCATTCCGGCATATAAGGCAAAGGCTACTATTCCATAAAATTTCAGAATAAGGAGAAACCGAAAAGGATGTAAGGTAAACATCAGTCGTGTTGGCCAAACTTCTGAAAACAACCAACCCAAAAGGCATAAAACAAAAAGGATAACTGCATGAATGTGCAGGCTTGAATATTGGTGTAATGGGGGCTGCGTATCATCTTTCCATTTCTTCCAAGCAAAAAAGGTGGCAGCCAAAAAGCTTAATCCGGTAAAGGTTTTTAGCGGCGTAAAGAAATACGAGGGCAAATAATGCTGAGGAAATCTAGCTTCCATTATTTCAATGAATAAGGCATCGGAAATTTGATAATCGAATGACTGGTAATAAGGAATGAGATACAACACTAATGGTAATAAACAGAGCACCCCACCTAGGCCTATTTTTAAAAACATGGACCAATTGATCTGTTTGTACCAAAGTTGTGTGATTAAAATTTGCAGTAACAACAAACCACCGATTCCGGGACCTGTTAAAGGATGACTGAAAGTTGCCAAGCCTGCAAACAAACCTACTAGAAGCGGTCTTTGCTTTATACCCATCCAAATGGCTAACAAGATCAAAGGCATGATCAAATGCTCGGGTGTAAGTTCCATGCGGAATAATAAATCCCGATTACCCCATTGAAAGGTTGAAAGTGTAATGGCTAAAATTGCTGCAATGAGTCCACTCAAGTTGTTCTTCTGAGAAAGGTCCCTCGCTGTAAAAAAGCTTACTAAGGCTATGCCAACATTAGAAAGTAAGGTAAAACTAAAAAACACAATGGGTAAGGAAGCAAATTGGGTAAACCAACCCACTATTTTGGCAAAAATGAAATCTTCATTAAAAATTGCACTTACATTGGTATAGAAGTCATTTGTTAGAAAGTTGGGGTCTAAATTTCTGTAAATAATGGGTAGCATATCAATCTGCATACCTCCAAAGTAGTAGTACTTATAAAAACTTATGAGGATGCCAATGAGGATAAGAAAACCCACTGATCTATTTAGTGACATTTCTTTCATAGTAATTCTAGAAAGCGGTAAAAATATTAATTTATAAAACGCTATTTCTCTAATACGAAATTGCCGATTATTAAAGCGTCAATTCCTGATCCATAGTAGGCAGAAACCGCATCTTTTGGCGAATGAACTATCGGTTCTTGATTGCGATTAAAACTGGTGTTGATGCTCATTCCTATGCCAATCTTTTGCTTTAATTGACTTAGGTATTCATGGTACAATGGATTATCGCTTTTGTTAACGGTCTGAATTCTTGCGGTATCGTTAACATGGCTTATGGCGAGATTCAGAGCAGGCTCTTTGACTTTGTAATTTATGGTCATGTATGGCGATTGCTGCTGCTTGCCAGTAAAGTGTTGAGCAAAGTCTTCCTCTAAAACACTGGGACAAAAAGGTCTGAAGCCTTCTCTAAATTTGATTTTCTGATTCAAGATTTGCTTCATCTCTTTTGCTTTTGGATTCGCTAGTATAGACCTCGCTCCTAATGCTCTTGGTCCAAATTCATCTCGACCTTGAAACCAAGCAAGCACTTTATTTTGGGCCACTAAATTGGCGGCTATTTCTGCTACATTATCAACTCTTTGGTAAGTCAAGTTCATTAAATCCAATTGCTCTTGAATTTGATCATTACTGAATTCTGTTCCTAGGTAGTAATTGGGCGTTGGTTTGGGCTTATATCCCATTTCATTGGAAACATACCAGGCGGCACCTAAGCTTATTCCATCATCCCCACTGGCAGGTTGCACAAAAAGTTCATCAACAAAGTCGAGATTTTGTATGTGACGGTTCACTTCGCAGTTTAGCGCCACTCCGCCTGCCAGACAAACTTTTCTAATACCACTTTGCTTGTGAAACTGAGTAATTGTAGTAAGAATGGCTTCACACAAACGCTCTTGTGTAGCAGCAGCCACATCTTTGTAATATTGGCTAATGGGTTCAACAGCAATCCTAGGCTTTCCTAAAAGTGAGACCAATCGATTACTGTAAGCTGCTTGTTGTCTGGAACCTTGTGGAGCTCCGGCTTTTATCTCTTTTAAAAAAGCATTATTAAGAGTAAAGTGACCCTCTTCAACTTTTAATATCTCACTTAAGTCTACTTTACTAGCATCTCCATAAGGTGCTAAGCCCATCAATTTATACTCATCAGTATCTCGAGTAAAACCACAGAATTGAGTCATGATGGAATAAAATATTCCTAGGCTGTTTGTTCTTTTTTCTTGTTCTTTTATTTCAATTTTACCATCTCTACCAATGGCTTTTTGCAGTGAAATGCCATCTCCAGAAGCATCTATACTTAGCAGCATAGCCTCCTCAAAGCCTGAACCATAATAAGCTGAAGCGGCATGCGCTAGGTGGTGATGGATTCTAATTACTTTGGGACTGTAGCCAAAAGCGTATTTTAAATATTCTTCTACCACTTTTTCGTAAGCCTCTCCCCATGTGCTGCCATGTGTGGCAACATAAGAAACATCTTTCATCGAAATTTGGGCAAAATCAAGGGCAGCTTTAATGCTTAAAAAAGGCAGTTGTCCGGCAGAATGTTTTTTACGATTTAACCTTTCTTCGGCAATGGCACATACCACTTCTCCATCTTTAATTAAGGCAGCCGATACATCTTGGTAGCCGGCTCTTACTCCTCCATTTATCCCTAATATGTACATCCTATTTTCCGCAATTAAAATATTTGTCGTAAGCTACCTTGGGAATCAAATTGAATCTCGACAAGAGATAAATCGGCAGCTTAGCCAGTCGAATATAGTTATAACTTGTTTTATAATCTCTGAAAGTCTTCGGTGGTAAAGCTAAATAGCGCTCAAAATCAGCTCTACTTATGCCCAACCTTTGAATACACAACTCGATTATCTCCTCTTGTTCTATTTTATAAATACTGTGGGCTCTTTCCAAAGCTACTTGACGATCTAATTGTCCGCTTCTTACCAATGCAGAATCACTGTTCATATTCAGGTCGATATTAAACTTTAATCGGTGCACATACTTAATTAAACTGTGATACAAATCGTCAAAATAATGAGCTCCGGGGTAAACCCAATCCAACTCTTTTTTTATAATATTTTCCGCTTCGGATCTCACATAATTATGATAATAGAAAGGAGTTAAGGTTTTTATGCCTTTCATTACTGAATAGTAGAACATTTCTTTTACTCCAAGATTAAAGTTGGGCTGATCGGCTTTCCAAGGTTTCAGCTTTACCGTGCCAAATTCTTTTTGAACATTCCTAAGATAGTCTCCATCAAAATACGACCATGACAGGGGCTTCACCCCTTCGGTTCGAAAAGATTGTCCGATTAAAATGCAGTTTATATTCTCTTTGTGAGCCACCCCATACAAGGAAGAAGCAATCCCAATATCCGTTCCTAGATTGAGATCAGGAGTTGAGGCTTTCAAGAAGGAAATTTTCAAATCTTTTGCTTCTCGCCAATCCGATGTGATGGTTCTTAATTCTACCCCTAATTTTTTTACCGCTTTCAGCATGTTTTCGCCGGCTACAGGATTATCAAAACCATCGTTAAAATGGACTGCTAAAGGTCTTAACTTCCATTCTTTAACTATTTTGTAAATGAGATAAGTACTATCTCTACCGCCACTGATTCCAACTACACAATCGTATTTTTTATGCTTGTTTTGCTTCTTTAATTTCTCAAAGAACCCTCTTAAATAAGCTTCTCCTCTTTCATCATTGGGAAAAAGTTGAGTCATTTTATCGTGCAAGTGACAAAAATTGCAAACGCCTTCACGATCGAAAGAAATTCCCGGAACAGTAGAATCCTGAACACATCTAGTACAGACGGTCATTTTTAAATCTGTTTCTCTCCCATTTACAATCACATTCTCTTGCATACCACTACTCTTTTATGATTTTATGAAATAGTTTATACTTCAAAGGCAGCTTCCCCCTTTCTCTATTTAGCATAATGATCGATCAGGTATTTTGAGAAATCTTCGGCATATTTATCTGAACCTTTTTGATTCCAATGCCCATCGTAATGTAACCAATGATTAAGCAAAGCTTTTTCACTTAATTCATCAAAAACTTGATAGCCATCAAAATAATTTAGTTCATAAGCCTCAGCAAGAATATCCATTTCGGTTTGATGAGTGCTTTCTGTTCCTTCTTGCAATCCCTTTAGCTCCCATATTGAGGGTATTGAGGCTAATATCAGCCCTTTTTGATTGCTCTTGCACCAAGAAATCATAGAATCTAATTGAGTAAAACGCTTATCTCCCATTTTTCTTTTTAGCTGTTCAATAGTGGTAACAGATTTGGGATTATCTGTTTTATTTTGATGCTTAAGGTTCTTGAAAAAGGTATTAACCTTTCTTTTGAAAGGCCAATCAAACGGTTGAAAAGGTTGGGTTTTAAAATAATCGATTTTTTCATCGGTATAAACATTATTAAATGGCTTAATGGCTTTAAAAGCACTTACATCTATGGGCTTGTCAGAAAAATCTACCGAATCTATTCTCCCCATATAACCGTAATGGTCAATCAACATCACCATAAAATCGCGATATAAATTATCAGCATAAGGTGCTATAATGACTCCATCAAATTCATAATTGGGGATAATTTCCTTGAATAAAATGTTATACCAATTCATGATTCCGCCACCATCTACTCCGAAAGAATAGAGTTCAATTTTTCCTTTTCCTACTGAGTCAATGATTAACTCTTGCATTCTATCCGGTAAATTGGTTTCAAGCATAAGTCCAGCAACAAAAGAATCACCCAAGATCATCCATCTTTTGGCAGTTGAATCCCTCTTCTTAAAAGAGTAGTCTTGTTTCATAATCCACCCTTTATTATTCGGATGGAAATGATTGTCAAACACCATTTCGCCCATTCTATTTTTGAAATATCGGATGTCTTCATCTAGCCATCGGTAGCCTCTAACAGGATCAAACTTTGTGCTTTTTTTATTGAAGCCCGAAGTATTTAGGTAAGGGCTGTTAAAGTATACAACTACTTCACCAAACAAATAAGCATAAAGTGTGAAACTTAGCAATAACATCATGTTCGTGCCTGATTTCCCGATTCTTGATACTGCAAGAGCTCCCAGAGGAAGCAGTGAAACAGCCACAGCAAATAAGAGTGAGTTTACAGGATAAGAGAACATCCATCCCAAACCAAGAATTAGAAATGGTAAAAAGAGAATGACTCTTAGTTGATGTTTAAATTTATTTTTCATTACAAAAACCAATATTAATTAAGAAAAGTAGATGTTAAATAAGCTATTTCATAATTTGGTCAACAAAGAAATATTAAGCGCATTACTAAACAGTTTAATACTCCAACAAATGTGCAATTTTGTATGTAAAGTATGACTCAAAAAGCATCTCAAACTTGGTCTATTATTATTCTCTGCTACAATGAAGCCAATAGCATTAAACGAGTTGTGCAAGATTCATTAATGGTGCTAAGTGAGATTTCTGCAAATGACGGTCAAATTGTAATTGTGAATGATGGAAGTACCGATGATTCAGATGCCATTATTAAGCAATTGCAAAAGTATCACCAACAAATAACTTATGTTAAACACGACTGTAATAAAGGCATTGGTGAAGCCCTTCACTCAGGATATAACAATGCTAAAATGGAAAATGTAGTGATGGTTTCAGGTGATGGACAGTTTGACGTTAAAGAATTAATCCCTTTTAAGCAAATTCCCAATGATTCATTTATCTCCTTTTATCGGGCAGAGAATCATCTTTACAACAGGCAAAGAAAGCTTCTATCCTTGGTTAATCGATGGTTGAACTACCTGTTCATGGGCTTAATTTTAAAGGATGTAAATTTTACCAATGCCTATAAAACCCAACATCTAAAAAGTTTAAATTTAAAAGTGAAAAGCTCTTTAGTTGAATCAGAAATTTGTGCTAAACTTAGCTTTCTAGGAAAAACTGCCATTGAAGTGAAGTCAAACTACCATCAAAATAAGGAAAGCAAAAGTACTGGAGCATCCTATAAAATTGTGAAACAAGCATTTGTAGATATTCCTAAGCTATTAATCAGTTGCCTTTCTTTTAAACGAAAAGTGAAACAAAAAGCGGTTACAACTGATTTCAAGCACGTCATTTAATTTCTAAGTCTTTTTATAAAATAAGATGAAAGTTGGTTTAATTGGCTGTGGGTATTGGGGTAAGAAATTAATTCGAAATTTCTATAATTCCGAGCATTTTGATTTAGCAGTAGTAGCTGACCTTGACCCTTTAAGGCTAGAGGAAGTGAGAGGTTCATACTTAAATTTAAAAACCACCGAAAACACAGATGAGCTCGTAACAGATGACTCAATAGAATTAGTGGTAGTAGCTACTCCTGTTAAAACACACTTTGAATTGGTAAAGCAGGCTCTGCTTCATGGTAAACATGTTTTGGTAGAAAAGACCCTGACAAATTCTTACGAGAGCGCCTTTGATTTATCAAGCTTAGCCAGACAGAAAAACTTACATTTAATTGTAGATTATACTTACCTATACTCATCTGAAGTTAAAAAGATCAAAGGGTTAATTGAAGCCAACAAGCATGATTCAATTTTAAAAATAACTTCTTCAAGGTTTGGAAAGGGAATAGTTAGAGAGGATGTAAGTGAAATATGGGACTTATCTTCTCATGACTTTGCCATTATAAACTACTTAATTGATGAGCGTCCTGTTTCAGTGAAAGCCACCAAAGACACTTTAAATGGTGATCCGAACAAACCTAAAATCGGCCTATCAGTAATTTACGAAAACGGCATTGAGGCAAATTTTGAATGT
This sequence comes from Vicingaceae bacterium, assembly GCA_040220135.1. Taxonomy (GTDB): domain Bacteria; phylum Bacteroidota; class Bacteroidia; order Flavobacteriales_E; family Vicingaceae; genus CAJXMH01. The sequence continues at coordinate 67,006 of JAVJTT010000025.1, forward strand.
ACGTGGTATTCTGAGAAAAAAATTAGGAAGATGAAGTTCGACAGTACTTACCGGTCTATAATCTTTGATGATACTTTACTTCAAAATAAAATAGCAATTGAAAAAAGTTCTAAGTTAGCATACCCCTCCTATGAGAAGGATGAGGCACTCGCTAACTTAGTTTCAGAACTATATCAAGTGCTTAAAAACGGCAAAAAATCAAAATCTCCAGCTAGTTTTGATCTAGAAATTATTAAAATTCTAGAAGCGGCACAGAATTCATTAAATCAAAATGGGAAAATAACTCAGCTTAAGCCTTTACCTATTATGCTGTAGTTCACTCTTTAACTTCTATCACTCCAAGCTTAATCAAGCTTTTTACTAAGGCAAGCTTCTGAGAGTCATTTAGGTCACTATTTATGTCTGTAATTTTAAAGCTTGACTTTTCCAAAATCTCAAGAAGTATATTCTTCAATAAAATAGGAAATTTAATTTCTTTATCTAGATAAGCTAGCTTGACAAAACCTTTAGAATCTCCATCGAGAACTTTAAAATCTCCCACTCTTTCAAGAAGGCTTTGAGCACTTACTTGATTTTGCTCTATGAAGTCTGAGTAAATACTACTATTTTCAAGTTGAGATTGTGCTTTAAAATTATTTTGTTGCTTTTCCATCAACTTTTCCCAGTCCATTTCTTTCAGTAGCTGTTTAAATTCAGCTTCAAACAAGTCTAAATCATTACCATGCTTGTCATGGGCTGCCTGATGAGAAATTGAGCTTCGGAAAAAAACCTTCTTTTTAGCCTCTTCTAGCATTGACTCTAGTAAATGAAAATATTTTATTACGTAAACGCCTATTGCAATATGGCAAGAACCCTTACTTCCGGCAACAGCTTTATGCGCAAATCCTCTTGGCAGATATAGCAAATCTCCTTGTTTTAGCTCTATGCTTTGCCCCTGCTCTATTAGTAACTGATTTAAGTCGTGATTTTCATGTTTTGTAGGCAATTGATCAGATGGTGCAATGGTCCATTGTTTACTCCCACAAAGTTGCATAACAATTACATCATGCAAGTCATAGTGAGTTTCAAGCGTTTGCAAAAGTGGTGATGTAACATAAAGGTTGGCAGATAAAAATGTCCCTAACTCTTGCTTTAATTCTGAGAGAAAGCTAGAAAACTTAGGAGAGTAATTTTGAATTCGGTCAACTACTAGTGAACCTTTATTCTCAAAGGGATTAGAATGTCCTGAAGTACTAATAAACTGAAAAAATTTATTAAATATCGAATCAAAGGGAATTGAATCAATAGAACCAATTTTTCCTTTGAGAGAAGGTGATTTGGCCAGATAAATTTGAATTATTCTATCAATTTCATGCTGATCAATTAGAGTGTCATAATTAGCTAAATTCTTCCTTTCTAGATGTAAGAAAGTCTTTTCGTAGTATTTATTAAAAAACTCATCCTTTGATAGTTTTCCGAAAAGTATCGAGTAGCTCATTCTTTAGTTTATTTAAAGAACAAGCATCGTCATCAAATTGAAATGCCTGTCCAAGATTTCAAACTTACCTTAATCTTTTCATTTTGTTTTGAGTCGACTTCGGTTGAATATCATAATCCAAACACTCAAAGATAAGATGAATTCTATCCGTTACGCCCTTGTTGGCTACAGCATGACTTAACCCATTATTTACTTCGTAAGCCATACCTGTCTCAAAATGATATCGCTTGTTTTCTAAAAAAAAATAGGATTGTTTGTTGGTAAGAATTGGTAAATGTATTTTATGGGGTATATAACCACTCTTATCACCATCAATATGGGGTGGAATAAAGCTACCACTCGGCAAATTGGCAAACATGACTTTAGGGAAAACCGGATTTTTATATCTATAGGTCGTAACGATTTCTTTCATTAGTGGGAACAATAAGGTTTTCCATTGCTGCCAACGTGGACTTTCTAGATAATCGTAGGTCTCTTTTTGCCGATCAATAAATCTCAAAGTTAAATGCTTTACTTGGTTCAAAGCTTTATTATTCTTGTTGTAATTCAACTTAAAATCTTCCTCAGCATTCCATTCATCATTATTCAGTGATAACAACCTTTTTCTTATTAAGGATATGTCAAAGTTTCCCAACTTTTTTATTCGATCTGCTTTTTGATGATTTATTTCCAAACTCTTTTAACTTTAATAATAATGTAATTTGACTTGTTTAAAAATACAATCATTAAGCAAATCAGATGTTTTACTTATAAAAAAAGCGACTAAAGTAGATTTAGCCGCTTTTTTGTTTAAAATTACTCCCCATTTTAACTTCTTGACGGATAAGTACCTACCAAGGCAATAATATAATTGATTGTTCCATAGGGTTGCATGTTGTTGAGGGATTGATTTCCCCCACTATTTTGAACAGTTACAGTTCCAGTTACAGATCCTTCTTTAAGAGATACTGAAGGAGCAATATCACTATCATAAATATTTGCTGCCCCCAATGAATTACCTGAAGGATTTGAGGAATCCTGTGGATTTCTTGCAGCATTTAGTGACAAGTTAACTGTAGTAGAGTGGTTATGACTCGGCAAGTTTGTAACATTTAAAATATTATATTCTGTTCCACCTCTTTGCCCGAGGCGTTTAGGCGTTAACCCAGGGCCGGTTCCCATATGAATTGGTGCTCTGCCTCTAAGATCCGGTAAGGCAAAGGTAGTTCTACCATCGCCACCGTAGATAGTCCCTAGTAATGAAAATAAAGCAGAATAGGATGAAATAGGTAATAGTTGACCATTACAAAGCGCCCAACCTCTGGGGGCGAAATTGCCGGCAAACATTGATATATCTCCTAAATGTGGATAAGCTGACATAATTTATTATTTAATTAATAAAAGTTTTTTGATTGGATTAGCTGCGAGATGGGAAGATCCCATATAATGCAATAATATAGTTACAAGCTAAATAAGGTTGCATATTATTAATTGGTTGACCCCCACCATTATTAAGCACATTGATTGTTCCCGTTATGGATCCTTCTTTAAGAGATACGGACGGAGCAACATTGCTATCGTATATATTTGCTGCGCCTAATGAATTGCCAGATGGATTTGATGAATCCTGAGGATTCCGAGCTGCATTTAAAGAAAATGTTCCGCTTGCCATGTGATTGTGAGAAGGCATCTGACCAACAGTCATAGAATTGGTTTCGGTACCGGCTCTAGAGCCAAGTCGCCTGTCTGACAATCCTGGGCCGTTTCCTGCATGAATAGCTGCTCTACCTCTTAAATCTGGCAGTGCAAAAGTGGTTCTTCCATCACCACCATAGGTAGTTCCTAAGATTGAAAAAAGAGCTGTATTTGATGAAATCGCTAATAGCTGACCGTTACAAAACGCCCAATTTCTTGGAGCAAAATTGCCTCCAAACATTGAAATTTCTCCGATAAATGGATTTTCCATAAGTAATTAAATTTAATTGATTAATAATAAAGGTTAGTTGCAGAACTATAGCCTCAGATGTAGGCAATAGCTTATATTTTAAAATTGAATTTGCTGGTTTTTGAAAGCTTGATAAATAGATGTGTTCGCCAGCTTGAAGTATTGACCGACTCAATTCACTCAATTGAATGAATACAGATGTATAATATGGTTGCTGGTAATTAATTGTTTTTTCCTTTAATTAATTCTCCGTCTAAGATATAATAATAATTCAGACAAAAAAAATTATTTAAAAAAAAGCCTCAGCTAGAATTAGCTGAGGCTTTGAAATTTAGTTATTTGACTTGATTGATTATTCAGGCTTTACCAACACCCAAGCTCTTGAATACCCATCTTTTCTTGCTTGTTTCATTACAGGCAGGGCTTCTTCTAGGGTGTCATATCGATCTGTTGCTACAATGTACCAACTTCCGGTTCGATTCTTCGTAATAATTGGTGTCTCCCCTTTTGCTATTAATTTCTGTGCTTGTATTTTTGCCACTTTAAAATTCCTAAATGCTGCTACAGAAACAAAGTTACCTGGCCCTTCATATAGCTCCAAACTTACTTCTCTAGTAGGAGTTTCTGTTTTCGGCTCTTCTTTTTTCGCTTCTTTCGGACGCTCTTCAACTTCTTTTACTTTCGGCTCTGCTTCTTTTTGAGGTTCTTCTTGTTCAACTGGTTTCTCTTCTACTTTTTCCTCTTCAAACTTCTTCTCTTCAGTTGGCTTCTCCTCCACTTCCTCGTCTAACTCTTCTAATTTATCCTCCACTTTTTCTTCTTCAAGCAGTTCTTCTTCTTTCAAAAGATCTTTCGGTTTTTCGCCTAACTTTTTCACATATTGTCGTGGTTTAAGGTGATAAGTTAGCGTAATTGCTGTATAACTAATCATATCGTTACTTGAACCATCACTCGGCCATGCATCTAATTTATCGTTCCACACAGACTTTAACGATGACTCAAGGCCAATATCAAATCTATCGTTTACAATGTAGGATAAGGTTGAACCGTATGAAGTAACGGCCTCCCAAGTATCACCGGTACGACCTCTATCTTCATAGTAAAGCAAGTTTACATCTTCTTGGTTTAGCGCATAAACCTTGGTATTAAAGTTCATTAAGCCTTGACTTGCAAAGACACCAATGGAAAGCTTATTGAAAAATTTACTTTTGTCGCGGAAGATTAGTCGACTTAAATTTAAATCAAGTCGTGGAAACGTTAGTTCCATAATATTAGTTCGAAACTGAATTCCTAAGCCAAAGTCTCCGGTATTGCTGCTCGCTCCGCTGCTTTTGATTTCATTGTTCGTAGCTCTCAACTGACCATTCAAAATCCCTGAGCTAATTGATAAGACATCTGACAAACTATAGTTCAAGGTGAATCCATAGCCTAATTTATTTTCATCTCCATCAAAAAATGAACCTACCGGGTCGGTTCTCAAATCTCCCAAATAATACAACTTTCCAAGTTGTGGGCTAACGCTTAAATGGTTTAAAAACCCTTTTTTCTTTGGCTCTTCACTTTCCTGCGAAAAAGTAGTCGTAGTTGAAAGGACAAAACTTAGCAGAAGAAGTAGTTTAAAATTAAGTTTCATGGACAGAATTGATTGATTGTAAATTAATTATTTGACCAATTTAAGGTTTTAATCAAAACTACTGAATCACTTAGTGCTACTTTGTTGATAGTCAATTGTGAATAAGTATAGTGCTATACTTTTAATATTTGGTCAGCAAACTTATCAAATTGATCTTGATGCGTGGCAATGAGAATAGTGGTCTCCCCTTTTAACTTACGTAATGAATTTGCTATTAATGCGGTGTTTTCTTCATCTAGTTCATTTGTGGCCTCATCTAAAATCAACAGTTTTGGTTTTCGAATCAGTGCCCTAGCTAGGATTATTCTTTGCCTTTCACCTCCTGAAAGCTTTGTTCCTCTATCTCCTACTAGGGTGCTTAAGCCATTTGGAAGCTTCTTTATTATTTCTGTCATGGAGAGAAGGTTTAAGGTCTCAAAAATATCCTGTTCAGTAGCTTTCGGATTCCCCCAAATTATGTTATGCTTAATGGTATCATGAAATAAATACGGCTCTTGAGGCACGTATGAAATGATTGACTTCCACTCCTCTTGATTCAATTGAGCGATTGAAGTGCCATCAATCAATACCTCTCCAACATCTGCTTGATGTAAGCCCAAAATCAAATCAATGATGGTACTTTTTCCACTGCCCGACTCTCCCTTTAAGAGCGTAATTTGATTCGCAAGAACTTCAAGTGATAAATGTTCTAACACTTTCTGACTGTCGTAGGCAAAATCTACTTTTTTAAACTCAATTTTCTCTACTAAACTTGGGGCTTTTGCTACGATAGCTGCATCATTAGAGTTCCGAATTTTTAATTTTTTCAATACTTCTTGAGTTCGTTCAACCGCAGGTAGTAGGTTCAAGAGCTGTTGGTAATTGCCTACCAACTTAACCGCTTTGGGCACCAAACGGGCGAAAATAAAAATCAAAAGCAAGATCTCAGAAACGCCTGATCTAAATACTTCAAGAGCGAAGTAAATGTAAATTGCAATTAGAAAGGCCGCCAGAATCTCAAATAGGGTTCTCGTCTTTTGCGTTTCAAATTGAAACTTTACTGTCTTTTCCTCTACTTCATGATTTATCTTGCTAAAGCTTTTGCTATGCTCATCTCCCTTCTGATATACTTTTACCAATTTCATGGCCGACAAAAACTCTAAAACGGAAAGCTGCAACTGCTGATTAAAATTTACTGTCTTTTTGCCAATTTCATAGGTATTACGATTGACCGATTTATTTAATAAGGCAATGAGCAAGATCGGAATGAGGGCAATTAAGGTTAAGTGAACAGATAAAAATGCGGAAATAAGCAAATACACTCCAATCAAAATCAAAGTGCCAAGCAAATTAACTAGCTGATTGGTAATGGCGCCAAACTTTCTGATCTCAAGGGTTAAAATGTTTTGAAGATCAGTGCTTTTATGGTCTTTAAAGGTCTTCCAATCTGCAAGTGATACGGCTCGAAAAAAAGTATTTCTCCATTGAGTTACCACCTGCTGATTCACTTTAACGGTATTCATACTTTGAAAAAACTTAAGCAAGGCGTAAAAGCTAAGTACCAGCACATAGATCAACAATACGTTTATGATATTAAGTTCAAGACCAAAGCTTTCAAAAAGCTGAGAAACTTTCAGCGCTATCCCTCCTTCTGCATCTGCAGTCCCTGCTACTCCGGCAATGGCCAATAAGGGAATAATCAAAAGCAAGCTGGCTCCTTCAGTTACTCCTAAGAATAGCAAGAGAAATAAGGCGAGCAAGGAGCGTCGCCTTACCCCTTCCAATAGAAGCGTTAATGTTTTAATCCTCCCTTTCATTGATTCATTGTATACTGAAATTTAAAGCTGAATGTCTGTAAAAATAAGAGGAAGAATGTTGTTGAATGAACTATTACTTTAAAAGATAACGCTTTACCCACAAAAATGGACGTAATGGATAATATAAAAAAAAGAGGGAAGCCGGTAGTTTCAAAAGTTGAAAATCGTTGATTGAAATGAGGTTGATGGCACCAAGCTTATACCACAGCCCTTTTTTCAACTTCATTCGATAAGAACTGCTAATGGCATAAGTACTCACTTTTTTATTTTTAAATGAGCTGGTATTATCCTGTAATCTCTTCAGTGCCAAATTCATTAAGCGTGCTTGACTATTTTTAGAAAGTAGCGCTTCTATAGGATCTGGAACCTTCATCTTAAACAACAACTGAGCTAATCCAACAAATTGCAAAAAAGGGCGCTCGACTCCATATCGCTTTGCTTCTAGGTGAATCTCTGTAATGTTAAAAGGCATATTCTTAATCAAATACACAAGCTCCGCCAACCAATAAAGGGTTGACCATTGGTGTTTTGCTCCATGTGTAGAAAGATACAAACACATGTAAAGTTGACTCAAGCCCTTCAATTGAGTTCCGGCAAGGGAAACGGTCTCAGACTTTTTCCACAATTCTTCAAATGGAAAGTGCAAGAGCTTTTGGTTGGCAAACAAACGCCAATGGATTTCTATCTGCACTTTTCTTTCAGACTGAAAAAAAAGCAGCTGATTTTGAGTTTTTAGAAAATAGTGTTTTTGTTTAGGATTGAGTGAAAGGTAAAAGGATGGTGTTTCATAACCCATGGATTGCAAAACCTCTATACAGTTTTCTACCTTATCCTCTTCTATCAATAGGTCTAGGTCGCGCGAATGTTTCACCGCCACATCTCCAAAAATTTGCAAGGACTGCACCGGGCCTTTCAAATTAATAAACTTGATATTCTGAAGCTCAAACTGTTGACTAACTAAAACGAGTTCTCTGCTCAAAGTCAGCATTTTTAGATGGGTAGCCTTTTGCTGCTCTTTAAGTTTTTCCTGTGATCCCGGAGGAATTTGAAGTTTGTTTGCGGCAATTTGCCGGCTTAGTAAAGGTGAAATACGGTGTTGTCTGGCTAGTTCAATTTGTTTTTCCCAATTTACTGATTGGTCAAGCGCTACCTTACTACTATATGGAGATAAGATAGCACTTAAATACTTTAAGTCTGTATTGATTGAACCATCCATCAATTAAAAAATTCGGTCCAAGACTTCTACTATTCTATCTGTTGACTTTCCATCCCAAAACTCAGGTACAGAAATTTTTTCGGCATTAAAGTTATTGAGTTTGGCTACTGCCTCTTTCACTTTAGCCAACTCAATATCAACTAATTGATTGCAACCGGAATCAAGAGTAGAAGGCCTTTCGGTATTCGGTCTCAAGGTTATACAGGGTACTTTTCTAAAGGTTGTTTCCTCTTGAATGCCGCCACTGTCGGTTAATACAAAGTAAGCATTGGCGATTAATTTTTGGAACTCCAAGTAATCTAATGGTTCTACAAGAATCAAATTTTCATTGAGTTTCTCACTTAACTTAATAGAATCAAAATTGTCTTTGGTTCTTGGATGTAGTGGCCATACAATTTTCTTTTCTTCTGCCAGGAACTCGAGTATTTCAATAAAGTCTTTCAGTTTTTCAATGCTGTCTACATTTCTTGGACGGTGTAAAGTAGTAAGCACATATTCATTCTTTTGAAGTCCGTGTTTTTCAAGAATTGTAGAATGCTGTATCTCTTGATCAAAGGCTACCAAAGTATCGATCATGGTATTGCCCACAAAAAAGATAGCTTCTTCACTTCTGCCTTCTTTTCGCAAATTATCCAAGCCACTTTGTTCAGTCACAAAAAGGTAATCTGCAATTTGATCGACTTCAATCCGATTTACCTCTTCGGGCATTTCACGATCAAAACTTCTAAGCCCACTTTCTACATGGGCAACTTTTATTCCGTTTGACTTAGCTGCTCTGGCTGCCGCCAAGGTGGAATCAACGTCGCCAACCACCATAACCAAGTCGGCTTGTTCTTTTGCAAATAAATCGGCTAATGTAGCGGTCATTTTAGCAAGGCGTAACTCTCTATCGCTCTCTTGTATCGCTAAATTAAAATCCGGCTTTTTAAGTTTTAGTTTCTCGAAAAACACTTCAGACATTTTGTGGTCAAAGTGTTGTCCAGTATGAATTAATTGATAGCTAAACTTGTCTTCAAATGGCTTGAACGCCTTTTCAAATTGCGTAATCTTTATAAAGTTTGGTCGGGTACCGACCACTACCATCACCTTTTTTTATTTACCATTAATTCGCTATCTCCGATTCTCCAATATGTTTCTTGTAAAACTCCCAATTGTGATGGGCTACATCTCTACCAAGCTCTAATCCGGCGACATTATCAGCTTGAATGTGGTACCCCCCTAAAACACGTGAAATACCGGCCATTTCTGCCGCTTCAGTAAAAGTGGGAAACTCTAAAGTAACCGTATCCCCTAAATTATTAGGCTCGGTTAAGTAACCTGGCACTAGATCTACTGAATGACCAAACTTATCACTACCGGTGTATAGTTTTAGGGCTTCTGCACAGGCGCCACTAACCGTGCTGTGGCCGGAAGTGTAACTCGGAAAAGGAGGACATAAAAAGGAAGCGGGAGAATAAGGTCTCCACTCTTGGCCTAACATCTTCATCCATCCTTCATCTGGTCCTTTCCAACCATAAATGGTATCATTCTCAAAATATTCATGAATTAAGGCGAAAGGCCTTGCAAAATCATAATACATTTTAGAATCCCAAGAAGCAATAAAAGCATCCATGGCTGTAATCTGGTTGTAGAAATACAATTTAATGTCTTGATCTAAAGTGTGCTGATCACGCACTGAAACTTCTTGCGCAAAAAGTAACCAGTGTCCAGCTTGCTGTACGGATTTTGGACCATCGCGCATAAACTCAACCAATGCTTTTTGTTTCGGAGTAATTTCAGCCTGCAGCTTTACCACCTCGGCTACCTCTTTCTCTAATTGCTCAGAACCTACCACCGGCGGTGGACCTGGTCTATATTGGCTGGCCGAATCTAGACCCATGGGTTTTACATGCTGCCAATAAGGAGTGAGACACTTGGGTGCATATTGTTCACCTTCTTCACTGGTAAAGTATTTGGGTTGCCATCGGTTTAAATCAAGGTTGCTATCCACCGGGTTCACTGGCTGGTAATGTGTATAATCGTAATAGGCCATCCCATTTGAGCCTTCTACTTCGCCATATTGATTAGCACCATCACCCTTGCGAGAATCAATTACTGATTGGGCTGCTAGGTAACCAATACCTTCCGCTTTAGTTTTATCAATTGAAACTAAATTAGGATCATATCCAAGGTCTTTCATCACCTGTTTGAAATAGGTAGAATCAGTAAAGTAGTACTCTTTCATAGCATGATAAAAGGCATAACTAATCGCCTTTTGTTTATTGGCTAGTGTTCTTTCTTCTAGCGGTCTTCTTTCGATGTCAGTTGCATAAACAGGCGTAGCCATATCATCATAGCGGCTCCAGGCATCAAATGCTGCCGTAAAGATCAAGCCCAGAAAACGTGAAGATATGGTAGGTCTAGGTTTAAAGCGCTCGGTATCTCGAGCAGTTGCCTCAAGGGCGACTGCCCCCCATTTGTAGGCCACATTGTCTTTCCCCTTAGGAATTTCATGTTCTGAATTCTTCTCAGACTTTACTGTACATCCGACAAGAAGAAACAATAACAATAATTTAAAAAAGGGGGGTCGTTTAAATAACATGAAGTAAAGATTGATTTGGTTTAGTAAGGTTAAAATTATGATTTTGAGGGAAGATTCAATCAAGCAAATCTTTAATTCTTAAAGCTTTTTAGCACACTAAACTGTTCTTTTCCTTTTTCACCGCTTAAGGTAACTCCTTGACTGATGCACCAAGCATGAGCAGCCAATTGATCTGCTTTAGTTTTTAAACCAAAAACTATTTCAGAATTTATTCCTCTACGCTTTAACACTTTTTGCAGGCATAAAGCTTGTTCAAAACACTTTGCTCTAAAAGGCATTTTTTTGCTCAAACTTTTGGTCAGTTGACTTAGCTTTATCGCTTCTCCCATTTTTTCGCTCTTGTTCAATTGACTTTGCTTTTTTGGTGGTTTAGACATGCTCCTCGCAAGCTTTTTAAAGGGAAACAAGAGGGTTAATATCCTTGCATAGAATAAGGTAAAAGCCACCTCCCAGTGAAGCGGTCTGATTAGCTTGTACCATTTGCTCTTTTTCTTTTTAGCTTCTGTCTTATTGATATTTGGGTAAACTATATTTGGAGTTTCTTCTTTCAAAAAGTCAGCAATCAGCTCCCACTTATTTTGAGCTTCCAATGGCAAGACGAGTAAACGTTCAGGTTTTGAAGCAAAAAAACCTAAGACTTGCTTGTTGTGGCTTTGGTAGCGTTTTAAATATTGTTTTTCATTTCCAATTGGACTACTTTTTCCATAAATCAATTTCCTAAAGTCACTTCTTGTGCTTCCAAAATACCGCTTTACGCTTTGCAACCACTCCCCTTCTTTTCTAGTGCTAAGAACAAATTTTGCATCCGGATATTGTTGGGCTAGCTCTTGATACAAAAGCGGCCAAGGATTATCTACAAATGCATCGAATTTGGGAATAATTTCGAATATGGTCTCATAGTTTTTTGACTGAATGGCCTTAATCAAGTCAAAATCTGGATAGTGTTGGGTAAAAACCTGTTGTCTTCTACCTACATGATAGCCCATGTACTCCAAAGCTTTAGCTAGGCTGCTAGTGCCGGTTTTTCCCAAACCAATGCAAAATATCTTTGGTTTCATGATTCATCTAATTGAACCGCGAAAATAGGAACAAGATGGAAGTAAAACCGAAGGAAATATAGAAAAGCAGAAACTAAGGCTCTATTGTGCCAGTAAGTTCAAAGCCCCAAATCAAGGGTAGCAAGAAATACACGATTAAGGTAAGTAGCACAATAGAGATAATGTTTAGCCATACACCAGTTTTAATCATGTCTCCAATTTTAACATAACCTGACCCAAACACTAAGGCATTGGGTGGGGTGGCCACCGGCAGCATAAAAGCGCATGAGGCAGCTGTGGTCGCTCCTGCTAAAAACAACATTGGATGGATGCCAATGATTTCAGCCAGCACCGCCAATACCGGAAGTAAAATGGTGGTAGTAGCTAGATTTGAGGTGACTTCGGTTAAAAAGTTGATGGTGGCGACCACGACCAAAACCAAGACAAATAAATGAACTCCTTTTAAAGTATGCAATTGCGCCCCAATCCATTCGGCTAAGCCACTTTGCTCAAAACCAACCGCTAATGCTATTCCCCCTCCAAACAAGAGTAAAACACCCCAAGGAAGTTTCACCGCCTCTTCCCATTTCAATAAAGCCCTACCCTTCTTTCCGGATGGAATAATAAAAAGTAAGATAGCTGAAACCAAGGCAATGATTGAATCATCTAAACCGGGAATAATATCTTTTAGCAAAAAGGAACGGCTTATCCATGCGATGGCAGTAAAACAAAAGATCATAGCCACTCGTTTTTCTTGGGTACTCATTTTACCCAATTCTTTCAATTCTGCATGAATTACCTTTTTGCCACCTGGAAACCTTATGCCCTTTAAGGAATAGGCAAAATGACTTAAATACACCCAACAAATAGCTAACAGTATTAGAGATAAAGGAAAGCCAAATGACATCCACTTCAGAAAAGAGATGTCAATTTGATAAAGCTTCTCTACTACTCCGGCAAACACTAGGTTGGGAGGAGTACCTACCAAAGTAGCTATTCCACCAATTGAAGCACTGTAAGCAATAGCCAACATCAATGCCTTTTGAAATTGATTGATTTTAGAATCAGCAATACTGCCATTTAACTGCTTAATAACGGCCATGCCAATAGGGAGCATCATTACAGTCGTAGCTGTATTAGAGATCCACATGGATAGCAGGGCCGTGCTCAACATAAAACCTAGCATAATGTAATTTAGACTCGTCCCGACCATTTTAATGATCATCAGGGCGATACGTTTGTGCAAATTCCAACGTTCTACGGCAATGGCCAGCATAAAGCCACCTATAAAGAGAAATATGAACTTGTGTCCGTAGGCCGATCCGGTTTCGTTGATACTCGAAACTCCTAGTAAAGGGAATAGGATCAGTGGCAAGAGGGCCGTAACTTCAATGGCAATGGCTTCAGTGATCCACCAAATGGCAATCCAAGCGGTAGAGGCTAAAACTGCTACTCCTTCATCGCTAAGATCATTCGCACGAAAAAAGAGTTGGATGAGAATAAATACCCAAGGACCTAAAAGTAAACCAATGCGTTTTTTGGTAATCATTATCTCTACTGACTTAAAATATTATCAAAAGCATACTCCCCAACTTGTTTAAAGTTATGTCTTGCATTTGGAATTGATTTGTAATTCCATTGAAAACTAATTCCTGACTGACTGGCTAGAGAACTGCTTTGATTGAAAAAATACTGTGCTCTCGCTAATCGATTCGTCCCTTGTTGGTCTGCAGAAGAGTTTCTTCTTAAAGAAGGAGCATTAGGGTCATTATCTGCTTCTCCCACTAATACAGTAAGGTCGCGACTAAAAAAAGTACCTAAACTACTGCTTTGAATCGGTGTTTTTTGGATGCCATATGGAAAGTCAATTTGTAGATCAGGAATAGAATACCAACCGGCGGAAGCTACAACTACTCGGCCAACCTTAGCATTGGGCTTAAATAATAGAAATCGATGCAAGAATTGGGCTCCGGCCGAAAATCCGAAGGCTCGGTAAGTATTGTTCTGATTGGCAGTAAGTCCTTTTATATAGTCATAAATGGGCTCTATCACAGAAAATGTCCATTCTGTTTCCGGATTTAAGGTTTGTGGACTTGGGTTATCGCCATCCACAAATACATTTCCAAGATTGTAGGTATCACTTCCGGGGAAACTAGCATTTGAAAACTCGGGAACCACCAATATTGTATTATAAAAATCTGCTTTTTTTATAAGCTCGTCCCGACTCTCTACTGCATCTCTACTTGCTCCGTGAAACACCATTAAAATAGGAGATGTTTTGTTAGCAGACTCAGGAACGTGATAATAAAGATTAATTGCTTTGTCAGAAAATGGCTGATAATCGTTAAACACTAATGTGCCTGTACCCTGAAGAACAAAGTTTTGTTGAGCCTCTTCTTCACTTTCAAATTCTTCGTTCTTATCGCAAGAAAATAAAACTCCACTTAAGAGAATGAGAAAGCTAAAACCGTAGAAAAGTTGCCTTTGCATAAAAACAAGTAAAAGTAGAAGCAGAAGTGGCAATCGTACACATACCAAAAGTTCTAATTAAAGCATACCAATTTAAATCAAAGCAATTCACCCATTTTCTTCACTTGTCTATTAATAACAGGAGATCTAACCGATGAATAGCCAAAAATTAATCCTTGCTTTTCGGCTTCTCCAATGTAGCATTTGCTTACTGCATGCGCCAGGATATTCTTTTTAGCTAATTGATTGCAAAGATCTTGGTCATTGAAATCTTCTGCTAATTCGGCATGTAAATGCAAGCTTCTTACTGTTTGCTCTTTCAGTGGCATTTTGTTACCAATATGCGCTTTATAAGCGTCTTTGAAAACCTGACTACGTTCATCAGCCACATGTACCACTTTTTTAATGTGAGCGTAAATCATTTTCTTCTCTATAAATTGATTTAACACTACTTGAATAGATGGTGCAACAAAGCGATGAGAATGTTTTAACAAGCCTTCAACTGCTTCAATCAGATAAGGTGGCAAAACCATGTATCCCACTCGAATAGATGGATGAAGCAAGCGATTAAAAGTCCCTAAAAAAATGGTTCGCTGGTTTTTGTCTTGACTAAAAATGGACGGCAAAGAATTTGAAAAGTTATTTACTTCATGTTCGTAATCATTTTCAATGATAAATGAATTGTTCTTTTGAGCCCAATCAAGAAGCTCTTTTCTCCTTTGCATACTCATTCTGATTCCTTTGGGATAATGATTAGAAGGAGTAACATGAATTAACTTTGCTTTTTTGCTTTCCCTATCATTCATCGCCTCAACTTTAATTCCCTCTTCATCTACATCAACACCGATCATCTTTGTTCTTAGGCTAGTAAAGATTGACTTTACATTGGGGAAAGTTGGATTTTCAACCAAACAAGTGTCATTTGGATTCATGATCACACTACCCAGTAGGTAAAGGGATTGTAAAGAGCCGGAAACAATCATGACTTGAGCGCTATCACACTTTATACCTCGACTCAGGTTTAGATAAGCTGCTAAACTTTTTTTTAGCTGTTCGTTGCCTGAAGCAGGTGAATAGGATAAGGCCGATGATTTGATGTATCGCCAATAAGAGTTGGCCAAGTTCTTCCATTGAGTAACAGGGAAGATATCAAGTGGCGGTAATCCCGGACGAAATGCAATGCTTTTATCATCGGTCGTATTCAACTGACCTACATTTTGCATAAAAGACTGCCCATTCTTTGAAAGCTTAGGATATTTAATATTAGGCTTTACCTCGGGTAATTCATCTAAAGCAGAAGTTGAGCTTGACTTTATAATATAGCCCGACCCTTTGTAGGAGATAATGTAACCTTCTAAGCTTAGTAGTTCGTAAGCTTTAAGTACTGTGCTTCTAGAGACATCAAGAGCTTCTGCCAACTTTCTGCTGGGTGTTAAATTAACTTCAGAAGGTATATCTGAATTTAATATACAACCCTTAATTACTTCATAAAGAACAAAATACAGTTTTTGGGACTTCTGTTCTTGTGAACTTTCCAATTGAAAAGCACGATGGATGGTTTCTAGAACCGTTTTCAAAATTGGTATTTTAAAAAATGATTAATTGGTATGCTAAAACTACTCATAAAGCTTCTTTCTTTGGAATGCTTCAGAAATTAATCGAATTACCCTTAACTAATCTAATTAAACAATGAAAAAATTATATACTCTTTTACTCTTAATGGCTACCATGCACATTGGATACAGCCAATTAATTATTAATGAGGTTTTGTACGACCCTTCCAATAATGCTTTAGATGGCGATGCTAACGGTGACGGTGTTTACAGTCAAGATGATGATTCATTTATTGAATTGTACAATTCAGGTACCAGCAGCATTGATATAAGTGGTTACGAAATATGGGATGACACCACATCTGGAGGATCCAATGAATATACCTTCCCTACAAGTACCACTGTTCCTGCTGGAGAGGTTATTGTTGTGTTTGGTGGAGGAGGAACACCAAGCGGAACTTTTGGCAGTGCCACAGTACTTACTGCAGGTTCAGGATTTTCTTTTAATAACTCAGGAGAAGTTATCGGAATAAAGGATGCTAATGGAAATTGGATTTTATTTTTTGATTCTGATGCTTTATCGAATAATCCTAATGAGTCATATACAAGAAATCCTGACATTACAGGCACTTTTACTCAGCACTCCAATACAACAGCTGCAAATCTATTCTCTCCTGGAACAACCATAGATGGAAATTCATTTGCAAGTTTAGCTCCGCCGCCCCCTTTAGTAATTAATGAGGTTCTCTATGACCCATCAAACAATGCATTAGATGGAGATGCTAATAATGATGGAGTTTACAGCCAAAATGACGATTCTTTTATTGAACTTTTCAACAATAGCAACTCAAGCCTCGATCTAAGCGGATATGAAATTTGGGATGATACCACTTCAGGTGGGTCATTGGAATATACATTTCCTGCAGGAACGAATTTAAATGGCCAAGAAGCTGCAGTAGTTTTTGGTGGAGGCACCCCTACTGGTTCTTTTGGTAATTCATTAGTGTTAAATGCCGGATCAGGACTTAGTTTTAATAACTCTGGAGAGGTAATCGGAATCAAGGATGCTAATGGAAATTGGGTGTTGTTTTTTGATTCAGATGCCTTGGATAACAACCCCAATGAGTCTTATACTAGAAATCCAGATGTGACTGGTTCTTTTGTTTTACATTCGATCACAAGCTCTAATACTTTATTTTCACCAGGAACAAAAATTGATGGTTCTGCCTTTTCTACTTCAACAACGCCACCTACAGGTTTTGATATCAGAAGGCTTAAAGATACCTCTGTGATTCTTCTTTGGGATGCTATTGCAGGAGCAGATTTGTATAAAATTACGCTTAGACCTTCAACATCTCCAAACTGGACTATTACTGAATTTAAAAACATTACCGGATGGACGAGAAGAGCCATCGATGGACTCACTCCAGGTACCAAATATTTTTGGACCGTTAACGCAAGAGTAAATGGAAACTGGACTGGTCCTGCATCATTGGAAAATTTCACCACCCCTACAATGGGTTGTGATAATCCAACTGCTTTAAGTGTTTCTTTCATCAAAACTGATAAGGCCATGTTATCTTGGAATACGACTCCTATGGCCGCAAAATATCGTATTCGATACCGTGAAGTTGGCACCTCCAATTGGATTCTTAAGGCTGCACCGCAATCGAGAGGGATACAGTTTTTAAAAGGACTTAATCCTGGGACAACTTATGAATGGAAGATGAGAAGTGTTTGTAGCAATAAGTTCAAGAATGGGTGGATTAACGGTCCTAACTTCACAACCGCTATCGTTGTACCGGGAAATGCGAGGATTAAATCCCAATCAAATAACTCTATTTTAAAAGACTTAAAGCTATACCCAAATCCTAATCAAGGTGAATTCACTTTAGAGCTTGGTGAAGAATGGTCTAATATTGAAATTGAAATCAAAGACATTAACGGTCGACAAATCTTTTCACAAAGAATTGGAAGTCCTCAAAACAGACTATTTCTAAATCCACAAATTGAAGAGAGTGGCGTCTATTTTATGCTTGTTAAAAGCAATAATGAGCAAAAAATAATGCGACTTGTGGTACAAAAGTAAAAGCCAATTCATTCATTAACTTTAAAGGGAAGCCTCGCTTCCCTTTTTTTTAGTTTATCTTGCTGTCATAGATTCTGCTTTAATCAGTACCAAGCTTATTTAAAAGCTACTCTCCTTATTAAAATTCAATGTGTCGTCTCATGTACTTCTCTTTTCAAAAAATCTTACAACTTCTACACCTCAATTATGTTGAACAGTAGCTTGTTCAGCTTCAAAAGAAATCGAATAGAAAACAAAATTGGTATTTATAATTATTACCAATTGGTATGCAAAATACCGTTTAAACTAGTCTTATTTTGAATTAGTTCAATTAAGAATAAAACATTCTACTTAGCATAAACATTCAATTTATACGTTATGAAAAAATTATACTTACTACTCTTTCTTTTTACAGGACTCAGCTTTAGTTATGGTCAATTAATTATAAACGAAGTACTCTATGATCCTTCTAATGACAGTTTAGATGGCGATGCAAATGGAGATGGTGTTTATAGTCAAGATGACGACTCTTTCATTGAGTTTTATAATTCAGGAAGCAGCAGCATTGATTTAAGTGGCTATGAAATTTGGGATGACACTACTTCTGGTGGAACCAATCAATACACCATCCCTGCTAACACTTTGCTTCCTGCCGGAGAAGCTTTAGTAGTTTTTGGCGGTGGCACCCCAACGGGCACTTTTGGAGGATCAACCGTTCTAAATGCAAGTACTGGTCTAAACTTTAACAATTCCGGAGAAGTTATCGGAATCAAAGATGCCAATGGAAACTGGGTGTTATTTTTCGATTCAGATGCCCTTTCGGGAAACCCAAATGAGTCTTATACAAGAGCACCTGATGTGACCGGTTTTTTTGTGCAACATGGAGGCACTACGGCTGGGACTCTATTCTCACCGGGCACCCAAATTGATGGGTCATCATTTCCGGTTTCTCCACCACCTATGCTATCTGATATAATAATTAACGAGGTTCTTTATGATCCTTCAAATAATGCCCTTGATGGAGATGCCAATGGTGATGGAGTTTACGGACAAGATGATGATTCATTTATCGAACTCTACAATACAGACTCCACTAATAGTTTTGACATTAGTGGATACGAAATTTGGGATGATACAGCTTCTGGCGGTACCAATCAGTACACATTCCCGGCAGGTACAATGATTCCAGCCAAGGAAGCAGTGGTAGTTTTTGGTGGCGGTACCATTACCGGAACATTCGGAAGTGCTGTTGTCTTGAATGCAAACAATGGCTTCAATTTCAACAACTCAGGTGAAGTAATTGGTATCAAGGATGCCAATGGAAATTGGGTTTTAACTTTTAACTCAGATGCACTTTCTGGAAACCCCGATGAATCATACACACGAAATCCAGATGTAACAGGAAACTTTGAACAACACAGCACTAATACTTCGGTACTCTTCACTCCGGGAACAAAGATAGATGGCAGTGCTTTTAATACCACTCCCCCTCCTGTTACTAACATGATGATTATTAATGAAGTGCTTTACGATCCGTCTAGCACAGCATTAGAAGGTGATGCTAACCGAGATGGAGTTTACAGTCAAGATGATGACTCATTTATAGAGCTTTATAACACGGATTCAACCAATAGCTTTGACATTAGTGGCTACGAAATTTGGGATGATACCACTTCTGGTGGAAGTAATCAATTCACTTTTCCTTCAGGAACAATGGTTCCGGCTCAAGAAGTGATTGTAGTATTTGGAGGTGGTACGCCAACCGGAACATTTGGGAGTGCCGTAGTGCAGACTGCCGGAAATGGATTTAACTTTAACAATTCGGGTGAAGTAATTGGCATAAAAGACCCCAATGGCAACTGGGTATTGACTTTTGATTCTGATGCTCTTTCTAACAACCCTAACGAATCTTACACTAGAAATCCGGATGTAACAGGAAACTTTGAGCAACATACAGACAATACCCCTTTACTTTTCTCACCAGGCACCCGAGTAAATGGAACACCCTTTAGCTGGGCAATAGGTATTGAAGAGAATGCAATGGATTTTGATTTTTCTGTTTATCCTAATCCGGCTGCGAGTACAATTACAATCGATTCAAAAGAAAACATTTTGACTGTAGAGGTCTTAGACCTAAAAGGTCGACTTGTAAAAGCTACCAACAACTTTAATAAACAAATAAATGTTTCTGATTTAGAATCAGGTGTTTATTTGCTTAGAGCAAGAAGCAGAAATAGCACTTCAGAAATGAAGTTTATCAAGCAATAAAGTAGTAGGGCCGCTAAAATGCGGCCCTATTTACCCTATATTTCCTTATTTAGTAATCCATGAGAAAAAATTCTTTTTTCAATCTTTTAGCTGCAGCACTTTTATTTACAATGGGGGCTTGTGAAACGGATGATATCGAACCTACTATTATTGTTTCCCTAAGCAGCTCCCAAGCTAATTTGTTTGAAGCAGGCGGCTCACTTAGCTTAAACGCTAACTTAAATGCCCCGGCTCCAAGCGCAGTAAGTGTCGACTTAATTTTAAGTGGCAGCGCCTTAGGCAACGGACAAGATTATACCCTTAGTAGCAATACGATTAATATTCCGGAAGGCAGCCAATCTGCCAGTGTAGTTTTAAATGCCGTACAAGACAATTTACAAGAGGGAAATGAAAGCATTGAGATAGCGATTGCTTCGGCTACAAATGCGGAAATTGCTGAAAATAACAATCAGCTTTCCATTACTTTAGAAGATGATGATGTAGCAGCTACAGCTCAGTTTATTCTCAATGAAATTTGTTACGACCCTTCCAATAGCGCTTTAGATGGAGACGCTAATGGTGACGGGGTATATAGTCAGGATGACGACTCGTTTGTTGAGCTGTACAATCCTAGCTCAAGAGATTTTGATTTGGGTGGCTATGAAATTTGGGATGATACTACCTCAGGTGGCTCAAATGAATATACCTTCCCTTCGGGAACTATAATTCCTTCAATGAAAGCTCTGGTGGTTTTTGGTGGAGGTACACCCACCGGTAGTTTTGGAGGTTCTACAGTTTTAAATGCTGGCAGTGGGCTTAACTTTAATAACTCCGGTGAAGTAATCGGTATTAAAGCACCGGATGGAAGTTGGTATCTTACTTTTGACTCTGATGCTTTGTCAGGTAATCCTAATGAGTCCTATACTCGAAATCCTGATATCACCGGAAATTTTGAACAACATGGAAGAATAAGTGGGATTACTTCCCTATTCTCTCCTGGCACTAAAATAGATGGCACTCCTTTTTAAGGAATAAGTATGGATTATATCGGACCTTTAATTTGCCTCGTTTTTATCGTGATTGTTGGAAGACTTTTGCTCAAAAAGTACTATCCGCATGCCGTTTTACTGCTTGCAGGTTTATCCATGATCATTCTTGCAGCTACCCTTGGATTTAAGTTACCGGATTTACTCGACCCTACCGGTGCTGCAGTGTTTGACCTTTTTAGTTACATTAAACAATCCTTCAGTAAAACCAATGCAGGAGTCGGTTTAATGATCATGGCCATTGGCGGTTTTGTGGCTTACATAGACGAAATAGGGGCCTCAGATGCCTTGGTGAAAATTGCCATGAAACCTCTTTCCTTACTAAAAAAATATCCCTACATCACTACCGTTTGCGTGCTGCCGATTGGTCAACTGTTATTTGTGTGTATTCCTTCTGCCGCCGGCCTTGGGCTTCTGCTTATGGCTGCTATTTACCCTATTTTGATCAACTTAGGTGTAAGCAAGCTTTCGGCAGTTTCGGTAATCACCGGATGCACGGCCATGGGCATTGGTCCGGCATCAGCCATTACAGCTAGTGCAACTACCATCGCTGAACAAGATTCTATTATCTATTTTTTAAAAGAGCAAATTCCGCTGGTCATCCCACTCTCACTAGTCATGATGGTTAGCTATTATTTCGTTAACCGATATTTTGACAAAAAAGAAGGCTTTAAAGAAGAGGCACCAATCGAAAAAGAAGATAAAGTATCGGCTCCGAAAATCTACGCCATCATTCCAGTCTTACCCTTAATACTTCTTATTGTTTTTTCAGAAATATTTAGCTTTTTCAAAGTTCCCATTGTGTTAGATACCACTACGGCCATGTTCATCAGCGTTTTTGTAGCGCTCATCTTTGAATGGTTTAGGAAAAGAGACTTTAAACTGGTTTTAGCTTCCCTAAAAACTTTTTGGAACGGTATGGGAAATATTTTCAAAACGGTGGTTACCTTAATCATTGCCGCAGACATCTTTGCCAAAGGCTTGATTTCGTTAGGATTTATTGATGGTCTAGTTAACTCCTCTTTGGCCCTTGGCCTTGGAGCAGTTGGAATTGGAGTAATAATGGTTTGTATGATCTTTTTAGCTTCCATGCTGATGGGAAGTGGCAATGCCTCTTTCTTTGCCTTTGCTCCTTTAGTACCGAAAATTGCAGCCCAATTTGGAATAAAAAGCACCCTGATTATTTTACCCATGAACCTTGCTGCTTCAATGGGAAGAACTGTTTCGCCCGTGGCTGGCGTCTTGATTGCAGTAGCCGAAATTTCCGGTTTATCTACCATTCAAATTGTAAAACGAAATTTGATTCCCCTTTTGGCAGCCCTCATTTTTCTTTTGATTTATCACTTTATTTAATGTTTCTATGTTGATAATAAAAAATGCACAGCTATACACGCCCAAAAATTTAGGTAAAAAAGATTTATTGATTGCCGGCGGTAAAATACAAGCCATTGAAGACCAAATTGAGCTTTCTGGCCCTCACTTTAAAACCTGGGACGCCCAAGGTAAAATTGTATTGCCTGGCTTTATTGACCAACACATTCACCTGACCGGTGCAGGCGGAAAGCACGGTTTCTCCTCCATGAGTCCCGAATTAAACTTGACCGATCTATTAGAAGTGGGTACCACTACAGCTGTAGGATTACTGGGTACAGATGGTTCAACAAGAAGTATCAAAGGACTTTACGCCAAGGTAAAAGCCCTGAACACCGAGGGCATGTCGGCCTATATGTTTACCGGATACTATGGTTTAGACCCGGTGCACATCATGGATAGCGTACAAGAAGACATGATTTTTATCGATAAGGTGTTAGGCTGCAAAGTAGCCATAACAGATGTTCGGTCTGACTACCCTACTCCACTAGAGTTAGTTAGGCTCTTAAGACAAGTAAGAGTAGGCGGAATGATCGGTGAGAAAAAGGGAATTCTACACTTACACCTTGGGAATTTATCGAGCAAGTTAGATTTACTTTTTGAATTGGTAGAACAGTATGAATTCCCAATTGAACATATATCTCCAACTCATGTTGGCCGTACCAAAGAGCTTTTTGAAGAAGCAATTCGCTTCGCCAAATTGGGTGGTATGATCGATATTACCACAGGTGCTTCAAAGTACACAGAACCCTACCTTTCGGTTTTATATGCCTTAGAAGAAGGAGTTCCCATTGAAAGAATGACCTTTAGTAGTGATGGAAATGCCGGTTTGGAAAAGAAGGATGAGCATGGCAAGATGATTGGCTTTAGACGAGCACCTCACGATCAAAATTTTGCTCAAACCGTAGATTTGGTAAAACAAGGAAATGTAGCCATTGAAGAGGCTTTTAAACTAATTACTAGCAATCCGGCCAAGAATTTAGGCCTTGCCAATAAAGGAGTAATTGAAGTTGGGGCCGATGCCGACCTCTGCTGCCTGAACCAAGAGCTTGAATTGACAGATGTTTTTGCAAAGGGAAAACAAGCCATGGAAGAAAAGCAATTAACCCTTAAAAATAGCTTTGAATGAAAGCAGCCAAGCTCATATACTTTTTTTTATTAGTGGCTTTCATGGCTACTCCTACCCTATTGAGAGCTCAAAACCCGCAACTCAATAAATATGATTTTGGCGAAGGGATTGATTTTGGAAAAAAGGGAGAGTATGAGATGAACTTTAGGGGATACATGCAGCCTTACACCGAAGTGAAAAATTATACGACAAACGATAAAACGGACAATTTAACACGCTTTCGTCTTCGAAGATTGAGATTAAGGTTAACCGGAGAGGCATCAAAGTACAAGGTAGATTATCGCTTTCAAGTCGATTTAAGTGGAAGCTCTGAAGTAGAAGATGAAACCAACAACAATTACCTTTTAGACGCTTGGGTTCGGTATGCCTTGACCAATAGAACAAGCATAACTTTTGGTCAAAGAGCTACCCCTACCGACAACCGCGAATTGTACATGGGTTCTAACACACTACAATTACCGGAAAGAAGCAGAGTAACTTCTGCTTTTGCAAGTATACGCGAGTTTGGCTTTTTTGCTGAAAGCAGTGCACGTTTCAACAATGGCAGCTACATAAAGTCCTACCTTACCTTAACCAATGGAGATGGACTCAATGCTTACAATTCTGATTTTGGAGGCCTAAAAGTGGGTGGTAGAATAGATTATTTACCTTTTGGTTTGTTCACCAAATTTGGTCAGTATCGTCAAGCTGATGTGGTGCGTGAAATTTCGCCCAAACTTGTAATTGGGGGAAATTTCAGTGTAAATCAAGGCATGAGTAGTAGAAGAGGTCGTGGAAGTGGAGAAATTCTTTATTTGGACGAAGAAGGCGACTTTTTACTTCCCAACTATACTAAATACGGCATTGACTTTATGTTCAAATACAAAGGCTTTTCTGTTTTGGGTGAGTTCATGGCCTCTGAAGCAAGTGTACCTGAAGGTATTAAGCAAAGAGTCCGCAACGACGGCTCCACCTCAAGCACCTTTGATGTAGATGGTGAACAAGATGTGGCAAATTACATTAAAGGCCGCATGATGCTGGGCAAAGGCTATAACATACAAGCCGGTTACCTATTCAAAAGTCTCTATTCCATTGATGCTCGTTTTACTTATTTAGATGCCGATAAACATTCCTTTTTAAACAATGGCACTTTTTACAACCGTCCCCGATATTATACTGCGGGAGTATCGAAATATTTTGACCGAAGTTATGGTGCCAAAATACAAGCCTCATTCACTTATGTAGATGCTGGTGAAGGCGGAATAAACGACATAAATAGTAATCCGATAAAAGGCAATGAATGGATTGCCCGACTCATTACAACGCTCTCCTTTTAAGCTATGCGGAATCAAATAACCATACTATTCCTTTTTATTTCAACGCAAGTTTGGGCGCAATTAAACCCTGAACCTAAGAAAATTAGTGAGGAATTTTTTCCCGATCCGGACATTGAAATTAGCACTCCGGCTTTTGATAAAAAGAAGGGATTTACGGATTATGACGAAATGATGACCTTTTTGAATAAGCTGCAATATGAGCATCCCGAGGTTTTACAAATCGAGTTTATCGGAAAAAGTCAAAAAGGCAAGTCAATTCCACTGGTCAGATTAAATAAGAAGAGTGATTTCGAAAATAAACTAAGGGTTTGGATACAAGGTGGACTGCATGGCAACGAACCTGGCAGCACCGAAAGCACTTTTTACCTAATGAACAAACTTTTGGGTGATGAAGATTACAGCCATCTGCTAGATCGTTTAGAGCTTGCCATTGTTCCAATGGCAAACATTGATGGCTATGAAAAAGACATGCGAGATGCGATTAATGGCTTGGACCTAAATCGAGACCAGACTAAATTATCCGCTCCTGAAAGTGTGGTCTTAAAAAAGGCATTTAGCAATTTTAGCCCTGAAGTAGCTTTAGACTTGCACGAGTACAACGCTTATCGCAAGCATTATGCCCAATTGGGAACTTATGGCATAAGCAGCATTTACGATGTCATGTTTTTGTATACCGGAAACTTAAATGTACCTCAAAATCTAAGAAAATACATTGAAAGGCCTTTTATAGCCAACGCTCGCGAGAAACTTGACGAACATTATCTGCGGCACAACGACTACATGAGTACCACTGAATACAAAGGAGAAATACAGTTTAAAAAAGGAGCCACTAGTCCACGCTCTAGCGCCACAAATTACGCACTAAATAACTGTGTAGCAGCTTTAATTGAAGTTAGAGGTGTGCATTTAGATAGAACCTCATTTAAACGCCGAGTACTATCAGCCTTCTTGGTCAGCAGTTCATTTTTACAAACCGCCTACGACCAAGTTGATGAAGTAAGGGCAGAAATTAAACAAGCCAACAGCAACCGAGCTAAGGCAGTCGTAAAAAGTAAAAGAAGCGTTTACGATAGCACTATTGAAGTCTTAGACCTTGACAGCCGGAGTAAAATAGAATTTGAAGTAACTTTTCGAGATGCCTTAAAATCAAAACCTTCAATGGAGAGAGAAAGAGCTACCGCTTATCTGATTCCGAAAGAACAAGAAGTAATTATTGAAAAGCTTAGCATTTTGGGACTGGAGTTAAATCGCTTGCCAACCGCAGCGAAGCTGGAAGTGCAAACCTATACCGTCTCTGAATATGAAAAAGACCCGGAGAAGTTTGAAGACATTCACGTTCAAACCGTCACTACTAAACTTAAAACAGAACAAATCGCTTTTCCGGAAGGGACTGCCGTTTTGCTGATGAATCAAGCCAAATCAAATTTGGCTATAGAAGTATTGGAACCGGAAACCCAAAACAGCTTTGTCTCCTACCAGGTTTTGCCAACGGAGCTGGAAGATAAGCTTCCCATTTATCGCTACGTTTTATCCGACGGTCTTGAGACGCTACTAAAAACACAAAAACCATGATGAAGAAGATTTTCGCTTTCTGCCCCTTATTGTTTTGCTTGAGCTTGGCTATGGCACAAGATGCAAGCAATAACCCTCATCAAGCCGATTTTGAGCTCGGTAGCGGCCTGAACTTTAATTTTAATGAAGGCAACTATCAATTTCGCTTGGGTGGTATGATTCAGCCTTCCATTTCATTTGAACAAGCGGAAGATGAAGATGCCGACTACTTTTTAAACGCCAAACGAACCTATTTCAACTTTTCCGGTAAAGCTGTGCAAGAAAAAGTGAGTTTCTTTCTGCAAACCAATTTTAGTTTAAGCGATCCATTGCTTGATGCTTGGGTGGGCTTTCACCCAACAGAAAAGTTCAACCTTTACTTCGGACAAAAGCAAACCGTTGCTAATAATCGGGAAATGATGGTCATGGAAAACTATTTACAGTTTCCGAATCGGAGTTTGCTCAGTCAAAACTTGAGCAATACAGGCCGAGAATTTGGCTTGTTCTTGGATTATGAGTTTGGTAGCGATTTTCTTTTAATTCCTCAAATAGCCGTGACTTCCGGCGATGGTAGAAATTCATTTGGATCAGACAGCCGAGATGTTGATTTAGGGGGCTTAAAATACGGTGCTCGCTTAGACCTTTATCCTTTGGGCGCTTTTGCTGAAGGCAATCATGAATCATTGGCAGACTTAGCACATGAGGAAAGTCTAAAGTTAGTTTTAGGAGCTGCAGCGAGTTTTAATGATGGTTGCAGCAATCAAGTGGGCGAAGGACACGGTGACTTTTTCCTTTACAATGCAAAAGGCGAAAATCAATTACCGGACTACCGACAGCTCTATTCCGACCTCTTACTTAAATACCGTGGGTTTTCGCTCTTGGGTGAATACGCCATAAGTAGCGCCACCAATTTAAACGGAACCTTTTTAGATCTTACGGCCAACAATGAATTAGACCTCACCCAAATTTCAAGCTTTTTAGCCTTGGGAACAGCCTTAAACGTTCAATTGGGTTATGTGACGAAAAAGGGATACGCTCTTGATATACGTTATTCTAGTATTAGCCCGGAGTTTGACCAAAATGCGGCATCCATTTTAATTGAACAAAATGCTATAACCCTTGGACTTTCTAAATATCTGAAGGGTAATGACCTAAAACTACAAACTTCAATCACCTCCCTTAGCACCAACATAACCAATGAAGAAAGGCAAAGCCTAAGAGGAGAGTTGCTACTATCACTTAGCTTCTAGTACTTCATATTATAATAAGGCAATACACGTCTATGATTTGCTTAGCTGTCGTAGCTTCCACCCTATCAAATTATTAACATCTTTTAACACTTTGTATTCTTCTGACGCTTAGTTCTGTATAAGTTATTCCTAAAAATCACCACCTAATTTTTGTTTAATGTTCCCTCCCCCTTCTCAAACATGATACATTTGCATAGATTCACGATTGGAGAAAGCAATGAAAACTGACAGAATGATTCACTATGTTACTCATAACTCGAATTGAGAAATACCTTAATCGCGCTATACTATTTATAGGCTTTATTGTCATCTTAGCTTGGGTGTTTGAAGTCCCACAAATAACCCACTTGATTCCAGGTGGCGCTAGCATGAAGTTTAATACTGCTTTGCTTTTTGTCATAGCATCATTTAGTATTACACTTTCTCGAAAAAAAACTCAAGTAAGAAAGCGGCTACATCTATTTTTTATAAGCATTTTACTCTTTGTTTCCTGCTACTCTATCTTAGAATATGCCTTTCCCGTTTTACCCGACTTGGACAACCTACTCATAGAAGACAAGCTATCAAAGGATAACTTTTTAGGAAGAATGTCTATAGCTACTGCCGGTTGTTTTATGCTGTTTGGAATCGGTAATTTATTGGCATTAAGAAAAAAGTATGAACGCTTTGCTCATTACCTCTACATCGCCATTCTTTATGTTTCTGTAATATCTGCCATTGCTTACATATTGGCCGTTCCATTAGACAATCGGCCAATGTATTTCAAAACCATGGCCATCCATACTTCAATCTTATTTATCCTTTTGGCTTATATATCCTTAGTGTGTTTAACCTCTAGCAGGTTTCTAATTTTTATCTACGGTAAATACAGTGGTAGCAGAATGTTACGCACTGCCATTCCTCTTGTAATTGGGCTTCCCATTATTTTCAATTACCTGCTAATCAATGTAATTGCAAATGATGTGGACAGCTCTGACTTTACGGTAGTAGCCAGTACTGTTGTTTTTATAAGCATAGGTATTATTTATCTTTCCTTAACCGCCAAACTGCTTAATGATGCGGATCGCAAAAGAAAGCGTTTAGAAAAATTGGATAGAATGCGTCAAAAACATAAAATCCAACTTAATCTGTTAGATGAAACTCATCATAGAGTAAAAAACAACTTTCAATTGGTAAGCAGCATGCTGCAATTACAAGCCTATACTGTGAAAAATGAAAGTCTAGTAAATATTTTAATGGATTGCAAAGACCGGATAACCACCATGGCTAAACTACATGAGAACATGTACAAATTTCGTGGCTTTGAGACGGTAGAGATAGAAAGTTATTTAGAATCGATTATTGATTCCATAGAAAAGTCGTTTGAAAAAATTAAACAAGTGGAATTTCGCCTATACACTGAGCCTAAGCTTTTAGATTCCAAAATTGCGGTTCCTATGGGTTTAATCATTAATGAAATCTTGACCAACTCAATGAAATATGCTTTTCCTGAAAATCAAAAAGGAAAAATTGAGCTTCGCTTAACTTATGAAGATGATCAAAATGTTAACTTGATAGTGAAAGACAATGGGGTTGGTTTTAATAAAGAAGTAGCAATTGAAGGAAATAGCGACTCTATAGGCTCAAAACTCATTAACATTTTCTCTCAGCAATTAGAAGGTGAGGTTACATTGACTTCTTCCCCTGAAAAAGGAACTACCTATCAGATTCAGTTTCCTATAACAAATATAGGTTCAGTTGAAAACTATGCCCAAAGTGCCTAAGCCTGCTTATAGTTCGTCAACAATTTAACCACTTTATTAAAGCAATTTTAGCAGTTGGTAAAATAGACTAAATTTTAAACTGAGCATCCCTTTACCTTTGAGTCAGTTATTCAGTTAAGCAATCAATTGACATATTTGAAAACCGGCAATTGAAAAAACAATTGGCCCTGAAAAGAGGAATTGTTTAGTTTTAAGTCCAGCCAAAAGGCTGGACTTTCTTCATTTATGTTACGAATTGTTCTACTTCTGTTTTATCTCATTGCCATGCTATCATTAGCAGCGCAAGAGCTTAGCTTTAAGCCTAAAGTAGAATATTTTAGCTTTCCTAATTCTGAATTAAATACTGATGAAATCACCGACATTCAAACCGACCGAGATGGCTACGTTTGGATCATCAGTTTTTCTTCTATCTACAAATACAACGGCCATAAGTTTAAGAAATTAGAAAGCAAGCATATTGACCATGGGTCCTTTTTACGATTTCATGAATCCCCAAATGGAAGAAAATTTGTAATAGACTATTTGGGAAGTCTTTACTTCATTAAAAATGATAAACTGGAGCCTTTTGCAGATAATCTTGCGCTAAGAAAGGTTTCCACTCACCCAAAGTCAACACACATGCAATTTGACAAGCAAGGAGTGTTGCATACCAGTTCTCAAAGAATCGGTTATCATGTTCAGCTTAGGGATAGATTTAAACGAGTTACTCCTAGCGTAGATTTTCGAGGCTTTGGAGTGCGATTTCTAGACGACTACCCCTTTTACTTTTCTAATGGCAAGTTCTATAAAAAAAACACAAAAGGGTCTCCTGTTCAATTTGTTTTACTTGACACCAGTCTCACCCTTATAGATTCAATTACCATAGAACAAAAAAGGACTTTCACTCCTGTTTCATTAGTTAAATTGGCTAATGGAAACTTCCTTTTTTCAACTGGCAAAGGCTCTATAATCGAGTTCAATCAAAATAGAATTATCAGAGAAGTTATTTATCCAGACTTAATCAACAGGCTGTTTACAGACAAGAATAACAACCTATGGATCAGTACCCTTAAAAAGGGAATTCACTTTTATAAAAATGCAAAGATCAATTACCAAGAGAAAGTTACGGTACTCGACAAAACTACTTCCTTTGTTTCGGCTCAAGATTACCAAGGTGGGCTTTGGTTTTATACAGAAGGCAAAGGCTTGGGCTACATGGCTAACCCTAAAATGGACTATTCTAATGAAATTGAAGATTTAGTGATTCATCTTTCCAAGAATAAACTTTACTATGCTTCAAATAAAACAATCTGGCAATACAACGAAAAGAGTAACTCTACTAAACGCTATGCCACTAGTAAGCATAAAAATCCTATTCTTTCCCTTTTTGAACTAAACCCAAACAAACTATTAGTGGCTTCCCATGGTGAATTGAGTCAACTAGAGAATGAAAAAACAACTCCTATTCACAGCATAAAGCTCCACGATGTTGGATCAGGCTTCCGGTCCTTTTTCCTCAATCGAGACATTAAAGACTCCTCACTAATTGTGGGCATAACTCGATATGAGTACTTTGTTTACGATCCCGCAGAAGACACTGCACATGTTTCAGAAATAATGCCTTCATTCCAATTAGGTGCCATGAAAAAGGGAGATACACTTTGGCTGAAAGGAACCAATGGATTGAGGTTAATGAAAGATTATCAAGAAGTAAATCTTGAAACAGATTTCCCTTACCGCAGCAGCCACGTTCGTTATAGCAAGTTTTTTATGGGTAAACCCTTTTTTTCCTTCGTGGGAAAAGGAATTTATTATTTTGCTCAAAATAACTTTATAGAAATTCAATACAAAGGATTGTCTCTGTTAGATTGTAAACTTGCTTTAGAAGGCGACTCTCTTTTGTGGGCTTTTTCCAATGATGCTAGTTTTACTATACGGCCTTCGAAAACAAGTCCCAGCGGATTTGAAACTAAATCCTACCCACCGCTTCCCAGAGTTGCCATAAAAAAGTTGGAGAGTAATAAGAAATACCTCTATTTAATCACACAACATCAACGAATTGCCAAAATCGCCTTTAATGATATTAGAAAGTCGAAGCCGGATGTCCCTAATGTTATTATTCATGAAGTAAAAACCCAAGACAGCACTTACTACCCGCCTACGAAAGCAATCGAATTGGCTTACGCTAAGAGGTCAATAGAATTTAATTTTGAGTGCTTAGACTTTCAGAATTTAAACCTAAGCTACCGGTATAAACTTTCGGGCTTGGAAGACAGCTGGAAATACACTTCAAGCAACCTTGCCAATTATGCCTCCATACCTGCAGGAACTTATAATTTCTTAGTACAATCTCGCTTTGGTCTGGGTGACTGGAGTGAAGCTACTTCCTTTCAACTTACAGTTATTACTCCATTTTGGCAACAAGCGTGGTTTATTATTTTAGGGCTCCTATTCATCTTGTTTCTCAGTGCTCAGATCATTGCTTATCGGTACAAAGTCATCTATAAAGAACAAAAGCTGACCATCGAAAGAATGCGGTCAGAACAAAAAGCAATTCGCGCTTTAATGACACCCCACTATATCTTTAACTTTATTGCCTCTTTGCAATATTTAATTGAGGAAGAAACCAAGCAAAAGGCTAGTCGTTTTCTTGAACTTTTTGCAAGTTCTATGCGCAACATTTTAAAACAGTCTGATACAAACTTCATCAGTGTAGAAAATGAGGTAGGATTCTTAAAAGAATACATTGAAATGGAGCAATTTCGATTGGAAGATTGTTTTGTATTTAAGATTGAAGTAGATAAATCCATTCAGCCCCAGGATCTTATTCCAACCTTTATTATTCAACCATTTGTAGAAAATGCCATACAGCATGGCCTTAAAGCAAAAGGAGAGAATGGAAAGCTAAACTTGAGCTTTAAAAAGGAAAAAGATTTCTTAAAAGTAAGTGTAAAAGACAATGGAGTAGGTAGAAACCAAGCGGCCTTAACCAAAAATAAAACAGGCTCTTACAGCATTAATTTGATTAAAAGAAGGTTGAAAATTCACAATGGAAAAGAGGAAAATGTATTCTTCCAAGACCTAACTACCGAAAACAATAAGGTGATAGGAACTGAGGTTATACTTTTGATAAAACTTCAGAGCAAATAGTATTGAATAAAAGTGATGAAAGATGAAAACATTAATTCTAGATGACGAACCAATGCCAGCCAAACAATTGGCGGCCTTAATAAAAAGAAAGTTTCCTGAAATCAAATCTTGTGAAATAGTACAGTCAATAGAAAAGGCAAAATCTTATCTAGAAACAGAAGTGGTAGACATTCTCTTTTTAGACATTCAAATGAATGAGATGAATGGTTTTGAGTTTTTAAAAGAGACAGAACTACCTTCACAAACTAAAGTTATTTTTACTACCGCCTATCAAGAGTATGCGCTAGAGGCTTTTGAAGCAGATGCTTTTCACTACCTAGTAAAGCCAGTCACAGAAGAAAGCTTAAGTAAAGCGCTGAGAAAAGTAAAAAGACAAGAATCCGAAAACAAGAAAGTAAATGTTAAAAAAGGGTTTTTCGCTGTCTTCAATAACCACGAGCATCACATCTTAAAAACCAAAGATATTCTGAGGTTAGAGGCGTATGGCAGCTACACGAAAGTAATAACCAAAGAGGAAACCATTGTTTCCAGTAAGAATATTGGTTGGAACGAAACCAAGTTGGACTCGGAAATGTTTGTTCGAGTGCACAAATCACATTTGGTGAACATCAATCACATCAGTCGTTTCTCAAAAAACGACTACGTAGCCTTAAACAATGGAGACATTGTTCCGCTAGCGGCATCTAGACAAAAAGAATTAGACAAAGCCATGGGACTTTAGAAATAGAGTTTTTGCTTTTCTTTTGGTCGAATTACGGGATCTTTAGGTCGAAAAGAAATATCTACTTCTTCCACCCTACCATCGGGCCATAGCTTCATTACCACAGACTGATACGGTTTAAATAAAACCGTTTTCTTGGTGGTATTCCCATTGATATGAAAGCTCAGCTCTCTTTCTTCACTCTTATCCATAAAAGATTGTCCGGAATAAATGGGATACTGCAGATTTTTAGCTTTCGGCTGAGCTAGAAATATAAGATGCGTGCCATCAGGCTTAATTCTGCACCAGTATGCAGGTAAATTATCTCCAGTCACCAATGGTTTTATCTGACTTACCTCCGACAATTGGCGAACAACATTTGCATAACTTTCTAATTCTTTTAGCAATTTAGGGTAAGCATCTGTTTTTGTTTTTGCCGGTTCTTTCAAGCTTGAAGACTTTAAGACAATTGGCAACCCTAGTTCTGCCAGTTCTGCAATTCGTTTTAACGCTCTATAATCCATGTAATCCACGTCAATGTATAGCAATTTAAAAGCAGCATCCCCAACCCTTAATTTTCCATTTAAAAATTCAGCTTGTTCTAAGAAATGTCGATTTATCCAAAGCGGATGAAAGCCCTCTAACTCTTTTGGCGGTTGAATGTAGCGCATTTCATATTGCCCCCAAACCCAAACCCTTTGTCGTTCTGGTGGGTAAGCGCCGGCCATAATCCCATCTTCAAATGGGATGTAAACAGCCACATTCGAATAGGTTTCACCTTCTTGCATTAAAGCAGAGACTTTTTCTACATATTGGTTAAAGTCTGCTAAGTCATTTTCAAGACTACTTCCAGGACCAAAGTAAGTGGTGGCAAAAAAATCGATGCTATCAACTCCTTTGGGATTGTAAGGCATGCCATGATAAAAATGTTGATTTACTCCTTTTGCAAACATGGCATCAGCCACCATTTTTAGATCTGCTGTTTGTTCCTTTCGTAAAAAGGTAGCCGGAAAACCATACATGCAGGTAAAGCTTTCGCTTGATACCATATACTTTGAAGACAAGCAAGCTGAGGAGCTCACAATCCTAGAGTAATTGGGGTTATTTAGCATTGACTCGGTTTCGGGAATATCGACCATGGAGTAAGTAGTCATCACATCGGTTGGAGAAGCCAAGCATTGTACCCTTGAAAAAGCCCCGAGATCTTTACACTGTTCTACAAAAGGTTCGTAAAAGCCTGACCGAACCAAAGTATCGAGCATCATCATGTAGTCGTAGCGAACATCCGGAAAAGAGTCTAGGCCTTTTTCCATATACGGAATAATGTCATACTTAAACCGCTTAAAAAAATATTCCTCGAAACCGTCGGTCCACACTTTGTTTTGCGAGTTTAACTTTATCTCCCAAGAGTCTGTAAACAAAGCTGATTTACTTCCTTTTAAGGCAGGCTTTAAGGCTTGAGCAATCGGTTTAGCAAACTGCTGAAAAGCTTCTTTGTCTAAATGATCAATCACTAAGAAGGTATCGGGCCAAGCCCAAGAAAAAGTAAGGGTTTGCCGAAAGGTGGTGTCTCCATAGATTTTTGTGGTATGAGCATAATCGATGTTATGACCAGCAGCTGGCCAAGCGCTACCAAAAGTAAAATCACAGACTAGCTCAATAGAGTCTGCATACTCTTTCGCGTAAGCCACGCTTTCAGTCCATTCTTCACTAAGCCACTTTTGTGCTGAAGTGTCAATTCCATAAAAGCGATTGTATTTTCTGGCATACATTCTTTGATAACGATGAAGCGGATATACCCATGCAATTTCTACTGCCCCAAAGTTTTTTCTTTTTGCCCAATCAAGCTGATGTTTAATGTCTTCTTTCTTAATTTCGGTAGCAAACCACCACCAACGAACACCCGGTTTAGCGGAAGAATAAAATTTATTTCTCTCTTCAACTTTTGTATTGTCCTGCTCACTTTCTTTGCAAGAAGTAGAAAGCATGATACTTGAGACAAAAAACATCAGTAAGATAAACCTCATGCAGTAAAAGTATTAAGCCATTCTTTAAAATCCATAATTTCACCGTATGAAGCGGATTATATCTTCTATACTTCTCGGCTTTTGCTTGCTGATTATTGGTTATGTCCTAGGTTTCTTAAGGCTTCCTTTGATTGAAATTCGAGAAAGCTTTTGGATTGGCTTTGGGCTGAGTATCAGTTTGTCAAGTTTACTTTTCCTGATTTTTACCCGACAGAGGAAAATAAAAACTGTTCTTATCCTGCTAGGGCTAAGCACTATACTTTCAGTGTTATTCCATTTTTATTATTTCGATAAAACTAAAGAGCTAAAAGCAGCCAAAATTGAATTAATTAAAGAGAAAGCCGAACTTCAGGGAGAGAAATATGAAGCGCTTAAAAGTTCCCATTTGAAATTGGTTAGTAGTTTTTTAGAAGATATGTTTACCGAAGATTCTTTAGCTTCAAAAGACATCAAGCGACTATCTGATTTAAGCAAACACCTAGAGCCCCAAAACGTAACGATTTCTCAGCAAGATAGTCTGGTGCAACAAAAACTTAGTCCTGGCAGAGGGCAACTCTTAAAGGGAATACTGTTGTTAGACTTGGATACAATGACCTTGAGTAAAATTTTTGATGCAGTAAGTTTTAAATATGCGGATTTGAGGGGTGCTGATTTAAGAAAATCCTATTTAAAAGGCATTAATCTTAGTCGATGCAATTTAAGTGAAGCAAAGCTTAGCGGGGCTGACATTTCTCAAGCAAATGTCTCAAAAAGTATACTTATAAATGCCCAGTTTATAAACAGTAATTTGTCAAATTCAGCTCTTACTTACTCAAACTTAAGCTGGTCTAACCTAGACTCTGTTGACTTAAAGCATGCTAAAATTGACGGAGCAATTCTCAACTACATTAACTTAAGTCATGCCCGCTGTCAGCAAGCCAGTTTAAGGTGGGCAAGTCTAAGAAGTTCTATTATTATTGCAGCAAACTTTAAAGCAGTTGATCTTTTTGGATCTACAATCTCCTATTCTAATCTAAAGCATACAAGCTTAAAATACTCTCGGTTGCGAAAAGCTGATTTTTTAGGTACATCCTTGAAAAATATATCTTTAGATAGCGTGGTAGTAGATAAAGATTGGATTAAAGAACTAAAAGGGTTGAATCATCCTGATATTGAATGGTTAAAAGATAACTTTATTATTGTAAAAAAGACTCATGAATTTTTCCCGAAAGATAAATTTTTCCTGAAGCCTAATTAAAGTTCTTCCTACTATTAAGTTTAACCGTAAAATTTTGAATTGCACGCTCAGTCTGCTTAAAAGGTAAGAGATAGACATGAAAACTCCTTCTGTAATAAAGTTGTAAATCGTTCAAATAAGAGG
Source organism: Vicingaceae bacterium (assembly GCA_040220135.1). Classification (GTDB taxonomy): domain Bacteria; phylum Bacteroidota; class Bacteroidia; order Flavobacteriales_E; family Vicingaceae; genus CAJXMH01. The sequence goes on from JAVJTT010000025.1 coordinate 103,649, forward strand.
CGAGTAATTGAGGGGGCCATTTAGTAGAACGCTTAATTTTGTACTTTCTCTTTAATATTTTGCCTATCTCCTGCCCTATTTCATTGTTCACAAGGTCAACATAATTATCCATGGCATTTTTATCAGGATCATGCAATTGATCATGGGTAAATGAAGCCGTAATCAACTCTGGCATGTTATAACGTTCATGTAAGTCTGCTACCAGATCAGCCAAGTCCTCAGAGTAACAGCTCGTGATCAAAGCTTGAGCCGTAATGTGGTTAAAAGTATTGAGATATCCTTTCTCGCTGCTATCTCGTGCAGTTTGGTAGGCACTATTTGTGCTCTTTATTTTTTGGCTTGCTTGCTCAGCAAGATCAAAAAAAGCAACGTCTCCCCATCCAAATAAGTCATACCTTCTTCTTGCTAATAAGTATACCTCTTCAAGTTCTCTTCTCTGAGAAATTAATTGCGGATAGCGAACCAAAAAGGCAAACTTTTCATTCCAAGAGGCCTCTTGAATGTCCATAATTTCTTTTTGACTCACCCCCTTTTTCAAAACACTCTCCACCTTAAAAGCTCCATTGGTCAAGCTGAGTTGAACCTCTGTATTTAGAGTATCTCCGGGAATCGATTTTTTTCTTCCTTTAAAGTATTGTAAATCTACTTTTTCAGCCAAGTCATCAAGGTCTTTAATCCGGCTTGCTAAAAGGGCTGATGGAATATTTGTCAAATCATACTGAGAAGAAGGACTCACTTTTTCAACTGACTCTGAATCACAAGAAACTAAGACAGAAGCCATCAATAATAGTGCGATATAGTATGTTCTACTTTTCAAAATCTGCGATGGATCAAGGCTCTTTTTAAAAGAAGCCAAACTAAGAATAATTAAATTTTCATTTCCTTGTCAAATTAATTCTTCATTTTAGAGCTATGAATCGTTTTCAACTAATGTTCGCCCTATTACTAATCGGTACTTCTATACAAAGTCAAGAGTTTAATATTCTAGACTTTGGAGCAAAAAGTAGTCGTAAGGTTTTGCAAACCAAAGCCATTCAATCAACCATTGACCATGCTAATGAAGCAGGCGGCGGAAAGGTAATTCTTCCCAAAGGTGATTATTTAAGTGGTAGTATTGTGCTTCACTCAGACGTTGAACTTCATCTCAAAAAAGGGGCAACTTTATGGGGAAGCACAAATCCAGATGACTACATCAAACTAAATCGTTGGAAAGCCCTGATTATGGCAGACCAAGCAAAAAATATTAAGATTAGTGGCAAAGGTACTATTGACGGCCAAGGTGAAGCAGTGGCTTTACATCTAGACAGTTTGTTTTACATTGGGGAGTTGGATAGCAGTGATTACATTTTTCCTGAAAAAAGACCGAGTGTGAAAGTACGTCCTCAGCTTATTGAAATGGTGGATTGCCAAAATGTAGAAGTAATTGATGTGAAGCTGAAGAGTGCGGCTAGTTGGGTACAATCTTATTACAAGTGCTCACAGCTTAGACTAGATAATGTTACGGTAGATAGCGACACCTACTGGAACAATGACGGCATTGATATTATCGACTGCCAGAATGTGCAAATCACAAATTGTAACATCAATGCTTCTGATGATGGAATCTGCATTAAATCATATGGAAGACCATGGCACGGAAGCCCCTTTGTAGACAGTTTATACATTGCCAACTGCAAAGTTAGATCTAGTGCAAGTGCAGTAAAATTTGGCACGGCTTCTCACGGTGGTTTTCGAAACGTTAAAGTAGAAAATATTAAGGTATTTGATACTTTTCGTTCAGCTCTTGCTTTAGAATCCTACGGAAATGGCTTCTTAGAGAACTTTGAGATTGACAACATCAAAGCCAAGAATACCGGGAACGCCCTTTTTATAAGAATTGGCAAAGTCAACAAAGACGGTAAGGCCGGTACTTTAAAAAACATAAGCATTACAAATATGAAAGTAGAAGTACCCTTTGAAATACCTGACTTAGACTACAGGATTAGAGGCCCTCACCCCCCCTACTTTCACAATGTATTTCCCGCCTCCATTACGGGTCTACCGGAACAAGCGGTAGAAAATGTTACACTTGAAAATATTCAGATCACCTATCCGGGAAGAGCAAACAAGGCTTTTGCTAACCTGCCTTTGTCCAGACTAGACGATGTTCCTGAACAAGCAGAAATTTATCCGGAATTCTCCATGTTTGGTGAACTTCCTGCTTGGGCCTTTTATGTGCGCCATGTAAACGGAATAAGTTTTAAAAATGTTAAGGTAAAGCTCAAGAAGTCAGACTATCGTCCTGCTTTTGTTTTCGATGATGTTAAGCAGCTAAAACTAAAGGAGATTAGCATTAAAGGGGATTCCAAAAAGCAACAAATATTCTATCATAATACGGCCAAGAGCGAAATCAACTCTCCTTAACTGCTGCTTTTTTGCCCTTGGTTTCAGGCATAATAAAATAAACCCAAAGTAACTGAAGCACCATCATAAGAGCAAATCCGCTGAAAACTACAGCGGGTCCTACAGAAGTGAAAAGGACCGGAATAAAGGCCGGGATTGCGGCAGCCAATACCCAATGAACAGAAGACCCAACGGCTTGTCCTTGCGCCCTACTTTCGACTGGAAAGACTTCCGCAATGAAGACCCATATTACTGTACCCTGACCTACAGCGTGAGCCGCGATAAAAGCCATAGTCGACCAAACAACAATAATTCCACTCCATTCCGCATAAAAGGCAATAGCGATAACAGTCAAAGACAAGATATACCCGATAGAACCTAAATGCATAAGTTTTTTCCGCCCCCACCGATCAATCAAGTACATGCCTAGTAAAGTGAATACTAAATTTACTACACCAATTCCAACACTGCCCAAAAAAGCAGCTGATGTAGCAAGTCCTGCTGTCTCAAAAATCCGAGGAGCGTAATACAAAATGGCATTTATGCCTGAAAATTGATTAAAAAAGGCCAAGGCAATTACCCAAAATAATGCTCTTTTATTTCGGCGAAAAAATGACAAGGAAGGTTTTAATTCTTTGAGCGACTCTTTCTTTTCTTGCCAGTCTAATCCAATTCGGTCAGCAATTTCTACTGCCTGCTTTCTGCGGCCCTTCATGCCTAACCACTTGGGACTTTCATCAAGTTTCACTACCAAAATACAATAAAACAAAGCGGGTAAAGCTTCTACTGCAAGCATCCAACGCCAAGCCGCATCTTCGATAAACTGCAAAGCATAATTCGAACTCATGGCCACTAAAATTCCCAACACAATGCTAAACTGATAAAGGGCAACTCGTCTTCCCCTTAATTCTGCTTTAGAAATTTCGGTAATGTAGGCTGGTACCGCAATGGTTGAAACTCCTATGGCTATTCCGCCTACAAAACGAAAGAAAATAAATACATATGTGTGATTAGCTAAAGCCGAACCGATGGCAGAGATGAAAAAGCACAATCCAATGAACAGCAAGGTCTTTTTTCTACCCCATTGATCGGTTGGATGGTTCCCAAATAAAGCGCCTAAAACTGTTCCCCATAAGGCAGAAGCCATGATTAGCCAGCCGTGGAAAAGATCTGAAGTGTTCCAAAGTTCTTGTAAGCGCTGATCAGCTCCTGAAATAACAACCGTATCGAAACCAAAAAGCAATCCGGCTAAAGCCGCTGTAAGTGAATAGCTAAATGATTTTTTCATCATACCTACTGAGCAGAGTATAGTGCCATAAGTTCTTGGTGAAACTGATTCAACTCTTCCTTTAGATTCATTATTGAGAAAGAAAGACGGATAGCATCCAAATCTGCTTCGTAAATGTATCGGCAAACAAAGCCATTTTGCCGCAGTTTCTCTACCATTTCTTGGTTACCTCCACGGTCCAGTCGAAAAGTAAAAATTGAAGAAGCAAACTCTTCCTTTTGAGGACTCAATATGGTAATTGCCTCTTCTTTTTCCAACTTCTCACGAAAGGAGTTTCTTAACTCTTTGCCTCTTGCCTGAATCCGAGCAATTCCAATGTTTTTTATCATCTCCAAAGAGGCAGCCATAGCAGCCACTTGAATAGAGTTTCTCGTACCATACTCCCAACGAGATGCTTCTTGTCTTAATTTCAAACTCTTCCCTTCTAGATCAAAATGTTGATCACTAAACGCTCCTGCATAACCGGCATTGCATTTCTCAATGATATTCTGGTTTACATAAAGCAATCCGGAACCGATAGGACCAAACATCCACTTGTGCCCACTGGCCGCGTAAAAATCCGGCTTGATAGACTTTAAATCAAGGGGAAACATTCCCAAAGCTTGAGCTCCATCTACACAGCTCATAATGTTCTTTTCGCGACAAAAAGCTACAATTTCTTCAGCTGGCAAAACCAAACCGGTGGTGCAGCAAACATGAGAAAAGGAAATCATTTTGGTTTTCTCTGACACGCTTTCTTTCAACTGCTGCAATACCTTCTCGCCGGTTAAGTCGAGTTCCACTACCTTTACTTTAATGCCTTTTTCTTTAGCCAAGGCTAACCAAGGTGCTGAACCACCAATATGCTCTTGATCTGTCAGAATTACTTCATCTCCACTTTTTAATGGAGCTACATTTGCCACCATGTTCATCCCTTCTGTGGCATTGCGACAAAAACAAATTTCCGCTGTTTTTGCATTTAAAAATGCGGCAAACTTCTCTCTCGATTCCTCAATTAACCATCTACCATCCCTTCCATTTTCAGCCAAGCCAACACTCTGGCTTTGTATTTCTTTTACTGTCGGACTACTCGCGGGACCGAGACTTGCTACATTAAAGTAAACCTTCCTTTTAAAAAGCGGAAATTCTGCCCTTACCTTCCGCCACAATGAGTCTCCACTTAAAGCTGAAAAATCAACTTTAGCACTTTTACTTTGGCTAGCACCAAAAGCTGTAAAAGGACCAATGGTGCTCGCATAAATAGCAGCCAAAGCATTCTTTTTTATAAAATCTCTTCGATTACTCATAAACAAAACTTAAAGTACAGGCTTTTGAAGATTTCCGCAATAACGAAGATAAAACTACAAAAATCAATTCCGAAGCAATGAAAAGTGCTAGATCACACTAATAGTCGTCATCAACTTGGGTCGGCAAATTACCGATGACTTTAAATTCAGTTCGCCTGTTTTGTGCTCTTCCTTCGGGATTATCAGAACCATCAGACTTCTCATTCGGTGCAATGGGCTTGGTTTCCCCATACCCTTTGGCAATCAAACGACTAGAAGCAATTCCTTTTTCTGTTAAGAAATCAACTACCGCTTGAGCTCTTTTATCGGATAAGCTTTTATTGTAGGCTGCCGAGCCCTTGCTGTCAGTATGTGCCGCTACTTCAACTTTAATGCTTGGATTATCTCGGAGTATACCGAAAAGTGATTGGCTTAGCTTTTCTTTTGCTTCTGCAGTTAGCTCAGCACTGTTATAACCGTATTCAATTTCTTCCATCACAATGGACTCTTCAGACATGCGTTCGGTTTCAAAGTTGAGTTCAAACTCTTTATCCGAATTCACATTTTCAGTGCTAATCTCTTCAAAACGAGAAAAATAGCCATCTTTATTTAACTCCACTACATAGTCCATGCCCGGTTCTAAGTTAACTTCAAAGTCGCAATCTTTCATTAATAGCTTGCGCGAAAGGTACTTTTCATCTTCTCCATTCTTGATGTATAGCTTTAACCAAGTGCTATCTAGACAGCCCTCTTTGGTTCGAGCCATTCCTTTCAACTTAATATCCAATAAGCGGGTGTAGTTAAACTCATAAATGTCATCGCAACAATAGTCGTTTAGGTTGGCCCCACCCTTTCGATTAGAAACAATAAAGCCTCCTTTCCTCTTGGGGTGCAAAGTAAAATCCAGATCATCAGCCGAAGAGTTCAGGTCTTTCCCCATGTGTTCCGGCTCTTCCCACTTGCTTTTCTCACCATTTGCACGATAAATATCCAAACCTCCTAAGCCCACTAGTCCATTTGAGCTAAAGTAAAGTCGATGCGTTTCTAAGTCGTAATATGGAGTAGCTTCTGTAGCAATGGTATTGATCTTGGAACCCGCATTTCTAGGACTTCTGAACTCTCTGCGTTTCCACCGATACTCAGTGTACCAAATGTCCATTTCTCCTTTTCCACCCGGTCTATCTGAAGCAAAGTAAATGATCTCTCGGTTTCGTTTTGACTCTCTTCCAATAGCAGGTTGTGTAGTAGTATAGTTGGGAAGATTTACTTCCCCTTCAATTTTCTTAGCTGAAGTCCACCCTTTGTCTCTTTTGTCGGCATAATAAAGGTGACAAATCACTTTATGGGCTTCATTTCGCTTGCAAAGGGTAAAGTAAATTCGGCTTCCGTCTTGGCGCAAAACAGCATTTCCCACATCCATGTCCTCTCGATTAAAAGGCCCGGTCAATTCTCCTTTGGGAATCCACGCTCCACCTTCTTTTACAGCCACGTAAAATTTTCTTCTTGGAAGGGTATTACTATCCAATTCTTGCCTATCGTATACTTCTAATTGGTCCTTTCGCAAAGAACCGTATATCAAGGTGTTCTCATCATAAGGAACTGGAGAAAATTCAATGTGCGCCTTGTTTAATTCACCATTTAAGTGCTTGACTACGGCTAGCTTCTCTTCCCCTTCAGCTTGCATGGCAAACTCACAACTCTCTAACCCAATATCAGTTAGCTTTCTGTACTTTCTATCGTCCAGGCCTCTTGCATAATCTTCAAAGGCTAAAAAGTTCTCTTTGGCCTCTTTGTATTTGCCTAAGGTCATTTGGACTTGAGCTAAATAGAAATAAGATTTAGGAAAAGAAGCAGGAGCCGCTTCAATTACTTCTTTGTATTTTTTCTCGGCCTTGGTAAAACTTTTACTTATCCTCAATAGGTTGGCTACTTGAAAGGCCACACCAATGTTTTTAGGTTCACGCTTTAACCATTCTTCATAATAATTAAGCGCGATATAAGTATCGCCTATACGGACTGCGTTTCTGGCGGTTACCTTAACTTCTCGCTTCGATACGTTCTCTAAATTTGGCTGCTGTGCTTTTAGTGTTTTTGGAGTAACAAGAGTTACTGCTAAAAAGAAAAGCAAACTGCTAAGAAAAGATATGTGAATTGGTTTAGAAACGATCACAAGGCAATGTCATTTTATTCGGTATAAATTCCGGAGCAGTATAGATCAAAGAAATCTCAAAGGTGCTTTTATTGCCTCCATAGCTGCTCAGCTCACTCACATTAAAGTCGTAGCTAATACCTACTTCAACATTCTTATAAGCTAAGCCGGCAAGCGGAATAACTGCATCGGCATTTCTGCCAAAGCCATCACGGTATTGAATCCCGGCGAAAACATGTTGTAAATCTCCCATGTTCATCAATTGCTTTTCTATCTTTCCACCAATCATCATATCCTGAGCGGTTCGAGCTCTCATGTAAAGTAATTGGGGAGTTAGGCTTAGATCCGAAAGTAATTGAATTTCTGCTGCCGCATGAAGCACATAGCGCAAGGCTAAACGTGCTTCTGAGTCATTAAAATAGCTGTCTTTGGGGTTGTTAACATGAAAAACCGCTAGCCCCCCCTTGGGTTTTATTTTACCGTAGTCCTTTGACCAAGCAAGCCCAAGGTTTAGATCAAAGAAGTTTTGTGATTCCGCCAAACCATCTTCCATATTGCTAAGGCTTTGATCGAACTCACCTTCTTGATAAACCCATTGGTTGGGAAATGTTTGTTTGCTAAAATCGGTGTTCTTTAAAGTAAAACCAAGTTGTATTCCCCCTCTAAGTTCATGTCCTCGATAAAACTTCTCGTAAGAAGAAGTCAAATGTATTTTATCGGTATTAAAGCCAAAATCTTGAAACTGATCTCGTAGCACTAAGATCCCGGCATTTATTTCGTCTCCTTTAAAGTAAATCTTCTGATCAAAGGCTGCAATAGAAGTGGTTAAAGGAGTGCTACTCAATTGGCCCCATTGACTGCGATGGTTCACCACCAAACGGTTTCTACCTTCATACATGCCACTTGTAGCGGGGTTTAAATTTTGCTGATTGGTGTAGTATTGCGATAAATGCACATCTTGCGAAAAGCCATAAAAGCAGCTCAAACAAAAGAAAAAGAAAGCAAAGAAGTTCTTTGTCATTACCAATTCGTTTGAGAAGAATTCAAATAAGTCTCGGCCATTTTTCGGTATTGTCCTACCGTAAACTCACATTGGCATTCATAATAAGACATGATATTCCCTACATGCGCATTATAAAAATCATCGTTCGCATCTTTTTTTGTGGAAATGAATCTGCAGTCTTTTACATAACTTTCTTGAGGGTCACCAACCACAAAGGGATCCGCCGGGGTGTCACAAATTTGATCGCCGGCGGTTTCACAATTACTTCCATCAGCTAGCTCTACTCCTGAGCCTTCAAAGGTATGTACCAATCCAAAATAATGACCCAATTCATGCGAAATGGTATAATCACTTGGGCCCACACAACTTTTTAAAATGTTTACAAATCCTGAAGTTCCGATTCCACCGACCGTGGCTTTACCACAAATGCCATCAACTTCTTCAATCCCTTCAATAAACATCATGTTTATGCGGTCCTTCAAGTCATTTTTAACTCTAATTTCAGGTCGTTCTTTATCTTCATGTAAAGAATCGTATTGATAGTTAGCTACGTAGTTAAAATCACAGATCTCAAAAGAAACACAAATGGGCTCGAAATGCTGGTTCAAGAAATCAATGTTATCTAAAATATCGGATTCCAATATATTGGCGTTGCCCGAGCTATCAAGGACAATGTGCGCTACTATGCTGAACTTTTTTTCAATGCAGGGTAAGGGAGCTTCATCTCTTTTTTGAGCCAAGGAAACAATGCTAATACTGACGACAAGCCCAAGAAGAAATAGAAATCGCATAGGTTTTAAATGATTCAATTAGCCGACTTTCAACACACGAAAGTACCATTAATTGAAATAAAAATAAGTGAAGACGTTTACAAAAAATGGTTTTTTTGAAAAGCTGAAATAATAGTACTTTAGTTGCTTGATTTTTTGATACCCAATCAGCTTGCTGAAAACCGCATGAAACACTTATTCCTTACTCTTTTTAGCTGTCTTCTATTTAGTTCCTTCTTATCGGCTCAAACGGCTGATTTTGAAGATGGTTGCGCTCCTTTAACCGTTAACTTCACTCCTCCTCCGGGTCTATCTTCCTACTTTTGGGACTTTAAAGACGGTACTACTTCCATTTTACAGTTTCCGTCGAATACCTTTATTAACCCCGGATCGTATGATGTTGAATTAAAACAAAGTGCCGGAGGACCAACCGTTGGCACCATTACCATAGATGTCTTTACTAAACCTAGCATTCAAATCTCTGCAGATTTTCAAAAAGGATGTCGGCCTTTAAATGTTAACCTATCTGACGTTACCAATCTAAGTCCTTCTGTTTCAGTGAATGCTTACAATTGGGTTTTCGGCGATGGTTCTACTGCTCAAGGCGAAATCATTAATAAGACTTTTAATCAGAGTGGTGATTTTGATGTCACACTTGAACTAAAGACCAACCTTCCTTCTTGTGATATTACCAAGCAATTTGACGACTACATCAATGTTTCCAATCGTCCAAATGTTAGCTATATCACCAATCCAAGTAACGCCTCTGCTTGTTCGGCTCCTTTAACCGTTAGCTTCACCAACAATTCCTCTTCAACACACCCATTGAGCTACCAATGGAGCATGGGAAATGGCAGCAGTTTTAACACTACCAACCCACCGGATCAAACATACAGTACGGAAGGTGATTTTCCAGTTAAGTTAATTGCTATAGACACCAATAACTGCGCTGATTCAAACATTCGAATAGTTTCTATTGGCTCTCCAAAAATAAACTTGGATGTGCCAGATACTTTTTGTTTGAACGCCCCAGATACCATATTCAATAGGTCTTCTAGTGGCAGTGTTTTTTGGGACTTTGGTGCTGACCATACTGTAGAAGGATATCATAACTTTAGAAATCCAATAATAAAATACAGCACTCCAGGTACTAAAACCATTACTTTTAATGTGGCAGTGGGTGCCTGTGTTGCCGACACCACTTTTACGGTTTTTGTAGCAGATGCCAGTGCCGACTTTGCTTCCTCTCCCACTTTTGCCTGTTCTTTGCCTTATACCGTCAGTTTTACGCCATCTGCTAGCAACGGAACATTCAATTGGATTTTTGGCGATAGCAGTATGTCCTCTCAACAGAACCCATCAGTTACTTATCCTATCATTGACGAATCACCTTATGTAATTCACAAGACTGAAGAGTTCGAAACTACTCTCATTTATACTGCAACAAATGGTTGCCAAGACACCATTAGAAAAAAAGACACCCTTTATCGCCCAACAGCTTTAATGATGCCAGATCGGGTGAAAGGATGTGTACCCTTAACAGTGACTTTTTCAGACTCTAGCTTTTACTATCCAACTGATACCCTTGAACAATGGGAGTGGATCTTTGGAGATGGAAATTCTACCGTAAAGATGGACTCTACTGACGTTACGCATACTTACAGTATGACGGGAAAATACTGGGCCTATTTAGTGGTTACCAATGAAACCGGATGTGTAGATACTTCCTATCGCACCCAAATAAGGGTTGGCGATGTAATGAGTCCTGATTTCACGGTAGACTTGAGTAATGTTTGTGTGGGTGACAGCGTGCAGTTTAATGACATTACCCCTGCTCCATTAGGCGACAGTATAGATACTTGGAACTTCAATACGGAGAGCAACCGAATGTTTAGTTGCTTTCAAAGCTCTTCACCCAAGTGGGCCTATGACCGAGAAAGTGGTGGCCAAGATGTGACCATGACAGTTGGTTTCAATGGCTGCTACTCGAGCGTTAATAAAAGCAATCTAGTCAATGTAAGTGGTCCCGTGGCATTTATCAATTTTAAAACATTTTGCGACGACCCCTTAAGTGTACAGTTTTACGACAGCAGTCTAAATGCAACTTCTGTACTTTGGGACTTTGGAGACGGCACTACCTCCACAGCTACCGATCCATTTCATACTTATGCTAGTACAGGCGATTATACCGTAAGCCTACAAGCCGAAAACCCCGGCTCTAATTGTCCGGTAAACATCCAAACCACTGAAATAAACATTCGCGATATAAAAGCCGACTTTTCCGTTATTCCCGAAGCTTGTTATGGAGTTGAACACCAATTTGATGCTTCAGCTTCTGTAGATGTGTATGAGAATTGCTATCGTGGTTATAATTGGACTTTTGAAGATAGTACTATGCGTCCAATTACTACATCTTCCCCAATTATAAGGCCAAGGTTCTTTAATAATGGTTTTCAAGAAATCACTCTGGTTACCACAGATATAAACGGCTGTTTGGATACAGCATCCAAAGTCATTGAAGTATTTCAGCCACTTGCTGATTTTAGCATTGACGACAATACCGTTTGTGCTCCTACCACGGTTAACTTTTCTGACTTATCGACTGCCGACACCACCATTGTTGGGTGGGAGTATCGCATCAATGACAACGACACCTTGTTCACTCAAAACCCTTCTTATTTGTTTGACTCTTTCCAGCCTATCAATGAAGTGATGTTCATTGTAAAAGACAGTTTAGGTTGTCAGGATACTGCTTTCAAGAATGTTGACATGTACGAGCCGATAACCAACTATACTGTAAACGATAGAACGGTTTGCTTGGGCGACCAAACTGATTTTACCGCAACTGACTTTACCACTCAGGGTTCAAACCTAAATTTTAGATGGGTGTTTGGCAATGGAGACACTTCCTTTCTGCAAAACCCCTCTTTAGTTTATGGAACATCCGGTAACTATACGGTTGAGCTTTTAATTGAAGAAGTAGCAACTGCTTGCACTAATCTGTATCAAGAGACAATTGATGTTGTAGAATACCCTGTGGCCGATTTTACCATTCCTAATTATACTTCGAAGTACTTATGTCAAGGAACAGTTCAGTTTAACAATACAAGTACTTCAGTACAACCACTGCAATACAGCTGGGATTTCGGCAATGGAAAAACTTCTGTTTTTGAAGACCCGGGAACGAGTTACCTAAGCAATGGTAATTACCAAGTCAGTCTGGCGGTTCAGATGAACCAACCTTACGGTTGTGCCGATACTACTACAGAAACGGTTCGTATTCAAAGTCCTCAAGGCGATTTCCTGACCGATTTACACGGAGATACCATCTGCCGCTTAGAGTCAGTCTTTTTTACTCTAAAAGACACGGTAGATTTAGAGTATTTTAAATGGGAGTTTGGAGATGGTGATACCTTGGCCAATCAAGATTCCGTATCTCATCAATACACCTTTGTTCCCCCTTCAGGGCAAACCATTGCTAAATTGGTCATGTCGAATGCCGATGGTTCTTGTCCACAAACGGTAGATACCATCATCAACATTCACGAAGTAACGGCTGACTTTAGAAGAAACAACGGCATAGATACTGCCTATTGTTTTGCTCCGGTTCAATTAACAAACTTGTCTAACAGGGCTACTTCTTGGACTTGGAATTTTGGTGATGGAAATACCCAAGATCAAGGCAATCAACTCAGCTATGAATATGACTCAGCAGGAACCTACGACATTACGCTCGCAGCCCGAAATGACAATTTAAATTGCAACGACAGCATAACCAAAAGAGTCATCCTTTTTCCCAATCCTGATTTCTTTATTGTGGGCGATACATTGTGTGAAGGAGAGACGGCAAGCGTTAACAGCTCGGTTTCTGAGCCATCTTGGACCTACAATTGGTCGGCTGATCCTACTTCAAATTTTCAAGGAAATGGCACAGCAAGTATTTCCACCATTCCTTTGCTTACTACCGAGTATACCTTGAATGTAATTGACACTAATGGTTGTATCGGAGAAGATGTTGATACTGTATTTGTTATTCCCAACTTAAACTTAACCGACTTTGACACTACCATAGTCATTGGTGATCGGATTAATCTGCCTGTTTATGCGAATGCAGGTTTGTTCAATTTTACTTGGACGCCAACCGATGGACTAAGCTGCTTGGATTGCCTCCCTCCTAGTATACAACCGCTAGAAAAGGTAGAGTACAATTTAGTGATTGCCGATAAGCAAGGCTGCTTTGATTATGATGTAGACTTTGTGGTGGATATCCACCCGGAAACATTCATAAAAATGCCAACCACTTTTTCTCCCAACGGAGATGGAGTGAATGATCTTATTTATGTAGAAGGTTGGGGAATCAAAGAATTAGTGAGCTACCAAATTTTTAACCGCTGGGGCGAATTGGTGTTTGAAACCAACGACCTTGAAGAGGGTTGGGATGGTTCTTACAAAGGCAAGATCCAAAACAATGATGTTTATGTGTTTAAAGTATTGGTAAACACTTGGCGCGACGAGGAAAAGACTTTAGAAGGCTACATTAATTTAGTTCGCTAGAAATCAATACGAACCGCTTCACCGGTCAACAAGCCGGGTTTGAAGTTTGGGATTTCTCTGCCGTTAATGGCAATACTGACCGTATTAGGACCTGATGTTCCTTCGTTTAAGGCAAAAACCACAAGGTCATTAGCACCTCTATTGAGCGAATCCGTGGAAAAGGTGAAGTTCGTTCCGGCTTTTAACAAGCTGTGGTTTTCAATAATCCACTGTCCATTTAAATAAACTGAAACAATGTCCCCATCCTCAGCAGCATTATCCCACAAGCGAATAGTAAAGAAGTTTTGCGAAGGCGGAATACTAACTGAACTGTCATTCACTTCATAAGAAGAAAGGTCTACGGTAGAACAGGAAGTATTAATTCGAATTTGTAAGGTATTACTTTTTACCCCTAGCTCATTCTCAGTGTTAAAATCTAAAACTAAATGATTTAGCTCTTGGGCTGTGGCAGCATCTACAAAAGTGGCTTCAAAACGATAAGTGACTATGTCATCTCCAATGTTTAAATCATTTCTAGCTACTGTGGCAGAAAAGCTCTCGGCTAGTAGTTCTGAATTGTTGCGTCGGTAAAAAACCGGACGGTTATTCACCTGATGTAAGCAGTCCGCTGACCGATTATACTGAAAGCTAACTTCAGCTACTATTTTCAAAGCACCTTGACAGGGATCTTCGATACGTTGATAGCCCGGAGAAGAAATTTTAAATCGCTTACACGCTTCCTGTTCTATCTCTAAATCCACAGATTTGTCGGTGCAGGCCGTAAAAAAAAGCAGCAAAGTAACAGTATATGACAGCAGCCCTCTCATCTTAGCGCTTTTTGTATTTGATTTGCAAAGTGCCACTTTCCTTAAAGTTGGATTGCAAGGTAATGCGGTGTTTCTTTTCTCCATCATCCACAATTAAAGCAGCGGTGTTGGGTTTTATCTCACCCAGGTTTAAGGCATGCAAAACAAAAGTGTTCATGCCTTCTCTCAAACTTACCTCCATCTCGTATTTCTCCTTTTTTAGGCTATAGTTCTCTAAGATCCAATCCCCATTTAAGTTCACGGAAACTCGGTCTCCATCAACCGTTTGATGGTCCCAAATAATGATCTTTACTTTTTCAGAACGCACCTTGATCTTATCTCTCACCGCTAGTTCTCGGTTTGAAATCGAGGTGGGTGTAGTGGTATCTTCCACCACTGAATCTTTTTGGGAAACATCGACTGCAATCTCATCCAAGTCTAGTTTTTTCACTTTTTCTTGTTTGTCGAAATGACGAATTCGAAAATCAAAACGCAAGTTTAAAGCAATGGCATTTCCCTTAGAGCTTAAATCGTCTTTTGTAATCTCTTGGGTCACATTATCTGTGACTACATAATTGCTCTCATAGGCTTTTGATTGACCCAAGTTGTAACGAAGCCCTAAACTTAAAAGATTTCCTTTATAGAACTTATGTTGCACTCCAAGTTCCGGCACCAAAGAAAGGTTTGACTCCTGATAAGTGGTGGTATATTGTAAGGTTCTATCTATGCCGAGGCTGCTAATGCCAAAGCTTTCGCTTGCTGACGAGTTCGAAGCCCCGTAAATGTTTTGGGAAATAGCAAATTTACCATAGAGGTAAGTATCGGTTTGTTTGATCTTAAAGTAAGCAGACAAGGCCGCATAATAATTCCAATGTAAGTTGGTGTTTTTAATGCTGATGGAAAAATCCTCAGTTTCTGTTTCAAAATCATCGTCGCGCAACCTAACACGACTCCAGTGCTGACCAATACCAGCCTCTATACCAATAACATCAAACAAGCGAAAACTAGCCGAAAATTGACCACCCATGGTGGGCGAATAGTTCTTTTGCCCTAATAAATTGTCGTTTATTGCAGTGCCTCCAAGTATTCCTCCATGCAGCTCTCCACCCACATACAAATCGTGTTGCGCATAACTCAATTGCTGCCCAAGCAGAAAAGCAAGAAGATAAAGTAGCTTTTTCAATCAGTGACTTTTGGGTAGGTAAAGATGAGTAATAAAGTAATTGCAAAAAAATAGCCTACTAAAGAGTAGGCTATTTTTTTATCAGTAAAGTAAATAATTGATTAACCAGGTCCCATGCCAATCTCTGGATCTGCAGGTCCATTGCAAAAACCTTGTTTATACTGCACTGCAATTGAAGCATGAATAAAAAGTGATGAAAAACCAGGATTTTGAGTAGAGACTGTTATTGATATGGTATTTTGTCCACCTTGACAAAAGTTTGTGATTGGAATGGGGGGATTATTTAAATACCTACCACATGTAGGAGGTGAATAGACTATAGGTGGCGAAGGCATATTTATTAAATTTCCATTTATTTTAATTGCTACAATTTCATCATCACCCATAATTTTTGGAATACCTATTTCTGCATAATAAATATGATCACATGTCAAATTAAAATTTCTTTTGTAAACTGCATTTCCGCTTGGGATATTGAAAGAAATGTTATTGTTAATTGTCAAATCTGAAGTTATCCATCTTGCTGCTATTCCACAATTCGGATGATTAAACATTGGACTTACCGCACCACCTGGTGTTTCAACATTTCCGGTACTTACTAATGCGTTTTGAAACTGACTAGCCCCTTGACGTTTAACTTTCCATTTTACATCAGCACTGCCAGGTGCTCCATAAGAACTGAATCCGTTAAGTCCAGTTGAAATATTTATCGCTTGAGAATTCGCCTTCTCATTCGGTATTTTCTCCTTCTCTATTATTGTTTTGGAGTTATCTACTACGTTTTCCGTTTGATTCGACTTGAGACTCTCTTCTTTTTCACAGGCCGAAAACACTGCAAGGGCAAAAATGGAAATTAATAATAATGCTTGATTTTTCATAATTATATAGTTTTAGTTATATCAGTAAAAGTAAGTGCATTAGAAGCTTATAGAAGGTTGATTTTATTATCCGGGCTTTATTTTTTACTAACTGCCAATAATGTTTTGTTAACTAGTGAAACGGATCAGGTCTCATAAATCTTAGGCTAGCTAGTCTATTGCACTAAGTAAGGGTGCCGCTTTATGACAAAATATAAAATTTGACTGACTCTCAAAAAGTCCGATAACCTCCTCCCTACTTACGTTGGTTTTTGAATTAGACATCAAAGCTGAGTAAGAGGAGTACTTCCAATCTTCCATTTCATTTGTCAAACCTGCCTCAATTGGATTATAATGAATGTAATGGATTAGCTTTCTTAAGTATTTTTCATCATCAATTCGCTTTCGCTTGAATGGTTTCATAAAAAGACTTCCTTTTCGCTGATGCACTTTGTTGAATGCTTGCGTATAAGAACTAAAGAAGTTTGAAAACTATTTACTGATTGCTAAACCATAGTTGAACTCTGCCAAAGTTTGAAACTTTGGCAGAGTTTGGTCTTTTAATAACTCTGATTTTAGGTCTTTCTCCTCTTTAACCCTTACCAAAAAATGAAAATGATTTGGCATTAAACAATAGCAGAAGGTATCGACAAGTGGACTAATGTATTCCTCATACTTTTTTAAGAAATAGCGATAGTTATCATCTGTCAAAAACAGCTTTTCATTGCCATTTGCCCGATTATAAACATGGTAAAGCCCTTCTTCCTCAAATATTGCTAGCTTATTTTTCATTTGTAGATTTCAGACCTTCTAGGTTTCTAAAACCTAGAAGGTCTTATCAATTCATCATCATATCATTTCAGACCTGCCAGGTTTTGGAAACCTGGCAGGTCTAATCTTATGAAAATTACTATTTTAAATAAGGAACTTGAGAAGTAGAAACATTAGGGACCTGAATAGTCCTTTCTGCTTTTTCAACCTTGTGCACAATCGCAACTACTTCTAATATAACATTAATTCCATGCATACTATCAGGATTCTTAAGACCAAGATAAAATTTACCTCTTGCGAATTCATCTTTTAATTTTACCACCTCAGACTTTATATTCTTCCTGCCCTTTGCAGGATAACACCTCCACTCTGAATCTCTCTTTTGATAAAATAAGCTTGCGTTTTCATAATCTGCAAATAAGTAAACATCACAATAATCATCTGCTGGTGGACGGGATATTGAAGAAATTGCAAATTCAGTAGCTCCTGTTTGATCAACTAAATTTGTAAGCTGAGACAATAGGCTCATTGATGAATTTACATTTTTAATCGCGTCTTTTTCTCTAAACGCAGCTATTTCATAATACCATTCAACTGTACCCTTAGGTAGATCTACTTCATAAATAAGCCTTGATTTCCCGCCTTTGAAAGTAGCATTACTCCCACTATTCATATAAATTTCTGAGCTATCTATAATTGAATATGGGACATATGCTTCTTTTACCACATACTCCTCTTTTGTGGCTGTATAAGTAGTATCATAAACTGTTTTCCAATAAACCGTAGAATTGAAACTATCATCTTCTTCCGCCGGAATACGTTCTATCTTGATCTTACCGATACGCTTGCCTAAAGCAGGGTTGTAAAAGCGAAATTGATAGATTCCGGTACTGGGGACCGGAATTCTTTTCTGCTTGACTGTTTCTATTTCATATTCTGAAAACAAGGAACGACCGGACTGAAAATCCTTTATTTCCAATTCTTTCAATCCTTTCTTTCGCTTTTCTTCAAAAGTGAGCACTATCTCATCGCCTGCTTTGAAGCCTAAGTAAATAAACTCCTCACTTAAGGCCCCAATTTTGGTGGTTTGGTTGGTTAAAGGGATTGGGGTTTGTGCAAAAGCGACTTGAAACGTAAAACATAAACCAATAAAAAAACTGACTACTACTTTTTCCATCATAACTAATATTGGATTTATTCTAATTCTTCTTGTTCTTCCTCTTCTTCTTTGCCCAATTCTAGAGCCTTAACGCTTTGCACTGCATTTCCGGCAATGCCTTTAATTGAACCATACATATCAACGGTATTGGTAATTACTTTGTCAATCTGCTTTTCTCTCGACTTCCAAATGCGTTGCATGGAGCGCTTTTCTTTTTCGAGGTCATCTTTCATTTGTGAGAAACCTTCCACAATAGCTTCAATTTGCATGCGGAAAGTGTTGCTGGTTAAGAAGTCGTAAAGCATGTGCATTTTGTCTCCTTTATTCTCTTGAGAAGCAACGGCTAAACTCAATTGAATCACAGATTCTCGAATCACGGTACAAAGTCCCTTAAACTCTTCAAAACTGCACACCCAAACGCCATCAATAATCCCCAAGCGATCTAATGAGGAAGGCATAGCTTCGCTTACCAAAATTCCCACATCGGCGCCTTTGTCGCGCATATCTGCTTTAAACTTTTCGATCCAGCTTGGTTGAAAGTCTTTGGTACGTTTACTTTCGTAGTAGACTTTTCCACAATTTTGACGAGAACGGGTATTGACAATTTGAATACAATCTCCGCCTCTAGCGCCTTTTTTCACTTCTTCAATGGAGTCTAATGGAAATTGAGCGGCCAACCATTCTTCTATGGCAAGTTCCTGCACTTCCCCTTGCATTTGCATAGAGCCTTGCTCCTGCTTGCGTTTCATTTCTTCGGTCAGCTTTTTTTGGTCTTCCAATTGCTTTTGAAGTTCTCTGAACTTTAATTCGTTCTTGTCTTCTTCTGACTTTCTTATTTTATCTCTTTCAGCGAGTAATAGCTCATTTAATTTCTTTTCGGCTTCTGCCTCGGCCGCTTCTTTGAGTTCTCCTTTCTCACGCTTTAAACGTTCGATCTCAACCTTAGAGCGATTTAACTCCTTTACTTGCTCAGACTTTTCGTTGAGTTCTTTTTGTAAGGCTTCAAATTGCTCTGACTGCTCTTCAGACAACTTTGACTTCAGCTTTTCTTCAATTTCCTTTCGATCTTCTTTTAGCTGCTTTTCAAGCCGCTCTTGAAAAAGCTCATTTTCCTTCTTTCTCTTCTGCTCAAACTCTTCTTTTGCTTTTTTTAAGCTATCGGCTTCTTGCTGATACTTTTGCTTTTCTTCGGCTAATTGAGTTTGGTATTTCTGTTTGATCTCATCTTCTAATTGATGAGCCAAAATATCTTGCACATCTATAGACTCTCCACAATTGGGACAGTTTATTTGAGTGTTGTCTTTCATGTTTTCAATTTTAAGTTACCTCAACTTCTTCTTCTGACTGTGACTCTCCAATACTGTTAAGCAAAGCTTGATATTGTTCAGAATCTTCTTCTTTTATTCTTTCAATTATAAGTTTGGCTGCTGTATTCATTTCAGGGACTTCAACAACTGTTTCACCTCTTTCGAAAATCCCACTTAAATGCGAGTACTCATTATTCAACCTATCTGTAAATACTGCAGGTATATTTTCATTTCCAAAGAACTTTTTCAGTTTATCAATTTGACTTGTTGAATCAGGGTATTTATAGTATAGGTATAATTCTAAAAATTTTCTTGCATTGTTACCGAAATTATAAAATGCTGTATAACTGCTATCATCAACATTCTCCATAGTTGAACACTTATAAACTTGACTAAATAAATAATTAAACTCAGAAACATAATTCCTCAAAAATGTAGGCATTAGTTTTATCACTGAGTTCTTATCATTGCGTTCAATAACTAAGTATCTATATTTAGTTTTAGTCTCCTTGGTAGTATTAGCTCCAGGCAACCTTTTCAAGTATTTCAAAAAGTTTAAATTATGAGTTGAAATAAATAATTGCTCAAAATCATCTTCTCCATATATCTGAGTATTTATTAATGTGTAAATGAAAAAGATATGATTACTGTCAAGACTTGAAATAGGGTCATCAATCCAAATAATAGGTTTTTTACCTCTAGTTTCTATATCTTGAAGCTTTGCCATAAAATAGCAAAATGCAATTAGACTATTTTCGCCTTCACTTAAATGAAATGCTTTTTTATTCTCTCTATGTATTTCAAATCTGTACTGCTTACTACCTGTATCTTCATCTTCAAACTCAATGGCTTTTAATGATAAGAAGTTATGCTCAAAATAATTGTTTAGTAATTCATTAACCTTATCAGCTCCTTTGCTCTCATCTTTCAACTCCCTTTGTTTAGCTGAAATCAGACTTAAAATTTCATCTATTTCAACTTGCTTATCGTCTCTTTTTTTCTTTTCCTCCTCAAGCTTGCCAATAAGCGAAGCTATATTAGAGACCTGCTCATCATACTTTATTGTAGCTATGAAGTCATAAATCTCTCGTAAACGTAAATTTTTCTTAGCTTTCTCTTGGTCTTTACTTAACTTTTCGGTGTATTGGTTAGATTTTACTCGTAACTCTTCTATTTTTTCTATTGCTGTGTCTACTTGTGATTTCACACTATCTGGAGCTTCAAAATGTTGAGCATTTATAATGTCATTTTTTCTTTTTTCTAATTGCAATATTAATAAACCAAGCGAACTTTGATAATCTTTAATACTATTATCAAATGCTTCTTTCACAGCTTCAAACTCATCATTATATTTCGAATAAAAATTATCCTTTTCTACAATTTCTATTGAATCTAAAGACTTGCTTTCAATTTTAATTTTTGTAATTAAGTCAGTGATTTCCTTTTCCAACTTATCCGATTCTTCATCAAAGTGTTTATCTAATCCACCCCATCGTGTTTCTTTAATTTTACTATTACAGAAGGCACAAGTATCTAATTTATCTTTGTGTAAATCTCGTCCTTCTTTTACCCATCTATTTAATACAGCATCTTTAACCAATTGCTCAATCTTATCTGATTGAGCAATTGGTTTTTCTATTAATTCCTTTGACTTGCCGGAAAAAATGTCAAATGATAAAGTCAATTCTTTTAAATCTGGAATATCATCTTTAGCTTGTTCTAAAAGTATCTTTTCTTCTAATGTTTTTTCTTCATCTGAAATAGGATTAAATTCTTCTTTTTTAACCTTTAATATTTCCTTCTTTAGTTTAGCATTAGTGTAATTTTGATCTCCATATTTTTCAGAATTATATCTAATCCCACTTGGATTACCAATAGCTTTTTCATTAAGTTGTGAAGCTAAAGTTCTTTCAGCAGTCTTGTATACCGATTTAGCGGTATTATAATTTGTTTGAAGAGATTTTAAATCTTTATACAAAGCTGTTTCTTCATTCTCTTCATTAACTCCTAATTTTTCTTTTAGAACCTTTATCTCCTCTTCAATTGCATTATTGTCTTCACCAAGTATGGCAAAGGGTTGAACATTTTCATCGGGATTTATAATGAACTTTAAATTATGTTTAATAAAGTCTTCATTAAAAACCCTTATTATCTTGCTGTGAGATAAAAAACCAGCTTGTGTAACATCTTCATTATCTATTATTGAAATACAGCATTCAGGATTTTGATATTTGTCCGATATAACGCCGGTTTCCATAGCTCTAACAACTCGAGATAGCGTTGTTTTTCCTGAATAATTCCGGCCATAAATGATATTAGTTTTCTTAAATGCTAAAACATTGGAATCTTCATCAATTACTTCTGAATCCCAGTTAAAATCATTGAATACTGCAAGATTTTTAATATATCTAATTTTCTCTATCATTTCCTAAACTTTATCGGTGTTGCTTCATCCAATCTTTCCAATATAACCCCATCAGCATCCGGGTATTTTTCTTTGGTCAGGTTTACTATGCCTACTGAAGTTTTCATTCTTTGTTAAAAAGCTAAGCTATAATTTAATATTGAGGATAGCATCAGTATAAATACTTGAAATTAATTTGCGAAAAATTATTCTAAAGTAGAACCATCTTCAAAGATTACCTTTTCAGCTTTCCACACTACTTTTAAATCTTCTAGATCTTTATTTCGCAAAGCCTTGTCTTTATCGACAAATTGATTGTAGTCAGTTTGAGCATTCCATTTTACTTCTTGTCCTGCAGGTATTGGTTGGTCATAAACAAAATTTAGGGAAGAGATTGGCTCATCAAATAAATTAGTAAAAGTTATATTACCTTTTACCGCACGAATATTTTTATCAGAGTTATTCTTTATCACAAATTTATAAGTGATGTAATCTTGGTAGTCAACCTCTTTAAAACCTTTATCAAAACAAGAAACCATTACCACCTTATTTAATCTCTCTAATCTTTCGGCTTCTTCCCTAGCTGCTTTCTCTGCAAGTGCTTTTTGCTCCGCTTCCTTCTTTGCCTTTTCAACTTTCCACTTTTTGCCATCTTCTAATATTTTGGCATAAGTCATGTTTTCAAGTTCTTTATCTTGAAACTTGTAACGCATCATCGTTCCTAAAAGTAATTTGATCTCTGTTGAGTCCAATTCATTCTTCATGGCAAGCATATCTTCTTTTACCGTTTCATCTTTAAACTTTTTATCTAAAGGTGATGAACAAGAAAAAAGTATGAGTGCAATTCCTGTTAATAAAAACTGTTTCATCATTTCAATAAATTTAAGTTGTGTGGCAATCGTTATTGCAGTAATAACATCCATTTACTTGATCATAATGTTCTTCTGCTTCTTCAGTAGCATCATCGCAATCTTCAAACTCACCTAAATACTTGGCACTAGATGGGAAGTATTCACATCCGTTTACATGAATCTCATGATCCCCATTTTCCTGTGCTTTTTCGTTTACGTAATATTTTTTCTTCATTGTCTTTAGTTTTTTATTGAACATTATTTGATATTAATCACCCTTTTTATGGTCGTGTTTTTTTAAGGGTGGATATTTCTTTTTCTTATCAGGTGTAACCCTTCTTCTTTTATCTAAAGAACCATCATCCTTCTTTGGTTTTGGTCCCGGTTTTATGGCTTCTGTTTTCATGCTTTTTGATTTATTTTAAAGATTAAATTCTGAAATAACTTGTTCGTAATCAGAGACGTCGATGCCACTTTTTTTTATCCGGTCTGATGAGGCAATGACAATGATTTTAAAGGTTTGAGACCCAGGATTTACTGGTGTTGTTCGATCTGAATCAGTCCAATATATTGAAACACCCCCTAATTTAGTCTCAACTTCAACAGATGTACTATAAGTTGAAGTTTGGTAAAACGTAATAGGTATTTGGTAGAAAGTGTCTTGGGTTTTTATATAGGCTAATACTGCTCCTGTATTTACTATATCTTGAGTGATTGCTGGAATAGATAGATTTGCTACCCAAGAAGGATCATCATACGTCCATGATGAAACCGTTAATGATGATGAAACATTAGCATTGCCATCAACCCCATCTTTTCCTGCAGGACCTGTAGGTCCTTCAGGCCCTTCCTTTTCACAACTAGCAAAAATTGTTATAGTAGCTAAAATTAAAATAGCAATGATTGTCTTTAATAAATTCATGTCTAAATTGTTTTGGTTTTTATTTTTGAATTTGCACTTGCTTTTCTGTTCTATACCTCCAGTTGGCAACTCCCCCATGATGTGAACATGCTCCTCTGCCGGTTGCACTGCTGTTACTGCCATCTCTACAGGTAGCGCCAATACGATAGCTTGTTTCATGAACTAATGCTTTTCCTTCCTCGATATAAGTCTTAAATACATAGCCAAGATTGCCATCGTATCTTACTTTAGCCCAATCACCCTCTACACTAATAAATTCAACATTTGTGTACTGTTCTAACTTCTCTATAACTTCAGTGTCAGTACTTGGCCCAGTTCTAAAATTTAAATAGCTACCCGGCACATAATAAGATGTAACTTCTTGTGAACTAATAGTACTTGAAAGAAATAGGAATATGGATAGTAGAGAAATAATTGATTTCATTTGGTAAGTTGTTTCTTTTGAATTTGAATTTGAATGATTTTATGTAACCTTAGAGGTCAAAAATTTTTGTACCTCGTATACATTAATTTTCTTGTTGAATTTCTTGCTTATTGAAGGGGTTTGCTCACTTGATATCCAGATTTTTAATTCAGCATCTAAATCAAGTGTACCAGCAGTTTCTAAAGAATATCTTGTAATATTCTTATAAGGCATTGATTTGTATTCAACCTTTTTACCTGTCATCCCTTGAACATCGATCAAAACCAAGCGTCTATCCGTGAACATAAAAACGTCTCGAAACAATTTGAAGCCTAATTCAATCTTTTCATCCTCAAGCAGAAGACTTCCATATTTCTTACTTAGTTCTTCTGCTGAAACTTCACTTGCGTTTCCTAGTATGCTATTAAATAGTCCCATAAATATTTTGAATTTAGATTGTACATATAATTTCACCCATTCTAGAATCAGAAGGATTGTATCCCTCTCTTATTGAACTAAAAGACTCATTTTCTAATTCCAGATCAGAGATTTTAGTTATTGAGTATAATTTCCAATCAGGTTTTTCCGAGCTACTACTAAACCCACTTAACCACCATGCTGATAAAGTGAGGTTCCCGGTAGATTTAAGGTGCCCTAAAGTAAAAGGTTCTACAACTCGCCTGTTACCCTTGTAAATGAAAGAAATAACCTTTCGCTCTTTAATTGCCTGGCATATCAAATTTTGAATCATATCTACATTATATTTATGTTTATCCATCACATGCGCAACCTGACCCAACATGACAAGTTTTACTTTTTTCAATACACGTATCACCACAAGCTTTCCCCGTTGTACAAGTTTTGCAACACTCCTCGTCATCCTTTCCGCAGCTTCCTAATGTGACAGTCATTAGCAATACCATTATTGAAATAATCCTCATTACACTTATTTTCATTTCTTTAAGACTAGAATTTCACTTTCCAATCGACTTTCATCCTCATCTTTCAGTTTTTCAAAAAAGTCTACTTGGCTGAGGGCTTCTAACTCATCTACCGTAAACTGATAGCTTTCTAAGCTTCCGCTATATTCCTCAGTAGAGTTATTCATGCGAAAGGCATACATCCGCATAGAATCAGGATAAAAGGCTATTTTATAAAGTTGATCCGGCACTCCTACCTTGTTTTCGCCAATAGTTTTATTTCCGGCTTTAAATAAACTTCCCGTTACCACAAAGGCAACGCAATTCCATTCAAGCACTTTTTCACGTATGGCGGCTTCTAAATACTTCCAACCGTAGCGGTTTAATTCTTTTAACTGTGGAGAAACATTGGTGTAGGTAAAGGTTTCGTCTTTTAGCTCTTGGCTGTAGACAAAGTCACCTGCCGGCACATAATGCCCTCTGTCGTAGCCGCTTTTGTAGTAATCGGAACGTTTTGCAGAATAGACTTCTACCCTTTCATCAACTATAAAGTAATTGCTGCGTTGCGCTCTTATTCCATTTTTCTCCTGTAGCTGTTCTGGCGTAATGCGATGAATGGTGTAATTCGGAACTTTTTGAGTTTGATTGAAATTCACCACAAAACCTTGGTACAGCACAAAGTCTTCAATGGGGTCTGCTTCAAAACGAAGGTGTGGACTGCTTACTTTTTGCTCAACTAAAGCTGTAGTACTTAGTGTGCATGCTTCTAAGGCCACGACAATCAATAAGAAACCTATTAATTTAAATAGCAACCTCATGATAGTAGATTAGTTGAGGTTATTTTCCACTCACCATGCTGAAAGTGAAAGTCATACTCTTCTAGCGGCAGAAAGCCGTAAAATTCAATTTGTCTTATCTTGTAATGATCTGTATTTGCCGAGCATTCAAGCTTTACTCTTACACATCTAATGTTGGCTTGGTAAGCCACCTTGGCGGTATAATAGTCATCGTTTACTTGTTGTGCTTGCGGTACTTTGTAGCTTAACGGCTCACGATTTACCATTAGATATTCCAGATGATATTCAGGAAAGGCGTGATGCTTCAACAAATAAATATCACAGCTGTCAAAAAGGTGTTTTTGATAAGGCTTGAGCTCTTTTACTTCTATAATTCCGGCACTTTTAAGGTTTTTTCGGTACTCTAGCTCATTTTCCAATCCATAAAAATGGAAGTAGTTGCGTTTATAATTCTCTTTTTCTTCAAAAGGCTTATAAAATGAGATTAACCGGGCTAAGCTAATTGGTGCTTGAGCTTCCCATTTTCGGTATTGGGCTTGCATGTGCTTCTCCAATCGGCCAATTCGTTGATCTACTAATTCGGTTAAGATGCTTTTGGTTATCGGTAGGATGGTATCTTTCAACTGCACCCTCAGTTCAGCACTATTCGTCAACCAATAAAAAGAAGTATCAATTCCATTTGCCTTAACCGCAACCAAGAGCGAATCTTGTGCTTCTTCCCTATTCCAACGCAAAGCAAACTCTCCGGCACCATTGCTTAAGGTTTTATAATCGTGATAAGGTAAACTCACTTGAGCGCCTTCTAAAGGGTCATCGCCTAAGCTTAACTTGCCGTTTACAAATAGATAGGGAGTGCATGTTGAACTACTTGCTAAACCTACCGGATTAAAAAGATAAACAGCAAGAAAAAGCGTCAAGAGTAACCCAAGCTTAAATTCAGTTTTGTTCTCGCTCCATTTACTAAAGATAGAAGCAAAAAGTCCGGTTACGGCGATGGCTAAAGCAGCTCTCAGCACTGTAATTTGCTCAGTTGTGGGACATTCTAATACAAAAACAAAGATTGACACCACGATAACAAGTGCGAAATAGGTTATTATAGCCCATTTATAATCAACATTTCCTAAAGGATGATTGACAATGTGGGTGATGATCTTGGCCGACTTGGTTTTCAGTTTGTCAATCTTCATCTTCCTGCTTCTGTTTACCGTAATAGTGATTCTCTATGTGTGGGGCATTCTTAGAATTCAATTGCCCGATAACAAATCCTTGGTTATGTCCTACCTCATTCTTAATCACTGTTTTCTTATAGCTCTTGGTTTTCTTTTTCTTCTTTTCCTCTCGGCTATACCACAGTTCAATAGAATAAAGTAACTGCACTAAAAAGCATAAGTCATCACTGTTGTTATGAAATCGCAGTTCTTTTTCAGCATCAATTACATCGTTAAAAAACTCAAGCTCAGATATCCTTTCTGCCAACCAGATTAATACAATATGATTGGCCTTTTCACTTTTTAAAAACAGTTTTAGGCTATTGCTTTTGAAAAAGGCAGGAGGAACAAAGCAAATTGGCAATTGCTTTTCCATTTTATTCATCAATTGCTCCTCCCACTCTTTTTCACCATCGAAGTCGGTCACATGATAGGCCAATTCTTGTCCGGGATAAAAGCTATCTTCTATAGCTTCTTTTAGTGGATGTTTTTTAGATCGAGGTAGTAAAAAATTAAAAATATTGTGTTTAAGCTGTAGTTTATCTAATTGAGCTTTAACATGCAGATACTGTTCACGAAAGGTCTGATAGTCCTCAAAATTCAGGAAATTCAAATACTCTTGAAGATACTCGTCACTTATTTTGATTTCATCTTCATACTTAGATAGAGCAGTTGGAATCTTGTTATTATCAATTCGATAGGTATATTCTAGTTGTGTTTGGCTCCTATTTCCAAGCTCCAATTTTTCTTGGATTTTTTCAGACAAATCTCTTAACCCTGAATAGTCTCTTTGTAAACCGGCTTTCACCAACATCAAGTCAATCAACAAGGAAATTTCGAAAACGGGACACTTCATATTTATTGAATTGAATCCCGAAATAAAGCAGCTGACTTTACCCTAGCAAAAAGACTTTCTGAAAGGGCTTATTTCTTCTCTGAAGTGGGGTGTTTTCTTTTTAAAGGGTTTGAATCTTCTCGAACAAAACCTCTCTGTATCTAGCTCCAATAGAAAACTCTTTTTCTCCTAGTAATACCTTGTTTCCTTTAATGGCTTGTACCTTTTGAATATTTATGCTTGCCGATTTACTAATTCTGATGACATTTTCTTTGCAGTATGGAGCTACTTGAAGACTTTCTAAAACAGTATTCATCGGCTTTGATATGTGATACTCTTTCTCAGTGGTTTTCAAACGGCAATAAGATGTATCAGCCATCAAACATTCTATCTCATTTAAATCAATGGTATACAAACCACCTTTCGCTTTTAACATGAAATGTTTTTTGAAAACGCGTCCTTCTTCTAAAGATTGATTATTTTTTGTTTTAGAATATTTCTTTTGAAAAGTATTAAGGGCTAACTCAATACTTCTTTGCAATGAAACAGCTGTAACGGGCTTGCTTAAAAAAGCATGCGGTTGAACTTTCTTGGCTCGATTAAATGTGAATTGATCGGTTTGATCGGTTAAAAATATGATAGGAATCTCATAGTCCTGGATTAGTTTCGTTGCTGTTTCAATCCCATCCATTTCACCTTTTATCCGAATGTCCATCAAAATTAAGTCTGGCGGATTCTTGCTAACTTCATTCATTGCCATTTCTCCACTTTCTGCTACAGCACAAACTTCAAAGCCAACAGCTCGAATATCTTCACATAAACTTTCTGCTACTAAAAAATTATCTTCCACCACTAAAATTTGAATCACAGGCAATAGTTGTAAATTGTGGTTCAATTTAAGGCTTTTCTCAAAAGTATAAAA
Organism: Vicingaceae bacterium; assembly: GCA_040220135.1. Taxonomy (GTDB): domain Bacteria; phylum Bacteroidota; class Bacteroidia; order Flavobacteriales_E; family Vicingaceae; genus CAJXMH01. The sequence goes on from JAVJTT010000025.1 coordinate 132,384, forward strand.
TGAAAAAACGACTCTTCACTCTTCTTTATCTTTTTCTCTCATTAGCTTTAGTTAGAGCTAATGAAAACCTTGAAAAACACAATTTAGAAGCCAAAGCTAAAAAGGCTTTAGTTGAGAAAAATGCAGATTCTGCTCGTTACTTTCTCCACCAGATTATAAGAAAATACCCGAAAGAAATAGTGATGGTAGCTAGGTCTTATAATAGTTTAGGAATGATTGACGTTCAAGAAGGTTTCACAAAGCGGGGTCTGGAATATTTACATAAAGCTATTGATGCATTTGAAAAAAACAACAATGATACTCTCTTGGCCATAAGCCTATACAACACAGGTAAAAGCTATAAAATGCTAGCTCAGTATGACAAAGCCGCTGAATTACTGCTTCGTGCTTTAGGTCTTTTTGAGGCTTTGGACAATCACTTTTATGCTTCGCTAACGAATAGTTCACTCGGAAATTTATATAAGGAATCAAACGATTTTGAAGTTGCTCTAAAGTTTCAAGATAAAGCCATTCAAATAGCACAAAAGACAGGTGACTCCTCTCGATTAGCGAAATTCCTTAACAACAAAGGAAAAGTTTATACTGAAATGGAATTCTTTCAGGAGGCAATAAATTGCTTTGATTCCGCTTTAACGATCAAGAAATTAAAAGGCTTTGTTGCATCTTCTGCCTATACTTTATACAATTTAGGAGAGGCTGAGTTTTTAAGGGGTAAATACCAAAAGGCAATCAACTATTTTAATCAAGCACTAGGTATTCATGAAAATTCTAAAAATAAAAGAGAAATCGCATACACCTACAACTTCTTAGGAAAAGCTTACAGTCGAATAAATGAAAAAAAGAAAAGCCTAAGCTTTCTAAATAAAGCCCAAATTATAGCTGCGGAGTTAGATATGAACGACTTGCTTTTAAGCAATTATGAAGCCTTTTATCAATTATATGATAGTACAAATGATCTAAAAAATGCTTTAGCTAGCTACAAAAAATACAATCAGAAATACAAAGAGGTTATTGATCAAAAGAAGCAAGAAAAAATAAAGGAACTTCAAATAAAGTATGAAGTTGAAAAAAAGGAGCAAGAAAATAAACTTCTGATACAGAAAGCAGAAATAAATAAACTAAAAATTAATAAACAAGAAAACTCAATTTGGTTTTGGAGGTGGATTACTGTAATGGCATTTGTATTAATCCTATTCGTTTTGGTTTTAAGTCGTAAGTATTACACCCTCTTTGAAAAGGAAAAAAGACTAGCCAAAATGGAGAAAGACCTAAACATTGAACAGCACCATAGAATAAAGAATCACCTTCAAGTTTTAGCTGGAATACTGAGTTTTCAGCAACGAAAAATACAGGACCATACAGCGAAGGAGGTAATCTTAGAAAGTAGGAATCGGGTTAATGTTATAAAAATGTTACATCAACATTTTTATCAAAATGAAATCTATGATGGAACTGCTATACAAATGCATAGCTATCTGAAAGACATCATAGAAAATCTAATTTTACTTTTCGACAAGCGGGAAATTAAGACTGATTTAAAAATTAGTGATGTTGCGCTATCTCCTGACAAAGCCCTACCGCTTGGACTAATCATAAATGAGATCATCAGTAATGCGTTAAAGTATGGCCTGAATCAAAATAAGAAATCTTGTTTGACAGTTCTTTTTACGGAAGAAAATCGACAAATAACTTTAATTATTGAAGATAATGGAAATGGCTTTAAAAGTCTAACTGGTATTGACGCCTCTATAGGCCTAAATTTAATAGATCAATTAATTGATCAAATGGACGCCAAGCTAGAAAGAAACTTTAGATCAGGGACACAGTATGTCATAAAATTTAAAAGTTAATGTGGAAGAGCAAGTTGCTCTTCCACATATTAGCTACTTTAGTGCTCCATGCTTATGGTAACTGGGTTTGCATTTGGAAAACTGTAGTTTATTGATTCTACAGTTTGGTAGCCGCTAGCAGTAACAATGAAAGAATAGTCCGCACTATCATTTTCAAATTGAAACTCTCCCTCAACATTTGTAAAGGCTGTATCTAATGGGTTAACTTGATTTGCATCGTACAATACAACTCTTGCATTAGAAATTCGACTTGGAGAGGAGAGCTCTTGCACTACCCCATAAATGATTATCCATTCCTCTTCTTCACCACCTCCATCTTTTTGGAATCGACTTTGCTTCTTTTGAGAAGTTTCTGTTTTTATCTTTCCTGGTGTAATGTTTTCCTCTTCACAGCTTGTTAAAACAAGAACTGAAGAAAAAAGAACTGCAATAATTAGCGTTAAACTTTTCATAACTTAAAGTTTTGTGATCCGGCCCTTAATTGGCATAAGTATCCTATTCAGCTAAAAGCCGGATCTGGTTTAAAATTGATTTTTAGATGTGCGGCCGCACAGTTGGGAAGGGATGAGTCACTGCTTCTACTCGAAATCATTTTACTTCCCATCAATCAAGTAGAAAGCAGATTTCTCATCTGTTTATCAGAAGCCGTTTTAGGTTTGTTACCTTTCAATGGCACTTTCAGTGAATAATTAAATACTAAAGTGCTTAACAAGTTGACTGAAAACAGTCTTTGGCTTCAAACAACAGTTCAAAGGTTCATAGAATGTCAGGAGTAATAATTCGGGAGGGCTCGGGAGGTCAGATATTTGGCCCTATTTCTCTTTGATTTTGTTTGAAATTGTTAGTTTTAAAAGCATGGATATCAACGCAGATTTAGGTGAAGGAGCGGGAAATGACGAAGCGATTATGCCTTTGATCTCTTCTTGCAACATTGCTTGTGGCGGTCATGCCGGTGATGAGGAAAGTATTCGAAAAACCATTCGCTTGACCCAACAACACAATGTTAAAGTTGGAGCACATCCCGCCTACCCTAATCGCAAAAATTTTGGACGAAAGCGTTTAGATATAAGTCCACAAGATTTTGAAAGCTCATTGCGAGGGCAGCTACAGCTCTTCCAAAAAATTTGTTCCGAAGAAGGGGTTGAAATCCACCACATTAAACCCCATGGTGCTTTGTATAATCAAGGAGCCAATCGAGAAGATGATGTGGAAGTCATGCTGAAGGTATTTTCTGAGCTACTACCTGAAATGAAAATATACTTACAAGACAACTCTTTGCTGTATCAAAAAGCCAAGCAGCACTTCCCTATTTGCTTAGAAGCCTTTGTCGACCGAAAATATGCTGATGGAAATTCGTTGGTAAATAGAAGTCACGACCAAGCTTTGATAACAGAACCAAAAGAAGCTTGGCAGCAGTTGTATGACATTTACAAGCAACAAGAAGTTACTGATATAAGGGGCAATCAACATCATTTAAAAGCGCACACTTTTTGTATTCATGGTGATCATGCGGCATCTATTGATATCTTAACTTTCATACATGAACAATTGAAAGTAAATGACATTGCACTGGCATGAAGGTAAACCTTAAAAAAGTCGGAACACACTGCTTGATTTTGCAATGGGAGGAAACTATACCGCAGCAAATGCAGGCGGTTCAGACCTACATAAAAGACAAGTTCGATAAAGATGTTTTGGAAATGGTGCCAACGTATCGTGAGCTAGCTCTCTACCTACATTTTGAAAGCGATATATATGCACTAAAAGAAAGCTTAGAGGCAAACCTCCCCAAAATAGAAGTCAACCGAAGTCAAGAGGATGGTCAGGTATTTCAAATTCCGGTTTGTTACAGCCCAAAGTATGGAATGGATCTTAAGCCTTTAGCAAAAGCCAAAGAACTCAGTGTTGCAGAGCTAATCGAACGGCATACAGCGCCCACTTATCAGATTCACTTTTTGGGTTTTTTACCTGGCTTTCCCTATTTAAGTGGGCTAGATGAGAAGCTACAGCATTCGCGTTTAGAAAGTCCTCGCCAAAAGATTCCGGCCGGTTCGGTGGGTATTGCCGGCACGCAGACGGGTATTTATCCTCATTCATCGCCGGGTGGTTGGAACTTGATTGGTAGAACTCCGCTTAAACTGTTTGACATTGAGCAAAGTCCTCCTGCTCTCTTGAAGCCCATGCAGAAATTGAAATTTTATGCCATTAGTGAAAAGGAGTTTGAGGAAAAAGAAAAAGAGTTGAAAAGGTGAAGAGTTGAATAGAATAAGAGATAAAAAGTTGAAAAGTAACTTGTCAACTAGATTGTCCCGATTAATTAGAATGTCTGTCTGCCTCAGGCAGATATCGAGAACAACAAGCGGATAAGTGAAAATACCATGATGCTGAACCGCAAAGAACACAAAGAAGCCTCTAAGTGCGCTAAGAATTAAACTTTGAGAACTTATCTAGAGCTTGGAGCCCTTTGTGGTAAATCAAAAAGAGGAAGAGTTGAATAGTTAAAGAGTATAAATATGAGAAAGTAGCTTGTCCGTTCGAGTGATCCCGAAACTTCGGGATTGTATCGAGAACGACAAGTGGATAAATAATAAAACTAGATGCTAAACCGTAAAGAACACAAAGAAGACACAAAGTGCATTAAGTACAGTTACTTTGAGAACTTAGCGGAAACTTAGCGCCCTTTGAGGTTAGAATAAGAGTTGAAGAGTTGAAAAGATGAAAAGTTAAAAAGGAGCTTGTCCGTTCGACAGGCCCGATTTATTAAGATGCCTGCCCGGATGAACTCTGTTAAGACGGGTATCGAGAACAACAAGCAGAAATAGAGCTTAGAACTAATAAGTTTACAAGATGATCGAAGTAAAAAAAGCAGGCATATTAAGCAGTCTACAAGACCGTGGTCGCTTTGGTTACCGCGACCAAGGGGTGCCTCTTAGCGGTGCTATGGATCAGTACTCTGCCGCTTTTGCCAATCAATTGCTAGGCAACAAAGCTGATCGTGCAGTATTGGAATTTGCTTTGCAAGGTCCTACTCTATTTTTCAATGAAGCTTGTAAGATTGTAATCTGTGGAGCAGACTGGCAAGTTGAATTAAATGGAAATGCCATCGACTTAAATACCGTGATTGAGGTACCCGATCAATCTACTTTAAAATGTAAAGGCGTAAAATCTGGTATATATGGCTACTTAGCCGTGCAAAATGGGTTTAGGGAAGAGAAAGTACTTGGTAGCTACAGTTATTACCAAGGAATAACTTCAAAGGCAAAGATCGAAAAAGGACAAGTTCTAAAATTTAGGGATAGCTATGATACCTCGCAGCAACATGCTTCGGTATCTTTTCAAGCTGACTTGATTGCTGCATCTAAACTAGCTGTCACTAAAGGACCTGAGTTTGATCAATTGAATGGTGAGCTAATGGAATTATTGTTCAATAGAGAGTTCATCATTTCCAAAGACAGCAACCGCATGGCCTATACTTTAAATCATGAGCTTGAGCTTTCAGCTGAAGAGATTACTACAGCTCCAGTTCAGCCGGGAACGGTTCAGCTTACCCCTTCCGGAAAATTAGTGGTGTTAATGCGCGATGCGCAAACTACCGGTGGTTACGCTAGAATCTTACAACTCACCCCTATGGGGGTCAATCAATTGGCGCAGAAACGGCCGGGAGAGAAAGTATCTTTTCAGCTCTAAACTATATAAATCATTAATATCAATGATTGACATGGCTTAGAAATAGAAGAAAATTTATGGGACTAATCAATTAGCCCCTGTCATGAAAAAGTTCAACTCCATTTTTCTCTCTTTAATTTGTCTTGCCTTTTCCACAATATTAGCAACTAGCTCAGTTTTAGCCCAAGCGCCCAATGGCTTTAATTACCAAGCAGCAATCCGAAATGCTGACGGTTCAGTTAAAAACCAAGAAAATGTAAAAATGGAGTTTTCCATCCTCCAAGGTTCAACAAGCGGAACAGTTCTTTACCGAGAAAGTCAAACCTTAACCACCAACGACTATGGATTAGTAGATCATGTAATTGGTGAAGGCACTGTTATTTCTGGAAACTTTTCATCCATCAATTGGTCATCCGGCAGTAAGTTCTTGAAAGTTGAACTAGAAGAAGGTACCTCCTTGACAACCATTAGCAATTCAAAATTGCAAAGTGTTCCCTTTGCCATGTTTGCCGCTCAAGCTCCGAGCAGTGGGGGTTCTGGACAATGGAGTGCGAATGGCGCTAACATCAGTAACAATAATTCAGGGAATGTTGGCATTGGAACTAATTCGCCGACAGAAATGCTTCACATGAGAAACCAAAATGGAAATACGGTGCTTCGAATTGAAAATCCCACTCCAGTTTTTGAAAGTAGAATCGAATTAGTTAAAAATAACTTAGGTACCGCCACCCTTGGTTATGTGCAAGGCGATGCGCATATACGCATGCAGACAGATGGGAATGACATTATCTTTCAACCCAACCAAAGTGAAGCCATGCGGATGAAGCCTAATGGTAATATTGGAATTGGTTCAGTAAACCCCTCTTCACCTTTAACGGTTTACGGCTCAGACAAGCCGATTAAATTTGGAGAAACTACCAATAGCAGCACACACGCATTTCTAACGGCGAATTCAAATTATTTTGGATTCCAAAACAGTAATGGCGACAATGTACTATCTGTTCGTCAGTCAAGCGGCAATGTAGGGATTGGAATCACAAACCCAAGTTACCCTTTAACCATTAGAAATGCATCAGATGGTATTGACGTAGCTGTCAACTCTTCATCGGCTGGTGATTTCGTCTTTATTGCTCGGTCAAACTTCGGAGTATTGACAGGACTTGCGGTAAAAGCAAACGGAAATGTTGGGGTTAACACTACCGTTCCTTCCACGGCATTTCATGTTCGACACCCTAGTAGCAGCTCTCAAGGACTTTCTATTAGTAATGCACAGGACAATGATCGCTGGCACTTACACTGCGCCGGTTCCAATACTTTAAACTTGTATTACAACAACTCATTCCGTGGATCTTTTAGTTCCACAAGTGGCGCCTACTCTTCTGCTTCTGATGAAAGGCTGAAAGAAAACATTAAGCCCCTGGAAAACGTGCTTGACAAAGTATTGAAGCTTAAGGTTAACCGCTACAATTTTAAAGAAGACAAAAGTCAAGAGTCGCAAATTGGTTTGTTAGCACAAGAAAGTGATCTGTTATTTCCGGAATTTATTCAAAAACCAGAAGATAGCGAGCAAGATGTTTACAGAGTAAATTATGCCGGCTTCAGTATGCTCGCTATAAAAGCCATTCAAGAACAAGAAATAAAAATTGAAGCCTTGGAAGATAGAATTGCCAAGCTGGAAGCTTTGATCAAGCAATCAACCGCAGAGTAATCCCTTAAACCTCTTATCATGAAAAGCTTTTACACTTTCCTTTTTACGCTATTACTTTCTGCTTCTGCTTTTAGCCAGATCATAGAAAGAAACACGCTTGGTGCTAATGGATTAACATACACGAGTTCTTCGGTAGTTGTTTCCCATACAGTTGGAGACCTTAGCATAGGCTCTTTCTCCAATTCTACAGTAAGCGTACTGGAAGGGTTTCAACAAAACTCTCCTAGCACTACCCATCTAAACAAGAAAAATATCAAGGTAGAAATAAAGGTTTTCCCCAACCCAACTTCCCAATTCCTCGACATTCAATTAATAAGCAAGAAAGCAGTTGCCCTTAGCATTGAAGTAAGAGACCTTCACGGTAAACTAATTCAAACCAAAGGCCTAAACGCAGCTGCTAATGTTTTGCAAAGTGAAAACCTAGACCTATCAAACCTTAGCTCGGGATACTATTTGGTGTCTCTAGTTTCAGCAGGAATCTCTTTAGGAGAAGCAAAAATTGTAAAAAAATAAAGGCCAATATTTTGGCTAAAGCCTCCAACCCAACTTGTGCTAGAGCAAAGCCAAAGTCTAAGGCTAAGTACTACAACTTTATCAGTTGGTATAGCCACCGGCTTATCGTACGATCATTTTAGCACTGATTCTTTCACCATGAGCTTGGCTCAGTTGAAGGAAATAAACTCCAGAAGGCACATCTAAATTCAAATTCACTTTCTTTTGATTCAAATAATGAGCTTCGTGTATAAGCTGACCCGTATTATTTCTTACCCCCAGATAAACACTTCCTTTAAAAGGGCTTAAGTCAATTGTAAAGTTTCCATTTGTAGGATTTGGGAAAACCTTCACTTGGTTAAGGGCTAGAGCTTGCTTTTCCGGAACAGAAGTTAACAAAGTGTCATAAAGATTGGGGCGATAAACTCTCAAAACAGAACGCATTAAGTTCACTTGTCCTTTGGTAAATGAATTTTGGCAAGCCCCGCTTGAATAGTCCATGTAATTTTCAACCATATTATTTAAATCTAAATTGTTGATGGTATCCAAACAGCTGTTTGTGTTAAAGTTACAAGCCCAGTTGCTAGAAGCATCGCTTCTTGGAGTATCTTGAATGAAATCATCTTCACTGCAGTTTCCATCTCCCCAAATGTGTCGTAAGCCAAGGTAATGACCTACTTCATGAACCATTACTTTTCCATCTGTTACTACTCCATTAAAGCTTTGGTAGGGCGCAGGAAGTTGGTTAGGATTATTACTTCCCACATTTACGTAATGAATCAATACTCCCTGCTCGTAAGGTGCAATAGAGTTTAACACAGAAGCCGGCCAATTAACATGGTTGAGGGGTGGAGTTGCTAAAGCAAAGAAGACAAGCTCTTCAAAATTGTTGAATTGAGGCTCGAAAATTCTGAGATCTCCCATCCACACATTGAGGTACTCATTGGTGTTCCATGGGTCTTTACCGCCCAAACTGTCTGACGTTAAGCGGAAATAATTGTAGTACAAACTATCATTTACCCATTGTGTAATTTGCTGATTTTGACCTGGTCCGTAAGGTAAAACACCTCCAAAATGAGTAATACTAGTATTGGTTCTGCTTATTCCATTAGTCGGATTACCAGCCGGATCAAAGTCTGCCAATTTAAATTCTATTTTACTATCACCCACTAAGGGTTTAAAGTCAACCCTTGTGTTTGCGGTATCGGCATTTTGCCTTCTAAAACTCTCATTTAATATTTGAAGCTGATTAAAGATGACCGAATCCGGTATGTTTTCTTGACTATTGTTGTAAACCACATGAAAAACTACCGGAATGGTAAGTATAGTAGCGCTACTCTTTGACTGCTTTTGCTGCTTGATTATGTTATTGACTTGTTTAAGCAATTGGTCGGATAACTCCATAAAGCTCGCTTCCTCCTGCTCTACTTTTTCCATAAAATAATGGGCACCACATTCAGGAAATGTTGAGGCTGAAGAATTGATTTGGTTAGATACAACACCTTGAGCATTAAGCGTAAAAGCAAAAATTGATGCTGCAGCAATAAGGAGAATTTGTTTTTTCATCATGCAATAAATAAATGTTAAGAATCAAAGATAAAGGGAATTTTGTTTAAAAACATAAAGGCAAAACCTAAAATCGGTCCATTTAAGTTTGATTTTTGCGCTTAAAACTTAACTTCTATATTGCCTTTGGGGTCGTACTCTTGAATTTTAATTTTTGGAATAGCATTGTCTTGTATGTCTAAAAACTTGAGTTGTTCTAAATCCATTAAGAACAAAGGGATATCCTCAAGCTCATTATTCGTCAGGTAGAGAAACTTAAGCTTCTTTAAATTCACCATTTCACTTGGTAATTTCTTGATTCGATCACCTTCTAGGTGGAGTGACGACAAATTGGGAAGCTTACTTAACTGTAGTACGGTTCGCTCTACATTGAGCTTTTGGTCGTTATTCAAGTAAAGCTCCTCAATCTTCTGCAATTGAAAGAAGTTCTCAGGCAGTCTTTCAAAATCATTACCGCTGAGATCGAGAATTCTCAAATTTTCTAGTTCTAATATGGCTTCCGGAAAAGAACTTAGCTTGTCATCCTTCAAGCTCAAGTATTCTAAATTTTTAAATTGTTCAAATGGAACCTTAGAAAAATCAAGCGTTTGATTACTTAAATCCAAACGAATCACCTCCTCTGCATTATCCAATGCCTCTTGCAAGTTGGTAAAGGTGAAATTCTTTTGGACTTTCTGCGCCTGTAGGCTCATACAGGCTAAGAGAGCAACTATGGTGATGTGGATTGATTTCATAAATCTCAAAGTAGTATGATTGGCTGATGAATTTACGTTAAAATAAAACAACAAAGCTTTAAAAAGTTCTTTGAAATTATAAAACGACTTGCGGCCATCTTGTAGGTGGCGGGATTCAGACAAAAGCCTGCAACTCACTTCGTGAGTCAGTCTTTTTTAGTCTCTACCTTTTCAATTCATAGTAAAGAATGGGTAGGACTTATTAAATATTTGACATTCATATTATTGACACTTTATGAAAGAAAAGTGAAAGAATTTCTCCAATTAATTTCAATATCAACATTACAACATATCTCTATATTTACGCAACTTTATGATGAGTTTAATAGCTGTTATTCTTTTTCTCTCTATTTGGTCTGTTTTAACCCTCATTTATGCTTTTTACCCAAAGCGTTTAGGCAAATGGGGGCATTGGTTGAGTGTCTATGGTTGGATTAGCAAATGGGATATGTTTACACAGTATCATTCGAATTCAAATAAAACTGAAATTTATTATCGCGATCAAAAACTTGTAAGTATCTTAAAATTTTGGGCAGTAAGTTTCATTAATTAATAAAATGATTATCCGTTTACTTACCTAAGTTGATTAGCAAGGAGTACAAATGTCTTATTTTCAGTATTTAATTTTACTTTTTTCCATTGATGAAAAAGTAACCAAAAAAATCTAGGCCGGTTTCCTAATTTATGTCTTCCGCTCCTAAATGGCGATGATTTCAGTGATCTCCAAAGATCTGCTTTGGAGCTTCTTCAATCATTAGCCCCATTTAGTTCGTTCCAGTTATAAATTATGAAAATGGCCGTCTTTTGCATCATAAAAGGATGATCAAATTGGATTCATATAAGTTTTAGGTATAAATGCGGACATTCATTTTAATAATACTGAATTTGACTTGAAGCAAACCTGCCCATCCGGAAAGCAGTTTAAAGAATACTTTAACTATTGCAACTACGAGAAGGACATTTAGCTATCGATTTTGAGAAACTAATCAATAGATAACAAAAGGCAGCCTTTAATTATCTTAAATTTAACCTAAAGCTGTCCTTAGAACTAGGTGAAGTAAACAATAACACAGCAATTTTATATTTCTCAAAAAACCTATTCAAACCATTCGCTACATTCCTAAATACTATTTCATTGTAAACAGTGACTTGAGCTTTCATAAATCTATGCTCTTATTTATTCCTTATTTTTCCTTTCTTTCCTTTTAGCAGCTTTATCAGCTCTTTTTTCCTTTAAACTTTTTAAAGCCGTTTTTTTATCAGCTTTTTTACCACCGTCTTTTTCCTTTGACATAGTTTTTAGTATTACATATTACGTTAGCAAATTCAGATCTTTTCTACTAAAATGGATTACATAACTTGATTAAAAAATTACATCAATCACAGTTTTTATTTTGCCTAACTTCTAAAAACTAAAAATGTAAGCTATCAAAGCAGTAACAAGAATCGTGATGAATAGTGTCGTACCTTTTAATACTACCTTTCTGAAATTATGCCAGTGCCTGCTATTAAAATCATCCGGGTATCTATCATAATAATCGTAATGAAACTTTTTAATATGTTGCAAGCGAATTTCTCCTCGAATCAGACCAACAATAAAAAGGCTTGATACAAAGACCGTTGTAGTGAGTAATATGGTCTGAATCATTTACTATTAGAGCTTAAGATGCTTTTCATCAGATACTTAAATTCACTAATTAGAAAGGGCATTAAAGACACAGCTCCCCCGATTCCGAACAGTAAGGTAATTGAGACTTTTAGAATAGAAATATCAAAAAAGGGAAGGTTCATTTTATTTGTTTTAGATTTTAAAATTAGCTTATGTCAACCTTAATATGTTACATAACTAAGTTTTAGTTTTACATAAGTTAGGTGCTTTACCTTCTTACTTTTAGATAATCAGAGCTTTAGCCTTCCATATTTGGAATATCTGCTTTGGAAATAATTAGTCTTTCTTCTTTTTCTTTTAAACTCCTAATCAGTTGAATAGATTCCGGTATTGCATCACTAATCACGGTAATGAATGACCCTTTTCTCCCTTCTTCAATAACTTTAAGAATGGCCAAGTTTTCATTTGCCACCACATCTACTTTATTTACTTTGTTTGCACTTGCTATTCCTTTCATTAATAATTCCAGAATTTCTTCCTGGGTTCTGCCTCTGAGCTCAGCATCTTGTCTAATTATGATTTCATCGAATATTTCAGCACTCACTTTTCCTAGTTCAATAATGTCTTCATCTCTGCGATCACCGGTTCCTGAAATTACCCCTACCTTTGGCGTTCCATCTGTCTTTTCTAAAAAACGACCAATGGCTTCCATACCTGAAGGATTATGTGCGTAATCCAATAAAACTGAGAACTCTTTAAATTCAAAGAGGTTCATCCTGCCGGGAGTTTGTGCCGGTGATGGCACAAAAGTTTGCAAGGCCAATCGAATGTCTTCTAACTGCACTGACCTTAAAAAAGAAGCTAAAACTGCAGGAAGCACATTTTGAATATTAAAAACGGCTCGCCCGGAAAAGGTTAAAGGAATGTTTACTACTTTCTCTATTCTTACTTTCCAACCTCCTTTATTAATGCTGATGTAGCCGTTCTCATAAATAGCCGCTATACCGCCATTTTTACAATGTTCTACTACTTGCTTATTCTTTTCATCCATACTAAATAAGGCCACATTTGATTTAATGTCTTTCCTCATTTTCAGAATCAATTCATCATCAGCATTCAAAATAGCATAACCGGATTGGCTTATATTTTCCACCACCACTGACTTCACTCTAGCCATTTGTTCAATGGATTCAATTCCTTTAAGACCCAAATGATCAGAAGTTATATTGGTAACAATTCCAATGTCCGATTCACTAAAACCCAAGCCTTCCCTTAAAATTCCTCCTCTTGCTGTTTCCAATACGGCAAAATCCACGGTAGGGTCACTCAAGACAAATTGGGCACTTTTGGGCCCGGTGCAATCGCCCACTTGCAGCAATCTATTTTGTACATAAATTCCATCTGATGTAGCATAACCAACTTTAAAACCAGCACTTTTAAAAATATGAGCAATTAGGCGCGTGGTGGTGGTTTTTCCATTGGTTCCCGTAATGGATACTATGGGTATTTTTGACTGTAAACCTTCAGGGTAGAGCATGTCAATCAGCGGTTCAGCCACATTTCTTGCCAAGCCTTCTGTAGGATCTAAGTGCATGCGAAAACCCGGTGCTGCATTAACTTCAATTACTGCTCCATTTATTTCTGAAATGGGATGTTCTAGATCATTAGCAATGATATCAATTCCACATACATCTAAGCCAATCACCCTTGAAATCCGTTCTGCCATAAAGCGATTAAAAGGATGCACTGTATCGGTGACATCTTTTGCAGTGCCTCCAGTGCTTAAATTGGCAGTAGTCTTTAACAATAATTTTCTATTTCTTGGCAAAACTGAATAGAGGTTCAGTTTTTTACGATCTAAAATGTGCTGTGTCATCTTATCAACCTTGATTTCGGTCAACATATTTTCATGACCAAATCCCCTTCTTGGATCAGCATTCACTTTTTTAATCAATTGTTTGATGGTCGATCTTCCATCTCCAATAATATGGGCTGGAGTTCTCTTGGCAGCTGCCACCAATTTATGGTTGATTACCAATAAACGAAAATCAAATCCATTGATCATTTTCTCTACAATCACTCTATCACTGTGCTTATTGGCTAGTTTAAAAGCAATGATGGCTTCTTTGAGGTTTTTCACATTTGTAGTAGCTCCTCTACCATGATTTGCATTTATAGGCTTTATGGCACAAGGAAAGTCAGCATCTTCTATTCCGGAGATAAGCTCCTCTTCCGTTTCCACAATAAAACCTTTGGGAACCGGTACACCGGCTTTATTCAACAGAAATTTAGTATCTTCTTTATCTCCGGCCAGATCAACTCCAATGCCACTAGTCTGGCTAGTAATAGTTGCCATTATGCGTTTTTGATACATCCCATATCCTAGCTGTACCAAAGAAGAACTATTTAAACGCATAGTAGGAATACCTCTTTTCATGGCTTCCTCAACAATAGACAAGGTACTTGGGCCCAATTTATCTTCTTCCCGAATCTCTTTAAGCTTTTGTATATCCTCTTTCAAACTATACTCCTCACCTTTAATTAAAGCTTCAAGAATTCGAATAGAGGCGTAGGCTGCATAAATTCCGGCATTTTCTTGGGTATAGGTAAACACCACATTATAAACTCCGGGAGTTCCTACTCCTCTGGTTCTGCCAAAGCCGCAATCCATACCGGCAAGGGTTTGAATTTCTAAGGCAATGTGTTCAGCAATATGTCCCATCCAGGTACCTTCCTCTACTCTTTCAAAAAATCCACCATCATGCCCTTCAGAGCAATGGTGCTCATACAATGTAGGGATAAGCTTTTTTAAGCCCTCATAAAAGCCGTTAATTTTATTGGAGGGAAGTTCTTCCATTTCTTCCAAGTCCAATTGCATAATAATAAGCTTATGCCTTCTGTTCGACCAATAATTAGGACCTCGCAGTACTTTAATATCCAATACCTTCATAGATATGCTAGGTTTTTAAAAGCCGAATTCGTTTTCGGGCTTTGCCTTAAATAATGTTCGAAAGAAAAAATTACCGTTGAGAAAAGGGAGGAATCAAAAGCTATCTTTAATCTCTAAAAGATTATTCAACCAAGTTAAGATAATATTACAACGCTCAACACAAATAAACTACATTGGGAATATTAATCGCCATTGGCGGGGCAATCGATGCCGGAACAGGGCTAGATACGGAAAATAGCGAAAATACCGCAGAACGTTTTCTTGAGATAGGGATCTTAAAACGTATGATTGAGGAGCTGGAAGGTAAGACCAATCGCATAGAAATTATAACTACGGCTTCTAAGATTCCGGAGGAAACCGGTCAACATTACGTAGATGCTTTTGAGCGCTTAGGAAATTCCAATACCGGAGTTATTAACATTAAAACCTCAAAAGACACTGAGAACCAATCTTTTTTCGAGCGAATTGAACAAGCAGAAGGTGTTTTAATGACGGGTGGAGATCAAAGTCGATTAAGTAGAATTTTTGGCGGTACTAAAATCCTTCAACTTTTGCACCAACGCTACCAAAGCAAGCATTTTGTTTTAGCCGGAACCAGTGCCGGAGCTATGGCTATGTCTGCCATAATGATCCTTGGCGGTAAAAGCGCCGAAGCTTTATTAAAAGGAGCGGTTCATTTATCTAAAGGATTAGGATTTATTGAGGGCGTTACCTTTGACTCTCATTTTATAAAACGCGGTAGAATTGGAAGGTTATGTCAAACCATTGCCACTCACCCATCTATTGTAGGAATAGGCCTAGGCGAAGATACAGCCTTGTTAATTAAAAATGGCGATCTGATGGAAGCTATTGGCTCAGGTTTGGTAATGATTGTGGAAGGAGACAAAATAAAATACACCAATATTGAAGAAATAGAATTAGGCGATCCCATTTCTATTGAAAACTTGACCCTTCATGTTTTATCAAAAGGACATACCTATCTGCTTTCAGAACGAAATTTGATCTAATCCGACAAATATCCTTTCTGCAAAAGTTGTCTAAACTTCTTTATAAATGGCAACTTTTATTGCTTCTCCTTGCCTAACTACTCCCCTGTACATTCCTTCAGTATTAAAGCAGATGCTGTAATTACCTTTGCTGTCAAGAGCAATTAAACCGGCTTCAGCTTGTTGATCATTCAACTTTTTATGAATGACATAATTCACTGCTTCCTCCAAAGAATACTTTTTATACTCCATCAATGCAGCAACATCATAAGCCACTACATTTTTTATGAAATACTCTCCATGTCCGGTGCAAGATACCGCGCATGTGTTATTATTAGCATAAGTTCCGGCCCCAATAATTGGTGTATCTCCAATCCTTCCAAACTTTTTATTGGTCATTCCTCCGGTAGATGTAGCCGCCGCTATGTTACCTTCTAAATCTAGGGCCACTGCACCTACAGTACCTAACTTCAAGCCTCCATTTTCAACGGTAGCTGTAGCACTTTTGTGTTCTCCACTATGGTCTAACCAAACTCCCTGACTTTCTTTAGCCAGTTGCAGCTGGTCCCACCTATCATCTGAACGAAAGTATTCATCATCCTCAAATTTGCAATGATGTTGAAGGGCAAACTGTTCCGCCCCTTTTCCCATAAGCAAGATGTGTCCTGATTCTTGTAAAACTTTCAAAGCAGCACTAATGGGGTTTTTAATATTACACACTCCCGCAACAGCACCGGCATCTAGGTTTTTTCCATCCATGATAGATGCGTCCATTTCAATCTTTCCTTCATGGGTGAAAACAGAACCTTTTCCTGCATTAAATAATATCGAGTCTTCCATTACCTTAATGGCAGCTTCAGTTGCTTCTAAGGCGGTTCCATTCTTTTGTAAAACCATTTCCCCTCTTGTCAGGGCAAGCGTTAAAACTTGTTTATAAGCAAGTTCTTTTTCCGCATTCATATTCTCTTTGAGAATGGTTCCTACTCCACCATGAATGGCTAAGAGGTACTTTGGGGCTTTATTTTTCAATATGTCATAGGGCGTAAGCGGTAAATGTAGATGAAATTATGCTAGCATTTTACATTAGTTTACTTCTTGAGTTAGCACTCTGATTAAAAATCTTACCTTTATTAAATTCTCATAAAAACAATTCCAAAACCTTAGAGCCTTTTCATGGCTTTTATTTCCTTTTCACTTACTAAATAAACTTATTATGAAGTTATTTATTAAATACATGGTAAGCTTAAGGTGTAAGCTAATGGTGAAAGAGGAACTAAAAAAACTTGGCTTGCATTATGTCATAGTTGATCTGGGAATGGTAGAAATATTGGAAGATATAACAGAAGAGCAAAAAATCAAGTTAAAGGCGAACTTACTAAAATCAGGTCTTGAATTACTGGATGACAAAAAAAGCATTCTAATTGAAAAGATAAAGACGGTAATTATTGAAATGATCCACTACTCAGATGAGTTCGCTGATATTAATTATTCAGATTATATCAGTGAAAAAGTGGGTTATGATTACACCTATCTTTCTAATATATTTTCAGAGGTAAAGGGAATGACCATTCAACACTTTATTATCATTCATAAGATTGAAAAAGTGAAAGAATTATTGTTGTATGATGAATTATCGCTTTCTGAAATTTCTTATAAGCTCAATTATAGCAGTGTTGCTCATTTATCCAATCAGTTTAAAAAAATAACCGGTTTAACTCCTAGTTTTTTCAAGAAATTAAAGGCAAAACGCCAAAATTTAGAAGACCTGTAACCAACTGTGAGTTAGAAAATGTAAGGGCCGATTGGGAAAATTACCTTCATAATTCTTACCACTGCTATTGTCTTTATCATAGTTTTTCATGAATTTCTAATTTGATCAAGTAATAGTTCTTTCTTCTCTAGATATTCTTCCTTACTAATTTCACCTAAAGCAAGTCTCCTTTTCAAAATTTCAAGGGGCATTTCATTAAAGCTTCGTTGTCCGGGAAAACGGTACGGAATAGCATAAATCCAAAATATAACCAGACCCCAAACTACCCACCATATAAGGTGCATGCCCCAAAAATGATAACCTTCATACATATCCATAACACAACTTTTAAGTTTAGTATTGGTAAAATTCATCTATTAAACGATGAATCACATTATAGCTCAGTGCCTATTATTTGCATAATTGACAGTTATATGAAGAAATAAATGGAAGATTTACTTTTACTTAAAAGCCCTTAAATATGTAATTTATATAATTCAAGATGGAAATTCTATAACAACTTTGATTTATTGCAGGAGTAACTTTGCCTTAATAAGTTTCCCGAAAGCAATTTTGAATAGATTAAGTAGGGAAAAAAAGGATAGAATTTAGACTACAGAAGCTGCTCATATTAGTTAAAAGCTCAAGTACGTCATAGTCCTGATGCTGAAAACTCCAGAAGTGAAAGAATAACTCCTTCTTCAGTACTAAAACCAGAGCATTTCATCCTTTTAGCACTATGCATTGTCATAGTGCTTTTTTTATTGAACCCGAATTATGCAATAGAAGTTCACAATAAGTGAACGAACTATTGCATCCATGAAGGTTAATCCCGATTTAGAGATTCACAAAAATGGAGAAAGCCATTTTGGATGAAACTCTTTATCGCTATGCATTAGAAATTGATATCAATTTCTAATGCATAGGGTTTAGTGATAACAGATACTACGAAAAGTAAAAGATATAACAATTAGCGACATTTCTGTAACAACCTAATTTACAATGACCTTTACTTTTGATCTGTTGTAAAAATTCATTTACAGTTTAATAATCAAAAAGATGAAATGCATCATAATTTCAAGTTTAGCACTGCTGCTTTTTAGCAGTCCAATCATGGCACAAAAAGACTATAGTGATCTAAGAGAAGATATGACCTTTGGATTAAAAGCAGGTATTAACTATGCTAACGTATGGGATGAGAAAGGTCAGGATTTTCAAGCCGACCCAAGAGTTGGTTTCGCCGGTGGCCTATTTGCCAGTATTCCAATCAATAAATATTTAGGCATTCAACCGGAAGCCTTGATTTCTCAAAAAGGCTATGAAGGATCCGGAACTATCTTAGGTTCTCGATATACCTCCTCAAGAACTACCACTTACTTGGATATTCCACTACAATTGCAATTTAAACCAAGCGAGTTTATCACCCTTGTTGCAGGCCCACAATATTCTTATTTGCTAAAGCAAAAAGACAAGTACACTTTTGGTCCTAATAGCACTGAACAAGAGCAAGAGTTTGACAATGACAATATTAGAGACAATACGCTAGGCTTTGTAGCTGGTGTAGATTTAATGATGAAACAAGTGGTTTTCTCTGCTCGTGCCGGATGGGACTTACAAAATAACCATGGAGATGGAAACTCTTCTACCCCAAGGTATAAAAATCAGTGGTTACAATTTACTTTAGGGTTTGTTATTTAAACAATACTAGCTTAATTTCTGCTGCTAAACATTCCTTTGAAACTGTTTAAAACCAGTGATTAGGAGTGTTTTTTTTTAGTAAATGCAACTTTTTGCAAAAGTGTGATTCTTGCAATTTTTGTCTTAGGTAATGTAACTTCAGCAATAAAGCAGAATCTCACTTTTGCAAAAATAAAAAAGGACAAAATCATGACCATCAATTCTCTCTTGAACGATAAGGTTTTTCATCTTGAGACAAGCATAAATTCCGGTTCAAGGTATATAAAATTAAAAACCACAAAATTGTTAAGTTTTAAACTTCCTCTATCTGAGCAGTTGTTAAACCCTGAAAAACAGAAAAGTTCAGAATTAATAATTCCGAAACTAGGAAGGGTAAAACTGAAAATTGTATCTAGAAGAAATTTAAAACCTATGTTATGGAAATAGTAAGAAGCTGGAGAGAACAAAAGATCATGTTAAAAGATAGATTCGCCAATTTGCGTGATGCAGATTTTGAGTTTAAAGAAGGATACAAAGAGCTTATGTTAGATCGACTTGCTTTGAAACTAAAAAAAACGAGAGCAGAGTTAAAATTGCTATTTGCTGAATTGCAGACTTATTGATCAAAAAAAACATCTCTACTATCAATTAGCTTTAGCAAAGCTATTGCTTTAATATGCTAAAATTATCAAGTAAATACGTTACTTTAAACAATAACTTGAAGGGAAATTGCTAGGAGCATCCAACTCTACCAAATCAGGTTTTTCGTGAGTGGCATCCAATTTCACCTTTGGAGCCAATCCGGCTGCTAGCGCCTCTTTCCATCTTAAAACGTAGAAACACCAAAAGTCGCTAGTTTATAATCCTAGAAATTGATACTCGGAACGAGGAGTAAAAAGGTCATTGCCATTTAAATTGGTATAGGCTATAAACTCTTCAGTTAATTATGCACAAACGTCTCTGTAAGAACTTCCAATCTCTAATTTGAAGGTTTTTCTCTGTCGGGGTGGCAGTCAAAAGTTCGAACTTTTTTGAAGGAGGACATGGAGTTGATATCCTCAATAAATCAAGATATTAAACACTTTTAGGAGTATACAAAAACTGAACTATAATAATCTAAGAACACTATTTCTTGCCCCTTCCCATGAATGCAACTTCTATTAACTGATTTAAACCCTTTGATACAATACTTTTCTAAATAGTACCCCATTAAATAAATTAGATCTACTCGGTTAATTCCAGTCTGATTACTATCAGCGTAAAGGGTGACAATACTCATGTTTTTAATTCTTGCAATTCCACACCTTTGATGTATAATTAAAGGGCTTTTAACCAAAAAAATATATGGAATCGATAAAGTCAATAGACGAGTTAATAGAATTATTAAAAAAGAAAAATGCAAATGATAGTTATTTAGATATCATGCAGTCTATTGATATTCCGATTGGAGAATTTGAAAAGTATTATTCATGGAAAAGAGATGGGTATACAAGAAATTGCTTGACTAAAACAGATGATTTTGAATTACTATTGATCTGTTATGAAAAAGGTCAGGAAACTCCCATTCATGATTTTGATGCGAAACAAACATGGATTCATACCCTACAAGGTAAGTTATGTGAAGAGCGTTTTAGAGTGTCTGAAGACGGAAGCAGCTTAGAACAATTAAGCTCAATGACTCTAGGCACCAATGACTATTCCTTTATGAGTAAAGTTGGAATACACCGCTATAAAAATGTATACGAAGCAAGAACCGTGTCGTTAAACCTTTATTGCAAACCGATTGAACATTGGACACAATACGATGAGAACGCACAAAGGACTGATGTAAAGGTAGGTCATGACTCTGTTTACGTATAAAAATAAATAAGATGCAAAACAAAATGAAAACAGGAATTTGGATAGATTTCGATAAGGCTTACATTATTGAGCTTGATAAGAATAAAGAAGGAATTAAAAAGATTGATTCAAACATAGAACATTTTCACCTTCATGGCGGCTCTCGCTCTAAAATGGCATACGGACCACAGGATAATGTTTCAGAAAGCAAGCTATTGGCGAGAAATCAGCAACAGCAGAAATCTTTTTACAAAACAGTAATTAATCAAATTAATGCTAAGGCCAACATCGTTGTTTTTGGACCTGCTGAGGCAAAAGTCAATTTAAAGAAAGCGATTTTAAATGTGCAGGCTTTCAAAGATAAGAATATCCCTGTGGAGGCTTGCGACAGTATGACGGAGAATCAGATGAAGGCTTGGGTAAGAAATTATACTCCATAAGATGTATTGTTCCGAGTTTGAAGTTATCGAAATAAAGAATGGGATGTTCTCTTTTCAATTCTTGTACAAAAATGATTAACAAATTTTCAATAGCAAGACTTTTGACTCTTTGCATGATTGTCACGAAACAATCGCAAAAGTTAGAGTTAGGGCGAGAAACACCCACCTTTCGGCCACTCAAATAAAACAATTGTTATGAATAAGATATTATTTCCTACCGATTTTTCTGAAAATGCTCATCATGCCTTTCGATTTGCAAAAATGATGGCAAGAGCTAAAAAAGCAAAACTAATTTTGATTTATGCCTATAATTTGCCACTCGCTGCTCCCGTAAATGCATTCACTTCGAGAGAACAGACGTTGAATTTAATTGAACAAGATTTAAGAGATGTCGCACAGAAACATATGAAGGTTTACACGGATGAATTGGACTTGATGGAAGACCCTTATGACCTTATAATAAAGGAGGGCATGGCTGTTGAAAAGATTGCCAAATTCTGTAGAAAAGAAACAATAGACCTCATCGTAATGGGTACCAAAGGGCAAACTGACCATAGAGGTTTTCTAATGGGAAGTGTTACGGCTAAGCTGATTGAAAAAGTAAGTATTCCTCTGTTGGCTATACCTGATTCGGTAGAGATTCGACCATTCAGAAAAATTGTTTTTGCTAGCGATTTATTATTCAATTCTTCAGAAGAGATTCAAAAAGCCATGAATTTTGCCAAACTAAATAAAAGCAGCTTAACTTTCTTGCACATTAAAACAGACTCTGAAAAAGAAGAAAATGACTTGAGTGAATTAAAACACAATATAAAACGCAACAGAGATCAGAATATACAAGTAGTAGAGATTTTAGCCGATACGGTTGTACATGGTATTGATACTTACCTACAAGAAAACAAAACAGACTTGTTGATGCTATGTAATCACACCAAGTCCTTTTTTGAAAAGCTATTTCATAAGAGTATCAGCAAGCAAATGGTACTGCACAGCAAAGTTCCTTTGCTCATATTTAGTAAAGAAATTCATCCTATCGTTTTTTTCTAAAGAGTAATATATCAATTAAACGACAGCTTGATTAATAAGTAAATGTCTCATATTCAATAAATAATAAACAAACAAAATGGATTTAAAAAGAAAATTAAACGATTGGAAATCGCAAGCAGAATCATTAAAACTGCAAATGCACTTAGGGAAAAAAGAGGCTGAAGATGCTTTTGAAGAGAAAAAGAAAGAGATGTCTGATTGGTTAGATGAGGTTAGCGATGATATAAAGGACTTACAGAAAGAAAGCCAAGAAGACCTTAGGGGTTTAAGATCAAAAGTGGAGAGCTTGCAATTGCAACTTGCTTTAAAAAAGGCAGATAGTTTAGATCAATTAAAAGAAAATCAAAAGACAATAAATAATGGCTTTAATGACCTTAAATATGAATTAAATAAAAGCATTGAAAATGGGAAAGATAACCTTAAAAAATGGGCAGACTTAACCGAACATAAAGTAGATCAATATCACTCTAGGTTTGATTTGTTCAGGCTTCAATTAAGCTTAGGCATGATGGAAGGAGAAGATAAGTTTGAAGAAAAAAGAAAAGAGGTTGTCAGTAAAATTTCTGAGTTCAAACAAAAACTTGAAAGTTTGGAAAATAAAGCAGACCTAAAATGGGGTAACTTTAAAAATGAAATTGGTTCTGCTTGGGATCATGTAAAAAAAGCATTTTAAAAGAATAAAGATTATGATACAGCATTGGGTATTGAGTAATCACACCAAAACCTTTTTTGAAAAGTTATTTCATAAGAGTGATAGCAAGCAAATGATACTGCACAGCAAAGTTCCTATACTCATTTTCAGTAAAGCGATTTATCGCATCTTATTTTACTAATGCCTTCGATTAAAACTTTGAATGATAGAGTTGATGCTCTGAATTATTCGGTTGAAGAACTTATTCTATTCTTTAAACAGCAGATTAACTTTCAACAATATGTTTACCCTAAATGGACAATGAAAGATGTCTTAGGACACTTAACTTTTTGGCATGAAAGCTTTGCTAGTAATGTAGAAGACTTGTACCATGAAAGAAAACCATGTCCACTTTCAGGAAAGCTCTCTGAAGTAAACAAAAGAAGCGTTGAGAGCAACCGGAATACTTCTATTTCAACACTCATTAAACGCTTAAAAACTGCACAAAATAGCCTTAAAAAGCATATCCATTGTAAGCATATTGATATGATTCCCTACAAGAAAGGATCAAGAGATTATTCTAAGGAAGAACATTTAGAGCTTGTTCAGCATCATATTCAAAAGCACTTAAAAGATTTGAAAACTGCTGTTTAAGTTCATCTTTGAATTCAAACAATAATTCCAAACTTCAATCAACTCCTTCCTCCTCCAAACTAATCGAGAAGTCACCTTTTTCTTCTTTTGCCTGATGAAAAACCAAAGCAGGAATTTGAATGCCATCCAACACTTTTCTTGTAAAACTTTTGTGAAATAGATCTTCGAACCAATTCCTATGATGGGTAGACATGATGACCATATCCGCCTCTTTCTCAATCATCTTTTCTACCAAGCCATCCAATTTATCGGAATAGACCAATCGCTCGAAATGAAACCGATAATTAAGGTCTGCTTCATCTTCAAATAGATCTTTAAAGGCACGAAATACTTCTTTACTGGTTTCGCTCTCCTTTTTGCTTAAATGCAGAAAGGTAATTTTAGAATCAAAAGTTCGAATTAAGCCCTTTGCTAACTTTGCATCGCTTAAGGAGTAATCGGTAGCAAAAACGATATTGTCCACTTTCTTGAAAGAATAGCCCTCCGGTATAATCATAACCGGACACTCCACCTCTTTAATGATTCGATAGCTGTTAGTGCCAAAAAAGAATTGGTGCATGTTGTCAATCCCATTGGTCCCGGCAATCATTAAATCAAAGTTTTTACCATCTGTATAATGAGCTAAGGTTTTCTCTAAGCTTTCAATACTTGTACCCACAAAATAACCACAGGGTATAGCGTATTCTTCCTTAATTTCTTCACACCAATCCTGTAAAATTTCTGACAATTCCTTTTGCTTTCTGCCTATGGCATTGGGGAAATTAGACTTTGAGGGCATTTCATGTATAATTGGAAGCTCATACATGTTCCAAAGGGTTAAAGAAGCATTTAGCTCTTTGGATAGCTTTGCGGCGTATTCCATTGCATTGGTTGACGATTCTGAAAAATCTATGGGGCAAAGTATTTTCTTTATTCTACTTCTCATCTAAATATCGTTTTGAGAGTTTATTCTTAGTTGGAAGCCAAAAAATTCCTTTTACATCAGCTTTCCATTTTGGAAGAATAAATATGAGGGTAATTTCTTCAACTGTTTCTAATAAACTGATGGCAATGGTTAAATAGAAGAGCCATTCTACCGCTTCATAGAAGAAGAGAACTAAAAAAAAGCTACCTTGAATCAAGGCTGCTGTTTTTGCTAAATAGGTATGAAAACTACTTGGTTTTCCATATTTGAAATAGGCAAGACTGAGTTGAATGATGTAGATACCCATAGCGGGAACGATAAAATTTATATGATTGATGATAAAGTCGGTTTCAAAATAAATAACAGCTCCAACACAAACCAGAAATAAATAAGCATCTGCAAAAGAGTCAAGAGCTGCTCCATGCGGGGAAACTATTTTTAAACGATGTGCTATAAATCCATCTAAGGCATCTGTAAACAAAGCAACAAGTAAAACCCATTGAAATATTGTTCGGTAATCGTTCACTATCAGTCCAATTAATAGTGAACTAAAAATTACCCTTGAAACAGAAATCCAATCAGCAATATTTAAACGAGATAGTTTGAATGAATTCAACATGGTTAAATTGATTTTAAAACCCATTTTAACTTTGAAGATATTTCATCGGCTATTGAAACCAAGGCTTCGTTTTCAACTGCCATCATAGAAGCAATGGGATTTACAACACTTACTGTAAATGAATCTTGTTTATCACTTTCGGCAATAACAATGTTACAGGGTAGAAACACACCGATATGTTCTTCAGCTTTAAGAGCTTGATGTGCAAAGCGAGGATTGCAAGCCCCTAAAATTTGATACTTCTTAAAGTTAACTTTTAACTTTTCTTTAAAAGCTTGTTGTAAATCAATTTCAGTAAGTACTCCAAATCCCTCTAATTCTAAAGCTTTTTTGGTACCGGCTACCAATTTTTCAAAAGTGGTATTATCAAAATTTCTTGTAAAGCAATACTCCATTGTGGTTAATATTTAGAACAAAGAGCGTTCTATTCTTGTGATGCGGAAATGATGGTCAGCAGTTATAAAATTGACTTTTGTCAGGAATTATTGGGTAGGTACTGAATCTAAAGGAATGCTTTCAATTTCCAAACTGATTTATCAGATGTTTGAGCCATGTCAGACTCTAGTGCAATTTTTGAAAGCTCGGCTACTGACCTTTATCAGGTTTTAAACTGATGATGAGCATGCCCTAAGCCATGGCATTAACCAATTTTGTAGCTTGTTTCACTACTCAACGAAATTTAGCACAAGATGCAAAACATAGATATTTGGAAGTTTTTAGCAGGCTTGGGTATTTTTTTAATGGGTCTTTTTTTTATAGAAGAATCCCTGAAAAATATGGCAGGCGGATCCTTTAAACGTTTTCTAAGAAAGCATACCAACAACCGGATTAAAGCCATTTTAAGCGGGACGGTAGTTACAGCAATTTTGCAAAGCAGTTCTGTTGTTTCTTTAATTGTGTTGGCATTTGTAGGTGCTGGTGTTATGAACTTGAGCAATGCCTTAGGTGTAATTGTAGGCTCTAATTTAGGCACCACCTTTACCGGATGGATTGTAGCTACGCTCGGTTTTCAGTTAAATATTGAGAGCTTTTCCATGCCATTTATTGCCATTGGTGGCTTGTCTTTATTGTTTTTGAAAGACAAAAAGAAGCTTGTAGAATTAGGTCGTTTTGTCATGGGCTTTGGGCTGCTCTTTCTTGGGCTCAACTTTATGAAAATAAGTGTAGAGCAGTTTGCTGATAATTTCAACTTAGATAGGTATGTTCAATATGGGCCTTACCTTCTCTTAATTGTAGGATTCGTTCTAACTGCCATTATTCAGTCAAGCTCTGCTGCCATGGTTATTACCTTGAGTGCTTTACATGGTGGGTTAATCAATTTAGAGGGAGCAGCAGGCATTGTAATTGGCAGCGATTTGGGTACTACCATTACTGTGGTTTTGGGTAGTTTAAACGGAACTGCGGCTAAAAAAAGGGTAGCCCTAAGTCATGTTGGTTTTAACACCCTTACCGCGCTTATCGCCCTTATTTTTCTTTATCCGCTTTTGAATCTTATCAGCAATACGTTCTCTATACAAGATGAATTAATGGCATTGGTTGCCTTTCACAGTATTTTTAATGTAATTGGAATAATTGTATGCTTCCCCTTTTTAGGACTTTTTGCACGCTTCTTAGAAAATCGTTTTCAATCGCAAAATAGCAGACCGAGCCTTTACATTAGCAAAGTATCTACTGAAGTTCCTGAAGCTGCTATTGCTGCATTAAAAAATGAACTACTACACCTAACTGAGCTTTTGTTTTTACTGCATCTAAAGGTACTTCAGTTGAAGACAGAGTTATTTAATTTTAAAAGGAATAGCAAAGAACAAGAAAGCTTATTGTATGATAAATCTTACGATTACCTAAAAATTTACGAAGCCATAAAGCTTTTAGAGAGCGAATTAGTCCCTTATTACCTCAAAATTCAAAATGAGAAATTAGAGGCGGAAGAATCTAATGCCCTAAATCAATTAATTCGAGCAATCCGATACGCTATGGAATCTGCAAAGGGGATTAAAGATATAGCCCATAATATTGAAGGTTTTGAACGATCTGCAAATGACAATAAAATTGCATTGTATGAATTATTAAAAGGTCGTTTGATTGAGTTTTACCTCAATCTATATCATATTCTAAATCAAGAAGTAGCTCTAACAGAATTTGAGTTTTTGGCAGATGCTGCCAAAGAGAATCAACAAATTTTTGATCATTTTTTGACGGAGGCTTACCAACAAATTAATCAGCAGAATTTAAGTGAAATGGAAATTCCGACTATTTTAAATGTGAACCGAGAAATATACAACGCCAATTTAGCTCTAATATTTACCTTGAAAGATCTCTTGCTTTCGGCGGAGAGTGCTAATAGTTTTACTTTAATTCCTCATGGGAATGATTAGATTTTTTCATATTTGAACAATTTTGATTTATTTGTTATTTATTAACCATGACTTCTCTCACATTTTAAATGAATAAAATCTTACTCTGCACCGATTGTTCGGAAAATGCTAAACAAGCAACCGATCAATGCCTATTTCTTTTTAAAGATCAACCCACAACTTATCTGTTGCTCTATACTTATTCTATAGAAGATAAGAACGTTAAAGATCTTGTTGCGTATAATGATGGTCTAAAAAAACATGTTAATCAATGTTTAGAGGCTGAAGTTGAACGTATCAAAAAGCTGCCTTATGCTCAAAATATTTCAATTGTCACCCGATCTGTATTTGGTAAAACGGAAAATGTGATTAAACGATTTATTGCAAAAAGTGAGGTAGACTTGATTGCTATTGGCAATCAAGGAAACAATTACTCTACCACTCGGTTATTCGGTTCTACGGCAGAAAGATTATTGTACGACATAGAACGCCCCAAGCTAATTGTTCCTAAACAACTGAGAACACCATCCTCTGCTAAGGAGGTCTTAGTAGTTCAAGAAAATGAACTACATAACATGGAATGGTGGTCAACAGTTACGGCCATTTCTAAGCTCGACAATTTGAGTTTTAAATTGGTCGTACTTCCCAACGCAAAAGGAAATAAAGCCGAAATCTCTATTCCTTCTTCTATTCATAAATACCTTACTTCTTTAACTGATTTTTCTAC
This sequence comes from Vicingaceae bacterium, assembly GCA_040220135.1. Taxonomy (GTDB): domain Bacteria; phylum Bacteroidota; class Bacteroidia; order Flavobacteriales_E; family Vicingaceae; genus CAJXMH01. The sequence continues at coordinate 160,587 of JAVJTT010000025.1, forward strand.
ATCTACCACTTCTGAGCTAAAGGAGCAAATTCAGAAGGTCATTCAGGCAGAAAAGCCAAGCTTATTACACCTGAACATTAAAGACCTGTATTTAGCAGAGCAACTGCTGAAAGAAAGTCAACCCATTAATTCTGTTTTCAATAAAGTTCCATTTTTTGTGCAGCCGTTTCGTAATATGCGATAATTAAATATGCAATCAGATTCACTTATTGCTTTATTAGGAATTGTAACAGTAGACACAGATTATTACAGAAAAGTTAGAAGAACTCTATCAGTCAATGCAAACCTACCTTATAAAGTCAGTTTATTATCTGATAAAAATCAGACTGCTAGTTGATTAGCATCATTTTCAAACCGATTCTTCAAGCTCAAATTTGTTATGTAAATATTTTTAATCATTTAAAACAAAAACCATGAGCTTATTAGTAAAAAGAAACGGCAACAACTTTATTAGACCATTTCCATCTGTATTTTCAGATTTTTTTGACGATGATAATCTCTTTGAAAGAAATTATCTAAAGCCTGCATTACCTGCTGTAAATGTAAAGGAGAACAAAAATAACTTTGAAATTGAGTTGGCTGCTCCAGGCATGAAAAAAGATGACTTTAAAGTAGATGTGGATAACGGAGTTTTGTCTATCTCTTCCGAGAAGGAAGAAAGCAGTGAAGAAACGGAAGAAAACTACACTCGAAAAGAGTTTAGTTACTCCTCCTTCAAAAGAGCATTTACCCTGCCTGATAACGTAGACAACGAAAACATTAAGGCAAAGTATAGCGATGGTGTTTTAGGCATAACCTTGAAAAAGAAAAAGGAAGCAGCAGTGCAAGCACCTAAAACCATCAGTATTCAGTAATACCTTTAACCAATTGGATCTTCAAGAAGAAAGAAGCAATCTACTAAAAGTGAGATTGCTTCTTTTTTTAAAGCCTATTCCTGATTAAATAATTCGGGTTTAAATAAATTATATCTAAAATCAAGCAGCATGTCAAAATTTAACGCTCTAATCAATAGTGAAACGCCTGTTTTGGTAGATTTCTTTGCAGAATGGTGTGGTCCATGCAAAACCATGTCGCCCATTTTAAAACAAGCAGCAGGAATGCTCAAAAACAAGGTAAAAATTATTAAGGTGGACATTGACAAAAATCCCGCGGTTGCCCGAAAATATAATGTTCGAGGGGTACCCAATTTTATTCTATTTCATAAAGGCGAAATTAAATGGCAGCAATCAGGAGTTATGTCGGCGCAGCAAATGGTTAATCTCATTCAGCAGAAAATAGCTTAATCTATTCTCTCTACCTGACAATTATCAGTCTTTCAACTGATGGTTTTCATTTTTTCTCCCTTGATTCCGTAGCAACTTTGAAAGGTAATTAAACTCTAAAAATAAGTAAGATGGAATTTCGATTAAGACCCACCAACAATTTTGTAAATGAAGCCGATTGGCAAGAATTGCACACCTTATCTCTTCATTGGAAATCTGACATGGCTTTTTACTCCGATGAACTTCGTTTTCTGAGAAAACTGATTGACAAATACTTTGTGTGGTTAATGAAAGCGGAGAGCATTAAGGCAACTCAAGATTTACTGAATCGCCTTACAAAAACGCAGTCTAGGGCCGAGGATATTGTTTCCACTATTGACAAACATGTAAAGCACATTGCAAAAGAAATAAAGTACCCTTTGGTACATAACGATAAAGCCTTCAGAGATGAACACGCTGAATTGGAAGAGCTAATTGCTGCCTTTGTTAAGGATTTTAGAGTGCTGAAGAAAAAAGTGTTTGATTTGACTGAAGACGTTTTAGTGGAAGAAAAAATCAAGCATTTAGCTGCTCGTTATGAAGATTGAAAATTTAGAAACGGCTAATTCTTATCGTATTTACTTTCATAGACTTTACAATGACCGATATGAAAAGTCGATTCAAAAGGTTGAAAGAAATAAAGACCATTTAGCCGTGTTTCTTGAAAACCAAGAGGAAAGAATCCTTTTTAGAAAAGAGCAAATTAACGGTTGGGGTGATTTTTCAAACTTATTGAAGTAAGTAGAATGGAATACAAAGATTATTATAAAACATTAGGAGTACCAAAAACCGCAACTGCAGCTGAAATAAAAAAGGCATTTCGAAAGTTGGCAGTAAAATACCACCCAGACAAAAACCAAGGAGACAAAGCAGCTGAAGAAAAATTTAAGGAAGCCAACGAAGCGAATGAAATTTTAAGCGATCCTGAAAAGCGGAAACAATACGACGAATTAGGAGCTAATTGGAAGAACCGTCAACAATCAGCTAATTCAGCTCAATCTCAGCAAGGATACGGTTATCAGGGAGACCCTTCTCAGTTTTATGGAAGTGAAGGGGATTTTTCAGACTTTTTTGAACACATTTTCAATCAAAGCAGACAAGGTGGAGGAAGACGGACTGCCTATAAAGGGCAGGACTTACAAGGAGAAATGGTCTTAACCTTTGAGGAAGCTTATTTCGGAACCTCAAGGATTATTCAATTGGATAATCAAAAAATTAGAATTAAAACCAAAGCGGGTAGCAAGGATCAACAAGTTTTAAAAATTCCGGGTAAAGGTTTAGCGGGAATGAATAAGGGTACAAAAGGAGACTTGTATGTAAAGCTAACCGTATTGCCCGATCATCGTTATCAACGAAAAGGAGATGATTTAGTAATGCCATTGAACGTTGATTTATACACCGCTATTCTTGGTGGTAAGCTTACCGTTGCTACCATGAAAGGAAATATTAAGCTAACTATTCCCGCAGGTACACAGCCTGATAATCTACTTCGTGTAAAGGGAAAAGGAATGCCCGTTTACAATAAAAAGGGGAACTATGGAGACTTATTGGTAAAAGTAAAGGTGCAAATACCAAAGCAATTATCTGTTGAAGAAAAAGAGCTTTTAAAGAAGCTACAACAATTAAAAACAAAAGAAACAACAACCGCTTAAATCTAATACGATGACAACTACTTTGGTAACATTTTGGGAATTAGAAGAAAGTCAGTTTTTAGCACGACTTCGCAAAGTCATTGAAGAATCGCAACTATTGTATACTGCCTCTCAATTAAAACAGCTTTTAGAAATTGAAAATGACGATGAAGTAAATTGGGCAATTCAGAAAGCAATCCAAGTTTTACAAAGGTTAAAGATGGATAGTAGGCTACATTTTAAACAGGTCTATTGTGCACAAGATGAAGTCATTCGTATTGATTGGCGACTCTCTTCTTTTGCCTACTTATTGGTAATACTGAATTGTGATTCAGAGCATCCCATAGTTGCTAAAACTCAAGTGGAATTAATTCGCACTAAAATTGAGTTATATTAAATATAAAATGATCAGTTTTCTACCTGACCAAAGTCATTCTATTTCAATAGGTCGCTTTCTAACTTTGATTGAAACAAATGTTAAGGATATGAATAAAAATTACTTCTCAACAAGCAAAAGAAATTGAAAAAGAGCGCAGAAGGCAAAATGAACTCTTTATTAATAATATAAAATAAATGATAATCAAATAAATACTAAAAATTGAAAACTATGGGTCGAGTAGATAATAAAGTAGCCATTGTCACAGGAGGTGCTTCTGGCCTAGGAAAATCAAGTGCTTTTTTAATGGCACGTGAAGGCGCTAAAATTATAATAACAGATTTGGATGAAGAAAACGGGGCCAAAGTAGTGCAATTGATCAAAGATGATGGTGGCGAAGCGATATTCATTAAACATGATGTATCCAAAGAGGATCAATGGAAAAAAGTAATCGCAACTACGCTCAAAAAATTTGGAAAACTTCATATTGTAGCTAATGCTGCTGGTATTGGTGTTGGTGGAACAGTAGAGGAAGTTACACTTGCAGATTGGAAAAAGCTTTTAAATATCAATCTGGATGGGAGTTTTCTTGGAACTCAATATGGAATTAAAGCTATGAAAGAGACAGGAGAGGGAGGATCAATTATTAATTTTTCTTCCATCGAAGGTCTAGTTGGCGATGCTAATTTACCTGCATATAACGCAAGCAAGGGTGGAGTAACTATATTTACCAAGTCCGCTGCACTTCATTGTGCAAAACAGGGGTATGGAATCCGTGTTAATTCCATTCACCCTGCCTATATATGGACACCAATGGTAGAGAACTTTCTTAAAGCTCAAGGTGATGTAAAAAAAGGAAAAAAAATGCTAGAAAGCTTGCATCCTATTGGACATTTAGGAGAACCTGATGACATCGGTTATGGAGTTTTATATCTAGCTTCAGATGAAGCTAAATTTATTACTGGTTCCGAATTGGTAATTGATGGAGGTTATACTGCACAATAAAAACAGTATAAATTTTTTGAATGAAGTTACTAGAATAAGTCGTAAAATACTGCGGAAAAGTAATTGAATATCAGCTGCTTTTGCACTTAGAAACACATGTTATTTTACAGAATATTCCAAAATAGTAGTAATGAGGAATTAAGGGTAAAAATCTAATTATACAAATTAAGTTTTTATTGCAGCATTCAATTAAAAATATTTTAAAAAAAACTGTCGCATTGGTATATGCCGAGCGATTATAAAACAATCAAACAAAAAACGAAGTATGCGACATTTTAAGAGGAAAGCTGTATTATTAATAAGTCTTGATCTAATTTGAATTGATCTAAAAAAGATCAGTTTTCTGTCTGACCAAATTCATTCTATTTCATTAAGTCGCTTTCTAACTTTGATTGCAAAAATGGCAAGGCTATGAAAAAAATCACCAAAAAAAAAGCAACAGAGAATGGCAGTCTATTAGGCATTAATTGGCAAGAAGTAAACCTTAATGAATTTTCAGATGGCATTAATGTTGAATTTGAACATGGCAGTAGGTATCCTGAAACCAATGTAACCAATGACGATTTAAAGCTTACAGGAAAAATAGCTTGGGCTCACTTAAAAGAATTTCCCGACTACTATACTCGCTTAGAAAAAATGGAAAAAGAAGCAGAAGCATATTGGCTTGGAAAAAGTCAAATTCAATCTAAAGATGGAAACCATTTATAAAAAGCAATCCATGACTGAAAAAACAGAACTCATGAAAAAGATGAAGGCCGATACTACTTTGTGGATCTGTGATGTAGATTATTGGAATGATGAAGTAGATGACTGTCAGTTGCTGTTGGAAAAGAACTTAGCTCAAATAGACGAATTAGAAGAACGAAAGCGGTTAGAGCAGTTTCAGAATCAAATTATTTACTACAGGGATGAATTATTGCCCGAACTTAAACACGATTTAGTTCAGCATCAGAAAGTATTGGAAAGTAATACTCCATTAGAAAAGTTAGTAAAATCTAATGAAGAACTAAATATGCGGCAAATGGCTATTCATGAGCAGATGAAAGAAAGAAGAAGACAATTGAATCTATTTATTAATAATATATAACACTAGAAATCATGAAAAAAAATGTAGGAGGGTACGATATATTTATACGTTATTTTTTAGCTGCCATGGCATTTGGAATTGGTTACCATTATGGCTCTTGGTGGGGCTTGGTAGGTATTGTGCCACTACTGACAGCTTATTTTAATTTTTGTCCGTTATATCGAATATTTGGATGGTCTACGTGCAAAAGGAGAATTAAGGAAGAATAAAAGATGGAAAAATATAAATTGGGCTTAACACTATCCGGTGGAGGAATGAGTTGTGCTGCCCAAATTGGAGTGCTCAAAGTATTTGAGGAAGAAGGTATTTCTCCCTCTATCATTTCAGGAGCAAGTGGAGGAGCCATTGTTGGTGCTTTATTGGCGAAAGGAATTCCCTGCGAAGAAATCTTGAAGATATTTAAAAAGGTAGACTTGTTTTCTTTTACCCATTTTATCCATAAAAAACCGGGCTTATTTGATATTGAAAGTTATCAAATTTTAGAGCAATACTTTCCTGAGGACTCCTTTGAATCATTGAAAATCCCGCTGATTATTAATGCTACGCACCTTCAAAAAGGAACAACCGTTTATTTCTTCGAAGGAAAACTCATCAAGAAGATTTTTGCATCATCCGCTTTTCCCGCACTCTTTGCTCCGGTAAACATCAATAATAAACTGTTTGCCGATGGTGGAATTTTAGAGAATCTACCTACTTCTGCGATCAGAAAGAAGTGTCAGAAACTAATTGCCATTAACGTAAATGCTGTACCTGAAATTTCCGCTCCTTTTATAGATACTACCATGGAAGTTTTTAGCAGAGCCATACGGTTAACACTGAACCATCAAAAAACCTTCAAGCAGGAAGATTGTGATGTACTGATTACTCCAAATGCCGTTGCTGAGCATCCTCTTTTCTCTAAAAACTCAGTAGATAAATTGTTTGAAATTGGTTATAAAGAAGGGAAGAAGCAAATCAACCAACTCAAAAAACTTTTATCTCCATGAAAACCCTTCTCATTTCTTATTCTTTAAGTGGCAACAATGAAGCCGTGGCAAATCGGATAGCGAAACAACTTCCTGCTGATCATTTACAATTAACAGAGTCATCGAAAAGAGGATTTTTTCGAATTTCTATCGATCTAATTTTCAATAGAACGCCTAAGGTACAACCTACCGCCATTCCTATGGAAGATTATGATTTTGTTGTGCTAATCGGACCTGTTTGGATGGGGAAAATTGCTTTTCCGCTCAGGTCATGTTTGAGCCAATTAAAAAAGAACCTCAAGCCCTATGCTTTTGTCTCTGTTTGTGGTGGTTCAAACGGCAAGCATCCAACATTGGAAGTAGAATTATTAAAAAGAACAGGCATAGAACCTACTGCAGTGATAGAAATGCACATTGCCAATCTTTTGCCTCAAAATGTAGAACCAAGCTATAAGGCTATTAATGCTTATCAATTAACAGACGAGGATTTTGATCAGTTAAGCCTCAACGTAATAGAACAACTAAAAACGGTTTTAGATAAAATGTGATTGAATGTGTAAGTAAAATCCATTAACCAATTGGGACTAATATAGAAAAGAGATAATCAAAAGAATATACATCTTGGTTCAACGGGATAATATACAACAGATCAAGTAGAATTACTCTTGGGTAAACATACCGCATACCCCACAATCACTGCAAATAGCCAAAAGCAATACTAACCATGATTAAATTAATTCCCAACACAAATATGGCGTAAGGAACAAAGAAACTGATCAATAACAAACCACCGCCAATTAACTCTATGTAAGAAGAAACAAATGCTGACATTTTCGAAACCACAGGGGCACTTTTCTTTGTCTACACCCTTCTTAAAATACTCGACAGTTCTCTTCTAATCCAATCCTGAAAATTTTATCATAAGCCTGAAACAAGAATAAACTACCAAGAATAACTCTTAGCATAAAAGGAAGAAATGGATCTACAGCCATTTTATTGGATTTAAATAATGATAATCGTTAGGTGGAGAAATGATTGAGGTCAAACAATATGGATTGCTCTGTTAACGGTAAATTAAAAAATCACATACCATTAATTCCATTTTGAAAAGCTTTTAAAACACTAAGGGCATATTCAATTTCCCAATCTTTAGCTCTTGCCCACTCTTTGGCTATGACCGACTTTTTACCATTAGTAAGATTATTCTCTAATACATTTTGAATTCTGCTCTCTAAGTTTTTTGACTTACTTAAATGTAATTTTGCTTTTCGTCCTAAAACTTCTGCAGCAATTTTAAGTTGATCAAATCCTTCAGCGGGAAATGTATCGTGATGGAATTCGACTATTTCATCATAATTCAAATTGAAATAATGCTCTATTATTCTCAAAATGTCTGAAAGGTCATTTTCTCGTTCTTCAGGTCTGTCACTCCAAGCAACTAACTTTAAAATTACCATTCCTTCTAAGGGTGGTATGTTTACTATTTTCTCCTCAATGTGAACTGTTGAAGGGTTTTGTAACACTTCTTTAAATCCTAATACATGTAAATCAGTGTAACGCTCGTTAAATTGAATAGTGTCTTGCTCTTCAATTTCTCCAAACGGAAGTAAATCTATCGCAACATTGTATTGGTCAGAGTAAAAAGTTCTTGGAGCTTTTACACTTTTAAACCCTTCTTTTTCAAGCGAACTACTTAGCTCTTCATACTCTTGCAAGGTAGCTATCATAATGGCCAAATCAATGTCCTTTGTTCCTCTATTTGGTTCAATTCCATCTTTCAATAACTCCAATGCAATTGCACTTACACCTATTAAATAATAGGGAATATTGTGATGAACCAATACCTTGTCAATGCAATCGAAGGCTTCTTTAAAATGAGGTATGGCTAACTCTTTATAGCTTTGCTTCGATGTATTTTTCATAAATCATTTTTGCCGTTTCTCTGTTCCTTTTTCCTCCTTCGAGTATTAATTCCGCATAAATCAGAATAGGAGGAGTCGTTTTTTCCTCTTCTAAATTGTTCCAAAACAAATCAAGCACTTCCACCGCTCCTTTCTTATCGGGAACAAGCCTATAGTTTCTTAATAGGTCGATAGTATCTTCTTTGGTATAGAGAATAAATTTTTCAGGTCTTAAATGATTCGTCAACAAGTCTGCTGCAGGCTCTCCTCCCCAAACAGTTTGTTTGCTATCCAAATTTAGTTCTTGCCAATTATCCTTAAGATCATATCGATCCTTAATTAACTTGGGTCTCAAATCCGTGGCATATTGGTTAATCCATCTATCTAAAAGCTCTTTTCGATGTTCCCAAACGTAGGTTTTTCTGTTAAGTGCCAGCAAGTAGCCTGTTTCTTTCAACCCATTTATTACCTGAGGAATATTTCCTAAACCAACTCCTGCTATTTCAGCTATTTCTCTTTGTGTTTGATTGACCAAATCAGCATTCAACAAAAAGTGAAAAACAACCTTAAGTCCTGTTTTGGTAAAAGCCCTATTGGTATTTTCTTTCTTGAGTTTTTCTTTTTTATTAGTATCAATAAAAAGATAAAACTCTTTGTTTTGGATGAATAAATTTCCGTTGCTTTCTAGGTAGGCAATTCCTTTCTTTCGCAATTCCTCCTTTATTTTAGGAAAGATATTTTCAGCAATTACAATTAAATTGGCATGCTGATGATGTAGCTTTTCAATTGGCTGCAATTGATGCAGTCTCAGTTCTTTTTTTACTTCTGCTACAAAATTGTACACCTTACCATTTATGGTCAATTGAAGCTTTCCGTCCAACTCTCCACTATCAAGTAAAAACCCTTCAATATCAATTGTATGCTTTAGGTTTATTAATGCCTTATGTATGACCTCTTGCTTCATTGTTCACAAATATACTAAGTTCACGTAACGTGAACAAGTTTATTTTATGAACATAACTAATAAAGATAAATGACTTCTATTTTTAAGTAATCGTTGTTAACGCTATGTATAAATTGAGTGATAAGTGAATTAATTGTTTTTATAATTATTCCATGCATCACGTAACTGATTGGCTATAGGAGTTAGGCTAATCGGGATCCGTTGTCTCCATATCGGCTGTTAGGCGTCTATATTCAGTCTCTGCAAGTCCTGAAGTCACTAAATATTTTAAATCAATGGTTGGATATTCATTTTCAATAACATCTACAAGATCATCAGAAAATGAACTGTTTATTATATGACAAATCAATCTTAGATTACTTTGATCAAAATCTCCATTTAAAAAAGCTTCAAAAGCTACTGCTAAGTATTCAAGTTTAACTCTTGAGTCGCTTTTTTCAATTGTGGTAAACATTGCGTCTCCAAATTTTGATCTTCGTTTTTCATCCTTTTTGGATTCCTCGATTAACTTTTCTTTTTGTTTGTTATCTATGCTGCCAACCGACTCAATAAAAATTTTAACCTTATTCAAATAAGCTGTATCTCTTACCCCTTTTATGCTTTTGTAAATGTTTAATGATGTTCCGATTACAGGAATTTCTTTTAAAACCTCGTTTTCAAGAAGAGCACCTAAAAGAACCTCTCCATTATCAACTAATATATTGCTTAATGATTCATTCATAACAGTTCCTTTCTCTCAAATTTACTCAAGTAACTGCATTCTATTCAACACGATAAAATCTACTTCTACACAATCATGCTAACAAATCCTATTGAAAAACTCAACTATAAAACACCATAGCTCATACCCTACCCTCACTCAAAATACTCATTCAACAAATCAAACGACTCCTCTAATTCTTGGTAGTGTTTTGCCACTTCTGTGTGGTCTTTTGCTTCTGCCAAGTTTTTCACCAATTGTATGTGTGGGACTAACCATTTGTGCAGTTCTTGGTGCGATTTACCTTTCATGGTGCAGCTTGAAATAAGCAGGTCAGTATTTTTCTTTAATTCCTTTGCAACCATAAGATGATCTTTAGAGTGTCCCATGGATTGATGCTTCATAATTTCTTGCATAGTTGTAATCGGAGGTTTCATTTCTTCGTTGATCTTCCATTTTTCACCCTCGTTCAACTGAAGATTTTCACTTTGTATCTTACTCTGTTCTGTTGTAAGTGGAAGTTGAACCGTAATGGCGACCTCTGACCACAATTTTGACACCCCATCTGTTCCCGTATGAAGGTCGGAACAAGCCTTGTTGAGAATGTCCAATGCTTCCTCGCCTTGCCATTGGTTTAAGTCTACTGTGGTTGAAAGCAATACCGTATCGGATTGTTTTCGGTAACTGTAATTAACCTCCCGACTAATACCGTTCATTTTTAGCTTTAAGCTACCTTTCCCATTTCTTGCACTTATAATTTCTCCTTGAATGGTTTCCGTGTTAAAGGCTTCAAAAAAATAAGTTCTCAACTTAGCATCCCTTACCTCATTCTTGGAGTTTATAGAAGAAGTAAAGATGTTGATCTTGGCTCCACTCAATAACATTTCAACTGATCCGGATTTGTTTTTAGGAGTCGTTTCTACTTCATCAAATGTTCCACCCACTCCAACCTTGTCGGTAAATTTAAAGGCTGTCCAATTCACATGAATTGCCGTTTCTTTAATGCTGTATTCTTTCCCTGTTTTCTTTTCTCTTAAAACCGTTTTACTGTTCTTTTTCGGAGTCGGTTTTTTTTGTTGATCGGAAGATCCACAAGAGGCAGCCAAGATGATTAGAACGAGGCCAATCAACTTTATTTTCAATATTTTCATCGTTTTACTTTTAGTGATTATTCATTATTTGAAATGAATATAAAATTGTTTGGCAATAAATTCTCATTCAAACTCAAACCCTTAATTAACAAGAGCTCTACTGCTTCAACACTTTTTTCAGAACAGTTTCTTTATCTAGTTTCTTAGTACAAAAAAACCAATCTTTACAGTCCAATTCACTGTCGTCCATTCTCTCTTTTGCCGTTCCGCAAGATCCCGCAGGTCCAATAATGACATCATCTCCCGGGTACCAATCTGCCGGAGTAGCCACTCCAAATTCATCAGCGGTTTGTAAGGCAATAATAACCCGATACAACTCATCAAAGTTTCTACCTAAACTTAGTGGGTAGTATATTATAGCTCTAATAATTCCTTTTGGGTCAATAAAAAAAACAGCCCTTACTGCCTTGGTGGTATCTTCATTTGGTTGAATCATACCGTACTTTTTAGCCACCTCCATGGTAATGTCTTCAATTAATGGGAAATTAACCTCCACATCTTTCATGCCCTTGAATTCAATCTTCTCTTTAATGGTTCGTAACCAAGCGATATGACTGTACAATCCATCTATTGAGAGACCTATTAACTTGCAATTTGCATTGGCAAATTTTTCTTCCATGCTTGCGAAAGTCATAAACTCAGAAGTACATACCGGGGTAAAATCTGCCGGATGGCTAAATAAAATTGTCCAACTTCCTTTATAGTCTGATGGAAAACTAATATCCCCTTGTGTAGTAATTGCTTTAAATTCAGGTGCTGCATCGCCAATTCTTGGCATGCTTATAATTTCTTGCTCATGTAGTGTATCCATGGTAATAAGTTTTAGTTACACTCTAAAATTACTGCGTACAAAGTCCATTTTAAGTGATTTATGTTACTGTGAAAACCTGATTTTTATCAGTTAGACGTAAACACCTATCATATTAAAATAATTAAGGAAGCAGTTTCAAAAAACCTTAATCCTCCAAACTTATTTCTCCGGAAATGCTACAAGACTCGTTTAAAGTATTGTAGATAGTTCCAAACTTTTGAAGGTTTTTATGTAACAGATCAACATTTATGTTAGATCCTTTTAATCTAATCACATATTTGATGGTAGTGAGTTTTGTTGGAACCTCTTGTCGTTCTCCTACCACTTCTATGGCTGCATGTTCATATTCAAACTTCAACACCTTAGAGAACCGCTCTATGTTTTTGAGGCAGCAAGCTGCAAATGCTCCTAAAAGTAGTTCGGCAGGGTTTGGCAATTGATCCTGATCTTTGTTTATGCCAAATGAAATACTTTCCTGTCTGACCTGATATTCGGCTTCTTTCTTTGCGTTTATTTTTCCGCTTACGTTATAATTATTCATCAATTCTATTCTTTTATAATTCTCCCATCTGCCATTTCAATAATGCGATTGGTTTTCTTTGCAAAATCTAAGTCGTGGGTTACTACCAACAAGGATAGTTTTTCTTCCTCGCTCAATTCCTTTAAAATGGAAAAAACATTCAAGGAGTTTTTACTGTCTAGGTTTCCGGTTGGTTCATCGCCCATAATAATGGATGGACTGTTAATGAGTGCCCGGGCAATGGCAACCCGCTGTTTTTGTCCACCGGAAATCCGCATGGAAAGTTTCTTTGCTTGGTCGTCGATGCCCAATAGTCGTAGTTTTTCCATGGCATCGTGCTCAATTTCTTGTAGTGATTTTACACCTAATTTTTTAGCAGGTAGCATCACATTTTCTAATACTGTAAACTCTTGCAGCAAATAGTGAAATTGAAAAATAAACCCAATGTGTCGGTTCCTAATAAACGCCAATTCATTGGCTGACTTTAGCGAAAGGTCTTCTCCGTCTAAAATGAGTTTCCCCTCATAATCGGTGTCCATCGTAGAGAGAATATACAACAAGGTAGATTTTCCACAACCCGACTTCCCCATGATGCTCACAAACTCGCCTTTTTCAATTTCAAAACTGATGTCTTTCAACACATGAAAAAGTGTTGGCTCTCTAAAGTATTTATTGATGTTGTTGGCTTTTAAAACAATGTTCTTTTCCATAACTATTGCCCTCTAATTATTTCAACCGGATCAATGTCTCTTGCTCTTCGTGCAGGAAGGTAAGCTGCAAAGAAAGTTGCCACCAAGGCAAACACAATCCCAATCAAGTAATACATGGGATTAAAGTTGACCGGAAAGGTTTTTATGGTTGGTAAGGCATCTGTCTCAAAAGGAGTATGATCGATTAATACGGACAATCCAAAACCAACTGCTAAACCGACAACACCTCCGACAATGCCAATAATCATGGCTTGGCTAATAAAAATCTGTTGTACATCTTTGCCTGAAAATCCGGTAGCTTTTAGAATAGCGATGTCGTTCATCTTTTCATAGATCAGCATGTTTAGAATGTTGTAAATCCCAAAACCGGCAACAATCAATAAGGTAATAGAAACGGCATAGGTAATGATGTTTCGAATGGAAGTTCCTGTTTCAAATTGAGCATTGGCAGCTTTAATGTCTTTAGCAGTAACCTTAAACTGTTGGCTCAATTCTTTTGCCATGGCAACTGATTCTTCTAAATCATGCAGTTTTACATTAATGTCGGTAATGTAGTTGCTCGACTGCCCAACAATTCGTTGAGCCATTTTTACATTTACATAGCTTTGAATGTCATCTATTTCAGCTAAACCACTTTGATAGATCCCTACAATCTTTAGCTGAAACAAACCACCGTTTGGAGCTGAAATGTAAACTCGATCTCCCATTGCTAATTTTAAGGTATTGGCAACGCCTGCACCAATGATGATACCACTTGGTGTGTTCTTCAATTGTTTGGCATTGCCTGCAACAATGTAGTCTCCCAAATGAAATAAACGATCCTCTTCCAAAGGTTCAATGCCGTGTAATACCCCGTTTAAATTTACAGCCCCTGCCTTGTAGAACACCTGAACCGTAATTTGTGGAATAGCCCCTTTTACCCGTTCATCTTTGTTCAGATAACTTAAAATTGGTAGGGCATTGTGAACACGAAGTTGATTGAACTTGGGACGTACTGAATGAACTACACTTAGCTCTTTCTCAGGATTAATAATAAAATCGATGGGCTGTTTTTCGCTGATCTTAATTTCGTTGTATAAGTGTATGTGTGGAGTTCGATTTAAAATTAAGCCGTCTAGCAAACCATTTAAACCCGTCATAAAGCTAACTAAGGTTATAAAAGTGCCAATGCCAAAAGTGACTCCCAATGCCGCAATGGTAGATTGCTTTAAGCGAGAGATCAAATGCGTTTTAGCAATGCTTGTAATCACTTGATAATTCATTCGGGTTTAAGAATTAAAGTGTTGCTGTTTAGTCCCTCCAAAATTTCAGCTCGTTCCAAACTTTTCAGGCCCACTATAACATTCAGCGTTTCTGTTTCTGTTATGACTTGATTGCCATTCAGCAGATAATCTAATGGAATACTCAAGGCTTCTGATTTCTTAGCCAAAACAATGTTGGCTTCTCCTCGCAAACCCGAATACAATACTTCAGGTGGATTTTCAAAGGTTCCTTCTACCCAAAAGGTTTGTGTTTCCTGATTCATTTTTGGAATAATTTGTTTTACCCGTGCTTCAAAAACCTGATTCGCATAAGCATCCAAGGTCAGGTAGATCAACTGTCCTGTTTTTACTCGAACAATGTCTACCTCATCTACCTGCATTTTAAGAATAAAATGATTACTACTTCCCAAATAAGCAATTGGTTCTTGCTCACTGACTGATTCGCCTGCTTCTTTTAACAACTCATATACCTTGCCATTGATACGACTTCGCACATCGAAATCAGCTTGTAGAATTATACGGTTAGCATGGTTGTTTTGCGATCGTTGAAGTGCAATTTTTAACTCATCTTCTTTTCTTGCTAACTGAGTTTTCAATTGATTTACTTTGTTCTGTGCGGCTTGAAAAGCTAATTGCCGTTGCTCAAGATCACTTTGAGAGCCTATTTCTTGTTGCCATAAACGTTGTTGTCGCACAAAATTGATGGAATCGTTTTTCAAGCTTAAAGTAGCAAGGTGCAATTCGTTTTTAAGCTCTTGTATCAAATTCGATTTTCCTTGGTAATTCAGTTGAGCCAAGTCCACATCCAATTGAGCATTTTTACTTTGAATTTTTGAATTATCGTTGATGATTCGGAGTAGCAAATCCCCCTTTTGAACTTGGTCTCCTTCTTCAACCAAAACCTCTTCTACTATGCCTCTTGCAGCAGCATATACTTTATAAAAACTATCGGGTTCTACAATGGCGGATGAATAAACAGATTCAGTGATAGTTGTTTTCTCAGGCAAAACTCCATTTGGACCATCGTTACAAGCCATCAATAAAATAATTGATGTAGCAGAAATTAACGTTTTAAACAAGGTTTTCATGGTAGTGAATTTGAACTACAAAATTGCTTGGAAGAGGCTTCTTTTAGAATGACAAAAATCAGCTGGCAGTATGAAAAAGGTCAGGACAGAGCGAAGATGGAGAAAATACATTTGTAGAAAATTAGCAAACGATGAAAAAGATTTTAATTCCTACCGATTTTTCTCAAAATGCAAAAAAAGCAACAGACTATGCGTTGTCTCTCTTTACCGAAAAAGATATAGAAGTAACGCTTTTAAATACTTTTTACATTCCTTATTCGGCACACGATGTGGCTTATTCTATAAATGATGTTACCTATGATAATGCAAAACAACTGTTTGAGGCAGAGCAAAAACGAATCAAAAGAAAATTTCCTGATCTAAAGCCTACTATAAAGACAGACTTCTCTATTGGAGAGGTTGTTAACGTCGTTAACTCAATGGAGAGAAAAGAGGCCTACGATTTAATCGTAATGGGAACCAAAGGTGCTAGTGGCTTGGCGGAGGTATTTGTAGGGAGTAGAACTTCGGAAATGATTAGAAGCGTAAAAACACCTGTATTGGCCATTCCTGAAGATGCAACATTTAATCCTCCTAAACGAATCTTATTTGCGGCTGACGAAAAGTTAATTGATCGGAAAGTAGATATGGATATACTGAAGGAAATTGCTAATAAGCACCACTCAACAATAGATGCATTGTATATCTCAGATAGCGATGAGAATAAAGAAACCATTGAAAAATTTATTGACTATGAGTTGAATCTAAATTTCGTGGACATACCACATGAATTAAGAATGAAGCGAGGCGATAATGTAGAAAAAGCAATTCAAGAATATACAGAAAACTACCCGATTGATTTAGTCGCTATGATTACCACCAAAGGCAATCTATTCCACAATATATTTCACAAAAGTGTTACAAAGCGTGTAGTAATGCACACTAAAATGCCACTTTTAGTAATGCATACTAACCTTAAAAACGATTAAAATGGACGGAGTAGAAAGATTATATTATGCCTTGGGCGAATTAGCCTATGCGGTAGCAAGGGCAGATGGACAAATCAATTTTGAGGAACGAAATAAATTGCATGACATTGTGGTAAAAGAAGCAAAATGCCACAACTACAGTTTCAATGTTTCTGAAATTATATTTCACATTTTGCAAAAGGAAAAAATCTTAACCATAGAAGATAATTATCGTTCTGCCATGAAAGAAATTGAAATCTGCAGCAATTTTTTAACTGACGATATGAAAGCTGAATTTGTGGCAGTTTTAGATAAAGTTGCTAGGGCTTTTGATTCTGTAACCGTTGAAGAGCGGGATGTAATTGAACGCTTTAGAAGTGACATTGATAAAATTTAAAGGAATTTCTATGAATGAGTTAAGCTTAGAAATAGAGAACCTAAAGTGTAATGGATGCGGAATTACAATCAGCAATGCTATACTCAAATTAAACGGAGTGCATGAAGTTGACATAGATCATGAAAATTCAATCGTAAACATCGTTTTTGTAGGTTCTGAAGAGATGAAAAAAAAGGTGATTGAAAAGAAATTAGCTCAATTGGGATATCCTATAAAAGGCACGGGAAATACTATTCATAAAGCCAAATCTTATGTGAGCTGTGCGATTGGAAAAATGACAGAAAAAACAGAAAGATGAAGATACAGTTTTATGGAGCCACACAGGAAGTTACAGGCAGTAAACACCTGATAACGTTGAAAAACGATAAAAAAATATTGCTCGATTGCGGCATGTTCCAAGGAAGAGGTGCTGAAAGTGCAGTTAAAAATCGCCATTTAGGTTTTGAACCCATTGCTATTGACTATCTCATTTTATCGCATGCCCATATTGACCATTCAGGTTTAATTCCTTTGTTGGTAAAGCAAGGTTTTAAAGGGAAAATTTATTGTACACAAGCTACTTTGGATCTATGCAAAATTATGTTGGCAGACAGCGCACACATTCAAGAATCTGAAATTGAATACATTAATAAAAAACGAGCAGAAGAGAAAAAGAAAGCTCTGAAACCGCTTTACGATTTAGAAGATGTATATGAATGTTGGCAGCACTTTAGAACCTTAGCTTACAATGAAAAAACGAGAATAGATGAAGACTTTTCATTGGAATTTACAGATGCGGGACACATTTTGGGAGCTGCCGTAATCAACCTTCAGATCAAGGAAGACAACAAAACTCATCGTTTAGCCTATACCGGAGACATTGGTAGATACATCAATAAAATTCTACGTATACCACAAGCCTTTCCACAAGCAGATACTATTATTTGTGAAAGCACCTATGGCAATAAATTGCACGAATCCTTAGACGATGCGAGAAACAAACTAAAAGAAGTGGTTCAACAAGTCTGTTTTGAAAACAAGGGCAAACTGATTATTCCTGCTTTTAGCATTGGCAAAACACAAGAATTGGTCTACACCTTGAATAAATTAGGCATCAATAATGGAGAGCATAAAATAAAGGTTTTTGTAGACAGTCCATTAGCGATCAATGCTACAGACATTATGAAAAACCACTATGAATGTTTTGGGGAATCTACCAAAACGTTTATGAAAAAAGGAGCTGATCCTTTTGGGTTCGATCAATTGTACTACGTAAGAGAGGCGGAACGATCCAAGGCGATTAACCATTTACAAGAACCCTGCATCATTATTTCTGCTTCAGGCATGGCAGATGCCGGAAGAATAAAACATCACTTGGCAAATGGTATTGAGGACGAACGAAACGGTATCTTAATCATTGGTTACAGTGAGCCTTCTTCTTTAAGCGGAAGGTTGCAGCGAGGCGATAAAAAGGTAAGCATTTATGGAGTTCCTTATACGGTAAAAGCTGCTGTGCATTCCATTGACTTCTTTAGTGCCCATGCTGATTACAATGAACTGTTGCAATTTCTATCTTGTCAGAACAAGCAAATCCTTCAAAATATTTTTTTGGTGCATGGAAATATAACTGCCTTAAGCGAATTCAAAGAAACCTTAGAGCATAAAGATTACCATGAGGTAACTATTGCAGAAAAGGAAAAGGAGTATTTTGTGTAGAGGATAGAAGTGGGTTTTACCAAATCTTCTCTAATCCCTTTTTATCTTTGATATATATTTCTTTGCCCTTCATTTCAATTAAGCCTTCTTGCTTAAAATCGGCAATGGTTCTAATCACAGATTCAGAGGCAGTACCTACCATGTTCGCCAAATCGGCTCTCAGTATATCAATGCAGTATTCATCGTTGTCTGCTCCGTAACGCTCCTTGAGTTCTAACAAAGCATTTGCGGATCTCTTACGCACTGAATCATACGCCAAGCTCAGCAGCTTCTTTTCTCGCTCTATGAGGTCGTTTGAAATCATTTTAATGAATTTGGAGGCTACATCTCTGTTTTTCTCAATCAGCCTTAAAAAATCATGTTTGGAAATTTTTATCACTTCAGATTCTTCCAAGCAAACAGTACTCTCATCGTATGCTCTGCCTTCCATAATTGGTAGATAGCCAAAAAAATCTCCGGCTTTCATCAATCCCGTAATGTATTCCTTGGCGTCGTCATTGATTTTGTAGGTCTTTACTTTTCCTTTGGTTAGTAAAAAAACGGCATTGGGAGAATCGCCCTCATAATACAGGGTATCTTGCTTTTTATATGTTCTTGTTTGTTTCGAAGCTGTCAACTCTCCTAGCTCTTTCAAGCCTTTTGCTTGCTCTACAAAGTCATTCAATCCTTCTGCATCTCGAGTGAATGTTTGTTTAAAAGCATTGCTTCGTTTTAACCTTCCTTCGATGGCATTCAGTAGATCCATTTCTTCATACGGCTTGGTCAAATAGTCATCAGCTCCCAAAGCCATGCCTTTTCTACGATCTGTTTTTTCCGTTTTTGCGGTTAAAAAAATAAAGGGAATGGCAGAGGTTTCAGGGTCTTTCCCCAATAAATACAACACCCCATAACCGTCTAGTTCAGGCATCATGATGTCACAGATAATTAGATCGGGCTTTTCTGCTTTCGCTTTCTGAACACCAATCTTACCATTTTCAGCCGTAATCATCTCGTAATTTGCCATCTCCAAAATCTCTTCGGTGTTCTCTCTTATGGCTTCATCGTCTTCTATCAGTAAAATTTTCTGTTTCATGACTTAATTATTTTCTGTTGTTGAATAGCAAGGCAGTTGGATGTAAAACGTACTACCAACGTTTTCTTCACTCTTATAGTCAATGGTTCCGCCCAATAAATGTACGTATTGCTGCACAATGTTTAAGCCCAAACCTGTTCCTTGAATATTGCTTGCATTCTTAGCTCGAAAGAATCGCTCAAATAAATGTTGTTGTTCTTCTTTTGGAATCCCCATACCTTCATCTTGAATGGAAAGACTCAACCCTTTTTCCATCAATTCGCTAGTAACAATTATCTTTTTTTCTTCAGCGGTGTATTTTATAGCATTGGAAAGTAAGTTCAATAAAATGTTCTTGACTAACTGAGGATCACTAAAAAGCTCTTGGGCTGCACCCTGTTGTTTCAAGACCAATTCTTGTCCTATTTTTTTCAATTGACTTGCCTCTTCTACTATTTCTGTTAAAAAGGAAGGAAAATCAAAATTAGTAGGATGGCATTTTACTTTACCTGCTTGTAATTTGTCCAAGGATAAAAAATCATTGAGAATATTTGTCAGGTTTTGGACCGAAGTACGAATTCGACGAACATGTTTTTGTTTTTTCTCCTCTTGCTCTATGGTTTTATATTTACCGATCAAAGTTATGGATGAAAGAATACTAGTGAGTGGAGTTCTAAATTCATGAGAAGCCATAGAGACAAAGCGAGATTTCAACTCGCCCAATTCTAACTCCTTTTTTAAAGCCTTTTGAATCTCATTTTCTGCTTCTTTTCGTTTTGCAATTTCCTCTTCTAATTGCTGATTCACAAATTGGGTTTCTTCAATAACCTGAGCCAAATCTTCCGTTCGTTCTTTTATTTTGCTTTCTAATTTTTCCGTTAAGTCTAATAACTCATTCTCCGCTTTTTTTTGGTCACTAATGTCATGGATAAAACCTGTAAAAATAGTTTTCGACTTCAACTTAACTTCACTTACTGACAAGCGAAATGGAAAGGTTTTACCGTCCTTTCGCAAACCTTCTACCTCTCTGCCAATACCAATAATTTTCTTTTTCCCACTGTCTTTGTAGTTCTGTAAGTAACTATCATGTTCTCGCCTATGAGGTTGTGGCATGAGCATGCTAATGTTATTGCCAATAACTTCCTCAGCACGATAACCAAAAAGTTGAGATGCAGCCGGATTTATTGATTCTATCATACCTTGGTAACTAATGGTAATAATACCATCTACCGAAGCATCAAAAATAGCTCGTGCCCTTAGTTCATCTTCTTGTTTCGCTTTCTCCATTTATCAGATGAAGTTAAGCTTTTCCTTCTAAGTCAAAGATAGTTGCAATTGAGCTTAATGATAATAACCATAAATTCAACTGACGATCGTCAGTTTTTGCATGAATTACAGGCATTAGTTTTGAAAAAAGATAAACTGTGGCTAACTCTTCCTCATCTTTTAAATCATTCAAGCAATTCTTCTTTTTGGTAGGAGACATTAGTCGATTCGCTGCTCGTTTTTTTAGAGAAGGATTCAAGCCTCCATTTGAGTGGAAAGAAGTGATGCGACAATCTGTTGAAATTGGTTACCGGTCTTTGCCCTTAGTCGGCATTACCGCCTTTATTATGGGTTTGGTGTTGACCATTCAATCGAGACCTACTTTGGTCGAATTTGGTGCTGAATCGTGGTTGCCTGCCATGGTTTCTGTTTCCATTATTCGTGAAATTGGTCCGGTTATTACCGCCTTGATTTGTGCAGGGAAAATTGGTTCTCGTATTGGAGCCGAATTGGGTTCTATGAAAGTAACCGAGCAAATAGATGCCATGGAAGTATCAGGAACCAATCCCTTTAAATACTTAGTAACAACACGAATTTTATCTACCACACTTATGTTGCCTTTACTCGTCATTTTAGCAGATGCCATTGCTCTTTATGGAGCTTATTTGGGGGTAAACATTAAAGGAGCAGTTAGTTCACAACTATTTTTTAATCAGGTTATAGAGTCCTTAGAGTTCAGTGATATTATTCCATCCATTGTAAAAAGTTTCTTCTTTGGATTCGCTATCGGATTAATTGGTTGTTACATGGGATACAACTCAAAAAAGGGAACAGAAGGTGTTGGAAAATCTGCCAATTCAGCAGTAGTGGTTGCTTCCTTAATGGTATTTATTTTGGACTTAGTAGCCGTGCAAATAACAGATCTTTTCTATGAATTATAAGCAAGAAATAGAGGAGCCAAACAATGCTATTGAAATTCATGAACTGCGAAAATCCTTCGGCAGCAACCATGTTATCAATGGATTCAATCTCGATGTAAAAGAACAAGAAAGCGTAGCGGTCTTAGGACAATCAGGCAGCGGAAAGTCTGTATTGATAAAGTGTGTTATTGGTTTGATTAAAGCTGATTCGGGAAGCATAAAAGTATTGGGGAAAGATGTATTGAATTTAAAGCAAGCCCAATTGGATGAGGTAAGAACTAAAATTGGATTTCTTTTTCAAAGCAATGCCCTTTATGATTCCATGACCGTTCGAGAAAACTTAGAATTCCCGTTAAGAAGATTACGACTGATGGAGTCGAAACTGAAAACGGAAAAATTAGTGAAAGAAGCTTTAGAAGATGTAAATCTTCCGAATACCATCGACTTAATGCCGTCAGAATTATCAGGTGGAATGAAAAAACGGATCAGCATTGCACGAACACTCATTATTAGACCTAAAATTATTTTGTACGATGAACCCACCACAGGATTAGATCCCATAACTTCTAAAGAAATTAATGTGTTGATGAATAAAGTACATGAAAAGTATCAAACCTCTTCAGTCATTATTTCTCATGACTTGGGTTGCATTCAGCGAACGGCTGATCGAATAATTATTTTAAAGAATGGAATTAACTACAAAGAAGGAACTTTCTCTGAATTGAAAAACTCAAGCGACCCTTGGGTCAACGCCTTTTTTAATACCTAAATAGCATGAATGAAACAAGCAACAATTTGAAACTTGGCATTTTTATAAGCATTGGAACAATATGCTTTATTCTCGCCCTGTATTACTTGGGAGCCAAGCAAAATCTATTTGGAGGAACCTTCGAAATAAAAACCACATTTAACAATGTAAACGGACTACAAAAAGGCAATAATGTTCGCTTTTCAGGAATTGATGTGGGCACTGTAAAAGAGGTACTTATCCTTAGCGATACCACCATAGAAGTAACCATGATGGTGGAAGACGATATTCAAGCCTTCATTAAAAAAGATGCTATTGCTTCTTTGGGAAACGACGGCTTAATGGGTAACAAATTGGTAAACATAAGCCCGGGTAATGCAATTACTGAAAGGATAGAAGAAGGAGAACGTTTGCCCTCTATTAATGAATTGGACGCTGATGACATGTTGCGACGCTTGGAGCAAACTAACCGTAACATTTCATTGATTACTGAAAGCTTAGTCGGGATCGCTCAAAAGATTGATGGCGGCGAGGGAACACTTGGAAAATTATTAAACGATAGTAGTATGTCGACTGATTTAAGCCTGAGTATGAGGAATATTCGGGAGCTGAGTCAACAAACGGCTCGAATATCAAAGTCTATCAATAAAAGCTTGAGCAACTTAGAATCGAAGGATAATACGCTAGGTTTACTGTTAAACGATACTTCTATGGCAGCCGACTTACAAACTGCCATGAAAGAATTAAGGCAGTTCAGCAGCAACACCGAACAAATTACTACCGACTTAAAATTGATTGTAAGCGAAATTCAATCGGGCAAAGGTACAGTTGGCACTTTACTTTCAGATTCTCTAGCGAACTTAAACATGCAACAAAGCTTGCATAACCTTCAAGAAGGCTCTAAAGCTTTTAATGAAAACATGGAAGCCTTAAAACATAATTTTTTATTCCGCAGGTATTTTAAGAAACAAGAAAAAGTAAAGCAAGAAAGTCATTAAAATGATTGAACTGAGACCGCTTAATTTATTGTCAGATTATTTAATAAAACTGATCAAAGGGAAACTATGGTTACAAGTTATTTTTGCCCTGATCTTGGGTGCTTTGTTAGGTTCCGTTTTAAATCCTTCTGCCGGATATATAAAAAAAGAACTGAGTGAAAACATCGCCCTTTGGATGGATTTACCCGGAGCGGTTTTTTTACGATTGGTTCAAATGGTAATGATCCCTTTAATATTTACCTCCATTATTTTAGGGATCGTAAGCAATAATATTGATCGCTTGAAATCAATGGGATTTAAGCTTCTTGTTTACTTTATCTGCACAACCATCGTCGCCATTGTTATTGGAATAATCATTGCCTTGCAATTTGAACCCGGAAAAATGGTTTTTGAAATGGGTGGTTTAACCGGAAATTTGGATACTTCCGATACCGCTTCAGCAGCTCCAGTTGCTTTTTCCAATCTCCCTGAAATTGTATCAAGCCTTATTCCCAACAACCCCTTAGAAGCCATGCTTTCAGGAGAAATGTTAGGAGTGGTCATTTTTACCATATTAATTGGTGTTGCCATTACCCAACTGAAAGTTCAGATGGTTAATAAAATTGTGAGAGTAATGGAAGCTGTCCAACGCATTTGCATGATCGTAGTTTCTTGGGCAATGCTATTGGTTCCGTATGCTGTATTTGGAATGATGGTGGCTTTACTTTCTCGTATTGGTCTTGATGCTTTAAAAGGTTTGGGGTTTTACATCCTATTAGTGATTGCAGGTCTCTTCGTTTTACTGCTTTTTTACATGTTGGTATTATTGATTTTCACAGGTAAAAATCCCTTTCGTTTTTTAATTGCAATTAAAGACGTTCAACTGTTGGCATTTTCTACCGCAAGCTCAGCAGCAGTAATGCCGTTGACCATGAAAACCGCTGATGAAAAATTAGGTGTTTCTTCTAAAATCAGTGATTTTGTGGTTCCTATAGGAGCATCAATCAATATGGATGGTACAGCCCTGTTTCAATGCATTTCTGCTTTATTCATTGCCCAATCGTATGGATTAGAATTATCTACAGCCACCTTGCTGCTGATTACTGTAACGATTGTCGGTTCGTCCATTGGTACACCATCTATTCCGGGTGGTGGAGTTATTATATTAGCTTCTGTTCTGCAAAGTGTGGGTATTCCTACAGAAGGTGTTATTGTTATTATTGGAGTTGACCGAATTTTGGGCATGTTCCGAACCGCTGTAAATGTAAGTGGCGATTTAGTGGCTTGTGTCATTTTTGATAAGTGGTTTGGAGATAATAAGTCCTTAAACGCCGTAGCATGAATCTAAACTTTTGGTTTTTATTATTGGCTTTAATTGCGGAAATTATAGGAACGATTGGCGGCTTCGGTTCCTCTGTTTTCTTTGTTCCCATTGGTAATTTCTACTTCGATTTTCATTCCGTTTTGGGTTTAACTGCCTTGTTTCATTTATCAAGCAACATCAGTAAAATTTTTCTTTTTAAAAAAGGGCTTAATAAATTCCTCATTCTTTACATTGGTGCTCCTTCTGTTTTATTTGTAATTATTGGAGGGGTTCTTTCAAGTTTATTTGAGAGTGTTTGGCTCGAAATTATATTGGGTATTTTCTTAATACTGTTGAGTAGCTTGTTTTTGATAAAACGCAATTTAGAAGTAAGCCCTAGCAAGCAAAACTCTCTGATTGGTGGTTCCCTTTCCGGCTTTACCGCCGGATTATTAGGCACCGGAGGGGCAATAAGAGGCCTTACTATGGCAGCCTTTAATTTAGAAAAAAGCGTTTTCATTGCCACCTCTGCCTTTATTGATTTTGCCGTAGATTTTAGCCGAACTATTGTTTATTATAAAAACGGTTACATTCACGAACATGACTTCAAATATGTTCCTTTTCTGTTTGTCATTGGCTTAGTAGGAAGTTATATCGGTAAACGTATATTAGAACACATTCCTCAAAAGAAGTTCAAGCGAATATCTTTAGGCTTGATTCTATTTATAGGAGTAGTTACGATTTTGAATTTTTTGCTGGAGGGTTGAATCGTCTCATTTGTTTTAGCTGATAATAATTAGCAATTGAAAAGAAGGAAATAGAGCAGATAATTCAAAATTCAGCAATTGAGAGTTCTAAGCTTGAAAATTGTATAGATTGAGTGTTCATAGTTATTCAAAAAAAAGCTCACTAATATATGGACTTCCGAAGGATATGTCATAATTAAACTATACAAATAGTAATGTTTCCGGATGGCATCACCTATGATTGGAAAAACAAAGCATTTCAAACCAAAACGTTAAATTGTTTGTTCCTCCTTATCCCACAGTTTAAGGCATTTTCAAGCAAAATAAGTCAGGAGAAATAGAATTAAATTCTTTTCCTTTCGGCGAGTCGGGGCTATTCAATTTGGATCGGAGCGACCTTCACGATTCTATAGGGACGCGATAACCGGTATCCTTTTATTATTTGTATAAGGTTTAAACTAAAAAACTACTCAATTTATACCATGAAATGGACCTTTATCTTGCTAGTCACTTAAGGTAAGCTGCGATTGACCTCCTCAACTTCTTCGCTAAAGCTTCGAAGTTAATGGTCGGTCCATCTTGTAGGTGGGGAATTTCAGAGAAAAGCCTGCAACTCAGTTTGTGAGTTGGTCTTTTTTAGTTTTAGTCGCTTATGAGCAAGCAAATATTGCCTTCGAAACTTCTTCGCTAAGGCTTCGAAGTTGAACTACGGCCATCTTGTAGGTGGGGGAATTCAGAGAAAAGCCTCCAACTCACTTCGTGAGTTGGTCTTTTTTTATTGCAGCTTCACTTTCAAGCAAGCTTGAGTTCGCTGCAATTGCTTTTGAATAACAACGATTGACCTCCCTAACTTCTTCGCTAAAGCTTCGAAGTTCATGGTCGGTCCATCTTGTAGGTGGGGGATTTCAGAGAAAAGCCTGCAACTCAGTTTGTGCGGTGGTCTTTTTTAGTTTTAGTCGCTTATGAGCAAGCAAAGATTGCCTTCGAAACTTCTTCGCTAAGGCTTCGAAGTTGAACTACGGCCATCTTATAAGTGGAGGGATTCAGAGAAAAGCCTTCAACTCACTTCGTGAGTTGGTCTTTTTTAGTTTTAGTCGCTTATGAGGCGGCGGCGATTGACCTCCCTAACTTCTGCGCTGAAGCTTCGAAGTTCACGGTCGGTCCATCTTGTAGGTGGGGGATTTCAGAGAAAAGCCCTGCAACTCACTCTGTGAGTTGGTCTTTTTTAGTTTTAGTCGCTTATCAGGCGGCGATTGACCTCCCTAACTTCTGCGCTGTAGCTTCGAAGTTCACGGTCGGTCCATCTTGGATGTGGAGGGATTCAGAGAAAAGCCTTCAACTCACTCTGTGAGTTGGTCTTTTTTAGTTTTAGTCGCTTATGAGCAAGCTCAACGCTCTAAAACTAAAAAAGCCTCCAATCTTTCGATTGAAGGCTTTTCTCTGTCGGGGCGGCAAGATTCGAACTTGCGACCTCCTGCTCCCAAAGCAGGCGCGATAACCGGGCTACGCTACGCCCCGATACTGTTATCATTATAATTCAATGCAAGTTTTTAACTTGCGACCTTCCCGACTCATGTCGGGACGCGATAACCGGTTTAACGGATACCCACGATTTTCTTTTTATTTCAATGCAAGTATTTAACTTGCAACCTTCCCGACTCATTCGGGACGCGATAACCGGTTTAACGGATGCTCACGTTTCTTATTTCAACACAAGTTTTTAAACTTGTCACAACATTTTCGACTTTTTCAAATCTCCAACGCTTTTGCGGAGAGAGGGGGATTCGAACCCCCGATACCCGTTTCCAGGTATGCATGTTTAGCAAACATGTGGTTTCAGCCACTCACCCACCTCTCCGAAGCGGTGGACAAAAGTAAGCAGGATTTTTTAGTCCAAAAAAATATTTTCCGCACTTTTCTGATTTTTTTTTCATTCCCTATTCAAATTGGAATCTGCCTTACTTCACTATATTTGTTTAACAAGCTATTCTTCATGTGTAAGCCTTTTCCTACTTTCTTTTCAGCACTCCTTTTTTGCTTCTTATTCGCTTGTCAGCCAGACAATAAGAAGCCCTCTAAAAGCATTCGAATTCATCAAGTAGCTGAGGCAAAAGACCTAAACCCTGTTACTTGTCGAGATGAATTTTCAAATTACTTAAGCATACAGATCTTTCAGCCGCTTCTTGCATTCGATTTTGAAAGTGAAGAAATTGTTCCGGTTTTGGCAGAAGAACTCCCTTCTATTGAAAAGCTCGATAGTAATCGCCTGGCAATACAATATCAAATTCGCCCGGAAGCAAAATTCGCTAGTGGTCGACAGATATTGGCTCAAGATGTTTTCTTTGCCTTAAAAGCGCATCTCTGTCCCGGTGTAAACTCCTATTCCACGCAATTTTTTCGCTTTATCAAAGCATTTAAAATAGATCCAAACAATGCTCTTTCCTTTACCCTAGTTTGCGAAAATATGGGCAATGCCACCCTTTACTACAGCGGGGCCTTTCAACTTCTAGATCCTGAGGTCTATGACCCCAATCACTATTTAGAAAATTGCTCCCTTGCTTCACTTACCGCTGCCGAAGCGTCTGCTGACTCAAACCTGATGGCCTTCTCTAAGGCTTTTAATGCTGTAAAATACAGTAAGGAAATCGCGCACATTCAAGGTTCAGGTCCTTATGAATTAAAGGCATGGGAAGAAGGACAGAAAGTAAGCTTAGCAAAGAAAGCAGATTGGTGGGGGAACAAATTTCAAAATGAAAACAGCTACTTTAAAGCCTTTGCTCAACAATTGGAGTATCGCATTATTTCAGATGAAAATACCGCCTTTCTTGCCTTTCAAAAAGGAGCGCTAGAATTTAGTGCACACCTTGGCCTGCAGCAGGCTCAAAAGCTTGATCAAGCAGCATTTCAAAGTGTAAGACAAGAGGAAAGCAATTTCCAATACCTTGGCTTTAATGTGAAGGCAAATTCTTTGAAACATAATGAAGTTAGAAGAGCCCTTATGCACTGCCTTCCTAGGGAATTGATCTTAGAAAAAGTATTTCATCAACTTGGAAGTTTAACCTCAGCCCCTTTAAGAGCAAGTGAATATCAAGCGCTTTTTCCTGACACTACCATCTATCAGTTTAATCCTAAAAAAGCAAAAGCACTTTTGTTATCGAACGGCTGGGAAGACAGCAATGAGAATGGCATTTTAGATCGAAAAGCAGAGGGCACAAGGCAAGAGCTTTCTCTAAAGTACGCTTACAACTCTGGAAATGAAAAACGCAAAGCGGTAGGCCTGATATTGAAACAAGAAGCCCTAAAAGCCGGAATAGAAATCGAGATCGAGACTTTCGATTGGTCTACTTATTTGAATAAAATGCGAAACGGAGAGTTGGAAATATTTTACAACAGCACTTCTACCAACCTATTGCCGGCCGACTTAAGTCAATTAATTCGAACAAATGGTCAGAACTATTTCAACTATTACCATCCAAAAGTTGATAGCCTTGTACAGGCCATTCGATACGAAGAACGAAGTAAACCGCGTGAAAAAATGCTTCTGGAATGCATCGAGCAAATCCATGAGGACATGCCGGCGGTTTTCTTATTTAGTACCCAAAAGAGAATGTGGTTCAAGCATAATTTAGATGGAATTTACAGCGCTGTACGTCCCCACTATTGGGCTCCGGCCTTTCAACTTGAGCAACCATGATGGCCTACTTTGTGAGGCGTTTGCTCTGGTTTATTCCTAGCTTAGTAGGGATTTCTGTCTTGCTTTTTTTTCTCGCACAAGCGGGTTCTAGCGATCCTGTAGTAAGTAAATGGGAAAAAACGGACTTAAACCCACAACAGAAAATCGCCAAGATCAAAGAAGACAAACAAAAGTTGGGCCTTGATCTGCCAAGCTTCTACTTTAGCTTTCACCGACAAACTGTGCCCGACACCTTGCATCGAATTTACAATAGCAAGCTGCAGGATAACTTGACTAGCTTGGCTTATGAAGTAGGTTCTTGGGAAGCTGTTCACCACTATTACGCCCAAATCAAAAAGTTACATCGTAATCCAAAGGCCGCACATTTAGCTGAGGAATTGCTTCAGCTGAAAAGTAAAAAAGAGTTGACTGCTTGGCTTGCTTTACATGAAAATGAGCGATCTAAATCTCCTGAACTTTTTGAGCGTATTAAAAAACTTTTAGCCATGGAAGTAAAAAGCGCTCGCTACAGGCTTAGCTTTCAGTGGAATGGTACCGCATCACAATACCACCAATGGCTAAGCGGGCTTTTTTTTAATCAGTGGGATCGTTCTATTTTAAGTGGCCAAAAAGAAGGCAAAAGGCTCTACAAGGCCTTGCAATGGACATTTTGCCTAAGCCTATTGTCCATGCTTTTGGCTTTGCTAATTGCGATTCCCTGTGGTATACAAGCGGCCTTAAATCCAGCTTCGCTTTTCGATCGCATTTGCTCTACCTTATTCTTTGGCTTTTATTCGATCCCAAACTTTTGGATGGCCACGCTATTGCTTATTCTATTCGCCAGCGGCAGCTTTCTCAATTGGTTTCCACTCTATGGGGTAGGCGAAATCAATGCTAGTATGAGTCTTGGAGAGCTGTTACAAATTCGCCTTTCGCACTTAGCTTTACCATTGTTTTGTTGGACATACGGCAGCTTGGCATATTTCTTTCGGCAGTTACGTTCAGCGCTTCTCATAGAGCGACAAGAGAATTACTTTATAGCTGCTCAGGCAAAGGGCTTAAGCGAAAGAATGGCCCTTTGGAAGCATGCCTTTCGAAATGCTTTATTACCCTTGATCTCGATAATAGGAGGTGCTCTACCGGCGCTTATTTCAGGCTCTATCATTATTGAGAGTATATTCAATTTACCCGGTTTAGGACGCCTCAGTGTAGAGGCTTTTCTCGCTCGCGACTATCCCCTCATTTTTACCATTGTTTTGTTGGGAGCCATTTTAACATTATTGGGCACTTTCTTGGCCGACCTTGCTTACCATTGGGCTGATCCCAGAATTAGAATGCAAAAGCAAAAAGCATGAAGTCAAACCGCTATATCCGTTTGGGTTCTGCCAGAAGAAGTCTTCGCTTTCTCAAGCTGTTGGTGGTAGTGGCTATTCTCGCTCCTGCTTTAGCCAATGAAAAACCCTTATTGCTGCTTGAAGATGGTGCATGGTCTTTGCCTTTTTTAAAGTCAGGAGCAGCGCCAGATTTAACAAATGCTCGTTTTTACATTCCTGCTCCAATTCCTTACGGAGAAAGCAGCATTGATTATGCGCATAGTGGCTACTACAGTCCTTTTTCAAAACAAATGCACAACAGTTGGCACCAAAGGCATTGGCTCGGTACGGACGGATTAGGAAGAGATGTTTTATCACAATTAATCTACGGTTGCCAAACCGCTCTTTGGGTGGGCTTGGGCGCGGTAAGCATAGCCTTATTAATAGGACTTTTTATAGGCGGCATTTCGGCGGTCTTGGGCGATGACCAATTAAAGTATAGCAGACTGAGGATAGGGCTGATGAGCTTGATCGTTCTCTTTTCGATAGGACTATTAATAGTCTTACCCCCTTATCAGGTCGAAACAGCTTCTTGGCTAGAAGTCTTAAGCCTCCTTGGCTTTTGTTTGCTGCTGAGTCTGCTTCTGTTTGGCTTGAGCCATTGGCTTTTGATTAAGTGGGAAAAGAAAGCAAAGCCTACTTTGAAGCCACTTGCTTTAGACCTTTACTTAAACCGATTAGTCGAGGTGATTGAGTCTTTGCCCCTGATATTATTGATTTTAGCTTTAAGCTCTTTGTTGCAAGGAGGATTGGCAAGTTTGATCTTGGTAATTGGTTTGAGCAGTTGGACCGGTATTGCTAAAATGTTTCGAGCAGAAATCTTGAGAGCCAAAGAAATGGGGTATGTAGAAAGTGGCAGGGCACTAGGATTTAAGGACGCACGTTTGCTAATGGTGCACATGCTGCCGAATGCCCTGCCCCCTATTTTGGTAAAGGTGAGTTTTGGAGTAGCCGCGGTGATCTTGATCGAAGCTAGCTTTTCGTTTTTAGGATTAGGCTTGAGTGCCGAAGAGGCTTCTTGGGGGGCTTTACTTGCCGAATCCAGAAACAATTTTGAAGCTTGGTGGATTGCCCTGTTTCCCGGTTTAGCCATTTTCTTCACCCTGTTGGCGTGTAATAAAGTTGGCGACGCGCTTTCAAATAGCAGAAAGTAACTTTGATTATTTTGGAAGCATTTTTGTATTTTGCCAAGACAATGGAAGTAGACAAGCATAGCCGACAACAGAGGTTTGTGAACCTTTATTTAACCTTACACACTTACAGTCGTTTAACACACGCTTTAATTACTAATAATCAAAAACCGTAACTACAGCTATAAAAGATGTCTGTTGCATTAGTGCAACTTATATAGTTGTTGTAAGCAATTGCAGGGCGCCTCTTTCTAATCTTCCCAAAAAACTTTTTTGACCGACAGTTTTCAATCTGTGGACAAGTACTGACGGACGGTGCAGACAGCTCAGTTTTTGACTGCTTGTAAAGCGGACATAAACTGACGGGGCGGGCTGATGGAACGGCGGTGCGAGCATCGTTCCATCTTGATTTTTTCGTTCTTTTTGATCAAGCAAAAAGGACAATAAATAAAAAAATAACTGCTTACAACAGCACCTAAAGCACATGTGCATAAGGGTTTACAATAACCATTCGTCTGGCAAAAGGCCATACCGCGAGCCGCTGCGCTGTAAAGTTGTTGCCTCCACTCCACTCTAGTTTGGCGTGGCAATAAGTACTGAATTTCGCCGTGCCTCGATTTAGCTTCAAAAGTTTCAGCGGCTTTTCGCTACTTTAGTAGTCATAATCAAAAACCGGCACACGTGCTTTAGCCAAAACGTTGTAGCAAATTACCATGAACACACCCTTAATTTTTTTAGCTTTCACTTTACTTTTCAGTGCTTACACTTGCGCACAAGGCACAGAAGACTGTTGGCTAACACTTAAGGCAAACGGAGAGACAAAGGAGGTATTTACAGGACAAAGACCTAAACCTAAAAAAGAGGATTTATTCTCTAAAGTTCGAAATGTAAAAGCTAATAAAGCTGACTATGAGAGTTACCCTGATAGTGCTTCAGTAACTGTGAGCTTTACTGTAAAAGCAGACAGTAGTATAACTGCTTTTAAGACTTTAAGAAGTTACCCAAAGGACTTTAAAATAAGTGAGGATCACTTCGAAGGGATAAAAAGACTAATCAATACGTATGAATTTACACCAGGTATCTGTAATGGAAAACCAACGGATGTTCCAATAGAGATTCCAATTGTTTTTAAGAAAAAATTAAAAAACTTGCTACAACAAAAACTATAAAATATAGCCGCAGTCAAGGTTTGGCAAAGGTTTGATTACCTTTAATGCTAAATTTAACCGACACTGCTTGCGGCTACATTTCATAGTCTGAGCGTTGGGGGCAATAAAATAAAAGAACGAAATTTACAGAATGAAAATAGAAAGAATGAAAAAGGCTGAACTTGTCGACTACTGCAAATCTATCGGAATTGAGACTGACAAGAAAGGCAAAAATGTTCTTATGGAAGAAGCACATGAATATAGAGCCAAGAAAATCAAGACTGCTCTTGATAAAGATAATGGTGAAGAATTATTGGTTGAAGAAATAGAATTACTTGCTCAAACATATTCAGATAATTTAAGGCTAAAGATTGACGAGCGAAAAGAAGAAATGAAAGAAGATGATACAAGTCATTATCTGATCTATCGTGTTCTAGGTATTTCTTCTACTGACGGACAACTTATTGATGAATTTCAAAATACGGGTCGATTTCTTTACAAATATGCAGGTTCGTTTCTTGAAGAAGCTGCTTCACTTTGCTTGGAATTTAACAATCCTGAAGGACAAAAAACTACGGTTGAAAACAACCAAGGTCAAAGACCAAAGACATTTGAAATAGATTTTCTTGATAAAAACAATGCAATTGAAATCAAATGGAGAGATGCTACGACTGACGGTGACCATATAACCAAAGAACACACAAGAGTTAAATGTATTCAAAGTCATGGTTACAAACCTATTCGCGTCATGTTCTATTATCCACAAAGAACTCAAGCAAAAAGAATCCAAGAGACATTAAAAACAATATATGCAGGAGTTGAAGGTGAATACTATGCGGGGGATGAAGCATGGAAATTCATAAAAGATTACTCAGGTTATGATTTAAAAGCTATATTAACTACAATAGCAGACAAAAGGACACCCGAAAATGAAGGTTAATGAAGTTTACATAGGGAACTGTATTGAAATGCTTGTCAATATAAAGGCAAACTCGGTTGACCTTGTTTACATGGACCCTCCATTTTTCACCCAACGAAAACATTCACAAACAACCCGAGATGAATCAAGAAAATACGAATTCAATGATAGTTGGACTTCAATTGAAGACTATTTATTAATGATTGAAAGTTGTTTGCTTGAATGTAAAAGGATATTGAAGCAAACAGGGAGTATCTTTCTTCATTGTGATAAAGCTGCTTCGCACTATCTAAGAGTCTCGTTAGACAAAATTTTTGGGGACAAAAACTTTCAAAGTGAAATCATTTGGTCGTACAAAAGATGGTCAAATTCAAAGAAGGGATTATTGAACTCACACCAGACAATCTACTTTTATTCGAAATCTAAGGAGTTCAAGTTCAACCCTGTTTTTAAAGACTATGCTGCTACAACAAATGTTGACCAAATTTTACAAGACAGACAAAGGACAAAGAATGGCAAGTCTGTTTATAAAAAAGATGAAAACGGCAACATTGTCCTAGGTAAAGAAAAGAAGGGAGTTCCACTTTCAGACGTTTGGGAAATTCCATATCTAAACCCAAAAGCAAAAGAAAGAGTAGGTTACCCGACACAGAAGCCAGTACTGCTACTTCAACAAATCCTTGAGATTAGCACAGATGAAAATGACCTAGTTGTTGACCCTTTCAATGGTAGCGGTACTACTTGCGTAGCAGCTAAATCCATGAATCGAAACTTCATTGGAATCGACATGTCTCCTGATGCAGTTGAACTAGCAAAACAACGTTTGGAAGATATGGTGATTACAGAATCTGCTCTGCTTGAAAAAGGAGTAGATGGTTATAATCAAAAGACTGAAGATGAAATAGCTCTATTAAAGAGTATAAATGCCGTTCCTGTTCAACGTAATAGTGGAATTGATGGCTTTTTGAAAGAACATTTTGAAGGCAAACCAGTTCCAGTTAAAATTCAATCAAATGTTGAATCACTTAGTGATGCCAAAGAGAAGCTTGAACGATCTTCTTTCAATAAGGGATATGAATTGAAAATTTTGATTCAAACCAAACCAGAATCAGATTCGGACAGACTTTTTGAATTTATATCAGATATTCAAATAATTAAGTCTCCAAAACTATTAGCTGACGAATTAAAAAATAAAATTACTGCCCCCAACAATGGCTAAGAAAACATAGGGCAGTTAAGGCTTTCAGAAAGGTTCGTTCATTTAGCAAACTTAGGTTTCGGTGGACAGTGAATCGCTTCGAAAGCCCTACGTTTCTTAGCCTAAACGTTGTATGCAATTCATGAAGCCATTAATTATATTCCTTTTATTCGTTCCATTAGGACTACTATCTCAGGACAATGATTTGTCGAATGATAGAGATACTATTTATACTAGATATTCTGCAAGATATACTTCTACTTCAACAACAATAGGCATAACGCAAGGTGATATAAAAGAGGGCTTTAATCAAGTATATTCCATTGAAGATGGGCTTTTAATTTCTGAGGGATACATAAAGAAGAGGTCAAATTTTAAACTTAAATTATTATTTAGATATGTTAAGTCTAATTATCCACTAAAAAAACCCGTAAGGACAGGTCTTTGGACTCTTTACAGTAATGATGGAAGACTATATGGGCAAGTGACATATGACAAAAAGGGCAATAAGGTTGGTGAGCTATATTTATACCCGAATGGGTCTATAAAAGAAATTAGATATAGAGAATCACATAAAGCCCCTTGGTTAATCGAACGTATCTACTCTAAAGAAGGACAAATAATTGATAAGGAAGGTGAATGGAATGATTACTCTCAAACAAAATAAAGTCGAGTAGGTAAAGGGGAATCTCACCCCTAAACCTCTCACAGAATCGTACGTGAACCTCTCGATTCATACGGCTCTTCATAGTCTAAAGTATTTCTACTCCTGACCTACTATCCAAAATCATCGCCAACCTA
>JAVJTT010000026.1:0-244384 GCA_040220135.1 Vicingaceae bacterium
ATTAATCAGGGGGTCACCTTAAATGGGCTAAGAGAGTAGTTTGAAATAGAAGAAATAGGAAATATTATTCCTCCTTAGCTCAGTTGGTTAGAGTCCCGAAACTTCGGGATTAATCAGAGGGTCACCTTAAATGGGCTAAGAAAGTAGTTTGAAATAAAGAAATAGGAATTATATTCCTCCTTAGCTCAGTTGGTTAGAGTCCCGAAACTTCGGGATTAATCAGAGGGTCACCTTAAATGGGCTAAGAGAGTAGTTTGAAATAGAAGAAATAGGAAATATTATTCCTCCTTAGCTCAGTTGGTTAGAGCATCTGACTGTTAATCAGAGGGTCCTTGGTTCGAGCCCAAGAGGAGGAGCAAAAAGCGTTCAACGGAAGTTGGACGCTTTTTTTATTTTTGGCTGCATGGAACAAACAACTAGCTATTACATTTATATACTTTGGTCAACAAGTTTGAAAAAATACTATGTAGGATTTACAAAGAATGTAAAAGCTAGAGTAAGACAGCATAATACTTCAAACTTAAACACCTTTACTTCTAAACATAGACCGTGGACTTACAAAGCTCACTTTAAAGTGAACGGGCAAAAGTCTGATGCACTTGGAATTGAGAAATTTATTAAGTCGCAGAAAAGTCAAAAATTTATTGAAAGGCTTATTGAGGCTGAAAGCTTTAAAGGGAAACTCGCTCAGTTGGTTAGAGTCCCGAAGCTTCGGGATTAATCAGAGGGTCCTTGGTTCCCCACTCGGACATGGAGTCCAAGCTCGTCTCTAGAATTTGGGAAGAAGGAGCCTTTAGGAAAAGCCATTCATTAATTTGAGTGGCTTTTTTTATGTAAAATAAGCAGTAGAATAGGACAATCTTTCAACCCTTTTTCAGAACAATTCAATAACCATACTTTGGTTTTTCCGATTATTCTCTATATTTGGAACACTTATCCACAAACTCTAGCCAATGGAAACAATTTACAAAGTTCTTGTCCCTATAGATTTTACTGAAGAATCTGAAGCTGCTATTACGCATGCGGCTTTTGTTGCCAACAGTTTTGATGGAGAGTTGGTTCTCCTTCATGTAATCTCAAGTGAGAAAGCGAGAGCAAATGCTGAAGAACAATTGAAGAAAATAGCCAATGACGCATCTTCTTCATATAACATTAATGTAGCTTACGAAATAAAAAAAGGAAGCATTTTTGATGAGATTCCCAAAGTAGCAGAAGAAAAGAATGCCATGTTGATTGTTATGGGAACACATGGGGTAAAAGGAATTCAGCACTTAACCGGTAGTTATGCCTTAAAAGTGATTGGTCACTCTAAGGTTCCTTTTATTGTTTGCCAGAGTAAGAAGTCTAAAGGTAAAATCAAAGACTTGGTATTACCCATTAAATTTTCTCAAGAGACAAAGTCCAAGCTTTCCATTACAGCTACTATTGCAAAGCATTTTGATGCTGTAGTACATATCTTTACCGCCAACGAATCGGATGAGTTTATTCGCACCAAAGTAAGCCGAGAGTTAACTTTTGCCAAGCATTATTTTGACGAGCGAAGTGTAAAATACGAAGTAGAAATGGCCCCCGAAGCCGGAAATTATATTCCGCAGTTGCTAGATTACTCGAACGACATTGAGGCAGATATGATTGCCATAGTAAACTCTTCTGGAGATGGAGGTTTTCTACCTGATCTTTTTAAAGGAAGCGGGGAAATAGATGTCTTGAATAACAAGTTTAAGATTCCAACCATTGTATTGAATCCTACACAAGTTTTTGTGCCGGAACACTTTGGTTAATTAAACGCTTAAACAAAAAAAGGGGAGCATTTGCTCCCCTTTTTTTGTTTAAAATCTTTTAGGTGTTTGCTTTTGAACTTAGACTTTTAGCACTATTGAGCATCTGCTCAATAGCTCCTTTGCCAAACTCTTTTTCATTCATGCTTTTCACTTCATAAAGGTCTCCTTCTAGTTCAGTACTTAAAAAGAAGTGATACTCAGCTTCAGTACCGCTATTAGCAATGGTTTTTTTGTAAATAAAATAGTTTTCTCCTTCTTCTATGCTTTCTATTTGATAAACCATGTCATTTTCTAGCTCGTCTTTAAATTCAGCTAGACTTAAGCCAAAGGGGACTATTTCAATTCCAAACCGATCACCCACTTCAATTTGCACACTGCCATATGCAGTTTCTTCAATTTTTTGTCGGCCTTTGCTTTCATTGAGAACATAGATAAAAGCCGGAACATTGTATTCCGCTAGGTCAAGCTGCTTCATATTACTGTAATTGGCTTTTTCTTCACTAGCAGTTTGCTTACCCTCTTTTGCTTCTGTAGAGTTGTTTGAGGTTGAATTTCCACCACATGCTATTAATGCTAATGCAAAAACAAAGAAGATGCTGATTTTGAATATTTTCATGGTCATTTAAATTGATTCTCAGCAAATATAAGGCTTGTTCTTTAATCCAGTTTGGGCTTAACCAAAAGCATGCGCCCTTTTGAATGACTGCTGTATTCCGGCGCATAATAACATTGTAGTTGACTTAAACCTGAACTGAATTCTCCTTCTTGGTTAATTCGCATGCTAAATTCAAAAACGTAGGTGCCTTTTGGTAAGCGATCAAAGTAAAAGTTGGTGGAGGCATCTTTGCTGCTCTGGTAATAAGCCAAACCATCTTGATACTGGTAGTTTGAGATTACATTAACTGGTTCAAAACAGGCGGCTCCTTGGTCTTTAAGATGAACAAATTCTAAATCTAGCTT
The DNA here is from genome assembly GCA_040220135.1 of Vicingaceae bacterium. Taxonomy (GTDB): domain Bacteria; phylum Bacteroidota; class Bacteroidia; order Flavobacteriales_E; family Vicingaceae; genus CAJXMH01. Next base: position 2,742 of record JAVJTT010000026.1, read on the forward strand.
ACTTTGCATACGTAAACGAACTACCACTTTATCGCCCACTTGTATTTCCGCTTTGTCTATTGGAATGATTTTTTTACCCCCTTCCGTAAATACTTCTTTGAAAAGCGTTTTCTCAATATTCAACTCATCATTTTCTGCTGCGCTTATTTTATCGAACTCTTCGGTATACTGCCAATAGGCGGCACCAAATGCCAATTGGTCGTTAGGCTTTACCAAGCTAATATTGCCCATCTTTTTATCAACCTCTTCTTGTTGCCAAGTTTTTTTAATGTAGCCTAGCCCACTAATCAATGGTGCTGCTTGCAGCTTTTGATTACCCAACCTTATTTGTGGTAGTGGGGATTCTTTGAGTGTACTTTCCCCTTGCATTAATATAGCATAGCAGGCTGCAGCTGTAGCTTTAGTATTGACCCAGTTTTGAGTTCTCTTTTGATTGACAAGCCAAACCTGCATTTCTTTTATCAACTTAGAAGAAATTGAAATTTCACTAAAAGCCTCGATTAGCATTGCTTGAGTTTCAATAGGCGACTGATACCAATAATATCCCCTTTGATTGCTTTTCCAATACATACCTTGCTTAGGGTCTTCAATCGATCGATCTCTTATGGAGCTTAAGATCGAGCTTGGAATTTGAGATTGTGGTTTTAATCGGTGTAAAGCGATGGCTTGCATGGCTTGGGTTGACAATGGCCTGTTTAGCCAGTATTCCTCAGCCTGATTCAAATAAAATTGATGTGCTTTTTTGCCTTTTTGGAATGGAGTTTCCGGGAAGAAGCTGCGCAAATAAAGTGCTTGAATTTGACTGTTGCCAAGGTGGTTTTTGCTAAAGTCAGCTTGATTTTTGGTTAATCTTTCATAGTCTTCAGCCAAGCGCTCGTCAACATATTGTAACCCTCTTTCCAACATTGTTCGAACTGCTTGATTTTCGGCGGTATGTATTCCCATTTTTTTCAGCTTTCCGAAGCCTTCCAAGATTAACTGGGTGATGTAGCGATTGTCTCTCATGCCTTTTATCCAGGGCCAACCTCCATTGCTCAACTGTAAATCGGCTAAAAGTCTCACCTCTCGATCAAAGTGTTGTTGCATTTGGTTTACCGAAAACAATAAAGCTATACGGTGTTTTTGCTCTGCCTCAGATTTAGCTTCTTGCAACCAAGGAGTTTCTTCTAAGATCACTGATTTTAATTCTTGATTCTGTTCGAGCTTAGAGAGAAATGTTTCTGGGTTGAGTTGTTTCCACTGCTTGAAAATAGCCTCAATTCGAGGATTTTCAGTCACTATTTTTTGTGCTACTGCATTGGCAAATAGCTGATGAAAAACTTGCTCTGCATTTTCTTCATCCGCCTGACTGAGATAAGGAAGTGCCTGTACCACATACCAATTAGGGTTGGCGGTATAGTCGAAAGTAAAGCTTTTGTGTTGTAGACTGGATGATTTATTATCTAGAAACTTTTCAAAAGTAAATTGATAGTTCCCTGCTTCACGCAAGGTAAGTGGCAAAGTTTCAGTTACTAAAGTACGGTTGTTGAGCACGGCAAGACTCTTTGTTTCACCATCGCTGTGTTGTTCTGACCGAGCGATAATTTCGTAACGAATTGCAGCTAGTTCTTGGGGAATCTTAATTTCCCAGCTCAGGGCTTTGTTTTCGTTAGCTTGCAAATAAAGCTGTTGGTCAGCCGCATTCTGTGTGAAAATTTCTATTGGCTTGCCGGTGGTTAAATTGTAAAAACGCAAGCTTACATTCACCTCTTGTGCCTCACTAGATGGGTTTTGTACAGCAGCTTTAAACTGCATTTTGTCGCCGGCTCGAAAGTAGCGTGGAGCATTAGCCTGAACCATTAATGACTTTTGGCTAATTACAGTAGTGTCCAAATATGCAACTGCTAAGTTTTTATCGTGAGCCAAAAGTCTCAGCCTCCATTTGGTCAAAGCTTCCGGCATTTGAAATTCAAAACTTAGTTTTCCGTTTTTATCGGATTTCATTTGGGGAAAGAAAAAGGCTGTTTCGGCAAAGCTTTTTCTGATTTGTACCGACTCTTTTTCTTCGTCATTTTTCGTATCTCCGGATTTGGCTGAAGTGTTTGAAACTTGACTTGCACTTTCAAGCATGACTCCATCATCCCTTGCTTTGTCTGCCATCATCATAGGTTGACCGCGGTAGCCGGAATAGCCCATGTGCAAACCAAACCAGTTTAATTGAGGGTAAGTAAGGTAAGCATCTTGAAATCGTATGCCTTGAAAAAATTGAAAGCGTGAACCAACAACTGTGAAGTCATAGGACATCCAACTTAATCTAGAAGGCTCAGCTTGATAAAGGTTCAAACGCCAAGGGTCTTTAGCAAATGCATCTAAAGATTGGTCATAAAGACTGGCTAATACTTCAGCTTGTACTCCATCTTCTTTATTATTTTGCACTTCGGCACTCCACTTTTCTTTGCTACCTGGCTCCACAAGGTTTCTAAAGGTGTGAAGGCGCAGATTTAGCTTTTTTGAGCTATAGGGAACCTCTACCCCAATTTGCTCTTTAATGATTCGATTGGAATGCATTCCAATAAAATGGAAATAAAGTTTTCCTTGTTGGTCTGTCTTTATCGGATACCTAATTATTTTTTGATTTGCCGAAAGTTTTAGCCACTCTTTATGAATGATTTGACCCTCAAATTCTATTTCATACAGTATTTCCAAATTACGCAGTCCTGAGCTGATAAGGATCTCAGCTGTCTCTCCTGCTTCTACCCTTGGAGTGATTGCTTTTGCTTTAAAAAAAGTGGGAAAGGGGCTTGCTTGTTTTTTAGGATTGAACATCACAAAGCGCTGAGAGAATTCAACTTTTTTACCAAAGCGATCTGTGCTTTTAACACTCACTTCATAAGCTCCTTCGGCTAAATCTCCAATCAAGTCTACCTTTTGATTGCAAGAAATACGTCCACTTAACACCGTGTTTGCTATTTCCAGTTGAGCCAATTCATCCGATTTCTTAGGACTGCGTCGTGGAAATAGATTTTGGTACTCTTTTTCAGAAAGGCTAGCTAAATCTACCTGACCCCAATAGCTTTCTAAGGGCACATCTTTAGGCGTTTTTAGTTTTTTCAAAACAAGCTCTGCTTTTGCCTGAATCTTTTTTCCTTGAATGTTCTTGGCCTCTATGATGAGGTTTTTTACTGCTTCCAATTCATTCCACTGACTCAAGTTTGAGCTAAGAAATAAAGCCTGCTCACCAATTCTAATGGTTTCTTGTATGCCCTGCGTTTCTCCGCTTAAGCGACTGGCTTCTATATCTACGGTATAATGATAAACGGCTTGCCACTTTGGCTTCAGGTCTGAATCACCTAGGGCATTAAAATTGATGACAAAATTCCCATTTTGATCACTTTTTAGGTTTCCAAATGCAATCTCTTGACTCTGAGAAGGATGGAAGAAACTGCTGTAAAAAGGCCAATAGGGGTAGGTAGGTTTACGATAAACTCGATAGCGCAAGTTCAAGCCGGATAGCTCTACCCCTGAATAAGATTTTACTTGGCCCTTAAGCTCTACTTCTTCTCCTATTTTATATTGTTTTTCAATTGGTTTTAGAGCTATTTCAAAAGAAGGGCGTTTGTACTCTTCTACCTGAATGTATTTACTGCCGTGTTGGTCTTGAATTCGAAAGCGGCCATTTAGCTTCCCTTTTGGTAAAATAAATTGGGCTTCATAAGAACCGTAATCGTTGGTTTTGCTTTGCACAGTGTGTATCTTCTGACCATTCTGGTCATAAAGACTAAGGCTCACTGTTTGGTTATTGGCCGGTTCCATGCTTTGGCTTTTCTCGGCTATCCAAATGCCTTTGACATAAACACTTTGGCCCGGTCGGTAGATAGCTCGATCGGTATAATGAAAGGCCTTCATTTTTGGGTGGTCGGTTTGTCGGTTCCGATGGTTGTAAAAGCTAGGCTCATTGGATAGGGTATCTCCATTCAGACTTACGGCAACAGAAAAGCCTCCATTAGTGGTTTTCTTAAAACTAGCCTCTCCATTTTGGTTGGTTTTAAGAGTTTCCAACAGTTTTGGTTCAACTTTTCTGCTTTGAGGGTCATATACCTTTTGGCTCACTCTCAGTTCTGCCCCAGATAAGGCCTTGCCACTTTCTCGATCTCGAACTAAAAACGACACTTCCCCATTTTCTCTGTCCTGTTGACTTAAAAACCCAAGATTACTAACCTCAAAAGAGGTGATAGCCGCTGCTTGTTGGTCGGGAAGCTCAGTGACTAAGTAGTAGTTTCCAATGGCTAAGTTTTCTGTGTAAAGTTCGGTGCTGTGAACTTGGTAGTCTTTTAAGCTTTGAACTTTGGTTGCCCAGGTGCGGATTTGTTTCTCCTTTTTTACTTTAGCTAATTGTCCTTTAAAGTCACGAACTTCTCCTAAGTTAAAATTTTCAGCAACCTTGTATAAACTGAATTTTAAACTGTCCAAATTTCGATACGCTAGGTAAAACAATACGGGCTTTTCTGGGGTGTACACATTCTCCATCAGAATTTGTAAATGAGCCTGCTGCACTCGCCTCAGGAGCGTTGCCAAGCGCTTTCCGGCATAGTGGTCTTGGCTTTTGTATTTTTTTGCAATTTCGGTAGCCGATTTTAGGTCCCATTGGTGTTTATGGCTGCTGCTATCTTTCCAATTGTATTGATTCCCTTGGCGATAAAGAAATTGGGCTTGCGCTAGTTTTATTTCTGCTAAATTCTCTTCATTCCAACTTTGTGATTTTTCCAATTCATTTAAGGCTCCTAGGTAGTGTGATTCTTTGTTTTTGGCTTTGCTGATTTGGAGAACATAGTTTAAACGCATTAAGTTAAAGTCAAGGAATGCTTGCTCATGCCGGGCAGCTTCGCAATTTTTCAAAATTGTCTGATAAAGCTTTAGTGTATTCCATTCAGGTGAAAGACTGTCAGAGTGTTCAAGTGGCAACTTTACGAAGTACTCAAAGGGGTCGAATAGTTGCTTGTTGTCAAGCGGTAATAAAGTACTGGAAACACTTTGCTGCTGATATTGAGTTTCTAAAAACGCTACACTTCTTGCGGCTAAAAACTCATACAAGCTTGGTCGTTTCGCTTCGGCATAATAATGACCCTCCATATTATTAGAGTGCTGCTGAAGAATTTCATTGAAAGTAGAAATAGGGTAGCTCAAAAGTGCTTCTTCAGCTTCCAGAGCGGCAAGGTGATAATGCAAGGCCTTTTGCATGATTTGATCCAAGCTCCAACTTTTCAGGTCTTTGGGCTCATAGCTTTCAGTGTTGCTTCTTTGCTTGAATTGCCATCGGTTGTTTTGATAATATTGGACGTATAATTCAGCCGTAGCCGATTGCAAAAGTGCCTGAGTTGGAAGATCAGTGCTTTCAATTTTATCTTCAAAGTTTTGAATGATCTTAAAAGAAGATTCTTCCTCTACTTCATGAACATACTTTGATCGATAAGCTAGCGCTTTAAAAATTTGATTGGCATTTCCTTCTGCCAAAGCTCTTTCCAAAACTGCATCAACTTTTTGGATAATGCTTTTTGCCAACCCTTGGCGTTCTAATTTTTGAATTTCTTTCCAGTCACCTTCATAAGAGGCGTAGCTCACTTCTTTATTAGCCTGCTTTTGAAGGGTTTTCTTTTGATTGTCGCAGCTGCTTAAAAAAAGGCTGCTGATAAAAATGAGAGTGAGAAGATACTTGTTCATCGAGACGGGATTTGCATTCACTAATCAAACTTAATACCAAGAATTAAATTACAATTACGACTTTCGAAAAGGAAACTTTGCTCCATCGTCAATTCCGCTAAGTCCGATTTTAAAACGAATGGCAATGATGCGTATGACTATGATGGTAGATATGGTAATAATCGTGTTGATTTCGAAGTTAAGGCCAAACATTTGCAAATAAACAAATAGGGTTCCTCCAATTAGGCAAGCCAGAGCATAAAGCTCTTTTCTAAAAACCAATGGAATTTCATTGATTAAGGTGTCTCGGATTACTCCACCCAAAGTGGCAGAAAACATGCCCATCATAATGGCAATGGGAGGCTCTACACCAAATAGAAGTGCCTTTTTCAAGCCTAAAGTAGTAAAAACGCCAATCCCAATGGTGTCAAATAAAAAGAGGGTTTTTCGCAATCTTTTTACATAAGAGCGAAACAAAAAAGTAATTCCCACCCCGGCAAGAATAATAAAGAGGTAATCAACATTTTGCATCCAACCTACCGGAGTGTCTCCGATTAAAAGGTCTCGAATTGTACCTCCGCCAACTGCTGTTACAAAGCCAATAAAGGCCGCGCCAAAAAGGTCTAGTTTTTTAGAAGAAGCAGCCATAGCCCCACTAATGGCGAACACTAAAGTCCCAATTAAATCGAGCAGGTGAAGGATGTCGTTGATGTTTGCTGGGATAATCACTTCCATGCTACGAAATTAGGGTTTCCAAATAAAGTCTAACAATTTAGCAAGCTCGCTATTTTCGAGGCAGGGATTTAATTTCGATATTTGCAGGCATTACAAAAATTTAGGGCTAGCGCACAACACAAAGTTGTGCTTCTCAATTATGTGGGGGACTTTTTCCAGTTTCATTCTAAGACAACGCTATTTTATCATTGCCATTTTGGTTTTGATGACGGCCTTTTTTGGCTATAAAGCTCGGGATATAAAAATGAGCTATGAAATGGCTCAAGTGCTTCCGGCAACAGACTCTACCTTAATCCAGTTTAATAGCTTTCAAGAGCAGTTTGGTCAAGAAGGCAGTATTATGGTGATTGGGGTAAAAGACCCTCAACTATACGAAGTATCGAACTTTCAAAAGTGGCTGCTGCTAGCAAAAGACTTAAAACAAATAGAAGGGATTGATGAGGTACTTTCCATGGCTTCGATTTTTAGCCTAGAACGGAACAGGAAAGAACGAGAGTTTACACCTAAAGTACTTTTTGAAACTATTCCTCAAAGTCAAGAAGCAGTCGATTCGCTCTTGGAAAAAGCTTATGATCTACCTTTTTTTAAGGGCTTTATTTATAGCGAAGACAAGGCTACTACTTTAATGGCTTTAACCTTAGATCGTAATCTATTAGACTCAAAAGATCGAGGGGTTTTGATGGGGGATTTGCTAGAGAAAGTCAAAACTTTTGAAGAAGAATCCGGCTTGACGGTTCATTATTCGGGTTTGCCTTATATCAGAGCCAACAACACTTCAAAGGTTAGCGAAGAGATAAAGCTCTTTATTTTGTTGGCGATTCTAATTACCGCTACCATTTTATTGCTTTTCTTCCGCTCTTTTCGAGCCATGTTCGTGTCCATGATTGCCGTGCTAATCGGGGTAGTGTGGGCCATTGGAATTCAAGTTTTATACGGTTATGAAGTTACCATTTTAACCGCCCTCATTCCACCTTTGATCATTGTGATTGGGATTCCCAATTGCATTTTCATTCTTAACAAATACCATCAAGAATACAAGCGCCACGGCAATCAAATTTTGGCTTTAAGTCGGGTGATTCAAAAGATTGGGAACGCTATTTTTCTAACCAATACCACTACTTCTTTAGGCTTTGGCACATTTATTTTCACCGACAGTAGTATTTTAATTGAGTTTGGGATTGTTGCCACCTTTGGCATTGCCTCTGTTTTTTTGGTTTCCATTACACTGCTTCCGATTATCTTAAGTTTTCAAAAGCCCCCAAAAGAAAGACACACCAAGCACTTAGAGAGAAAGTGGGTGCACACCGTAGTCAACCAATTGGTTAACATGGTAACCGGACATCGTAAGGCAGTTTTTGTAGTGACCATTGTTATTGCCATTGCCAGTATTTACGGAGCTACCTTGGTGAAAACGACCGGTAACATTGCCGATGACTTGCCCCGCAAAGACCCCGTTTACCTAGATTTAAAGTTTTTTGAATCCAACTTTAAAGGGGTACTGCCTTTTGAGGTAACCATCGATGCAAAGAAGAAAGGCGCTGCCACTCGTTTATCTACCTTAAAAAAGATAGAGGAACTTCAAGAAGTAATTAGTAGTTACCCTGAGTTTTCAAAACCATTATCGATTGTAGAAGGCTTAAAGTTTGCCAAACAATCGTATTACGGAGGTAGACCTTCTAAGTACGACTTAATGAGTCGGCAAGAGCAGAGTTTTATAGCCCCTTACCTTACTTCTTCAGATGGTACAGCTAAGGATCTGTTAAAATCTTATTTAGACTCCAATAGACAAGTAACCAGGGTTACGGCTCAGGTCGCTGATGTAGGTTCAAATCGCATGGAAGAGCTACTGACAGATTTGGAAAGTAGAATTGACTCCATTTTTCCGGCCGATCGTTATGATGTGCAGTATACCGGAACTTCAGTTGTGTGGTTAAAAGGAACTGACTATTTGGTCAGAAACTTATTCTTGAGTTTGGGTATCGCCATCGTCCTCATCGCCATTATAATGGCTTTCTTGTTTTCATCGGCTCGTATGGTAGTGGTTAGCCTTATTCCAAATCTATTACCGCTTGTTTTTACGGCAGGTATTATGGGCTATTTTGGCATTTCGATTAAACCCTCAACCATCTTGATCTTTAGCATTGCCTTTGGGATTTCAGTAGACGATACCATTCATTATTTGGCCAAGTATCGGCAAGAATTAAGCATGCATTCGCTCAACTTGCGTGAAGCTTGCCTTTTGGCTTTAAGAGAAACCGGCGTGAGCATGATCTACACATCCATTGTGCTCTTTTTTGGCTTTGGCGTTTTTACCGCTTCAGAGTTTGGAGGAACCGTGGCTTTGGGTCTTTTGGTATCCATAACGCTTTTAATTGCCATGGCTTCCAACCTTGTGTTGTTGCCTTCTTTAATTCTTTCTTTTGATAAGTGGCTGACAACCAAAGCATTTAAAACAGAAATGTTGGTAGAGTTGGTTGATGAAGAAGATGATATTGAATTGGAAGAATTGGAAGTAAAAAAAGAACAGAACGAAGAGAATAGTTAATTTCGACCACAAAGTATTTGAGTATGAAAGGAATAGTATTAGCGGGTGGTTCAGGTACCAGGTTACACCCCTTAACCTTGGCAGTTAGCAAGCAATTAATGCCGGTTTATGACAAACCCATGATCTATTATCCACTGTCCATTTTAATGATGGCAGGAATAAGAGAGATCTTGATTATTACTACTCCCCATGACAACGCTAGCTTTAAGAAATTGCTCGGGGATGGCTCTCAATTTGGTTGCGATTTTCAATATGCTATTCAAGACGAACCCAATGGTTTAGCGCAAGCTTTTGTGATTGGCGAAGACTTTATCGGAAATGAAAAAGTAGCACTCATATTAGGAGATAATATTTTCTACGGCTCAGGCATAGGACGGTTGTTGAAAGCTAATAACGATCCTGAGGGAGGGATTGTCTATGCCTACCATGTTTCTGACCCGGAACGTTATGGAGTAGTAGAGTTTGATGATAATCAAGTGGCAATTTCTATTGAAGAGAAACCTGAAAAGCCGAAGTCTAATTTTGCGGTACCTGGACTTTACTTCTATGACAATGAGGTAATCGAAATAGCCAAAAACCTTGAACCTAGTGCTCGAGGTGAATACGAGATTACAGATGTAAACCGCGAATACTTGAAACGAGGCAAATTGCAAGTCGCTATTTTAGATCGTGGAACCGCTTGGTTGGATACCGGAACTTTCTCCAGTTTGATGCAAGCCTCTCAGTTTGTTGAAGTAATAGAAGAAAGACAAGGATTAAAAGTAGGCTGCTTAGAAGAAATTGCTTACCGGCAAGGCTTCATTAACAAAGAACAATTAACTGCCTTAGCCCAACCCTTATTAAAAAGTGGCTACGGAACATACCTTTTAAACATTATTTAAAGTGGGAAAACGAAGCATACTCGTTACCGGTGGTGCCGGTTTTATCGGAAGCTCTTTGGTACATGAATTAGCCAAGGACCCCAACAATAGAATTGTGGCCGTTGACAACCTTTTAACTGGAAACATAAAACGTTTACCTAAAGTTGAAAATGTTCACTTTATTAAGGCTGACGTTAATAATTTCGGCGATGTCTCCAGTATTTTCTTTCGCTTTCGTTTTGATTATGTGTTTCACTATGCCGCCGTAGTTGGGGTAAAGCGCACCTTAGAAAATCCGGTTTTAGTTCTAGAAGACCTTACCGGCATCAAAAACATCTTGGATCTTTCCAAAAACACCGATGTGAAAAGAGTGTACTTCTCTTCTTCTTCTGAGGTTTACGGAGAGCCGGTTGAATTACCACAAAATGAGCATACCACTCCCTTGAATTCACGCTTGCCCTATGCCATTGTAAAAAATGTGGGGGAAGCCTTTTTGAAGTCCTATAAACAAGAGTACGGTCTCGACCATACTATTTTCCGCTTTTTCAATACCTACGGGCCCATGCAAAGCAAAGACTTTGTCGTGAGTAAGTTTATTGCTCAAGCCCTTCGTGGGGAAGATGTTACCATATACGGTGATGGTAGCCAAACCAGAACTTTTTGCTTTGTAAATGACAATGTAGCGGCTTGTGTTAATGCTTTCCAACAAGGTCGTTTTATAAACGATGTGGTCAACATCGGTTCAAGTAAAGAGTATACAGTCCTAGAATTGGCCGAAACCATCATTAAGGTTTCCAAATCTAAATCCAAGATTACATTCTTGCCGCCTTTGGAAGAAGGAGACATGAGTCGTCGTTTACCGGATACGGAGAAAATGCTGCAGTTACTCGACCGTGAGCCTATTTCTCTAGAAGATGGCTTGAGCAAATTAGTAGAAAACCCGGAATTTATATTGTAGCATGGCGCATCAATGGCGAGAGCTTGCTGAGCTAGTGGAACAAAGCATTCTGGAGAATCCCATTCAAGGGGAACCCAAAGAGCTTTATAGTCCCATTTCTTATACTTTAAGCATGGGCGGAAAACGCATTCGTCCGGCTTTGGCCTTAATGGGAGCAGAGCTTTTTGGTGCTAAGGCCGAAGAACATTTGCACTTGGCCTTGGCGGTAGAAACATTCCACAATTTTACTTTGGTGCACGATGATATTATGGATGAAGCCCCTTTGCGTCGTGGTAAAGAAACGGTCCACCAAAAGTGGAACCGCCACATTGCCATTTTATCCGGGGATGTCATGTTCGTAAAAGCCTATCAGCAATTGTGTAAAGCCAATCCGAAACAATTGCCCGCCTTATTGGACTTGTTTAACCAAACGGCCATAGAAGTTTGCGAAGGGCAGCAGATGGACATGAATTTTGAGAAGGATGAAAAGGTAAGCCTTGACGATTACCTCAAGATGATCGAACTGAAGACGGCAGTGCTTTTGGCGGCAAGTTTAAAGCTGGGCGCTATTGCCGCGGGAGCAAATGAAAAAGAAGCCGAATTGCTTTACAATTTTGGTCGTGACCTTGGTATCGCTTTTCAAATTCAAGACGACTATTTAGATGCCTTTGCCGATCCTGAAAAATTTGGCAAAAGAGTTGGAGGTGATATCCTGTCAAATAAAAAAACCTATTTGTTGCTTTCCGCCTTTCAGTCAGCGAATGCGAAAGAAAAACAAGCCTTAGAAAGTGCACTTCAAATTGAAGATGAAGAAGCGAAGATTTTAGCGGTAAAAGAGCACTTTGCCGCTTTAGGAGCAGTGGAAAAAACCCAAATGGCCATGCAAGCCTATTCTGAAAAAGCCCAACAGGCCTTGGCACAAATTCAACTTCCCGAATCTGATAAAGAACCTTTAATAGAACTTGCTGATTTTTTGATGCAAAGAGGAGTTTGAGTAATTGCCAATTACTAATCTGCTAATCAAGTAAGGCGGAGCATTAAACCTTCCTATTTATTAGCTAGAATGTTTGTTTTTTCTTGTCACATCGAGTGATCGCATTGCTGTTCTCGATACCTGTCCGAATGGAGTTCTACCGGGCGGGCATCTCGATAGAATCGGGACACTCGAACTGACAATGCGATATTATCGAGATGGACAAGAAAAAAGTACCCACGCAGAAGAGGGACAGGCGAGAGCGACAAAAAACCTGAAAGGTCTGCCAACTAAAAATAAATCTCCTTCAAAGCCGATTCCAATTCCGGATAGGTAAACTCAAAGCCTTTCTTTTTTACTTTTTCTGTAGAAACTCGACTGCCTTCTAAAACCAAAAGTGCTCTTTTTCCTAAGATCACTTTCATCACAAAAGCCGGCAAATTGGGCAACCAAAGGGGTTTGTGCAATACCTTGGCTAATGTTTTTGTAAATTCTTTGTTGTTGACTTGCTTGGGTGCTCCTCCGTTAAAAGCTCCTTCCCATTTTTCTTCCATGGCTTGAATGAAAATGCGACAAAGGTCATCAATGTGAATCCACGGCATGTATTGTTTGCCACTGCCAAGTGGAGCGCCAAAGCCCATTTTTACTGGTTTTGCCATTTCGGCCAAAGCACCGCCTTTGTCGCTCAAGATAATGCCAATGCGAATTTTAGCGGTCGGGATGTCTAGTTCCTTCATCACATCTACCGACTTTTCCCATGCTACACAAGTATCAGCTAAAAAGTCGTGTCCTGCTTGGTCCTCTTCGTGAAACTCTTTCTCTAGAGTGCGAAAACCATAGTAGCCCACCGCCGAGGCAGACACAAAGCTGATGGGTTTTTGAGTATTGGCGGCAACTGCTTTCACTAAAAGCTCAGCACTTTTGGTACGACTTTCTTCAATGATCTTTTTGCGTTTATCGGTCCAAGGTTCATCTACAATACCGGCTCCGGCCAAATGAATAATATGGTCAAAATCTTTAATTTTTTCGGCCTCTAGCTTTTGGTTTTTTACATCCCATTGAATCACCGAAACGCCTTCCATGCTGCTTGTTTTACTTCGGCTTAAATGACTCACCGAATAATCTCTTTGCTTCAACATTTGGCTCAGGCGTTTGCCTAATAAACCACTTCCTCCGCTAATCAATACCTTTTTCTTCATTGCTTAAAGGTAACAGACTTCCTTCGAATCAGTTTCCCCTTAACCACATTTCTCTCCTTATTTTTGCAAAATGGAGTTGCCCGATTTATCGAAGCTTGAAGTCTACTATCAAAAAGTAGAAATTATTCAGGCTACAGCTGATCAAATTATCAAGGATTTTCAGTGGTTTGACGAACAGATTACCTTTAGTGGACAGTCTGAAAGCGCATACCAAGAACTGTACGACCAAATACATCCGATTATAGATCGGATGCTCAATTTAGATGCCGCTCGCTTTTTTAGTTTGCTTTATGCCATTGATGTAGAAGAAGGTAAAGTGCAAAAGTTGCTCTTTGGCGAAGAAGCAACCGATGCTTCCGCCGAAATTGCCAAGCTGATCATCCGTCGGGAATTGATTAAGGTAATCTTGCGAAAACACTTTTCAAAAGGAGCATTCTAAGCAGCCAAATCCTAAACTAAATCGCGATACTTTGGTTACCTTTGTCTCGTGATAGATCACATTATAACTTTATATGGATAAGTTTTCTTACCTGAGTAATGCGGATGTTTCTGCCGTAGAAGAGCTCTACCAAAATTATCTCGATGACCCCAAATCTGTAGATGCCGGCTGGGCCAAATTTTTTGAAGGATTTGAATTCGCAAGAAAGAATTATGAGGAAGTAGACGCTCCGGCGGCTAGTTCAGATCGGGCAGTTTTTGAACCCGGTTTAGATTTCGATAAAGAATTTAAAGTGCTTAACTTGATCAATGGCTACCGAACCAGAGGGCATTTGTTTACCAAAACCAATCCGGTTCGAGACCGAAGAAAGTACACCCCAACCCTCGACATTGAAAATTTTGGTTTGACTGAGGCAGACTTGAAGCAAAAGTTTAAGGCGGCAAAAGAAATTGGTCTTGAAGAAAGTACTTTAAATGAAATTGTTGACCACTTGAAAGAGACCTATTGTAACTCGATAGGGGTGGAATACCGTTATATCCGGAAGCCCGAAAAAGTACAATGGCTGCAAGATAAGTTGGAGAGCAATAGAAACAGACCGGAGTTTTCCAAAGAAGAGAAAAAGCACATGTTGCATAAGTTGAGTCAAGCCCTGGTGTTTGAGCAGTTTTTGCACAAGAAGTTTGTCGGTCAAAAACGTTTTTCACTAGAAGGCGGAGAAGCTTTAATTCCGGCCTTAGATGCCGTAATTGAAATGGGCGCTAATATGGGAATTAAAGAGTTTGTGATGGGCATGGCTCACCGCGGACGATTGAATGTATTGGCCAACATTTTTAATAAAACCTACGACGCCATTTTTAGTGAGTTTGAAGGCAAAGAGTACGAAGACAATTTGTTTGACGGTGATGTAAAGTATCACCTGGGTTATTCTTGTGACATTCAAACCGATAATGGCACCGATGTAAAACTTACGCTTTCGCCAAACCCTTCGCATTTAGAAGCGGTTGACCCTATTGTGAACGGAATTGCCAGAGCAAAAATTGACGATTACTTAGAAACAGAAGATCGCATTGCGCCCATCATGATTCATGGAGATGCTTCCATCGCCGGTCAGGGTGTGGTTTATGAAGTGATTCAAATGGCCGGATTAGATGCTTATCGAGCCGGTGGAACCATTCACATTGTGATCAACAATCAAATTGGCTTTACTACTAATTACTTAGATGGTCGTTCTTCAACTTATTGCACCGATGTTGGCAAAGTAACTTTAAGCCCGGTGTTCCATGTCAATGGAGACGATGTAGAAGCTGTAGTACACACCATTAAGTTGGCTTTGCAGTACCGTCAGCAGTATAAGAAAGACGTTTTTGTAGACCTACTTTGCTACCGAAAATACGGGCATAACGAAGGAGATGAGCCTCGCTTTACACAGCCTATTTTATACAAAGCCATTTCAAAGCACCAAAACCCAAGAGAACTTTACCTAGAGGGTTTAATTGAAGAAGGGGTGATGTCGAAAAGTGAAGCGGCAGAAATGAAAAAGGGCTTCAACGATATGCTGCAAAAGCGCTTGGCAGAATCCAAAGAAATTGATAAAGCCCACATCTCTCACTTCTTGGAAGAGAATTGGAAAGGAATACGTTCTTCTACCTTAGAAGATTTTGAAGAGTCACCAGATACCTCTTTCGACCATAAACGATTGATGGAAATTGGAGAGAAGATCACCTTCCTTGATGAGAATAAAACCTTCTTTAAAAAATCTAGGAAGTTAATGGATGAGCGCAGCAAGATGCTCGCAGAAACCAATCAATTGGATTGGGGAATGGCCGAGCTTTTAGCCTATGCCACTTTATTAGACGAAGGTCATCCGGTACGTATGACCGGACAAGATGTGGAAAGAGGGACTTTCTCTCACCGTCATGCAGTGTTGAAAATAGAGGAGTCAGAAGAAGAATACATACCCTTGAACCACATTAGCGATAAACAAGCAAATTTTGAGATTTACAACTCATTGTTGTCAGAATACGCAGTGCTTGGGTTTGAATACGGCTACTCTATGGCTTCGCCTAATGCGCTCCCTATTTGGGAAGCCCAATTTGGTGACTTTAACAATGGCGCTCAAATTATTATAGATCAATTCTTAAGCAGCGCAGAAGACAAGTGGAACAGCAAAAGTGGAATCGTATTGTTGTTGCCTCACGGTTATGAAGGTCAGGGAGCGGAGCATTCAAGCGCGCGAATGGAGAGGTATTTAACCCTTTGTGCCGACCGCAATATGCAAGTAACAAACATTACTACACCGGCTAACTTTTACCACGCCTTACGAAGACAGTTGAAGCGCGAGTTTAGAACACCTCTGATCGTTTTTACTCCAAAAAGCTTGCTGCGTCACCCCGAAGTAGTTTCTACCACCGAAGAGCTAGCAGAAGGGAAGTTCCAAGAAATTTTGCCCGATGAAGAAGTGGTGCAAAAAGAGGTAAAAACAGTAGTTTGCTGTTCGGGAAAACTTTATTACGAGCTTCATAAAAAAAGGAAGAAAGAAGGAGTTAAAGACATTGCCATTGTGCGAATCGAACAGCTGTATCCTTTCCCTCAAAAGCAATTTAATAAGCTATTAAAGAAATACAAGAATTACGAAAACTTACTTTGGGTTCAAGAAGAGCCGGAAAACATGGGTGCATGGCGGTTTATTAAAACCACTACCGAGCAAGCTGCCGAATGGAAAGTGATTTCCCGTCCGGCAAGTGCAAGTCCGGCCTCAGGTTCTTCATTGGTGTTTGAAAGAAGACAAAATGCCATTCTAGAAGAAGTTTTTAAATATTCAATGGTCGAATCATAAACCAAGCTAAAGCAAGAAAAAATGAGCATGGAAGAAGTTAAAGTTCCAAGTCCCGGAGAATCGATTTCGGAAGTAGATATAGCCTCATGGACCGTGGCCGACGGTGACTATGTGGAAATTGATGATGTAATTGCAGAAATAGATTCTGACAAAGCAACCTTAGAGTTAACGGCAACCGCTAGCGGAACCATAACCTTTAAAGCCGAAGAAGGCGATACCGTTGAGGTTGGCGAAGTAGTGGCTGAAATAGACACTTCAGCGGAAGCACCAGAAGGGAAAGAAGAAGAAAAAGAAGAGGAAACTGAGACCGAGAAAAAAGAAGAAAAGAAGGAGAGTAAGTCTGAGGCCAAAGTAGAGAAAGAAGATACGTCGAAAGAGGCGGAATCAAGCCATGCTAAAGGTCACCCTTCGCCAGCAGCTCGCAAGATCATGAAGGAGAACAAGGTATCTGCTTCACAAGTTTCGGGTAGTGGAAAAGGAGGAAGAATTACCAAGCAAGATGTAGTAAATGCCATGGCAGCAGGATTGCCGGCAGAATCTACCCAAGGTTGGGGTGGAAGTCGTGAGCAAGAACGCAAGAAAATGTCTTCTTTACGAAGAAAAGTAGCAGAGCGTTTGGTTTCCGTGAAGAACGAAACGGCCATGTTAACTACCTTCAATGAAATTGACATGAAGCCGGTGATGGATCTTCGGTCGAAATACAAAGAGAAATTCCGCGATCACCATGATGTGAACTTGGGATTTATGTCCTTCTTCACCAAAGCCGTTACCGAAGCGCTAAACCATTTCCCGGCAGTTAACGCCATGATTGATGGAAATGAAATCGTTTACCACGACTATGCCGATGTAGGAATTGCGGTAAGCAGTCCGAAAGGATTAATGGTACCGGTGATTCGAAATGCAGAGCAAATGGGCTTGGCAGAAATTGAAGCCGAAGTGAAAAGGTTAGCCTTAAAAGCCAGAGATGGGAAATTGTCGATGGATGAAATGAGCGGCGGAACCTTTACCATTACCAATGGAGGTGTTTTTGGCTCCATGATGAGTACGCCAATCATTAATCCACCACAGTCAGCTATTTTGGGCATGCACAACATTGTTGAGCGCCCTGTAGCGATTAATGGGGAGGTAGTTGTTCGTCCGGTGATGTATGTAGCCTTGTCTTACGACCACAGAATTATTGACGGAAAAGAATCGGTGAGCTTCTTGGTGAAGATCAAGGAAATGATTGAAAATCCTTCTCGAATAATTTTTGGCGGAAAGGATCCCGAAGAGGTGTTATTGGGTCTTTAGAAAACCATAGCCGCACCTTTTCAGTATATTAAGTGTAATGAGCGACTTGCTGAAGAGTTTTTGTTTGATTTTATTGCTTGTGATGGGAGCAAAATTAGCCACCGCACAAAATGGTATGCTAATGCTTCATGGTAGAGTAGTGCACGAAGATAATTTGCTTGAAGGGGTGGAAGTAGAAATCATAAGTGATCAACAAGACACTATCATCAATTTTACTACCAGAAGAAACGGCTCTTACAAAGCCAACCTAAGACTAGGTGCAGTTTACAATGTTGCCTTTTTCAAAGAAGGCTACATTGATAAATCGGTAGGGGTTATTGGCTTAGCGCCGGAAGGAGAAACCATTGACGGACGATATTTTTATCAATTGGATATTGAGCTTTACAAGCTAGACGAAAATCGGGTTGACGAGACCATGATACCTCCGGTGGCAAAGCTTTACATCGAAGATCCTGACAAGGGCTTTACTTTTGATAAGCAATACGTGAAGTGGGTGCAAGATGAGTACGAAGAGCTCACCGATTAACGCTATTTTTCTACACGCATTTCGTTTCTTTGCAAAAAAGAAATTTAGATGAACGTACTCATTTTAGGCTCCGGTGGAAGAGAGCATGCTTTGGCATGGAAGATCAAGCAAAGCGAGCAAGTTAAGGCAGTTTTTATAGCGCCCGGAAATGCGGGAACACTAGATCTAGGAAACAACCTAAACCTCAATCCTTCAGATTTTGAGGCGGTGGCAGAGGCCGTGAAAGAGCACACTATTGATATGTTGGTGGTAGGCCCTGAAGACCCATTAGTAAACGGCATTTGTGATTTCTTTAAATCAAAAAAAGAGTATCAAAACTTACTTATAATAGGGCCTGCAAAAGAAGCTGCCATGTTGGAAGGAAGTAAAGAGTTCGCCAAGAACTTTATGGCGCAGTTTAACATTCCCACCGCTCGTTACCAATCTTTTCAAGCTGATACAGTAGAAGAAGGCTACCGCTTTCTTGAATCACTCAAGCCTCCCTATGTGTTAAAAGCCGATGGTTTAGCGGCCGGTAAAGGGGTGCTGATCTTAAAAGAGCTAAAAGAAGCAAAAACCGAACTCAAGAACATGCTTGTGGACGGGAAGTTTGGCGCAGCCAGCCAAAACGTAGTCATTGAAGAGTACTTGGATGGTATTGAAATGTCTGTCTTCGTTTTAACTGATGGGAAAGATTACAAGATACTTCCCGAAGCCAAAGACTACAAACGAATTGGCGAGGCCGATACCGGTTTGAATACCGGTGGTATGGGAGCTGTTTCACCGGTCCCTTTTGCCAATAAGGAATTAATGCAAAAAATTGAAGAGCGTATTGTAAAACCAAGTGTAAAGGGTTTACAAGAAAGAGGGTTTGATTACCATGGCTTCCTCTTTATTGGTTTAATGATCGTAAAAGGGAATCCTTATGTGATCGAGTACAATGTGAGAATGGGAGACCCTGAAACAGAGGTGGTGTTGCCTCGTATCAAGTCAGATTTGGCTGCGCATTTAGAAGCTTGTGCTAAAGGAGAGTTAGAAAAAGAACAAGTGGTATTTGAAGAGGAAGCGGCCACTACCGTTATGTTAGTTTCTGGTGGTTATCCGGAAGCTTATGAGAAAGGAAAGGAAATGCAGGGTTTTGATGAAGTAGCCGATGCGATTTTATTTCATGCCGGCACTAAAGTAAGCGGCGATAAAGTGTTGACCAATGGAGGACGTGTAATTGCTATTACCGCCATGGGCGAAAACTTTAAAGATGCATTGGCGAAAAGTTACCGCAATGCAGATCGCATTCTGTTTGAAGAAAAGTATTGCAGAAGAGATATTGGCTTTGACCTTATTAAGGCAGAAGAGTTGTAGTTACTCCATGCCACCGGTTCTTTCAGCTTCAGCTTTGTATTTTTTAAGCTGAATTAGCCAATAGACCAAACCACCGAAAATTACAGCTGTAAACAATATGTTGGGAAGGTTTCCTAAAGGAGGTAGAATTCCAAAAGTCCACTCTAAAAGATCGCCTAAGCTGTATACAAGTTCATTCCAAGTCATTAGTTCGAATTTTGTTCCCACAAAAATATTAAATAAGGCAATAGGAATGCACAGAATCTACTTTTTTATGTGGAAGTCTACTCCTGCATCTGTGTATCTTTAAGCCCAGTTTAAGCATATGAATCAAAAAGCGCTTTCTTCTTTTTTAAATGGTTTTGCCGTAGTGGCTGTTTTAAGCTTGTTTTTGTGGCGCTTAGCAAGCAATAATTGGGAGTTGGATGCAGAAGCAGATCAAATTGGGTTTATCCATTTCAGCAATTACTTTTCTTCTTCTACGGCAAGTCTTCTCTCCTGGCTATTGTTTTTATGGACTTTGTTTTACATTTCAACTCTTTTGCAAAAACACAAATTACCTGAGCATCGTGGCTTAAATTACTTTGCTTTCGCGATTTTATTTTTATTGTTTATCGGTAATCAGTGGATTGCTTTAGAAACTGCCTTGGGTGTTTTTCTTCTTTTTATTGGTTTTAGGCAATTGTTGAAGATTCATCAACAAGCTTCAGTGGCCATGCCGCTCTTTCTTTCGGGCTTGTGTTTTGGAGGGGCAAGTTTAGTTGCTTTTCAATTACTGCTGTTCACTTTTATCCCCTTTATCGCCCTTAGCTTTTTTCGTCCCTTTAAACTAAAAGAACATTTAATTCTTTTAGTGGCCTTAAGTTTACCTTGGTATTACTTTGTGGGAATAAGTTATTTATTTGATCAAAGTGTAGTCTGGCCTAATTGGCAAATAAGCCTTCCGCCCTTCCAAACACTTTCCACCACTTGGTTTCATACGGCGAGTGCAGCTATTGCCTCTATCATTGCTTTACTCTCTGTTTTTTCAGCTTTGGGAGTTCAATCCAAACTGGTGGTTCGAAGCCGCAATCAATTGAATGTGATTTTTACTTTCTTAGGATTAAGCCTTCTGCAGGCTTTCCTATTTTGGTCGAACCCTTTGTCATTACTTTTATTGACGGCTGCTTTTTCCTTTTTCTACCCTTGGTTTCTGCAATCTGCAAAACGACCTTGGTTGGTTCAACTTTCAATTTTAATTGCGGTATTGTTGGAAATAACTGCCGAAATTTTGGGCTAGAAGCGGCACAGAATTCACTAACTTTGTGCAAAATTTTTGAAGCATGAAGTTTGGCGTAATTACCTTCCCGGGATCGAACTGTGACCAAGACATGATCTATGTTTTGGAAAGTATAATGGGCTACCAAGTAGAGCGTTTGTGGCATAAAGACCACAGCTTAAAAGGAGCAGACTTTATTGTGCTACCGGGTGGTTTTTCTTACGGGGATTATTTGCGTTCCGGGGCCATAGCGAATTACTCCCCCATTATGAAGGAAGTAATGGAACATGCCAAGCAAGGCGGTTATGTGATGGGTATTTGCAACGGTTTTCAAATTTTGTGTGAATCGAAGTTATTACCAGGGACCTTATTGCACAACAATCACCAAAAGTTTGTCTGTAAAAATGTATTCCTAAAGGCAGACAACAATGCTTCCATTATCAATGCGGGCGTAAACACAGAAGAAGCCTTAAAGATTCCGATTGCGCATGCCGAAGGACGCTATTTTGCCACCGAGGAGATGCTGAAAGAAATGAACGACAAGCAGCAAATTATTTACCGTTATTGTGATGCAAATGCAGCAGTGAATGACTTGGCCAACCCCAATGGTTCTTTGGAAAATATTGCCGGAGTTTGCAACGAAGGCAAAAACGTATTTGGCATGATGCCACACCCCGAAAGAGCCGCTGATCCTGAATTGGGCAATACCGATGGCTTGAAAATATTTGAGGGAATGATGAAGGCGGTGCTGGCTTAACTATTAAGGCTAAACGGATTCCTGAATAAGTTTCGTCTAGTTGTCAACCACACTTAAGCACAATTATTCGTGCTACTTGTCTGCCTTAGGAAGATTCGTGGCCTATCTTGTCGATACAAATTCATCTCCACCACATAATCAGCCACCTCTTTTGGCAGGGAATAGCTTACATTTTTGCCTTCACCAATGGCTCTGCGGATAACAAAGAAAACTTGCTGCTTTGGTAATGGAATTTTTAAGGATAGTAAACCGTAAAGTTTGTTGCTTTTAAGTTTTCTAAGTTGAGCTCATATTTGCGCAATACTGCATTTTTAAACTCTATGGAGTCACAGGTATAAAAGCCATCATCATTAAATCCCGCAGTATCCACAATATAAAATTTGAATTTTCTTACTGTTAATTCATCCTCCCAACAAACCCTTAAATTTTCCTCAAAACTTTCTCCTGTTGCAAGAGTCGATCTTTTTGAGAGTAGACAATCTGAAGAGTTTGAACCATCATAGAGTATAGTTGAATAAATTACTGGTTCATTAGAAAGGTTTGTGATTACGATTGTCTTATGACAGTCACTATCTTCTTTTTTGCATTGAGAAGCAGCTAGAATAAGCAGTAGCGGAAGTAATAAAGCTGTCTTTCTCATGGGTAATGTCGGCTTCATAATTTTTTAAGGATAGTAAACCGTAAAGTTTGTTGCTCTTAAATCATCAAGACTTAAGTTGAATTTTTTAAGAACATGGTTGTATACTTCTATAGAATCACAATCGTTAAAATCATCATTAATCTTGTAAGGTGCGACAACGTAAATTTCTTCTGTTCTCCCATCAGACAGCGCATTTTCATAGCATCATCTTAGTAAATCAAATGTGTAGTTTTCGCCCGATTGTATTTCACTACCTGTTAAAATACAAGTCTCAGTAGTACCAAAAATTTTCTGACTTATAATTACTGTGCTATCTGAGTTGTTTTGGACTTTGATTTCTTTATGGCAATCATCTTCATCTTTCTTGCAAGTAGTAGCAAAAAGAAAACCAAGCAAACAGAAAAGGGCTAGTAGTTTGACCATCATCGGTTTTCGTTAAAATTAGGAAACAAAAATTATCTAACGCTCACCTATGTATACAAATTCATCTCAACCACATAATCAGCCACCTCTTTGGGCATGTAGTGGTTTACATTTTTGCCTTCACCAATGGCTTTGCGAATAAAAGACGAAGAAATTTTCATTACCGGGGCCTCTACATAGTTGACTTTAAAGTGCTGTCGTAATTCACCACCTTCATTTGAATCCATTCGGGGATAAACATAAAGGTCGTGGTTTTCTAAAATCACTTCGTGGTTTTTCCATTTGTGAAAGTGATTGAGGTTGTCGGCGCCCATGATCAAGGCAAAATCATGATCTGAAAACTTTTCTTTTAGGTATACCAAAGTGTCAGCTGTGTAGTTGGGCTGAGGAAGACCAAATTCAATGTCAGAGGCTTTTAAGCGTTTGTCATCGCCAATGGCCAAGCGCATTAAATGCAAACGGTCGTAATCCTTGAGCATCGACTCTTTTTGCTTGAAGGGGTTTTGCGGGGTAACCACCATCCATACCTGATCCAGGTCGGTAAATTCAACCATGTAATTGGCAATTACCATATGACCAACATGAACTGGATTATAGGTTCCAAAAAACAATCCGACTTTCATACTTTCTTTGCTTTATTTGAATATCCGCTAATTTACTTCTAGTGATTAAGGTCTCTACAAATTGTTAACTATGAGACCTATACTACACTTTAATTTATTTTTACTTTTTTCCATTGACCTGCCTGCAGTAGCCGAATTGCTACTTTCGGCATAGGCAAGGTGAAAAAAGTAAGAAAAAAATCTAGACCTGTTTCCTAATTTAAGTCTTCCGCTCCTAAATGGCGATGATTTCAGTGATCTCACCCGAATCAATCGTGTGAGCTTCTTCAATCATTAGCTCCATTTAGTTCGTTCCATCTTTAAATTATGAAAATGGTCATCTTTTCGTAACTTAAAATGATAGGGTCGATCCTTTTCAAAACGTTAGGTTAATCTTTACAGACAATCAATATATTTAAATAAACTGCTTAACTAACTTTTCTGCCTCTTGTTTTGCTACTTCCAAATCATCGTTCAAAATAATATGGTCAAACTGATCAGCCACAATCAGTTCTTGCTTGGCTTTGCTCAGTCTTTTTTGAATGCGCTCCTCTTCATCGGTTCCTCTTCCGCGAAGTCTTTTTTCTAAGGTAGGAATATCAGGCGGCATCACAAAAATGGCCAATGCCTGTTTCCCAAAATACTTTTTGAGGTTCAATCCGCCCACTACGTCAACGTCGAATATCACCGTTTTTCCGTTTTTCCAAATGCGTTCAATCTCGGCTTTTAATGTGCCGTAAAAATGGTCGGAATAGACTTCTTCCCATTCTACAAAATCTTCTTTTTCTATGCGGTTTTTAAATTCATCGAGACTTAAAAAATAATAGTCTTTGCCGTCTTTTTCTTCTCCCCGAGGAGCTCGAGTGCAAGCCGAAATGGAAAACTCCAAGCCTAAATCTTGTTCCAATAAGTGGCGAACCAAGGTGGTTTTACCAGATCCGGAGGGGGCTGAAAAGATGACGCACTTTCCTTTTACCATACATTTAAAACTTGTTCCTTGATTTTTTCTAAGGCATCTTTCATTTGTACTACTAAGCGCTGCATTTCCGCGTGATTGGCTTTCGAGCCTAAGGTGTTGATTTCACGCCCAATTTCTTGGCCAATAAATCCTAGCTTTCTGCCTTGGCCGGCTTTGGCTTCCATTACCTCTAAAAAGTAGTTGCAGTGCGCTTCCAAGCGAACTTTTTCTTCTGAAACATCATATTTCTCCATGTAGAAAATAAGTTCCTGTTCAAAGCGGTCTTGATCGATCTTTTCTTTCTGCTCCGATTCTTCTAGGTTTTTCTGCAGTCGTTGTTTCACAATCTCGATTCGCTCATTTTCATACTTCAAGGCTTCTTGCAAAAGCGATAGAATACTTTCAATGTGACTTTTTAAGTCGGCCTGTAGGCTTGCTCCTTCTTGGGTTCTAAACTGAATCAATTCTTGAATCGCTTCCCCTAAAATGCCTTCAACTGCTTCCCATTCCTTAGCTTGAAGTTCGGCTTCCTCAGTCTGAATCACTTCCGGGAATCGACTCACAATGCTACTTAAGTCTGCTGACTTGGCGTCTAGTTCTGTTTCTAACTCTTGAAGTTGTTGGTAGTAGGCTTTAAATACTTTTTCGTTGATTCGATAGCCGCCACTTTCTGAAACATCTTCATAGTTGAGGTACATTTCAACTTTTCCCCTACCGAGCTTTTCGTGCAGTTGCTTGCGGTAAGGCAGCTCCTTTTCTTTAAAAGCATTTGGCAGCTTTACATTAATGTCAGACTGTTTGCTATTCAACGATTTGAGTTGAATAATGACTTTTTTATCAGCGATTTGACCTTCGGCTTTCCCAAAACCGGTCATAGATTGAATCATAAAATTTCTTTAGGCCGCAAATTTAGGCATTTGCAGGCGTTTGACGCTTACGAACGCTTACCAGATATACCCCGGCAAAAATGAAAGCAGCGGATACGATTTTTACTAAATCCAAGCGGTCTTGATCGAGCATTAAAGCAACCACAGTTGCAATAAGCGGTTGAGAATAGATGTAAGTGCTGACTACCGAGGGGTTTAATTGCTTTAAGCCGTAAATGTTGAAGAGATAGGCCAAGAAAGTGGTACCCACAACCACAAAGAGGAAGGAGGCCCAAACAGAGGAGTCAAAAGTGTGCCATTGCACTTCTGTGAACTGTTGAAAGCCGAAGGGAGTGACGAAAAGAAAACCAAAAAGAAATACCCATTTGATGACGGTGATGGGCTTGTATCGACTCATTAAAGGTTTCACTAAAACTAAGTAAACCGCATAAGAGGTGGCATTGAGGAAGATGAAAAGGTCACCCAAGAAGTTGTCAGAAGTTACACTAAGCTCTTTACCTTGTAAGATCAATCCGGCTGCTCCTGCTAAACCTAAAAAAATGCCGGCCACCTTTACGGGCGTAATGCGCTCTTTGATCAGCCAAGCCGACATGATCAAAACCAAAATGGGATTGCTGGTCATGATAATAGCTGCGTTGATCGGGCTAGTCAGGTTTAAGCCATAAAAGAACATGAGTTGATTCCCAGCCACGCCAAATAAGCCACAAGCGGCTAGTCTGAACCAATCTTTTCGGCCAATTTTTTCCTGTTTTTGAAAAGAGGTAAACAGCCAAAAAAGCAGCAGGGCGCCTAATACCCGACAAAAAATAAAACCAAAAGGAGAGAGGTATTGAGGCATTAGCTCTTTGGCTACAGAGTAATTTACCCCGTAAATAATGTTGGCACCAAGCAGGGCAAGGTGCGCCCAAATAAGCTTTTTGTTCGGCATTTAAGCGAAGGCTTCTTTGAGTTTTTCAACGGTTTTTTTTGATGAGCCAACAAAAATCTGCTCATCTAAGACTACAACCGGTCTTTTTAAAAAAGTGTACTCTTCTAGAATCAAATCACGGTAATCGTTTTCGCCTAAGCTTTTATCTTTCAGCCCCATACTTTTGTACTTCATGGCCCTGCGGCTGAACAAACTTTCATAGCTTCCACTTAAGTCTTTCATTTTGTCCAATTCTTCAGGGCTAATTTTGTTAGTTTTGATGTCTTGCAGCTCAACATTTTTGGGAAGTTCAACTTCTTTTAAAATGTGCTTGCAGGTAGAACAAGTAGAGAGGTAAAATGCTTTCTTCATAAGCCAAAAATTAAAAGCACAAAAGTAAGATAGAACGAGCATCGGATGTCAGAAAATCCCAAAGCACTTAAACTGTTTTCACCCACTCGCATTGCCATTACCATAGCCATTGGTTTAGCTGTGGCCACCTATTTGGTAGCGAGAAACTTTGAAATGAAGAACTTTGAGGCCATTGATTGGACTTGGCAATCTACTGTTTGGGTGTTTGTAGCAATTTTGATGATGGCTACCCGCGATTTAGCTTACATGTATCGCATTCGGGTTTTAACTGACAACCAAATCTCTTGGCGACACAGTTTTGACACTATTATGCTGTGGGAATTTGCATCTGCCATCAGCCCTTCTATTGTGGGAGGGTCTGGGGTAGCGATTTACATTGTGAACAAAGAAGGCGTGAAGATCGGTCGCAGCACAGCCGTGGTGATGACTTCTGCATTATTGGATGAATTGTTTTACATTATTACCGTACCGATCATTATTTTAATGGTTGGCTACACTAGTATTTTTGATATTGAATTGCCTACCGAAGCCTTGGATGGAGCTATTGGGAAGTATGGGATTCAGGGTGTTTTTGTGGCCGGTTACTTCTTTATCTTACTGCTTACTTCAATGATCACATTTGCTGTATTTTGGCGTCCGCGGGGTTTTAAATGGATTTTACTGCAGGTTTTTCGCCTGCCTTTTTTGCGAAAATGGAGACATGATGCAAGCGACACCGGCGACGACATTATGGTGACTTCTAAAGAGTTAAAAGGCAAACCCCTTAGTTTTTGGTTAAAAGCGTTTGGAGCTACTTTGTTATCCTGGACAGCCAGGTATTGGGTAGTAAACTTTTTGATCTTGGCCTTTGTAAGTGTAAGTTTTCAAGACCATTTAATGATCTATGCCCGACAGCTGGTTATGTGGGTGATTATGTTGATCAGTCCTACGCCGGGAAGTACCGGCGTAGCTGAAATAGCTTTTTCCGGATTTTTGAAAGCCTTTATTCCCATCGGCTTAGCCGGAACTTTAGCCGCACTTTGGCGCTTGGTGAGTTATTACCCTTACCTTTTTATTGGGGCGGTGATTCTGCCTCGATGGATTCGGAGAACTCACGTTTAGGAGTAGGTCCAATAAAGCTGCTTCCTGCTTAGATTCCTTAATTTAGGGCCACTAAAAATAAACTTCATGGCTAAAAATAAAATGGGTTTTGGTACTCGAGCAATCCATGCTGGGCAAAAGCCCGATGCAGAAAGTGGCGCCATTATGACACCCATCTACCAGACTTCTACTTTTGTCCAAACCTATCCCGGAGAGCATAAGGGTTACGAATACTCTCGAACTGAAAACCCCACGCGTAAAGCCTTAGAAGAAAACATTGCCTCGTTAGAGCTTGCCGACAAAGCTTATTGCTTTGCAAGCGGAATGGCAGCCGTTGACGCAGCTTTGAAATTACTGAAACAAGGAGATGAGGTAATTGCGACTCAAAACATTTACGGGGGCACTTACCGGCTCTTTTTCCAACAGTATGAGCAATTTGGACTTCGGTTTAAATTCATTTCCATGGATGATTTGGCCAACTTAGAGGAAGCGATTGGCGAGCGGACAAAAATGCTCTGGCTTGAAACACCTTCAAACCCTACCTTGAAAATTATTGACTTGAAAGCTGCTGCTGAGATTAGCAAAAAACATGGAATAATCATGGCAGTGGATAATACTTTCGCCTCTCCCTATTTGCAAAACCCCTTGGCATTGGGGGCTGACCTTGTGATGCATTCGGTGAGTAAATACTTAGCAGGTCATTCAGATGTTATCATGGGTGCCTTGGCCACAAATAGCGAAACTCTCGCCAATCAATTGTATGAAATTCAGAAAAATAGTGGCGTGATTCCCGGCCCTCAAGATTGTTTTTTAGTACTTAGGGGAATTAAAACCCTACACCTTAGAATGCAAAGACATTGCGAGAATGCCGCCCAAGTTGCCGCCTATTTAAAACAGCACCCTAAAGTAGATACGGTTTATTGGCCGGGTTTTGACTCCCATCAAGGGCATCAAGTTGCCAAGACACAAATGAAGGATTTTGGTGGCATGGTGTCTTTTGAGTTGAAGAACGCAAAACAAGAAAGTGCTTTCAAGGTAATGTCGAAATTAGAAGTCTTTACCATCGCCCAATCTTTGGGCGGGGTAGAGTCTATGTGCGCTCATCCTGCAAGCATGTCTCATGCCTCTGTGCCTAGAGCAGAAAGAGAGGAGCAAGGGATTTTAGATAGCACCATTCGTTTAAGTGTCGGGATTGAAGAAGTAAATGATTTGCTTACTGACTTGGAGTCGGCGCTAGAATTTGCTTAATTGAAAGTATGAAACAAGTGTTTATAACCGGAGCAAGCAAGGGTTTAGGAAAAGCCATTGCAGAAGCTCACCTAAAGCAAGGAGATCTTGTAGTTGGAATTAGTCGTACTTCTACTATTGAATCAAAAAATTACCAACATATTGAGCTAGACCTTAACGATTTTTCTAGCTTGAGTCAGTTTGAGTTTGTCTTTAACCCCCAAGCAGATGCTTATTTACTTTATAACAATGCCGGTATTTTAGGCGAAGTAAAACATTTGGGGAATTGGAGTCTAGATTCCCTACAGTCTATAATGAACGTTAATGTTACCGCTCCTTTGTTTTTAACCAATCAGTTTGTCCGGGCGAACTGCAACGAAAAGCAGGCGAAATACGTCTTACACATTGGTTCAGGAGCAGGAGAAAGGCCCATAGACGGTTGGGGTCAATATTGTGCCTCTAAAGCAGCCTTGCACATGGCTTCTAGAGTGTTTGAAGAAGAACTAAAATTGAATGAAGCTGTTTCAATAAAGCAACTTACAATTTCACCCGGAGTAATTGACACCGAAATGCAAGCAGAAATTCGACAAGCGAATGAGGGGCATTTTTCTCAATTGCAAAGGTTTAAGTCACTAAAAGAACAAAATGAACTAAAAAGTGCTGAAAAAATCGCGGACAAAATAATCCGTAATTTTGATAAGCTATTTAATCAAGAAGAACCTATTCAACTATTAAGTCAATATTCATGAAGAAAATTATATCCCTTTTAGTCATAAGTTTTCTAACGCTAACTATTTCTAAAGCACAAAGCGAGTGGTGCGCCACAGACGAAGAACTAGAGAAGTATCATCAAGCTCATCCCGACTTAAAAGCTGAATACCAAGAAGAAATGATTCGATTTGCTCGAACCTATGAGCAAACCCCTGATGGGAATAAAAACAATACGACTTACGTAATTCCGGTAGTGGTTCATGTGATTCATTACAATGGAATTGGTAACATTTCCAAAACTCAAATCCTAGATGGACTTGACATAATCAATGAAGATTTTCAAAAATTAAATTCAGATACTTCAGCTATTCGTTCTATCTATCAAAACCTAGTTGCCGATGTGGACATTGAATTTCGTTTAGCCCAGTTAGACCCAAATGGAAATTGTACGGAAGGAATTACTAGAACAAACTCATATTTTACATTCAACAAAAGAAATGAGCCAAAACAACTTATTGGTTGGGATCCATTCAGCTATTTAAATGTTTGGATCGTAAACTCAATTCAAAGTAGCGGACCGGGAAATACACTTGGGTTTGCTCAGTTTCCTCCCCCAAGTTCAGGAAGTGCTAGTACTTATGGCTTGGTGGTTCGATCTGACCAATGGGGTAGCATAGAAGCAGCTTCTGGAACAGATGGGCGAACCGTAACCCACGAAATAGGACATTGCTTAAATTTATACCACCCCTTCCAAGGTGGTTGTGGGTCCTTTTGTCATGCATCGGGAGACTTTGTTTGCGATACACCACCTCAGTTTGATGATAATAATAACTCTTGTAGTTTTTCAATTAACTCATGTTCAAACGACGCTTCAGGCGGAATAGGTTCTAATCCTAATCCTTTTAGTTCTAATGTGCCAGATCAGTTAGAAAATTACATGGGATATGGATTGAGTTGTTTGGGAATGTTTACGCCCATTCAAAAGAATCGAATTTATTCTGCTATCAATTCTTATACTAAACTTTCTAGTTTGGTAACCAATGCAAACCTAATTCAAACAGGCACAAATGACGGCTACACTGCACCTCCTTGTGTGCCCGTAGCTGAGGTACAAGATTTCGATAAATTTATTTGCGAAGGTGGTCAACTTTCATTCACAGAAGACAGTTATGGAGGACCTATTACCACCTACAGTTGGAGCTTCCCGGGAGGTACACCAAGTACTTCTACGCAAGCCAACCCAACTATTACTTACAATACTGCAGGAGAGTATGACGTAATTTTACGAGTGAGTAATGCTAGTGGAATAGACAGCCTAGTTTTACCGGATTACGTTCATGTGGGGTCTAACAATGCTTCTCTTCTAGGATTTGGATACACCGAAAGCTTTGAAAACGTAAATACTTTTGCCAACGACTGGGAGGTTGTTAGTCCATCTGGCAATCCAACTTGGGCAAGGGTTCCCTTTGCAGCAAAGACCGGTAGTGCTTCTGTTTGGGTGAATAACCTCAATAACAATTATGAGGGTGGAGTAGATCAATTGATTTCTCCTTCGATTGACTTATCGGTAGTGAGCAATCCATCTCTAAGAATGGAAGTAGCTTACCGCAAGAAAGTTTCGAATAGCAATGAGCAGCTAAGAATTAA
The DNA here is from genome assembly GCA_040220135.1 of Vicingaceae bacterium. Taxonomy (GTDB): domain Bacteria; phylum Bacteroidota; class Bacteroidia; order Flavobacteriales_E; family Vicingaceae; genus CAJXMH01. The sequence continues at coordinate 33,544 of JAVJTT010000026.1, forward strand.
AGCTTCAATCGATTGCGGTCAAAATTGGTTAACCTTAATCACCTTGCCGTCCAGCTTTCTAGCCGCTCAAGGAAGTCCAAACCAGACTTCCAACTTTGTGCCCACTTCAGCCAGTGATTGGAGAACTGTTAATTTGCCAAATGCTGTTTTCCCACCTACTGTTAGAAACAGCAATAATGTGCGCTTCATGTTTGAGTTAGTGAATGGCAATGGAAATAACTTATTTATGGATGACTTCTCAATATTAGGTAGTGCCGTTGGAGAAAAGGAACTGAATATTGAGAGCGTGTCAGACATGTTCGTTTTTCCAAATCCTGCTAGTCAAACTGCTAGCTTGAAAGTGTTTCAAAACAAAGCGGTAGGACAAGCTGATATTTACATGACTGACCTCCTTGGCAAGAAGGTAAAGTCTATATACTCAGGCTCGATGGGAAACAAAGAGTATCGTTTTGAGTTAGACCTTTCTGATTTAGAACAAGGAGTTTACTTAGTGAATATTAGATCGGAAAAAGGAATGAAAACACAGAAACTAGTGGTTCAGTAAATTTCTGGAAGTACTAGTCGCTAGTCTTTAAAACCTATTAAGATAGAAACACAACCGCTCCCCGTGATGCCGGTTGTGTTTTCTTTTGGGGGCGTTTGTAAAATTAAATTAAGGGCCTTGGTTTGAGTTACTTTGATGTCTTTAGTGCTATGGCGCTCGTTAAGGGTGTCTTGAAAATAAGTAGTGCCTTCATCATCTTGGAGGCTGTAGTTTACATTGCCCAGATAATCGTCTGAGCAAACTACTAAACGATAGGAAAGACCTTGGTTGAAGTTCAGTTTTAGCTCCGCACTTTCTCCTGGACTCATTTGGGCTGCATTTAGCTGCCCGTTGCTGAGGTAAGGAGATAATGCCGGTAGGCAATTTCTTTTTGTAAAACCCTTACATTGACCTGATAGTTGACTGCATAAGCTGCTTAGAAAAATAACAAGTAGGTATGGCCCTATTGATTTCATTCAACAATGTATTTTCTAGCTATTTCTACTTGCTTGGAGATCTTTTGTAAGGTAGAGTCCGAGATAGAAACTTTTTCTTGTCCCGTATTTAGCACAAGCTCTCCTTTTTGATTGGTAGAGCTTGTTTTGGCGGTGGATTGAGCCGGATAGTTTATTTCTTCATAATGCTTGCTCATAGTTACTAGACTTAGCTCAATAGAGTCAACAAGCGGAGAGTTTTCTATTCTATTTTCTAATAAGCTTAATAGGTTGTTCAAGGAGTGTTTTTGACCAGCAATAATGCTTTCAATGCCGCTTGGGTCTGCTTCACTAGCATGCATTTTAGTTCCTAAAAACATGCCTTCAACCCAGCCGCCAATTAATATTGAAGTCGAAATATCTTGTCGATGTTGATCCTTTAAGTAAGCATCATTATTCAAGAAGAAGTCACTAATGACTTGAAGCAGGGTATCTCGGTTATTCGGGTTCTTTTCAAGACGACTGATAAACTCTTTGCGAAAGGTTTGTCCAACTCCAAGGTCTTCGGCCATGAGTTGTGAGCAGGTGAAGTAATCAATCGCATCTTCGTGTCTTCCGAAAAGCCCTGCGTAGCTTAAGTCAGCGCCGTATACACCCAAGTTTAGCGCTTTTTTATTTGGTAGCACATATTCTTTTCTTCGGGCTGTTTTATGAAGTTTCTCACTATTGTAATTCACTCCTTCTTTTTTAAACAAAAGCGTTAGCTCCATAGGCGATGGCAGGGAGTAAAAAATCTTCTTGATCTGTTCAGCTTTAAGGCTGTCAGCCTCAGACCGTCTTGGCTTTGCCTGAATCGTTTTTGAGGAATTGCTCTTCGAAGGAGCTTGTTCTAAACAAGCAGCTAACGAAAAAATAAGAAGTAAAATAAAGAGCGTGTGAAATGGTTTAGTTCTGAACATCTGTTTCAAATATATAACTTAATGGGCTTCCAGCCAATTGCTTGCATGATCCATTTCTACGGTCAAAGGAACATCAAGTTTCACAGCTTGCTCCATTTCTTCTTTAATTATAGCACTGATTTGTTCTATTTCATCTTTGTGGGCATCAAAAACCAATTCATCGTGTACCTGTAAAAGTAATTTTGATTGGAATTTTTCTTGCTTGAAACGTCGGTGAATATTAATCATGGCTATTTTAATAATATCAGCTGCAGATCCTTGAATGGGGGCGTTTATGGCATTTCGTTCGGCAAAACCCCTTACCACTGCGTTTCTGCCATTAATGTCAGGCAAATACCTTCTGCGTTTCATGATAGTTTCTACATAGCCATGCTTTTTAGCATATTCAATGCTTTCGTCCATGTAAGATTTTATTTTCGGGTACTTTTCAAAGTAACTGTCTATAATTTCTTTTGCTTCCTTTCTTGGAATGCTCAAGCGCTGCGAAAGTCCGTAAGCTGAAATGCCATAAATAATTCCAAAGTTTACCATCTTGGCTTTACTTCTCATATCTCTATCAACCTGATCAAGTTCAACTTCAAAGACTTTTGCGGCAGTTGCTGCGTGAATGTCAAGTCCTTCCTTAAAGGCTTTCATCATGCTTTCGTCTTGACTTAATGCGGCAATGATACGGAGTTCTATTTGCGAGTAGTCTGCTGCTAGTAGTTCAAAATCCGAGGAGCGAGGAATAAAGGCTTCTCTAATTTTACGTCCTCTTTCAGTTCGAATGGGAATGTTTTGCAAGTTGGGGTTGTTAGAGCTTAATCTACCAGTGGCAGCAACCGCTTGCATGTAATTGGTGTGGATGTGTCCAGTTTTCTGATTGATCAACTCAGGCAAAGCATCCACATAGGTTGATTTCAATTTTTTAACCGATCGGTATTCTAACACCTTGGGTATAATATCATGCTTGTCAGCAAGCTTTTGTAAAGTTTCTTCTGACGTAGAATACTGGCCACTCTTGGTTTTTTTGGCTTTGTCAGTGATTTCCATTACATCAAAAAGCACTTCCCCTAGCTGTTTCGGAGAGTCAACATTGAAGCTGGTTCCGGCCATCTCAATGATTTCTTTTTCTAATTTATCAATTTCTGTCCCTAACTCTTTCGAGAATTTAGCGAGGTTGTCTTTATCAAGCCTAATGCCTTCTAACTCCATGGCAGCAAGCACTTCAATCAAAGGCATTTCTATATCATCAAATAGTTTGCGCAGGTCGTGCTTTTGCAGTTGCTTTTCAAAAAGCTCTTTCAATTGCAGGGTAATATCTGCATCCTCACCGGCATAATCAACTACTTTTTCGACTTCAACATCTCTCATACTGCCTTGATTCTTCCCTTTCTTGCCAATTAAGTCTTCAATGGGCATAGGGCGGTAATTCAAGTAGTTTTCTGCCAACACATCCATCTTGTGTTTTTGGTCAGGTTGCAGCAAATAATGGGCAATCATGGTGTCGAAAAACTTGCCTTTGATCGCTACACCATACTTTTTCAAAATCGCCAGATCGTATTTCAGGTTTTGAGCGATAAATTCTTTCTCTGAATCTTCAAAAATGGTTTTAAAGGGTTCTAATTGTTTTTTTGCATTTTCTTGATCCGCCTCAATGGGGCAATAAAACGCTTTTCCTTTTTCAATGGCAAAGGCCAAGCCTACCAATTCAGCATTTATGGGGTTTAGGCCCGTTGTTTCTGTGTCAAAGCAAATCGATTTTGCGCTTTTTAAGGTTTTGATTAAGTCATCCACCTCTTTGTCAGACTGAACCAGTTTGTACTCGTATTCCGAATTTTCTAAGCTTTTGAGTTCTTTTAGCTCTTCTGTTGGCTCTTTCTCTGAAGATTCTTGGTTGCTAAAAAGATCCATTTGTCCATTCTTGTTATCAGCGGTAATGGAAACTTCTTCCCCTAGAATTCTTTTGCTAAGGGTTCGAAATTCTACTTCGGCAAACACTTCTTCTAAAAGCTCCTTATTCATAGGATCTTTTTTCAAGCTGTCGGGATCAAAGTCTACCGGTGCATCAATTAAAATGGTAGCCAATTTTTTGGAAAGCAAAGCCTGCTCTTTATTGGCTTCAACTTTTTCTTTCATCTTACCCTTAAGGTCAGCGGTATTCTCTAGCAAGCTTTCAATGCTGCCGTATTGCTTCAAAAACTTTTTAGCGGTCTTGTCGCCAACCCCAGGTATTCCGGGAATATTATCCACTGCATCTCCCCGCATCCCCAAATAATCAATTACTTGAAGCGGATCTTCAATTTCAAATTTCTCACAGACTTCATCAATGCCCCACACTTCGGCCTTGTTGCCCATACGAGAAGGTTTGTACATGAAAATGTGATCACTTACTAGCTGACCAAAATCCTTGTCGGGTGTCATCATGTAGGTGGTATAGCCTTCAGTTTCGGCCTTTTTAGCTAAAGTGCCAATCACATCATCGGCCTCGTAGCCATCCGAATAGAGAATTGGAATATTGAAGCCCTCTATGATTTTTTTGATGTAGGGAATAGCGCTTCGAATGTCATCCGGCATTTCTTCTCGGTTGGCTTTGTATTCGGCAAATTCTTCATGACGAGAAGTGGGTTTGTCGGTATCAAAAACTACTGCAATGTGCGTGGGCTTGTGATTGCTTAAAACATCGTATAGGGTAGAGGTGAAACCATAAATGGCTGAAGTATTCAAGCCTTTGGAATTGACCATTTGATTTTGACTAAGGGCAAAATAGGCTCTGTAAATCAAAGCATAGGCATCGAGCAGCCATAGTGTTTTTGTATCTTCTGACATTGAATTATGAAACTAAAAATGAAGCCTCAAGTTAAGTAAATTGAGGGTAAAATGAAATCAGCTTTAAGGCTATTTTGCCTCTTTTAAAACAGTGGCTAAAACGGTTTCCCCAACGGCTTCTAAAGTAGCCTTGTCAATGATGTCAATGTTGTCATCATGCGTATGCCAATGGGGAGCAAAAGCCATGGTTGAGGGGTCGTATTGTATAATGTCGATACTAGGAATGTTTGCTATTTTATTGACATACAAATGGTCGTCTTCTCCTACATGAGTGGTTTCTTGAAACACAAAATGATTTCCATGCCCCAGCATTTTGGCTATTCCCCAAACATGATCCACTACTTGTGGAGCATAGTATAGACTGATGGCTTCTTTGGTGAAATAGGCGTCTTTTGCACCTACCATGTCCAGAAGGATGCCATAATTCGCTGAATAGTTTGCTTTGTGAGGGTTTTTAGCCCAATATTGACTGCCTAAACACCAGGTGCCGCTCTGTCTTTTTTGCATGCCTGAAGAAGGTTGCCCATAGTCTTCTGCATCAAAAAAGATGATGTCGACGCCAATACTCGGTTTTAAGGTGTCGAGTTGACGAGCAATTTCTAACAACACACCAACTCCACTTCCGCCATCGTTAGCACCCGGAATGGCCTTGCCTTTGTTTTTCTTGTCTTGGTCAGCAAATGGTCTTGTGTCCCAATGTGCAAACAACAAGACACGATTATTGAGCTCGGCTTTATATTCTCCAATGATGTTTACAATGTTTAACTGTTCTCCGTCAAAGGCTTTTACTTTTGCTTTTTGCTCGCTTACTGCAAAGCCGTAATTGGAAAGCTTAGAGCTGAGATAGCGAGCTGCTTTTTGGTGGGCTTCCGTATTTGGAACGCGTGGTCCAAATGCTAGTTGTTGCTCGATAAAAGCATAAGCTGAGTCTTCACTAAAAGGGGGTCGTTCAACCGTAAAAGTGGGTTTCTTTGCCTTCTGCTGAGTAGACGGTTTTGGGCTTTTCTTTTTTTGCTCAGAATCGCACGACCAGAACAAAAAAGAAAGTAAAAAGACAAAAAGACTAATTCTCAAAATACCACTCCGCTCCATCTTTTCCGTCTTTTACTGCAATCTTTAATTCCTTTAATCGATCTCTAATTTGATCGGCTGTTTGATAGTCTTTTTGCACCTTAGCTGCTTTTCTAAAGTCTAAAACCATTTGCATCAATTCATCAACTACCTCATGTTCTTCTTCAGCATCGCCTTCATTCATTAAGCCTAGAACATTAAAATAAAAAGCTTTGAAAACTTTTTTAAATTTATTTAAATCTTCTTCCTTTAGACTTTCTTTTTTACTTTCAAGAGCATTGATCCACTTTACTCCTTCAAACAATTGGGCAATGGCAATTGGAGAATTAAAATCGTCGTCCATGGCTTCGTAAAGCTTGGCTTCAAATTCATCTACCTTTAAGGTTGATTGATTGCCGGCTTGCAAAGTTTCAAGCTTATCAACTCCATTTTGAAGTCGCTGCAATCCTTTGGCTGCCGCTTCTAAAGCTTCATTTGAAAAGTCTAGTGTACTGCGATAATGAGACTGTAAAATGAAAAAACGAACCGTCATGGGCGAGTAGGCTCGATCAAGCTGAAAGTTGTCTCCGCTAAAAAGCTCGTGACAAAAAATTCCATTACCCAATGATTTGCCCATTTTTTGACCGTTGATGGTCACCATGTTGTTGTGTAGCCAATAGTTGGCAAATGCTTTGTCGGTGTGTGCTTCTGCTTGAGCAATTTCACACTCATGGTGAGGAAAAGCATTTTCTAAACCACCTCCATGAATGTCAAAATTATCGCCTAAGTATTTTTGACTCATTACCGTGCACTCAATGTGCCATCCCGGATATCCTTTTCCCCAAGGGCTATTCCATTGCATTAAGTGAGATGGCTCTGCTTTTTTCCAAAGAGCAAAGTCGATGGAGTTCTTTTTTTCTGACTGTCCGGAAAGGCTGCGATTGGCTGCTCCTTCTAGCATTTCTTCTATCGAACGACCGGATAGTTTGCCATAATCGTGGCTTTCATCGTATTTGGCTACATCAAAATAAACCGAACCATTTACTTCATAAGCAAAACCTTTTTCTATCAAGTCTTCGATAATTTCAATTTGCTCTGGAATATGTCCGGAAGGTCGTGGGTAAATATCTGCCCGCTTTACGTTCAAGGCATCCATGTCTCGAAAGTAATTATACATGTACTTTTCAACCACCGCCATGGGGTCTACTTTTTCCAAACGAGATTGCTTGGCAATTTTGTCATCCCCTTCGTCGGCATCATCGGTTAAATGTCCAACATCGGTAATGTTTTGCACATACTTTACCTTGGGATACTTGTGAACTAAATAGCGGTAAATTAGGTCGAAGGAAACATACGATTTGGCATGACCTAAATGGGCATCTCCATAAACCGTAGGGCCACAAACATACATGCCAATTACCTCAGGGTCTATGGGTTTAAACGTTTCTTTCTTTCGATGTAAAGTATTGTATACGGTAAGGGGTGAACTCATGAAATTGTAGCCTTAATTATCGCTTACAAAGAAACGCATTTTCATAGAGTAGAGGCTGCTTGGAAAGGGAAGGATTGTTAATCTTCCTCAATTACACCGTCACCAATGTACTTGCCATTTTTGAAGATCATGATCTGTGTCAAAATACCATCGTCGTTATAACGATAATATTTTCCATCCATAAGGCGGTAATTTTCGAACTCACCATCCTTTGAGATTTGCTTGTTTGGATTGTAAAGTTTGGCGTAACCGTTACCGTCAAAGCCTCCAATGTTTGGTTTTTCTGCCGTTTTACTGGCCTCTACCTTAACGTCTTTCCCGGCATCCATTTGCTTTTTCAAGGGATCCTCTTGAGGTGTTTTTGGGGCAAAAGTTTGAAATTTGCTTTGGTCCATCACTCCATCGTTGAAGTATTTTACTTCCATCAGGTCCCCATTTTCGTAGTACATTTTTAACTCACCACTTTCTTGGCCGCCTTGCCAATCACCCTCCAACTGAAGCTGACCATTTGGATAGTAATATTTTTGTTTCCCATTTCTACGACCGTCATCCGTAAAAGTAAATTCTTGAGCCACCTGCCCATTGGGGTGATAGCGTTTAAAATCTCCCGTGTTCTTGGTGCGTTGCCAATTCCCTTCTTCTTGCACTTTCCCATTTTCATAATAAAGGGTATAAGGGCCCATGGGGCGGCTGTTGTTGTAAGTGATTTTGCTCTTTAAATTACCGTTTGGAAAGTACTCTTTCCACAAACCTACTTTGCGGCTGTTCTTGTATTCTCCTTCTTCCACAACTTGTCCTACCTGAAAGCCTGGGTGTTTAGCTGCTTTTGCTTTTACAATCCACATTCCTTGACGCCGACGATTTTCATCCATGTAGTTAATCGTGTCGCCATCAACCAATTCAAAACTCTGAGAAAATACAGGGCTAAGCAAGGAAAAAAATAGAAGGAGAAATAAGCTACGCTTCATTTCGTAAATATAAAAAAATAATCGAGGTCTTGCTTGCGACTAATGATTTCGCTTTTTAAGCTGTTCAATCATGTCTGCACTCATTTTCTCAAGATCATATTCCAATCGCCAATTCCAATCGCTTTGGGCATCATGGTCATTAATGTTACTTGGCCAGCTATCTGCTATTTTTTGTCTGAAATCGGGAGCATAAGATATTTCAAATTCCGGTATGATCTTTTTGATCTCAGCCGAAATTTCTTTGGGTGAAAATGAAATTCCCCCTAAGTTATAGCTTGAGCGGATCTTGATGTTTTCTGCCGGAGCTTCCATCAGTTCTATGGTGGCTCGAATGGCATCTTCCATGTACATCATGGGCAGGTAAGTTTCTTCGGAAAGAAACGATTCGTATTTCCCTTCTTTTAAGGCTTGGTGGTAAATGTCAACCGCGTAATCTGTTGTTCCGCCGCCCGGCATACTTTTGTAGCCAATTAAACCAGGGTAGCGAATGCTTCTTACGTCTACATCGTAATTCTTGGCATAATACTCACACCAACGCTCACCGGCTAATTTGCTTATGCCGTAAACAGTGGTGGGGTCAGTAACCGTGTGCTGTGGTGTATTGTCTCTTGGGGTATTGGGGCCAAAAACGGCAATGGAACTCGGCCAAAATACTTTTTTGACCTTTCCTTCTTTAGCTAGATCAAGGACATAAAAAAGACTATCCATATTAAGCTCCCAGGCAAATTTGACTTGTTTCTCCGCATTGGCAGAAAGCAGAGCAGCAAGATGGTAAATCTCATCGACCTTGTATTGGTCAACCAACTCATGAAGCCTTTTTTTGTCCAGTGCATTTAACACTTCAAAAGGGCCTTCCATATCGTCTAATTCTCGAATATCAGTCGCTAAAACCTGCTCTTTGCCTTTCTTTTCTCTCAATTTTTCGACCAATTCGCGGCCTACTTGCCCCCCGGCACCAATGATTAGGATCATACTTGTCAATTTTGTAGCCAAAGGTAATTTATCTGCACGATTGGAAAAAGAAATGTGAAAGATGAAATCAGAAACTATAAAAGATGAAAAGTTTAAGAGAGGAATAGAAGAAAGAGAAATATGAGATCAGAAACAAGAAGCAAGAAATCAGAAACGAGAAATCGAGAATCAACTTTTAACCCTAAATACTTCAAACTTTAGGTATTTCGGTAAAACTTGAAATCAGAAACGAGAGACTCAACTTCCAACTTTAAGTACTTCACTAAAATCAGAAATAAGAAATGTGAAATCTGAAACTTGAAAGGAGAAATCAGAAAAAAGTGACAAGAGACTAAGCAATACTGAGGAATCCTTCTAAAATTTAAGGTCCAAGGTCTTGGCTCTTGTTTCTAAGGTCTTTTGAAGCTGACATTTGTCATTTTTTCTAACTTCCGCCTTTGCCTAACTTTGTGGCTTGAAAAGTTTTAAATTCATGGAACTTTATAATAAATATGACAAGCAGCTTTTAAAACAGCAGCTTATGGAAGAAGACTTCCATCGCATTACCATTAGCTTTTATCGCTACGTGATAATTGATGACCCGCATCAGTTGAGAGACGATTTATATGCAGAGTGGTCGGAGATGAATGTTTTTGGCAGAACTTATCTGGCTAAAGAAGGCATTAATGCCCAAATGAGTGTACCGGAACATTATTGGGAAGAGTTTTTGCTTCGCTTGCAAAAGCGCAAAATATTTGAGAACATGCCGATTAAAAAAGCGGTGGAAGACGATGGAAAATCGTTTTACAAACTCAAATTGAAAGTGCGACATAAAATTGTAGCCGATGGATTGAATGATGGCACTTTTGATGTCACCAATGTAGGTCGGCACTTGACCGCCAAAGAATTTAATGAAGCTTTGAATGATCCGAATTCCATCGTGATCGATATGCGTAATCATTACGAAAGTGAAGTGGGGCATTTTGAAAATGCCATTTGCCCAGATGCCGATACTTTTCGGGATGAGCTTCCTCAGGTGGAAGAAATTCTAAAAGGAAAAGAAGACAAAAAAGTATTGTTGTATTGCACCGGAGGAATTCGTTGCGAAAAAGCTTCTGCCTACCTAAAACACAAAGGCTATCAAGATGTAAACCAATTGCACGGTGGAATTATTGATTATGTGCGACAAGTAAAAGCAGAAAACTTAGACAACAGATTCAAGGGTAAAAACTTTGTGTTTGACGAACGATTGGGAGAGCGGATTTCTGAAGAGGTGATCAGTGAATGTCACCAATGTGGGAAAGCATGCGACACCCATACTAATTGCAAGAATGATGATTGTCACTTGCTGTTTATTCAATGCGAGGAATGTGCTGAGAAAATGGACGGTTGCTGTACGCCTGAATGTCAGGAAATCGCCGCTTTGCCTATTGAAGAGCAACGGAAATTGCGAAAGGAAAATAAAAAAGAGGCGAAAAGAAACGTTTATAAAAGCAGGCTACGTCCTGATTTGAAACAAATTTTAGCAGAAAAGAAATAATGCCTAACTTAAAGCAAACCAAAAGATAAACTATGCCATTTTATAGAAAATTAGGAAAGATCCCACATAAACGTCACACTACTTTTAAGAAGGAAGACGGCTCTTTACATTATGAGCAGTTGTTTGGTACCGTTGGTTTTGATGGAATGTCATCTTTAATGTATCATTTGCATCGTCCGACGATGGTGATCGAGCACTTGGGATCTAAAAATGTAATGCCCAAAATTGCCGTAGAGAAGAATTTTAAATCGAGAAGATTGGTAGGGTTTGACGTAAAACCTCAAGAAGATTATTTGGACAGTCGAGAGCCAGTGCTTTGTAATTCAGATGTGATCATAGCATTGGCAGCTCCTCAAAAATCTACCGATGACTATTTCTATAAGAATACCGATTCGGATGAAGTGATCTTCATTCACAAAGGAAGCGGAACCTTGCTTACGCAATTGGGAAATATTGAATTTAAATACGGCGATTATTTAGTGATTCCCAGGGGGATGATCTACAAAATGGAATTCGACTCGGAAGAGAATCGCCACTTTGTGGTAGAATCGGCCAGTCCGATTTACACTCCAAAGCGTTACCGCAATTGGTTCGGTCAGTTGCTAGAGCATTCGCCTTTCTGTGAAAGAGATTTTAGGACTCCGGAAACCCTTGAAACGCATGATGAAAAAGGAGAGTTTTTGATCAAGATCAAGAAAGAAGGCATTATACACGACTACCTTTATGCCTCACACCCTTTTGATGTAGTAGGCTGGGATGGTTTCAATTACCCCTATGCTTTCTCTATTCATGATTTTGAACCGATTACCGGAAGAGTGCATCAGCCGCCACCGGTACACCAAACGTTTGAGGCAGCCGGTTTTGTCATCTGCTCCTTTGTTCCGCGATTGTACGATTATCATCCGGAATCTATTCCGGCACCTTACAATCACAGTAATATTGACTCTGATGAGGTGCTCTATTATGTAGATGGCGATTTTATGAGCCGTAATGACATTGAACAGGGACAAATTACCTTGCATCAAGCAGGCATTCCACATGGGCCACACCCGGGTGCATATGAAAGAAGTGTAGGGCAAACAGAAACAGAAGAGTTGGCGGTTATGGTCGATACCTTTAAGCCACTTCAAGTAACTGAAAACGCAGTATAAATTGACGACGGGAAGTATTATAAGAGTTGGATAGATTAGAGAACTTAGAGTTTAGACTTTAAAACGAGAATCAAGAGACAAGAACCAAGACAATAGAGTCGATTAATGAAAGAATCTAGGCATAACTATAAGAATTTAAAGATTTGGAAGTTAGCTATAGATATTGCAGAACAGGTTTTTGAAGTTTTGGAGAAGTTTCCTTCTGAAGAGAAATTTGGATTGAATTCTCAGATTAGTAGAGCTTCAATCTCGATGCCGAGTAATATTGCAGAGGGATCTTCAAGAACTACAAAATCTTTCATCCATTTTTTAGATGTTTCTCTAGGTTCTTCGTACGAGTTAGAAACTCAGTTTTTAATTGCACTAAAAAGAAATTATTTAAACGAAAAGAAATACAATCAAATCATTGAAGAGATTGAAGAGTTCCAAAAAATGACAGTAGGCTTTCAGCGAAAGCTGAAAGCAAGTCTTGACTCTTGACTCTTGATTCTAAAATCAATAATATGGCAAAAGAAGTAAAATCAGTAGACTACGGACTAGAAAAAATATTCGAAGGAGCGCAAGATTTCTTGCCTTTGTTAGGAACAGATCACGTGGAATTGTACGTCGGAAATGCAAAGCAAGCAGCTCACTTTTATAAAACTGCATTCGGTTTTCAATCGCATTCTTACAGTGGCTTAGAAACCGGAAACAAGGATAGCGTTTCTTATGTGTTAAAGCAGGATAAGATCCGTTTAATGTTGACCACACCCTTGAGTTCTAAAAATCCGATCAACGAGCACATTGTAAAGCATGGCGATGGGGTTAAGGTAATTGCGCTTTGGGTAGAAGATGCACGAAAATCGTGGGAAGAAACTACCAAAAGAGGGGCAAAATCTTACTTAGAGCCAACCGTTATGAAAGATGATAATGGCGAAATAGTGAAAGCCGGCATCTATACCTATGGGGAGACGGTTCACATGTTTATTGAACGCAAGAATTACAAAGGTGACTTTATGCCTGGTTTCAGAAAGTGGGAGTCAGATTACAACCCTGAGCCGGTAGGTTTAAAGTTTATCGACCACATGGTTGGAAACGTAGGTTGGAATGAAATGAACACCTGGGTAAAGTGGTATGAAGATGTAATGGGCTTTGTGAACTTTTTATCTTTCGACGACAAGCAAATTCATACTGAATACTCCGCCTTGATGAGTAAGGTGATGAGTAATGGGAATGGAAGAATTAAATTTCCGATTAACGAACCTGCGGAAGGAAAGAAAAAATCACAAATTGAAGAGTATTTAGATTTTTATGAAGGTTCTGGCGTGCAGCACATTGCAGTTGCCACCAATGATATTATTGATACGGTAAGTAAGTTGCGGTCTAGAGGAGTTGAGTTTTTATCCACTCCACCGGAAGAATATTACAAGCAAGTACCAATTAGATTAGAAGAGCACGACCATGAGTTGAAAGAGGATTTAGAAACCTTACAAGGTTTGGGTATTATGGTAGATGCTGATGATGAAGGTTACTTATTGCAAATTTTCACCAAGCCGGTACAAGACCGACCAACTTTATTTTTTGAGATTATCCAAAGAATGGGCGCCAGAGGATTTGGAGCTGGAAACTTTAAGGCTTTGTTTGAGTCGATAGAAAGAGAGCAAGAGCTGAGAGGTACGCTCTAGATATTAAATAATCAATGTTAAAAAGCCACTGCTTGTAAATAGGTAGTGGCTTTTTTATTTGGCTTACCTTAGCATCTGCTGAAGAACTATGAAAGAAAAAGTTGAACTTGAAAAGGCTGATGTTTTTTTTCGAGAAGATAATATAGTGGAGATACGTCTCAAAGATGACATTGAAATAACTTTGGAGGATTCCAAACGTCAATATCAGTTGATATCGGAGCGATATCCTAATCAAGAGGTTTGTATGCTCATTGTGCCTGGAGAACACAACACCATGACTAAAGAAGTGCGAGAGTACGCCAATAAAGCAGAGGCCAAAGCCATGTCGAAAGCAGAAGCTGTGATAGTAGATAACCTTGCTAAACGGATTACTTATAATTTCTTAAGCAAATTTGCGGATAAGAACATGAAGGTGTTTGACTCTGAACAGAAAGCGGTTGAGTGGTTGAAAAAGGAGCAGGCGATGATAAATTGATATTCTTTCACAACTACTTGCCAGAAGTTGGAAATGAGAATATCTTTCCACCATGAAGAAAATAGCGTTTCTTATTTGTTACCTATTTGTTTTTTTAAACTTTTCATTAGGGCAAAGTTTATCAGAATACATCGACTCTGCTGACTTCTACTTAAAAAAAGACCATCAAAAGACACATTTATTTCTAGAACAAGCAGTTGATCTGAAATTGGCAGACTCCACTGATTTTCCTGTTCAAGAATTACCTTACGTAGAAATTTTCAAGCGAAATTTTAAAAATCCTACCTTAATTAAAGCCGAATATTGGCTCAAGGCAGCTGAATATTTAAAAAAATATAAGAATGCGGCATTTGTAGCCTATACTTATCTTTCAGCTGCTGATAAATATCGTGTAAGTGATCAATTAGAGAAAGCCAAAGCTACTTTAGATAGTGCTTTAGTGTATGCTCAAAAGCTTGACTATGGCTATTACTCAGGAGTCTCATATGCCCTGCAAGGCTTAATCTATGTTCAAGAAGCCAATTATTACGAAGCAAGAAAAAGCTATAAAGCCAATTTAAAATTAACCAGAACAGACCCTCCTATACAGGCATATATCAGGTCTTTAATTGAACTAAGTACCTTGTATGTAGTTCCTGAGCAAATCGATAGTGTTTTCTATTATTTAAACCAATCGATTCGCTTAGCAGATCAAATTGAATACCGACGATATCAAGCTCGTGCAAGAGTAGATTTAGCAAAGCTTTATCTGAAAATTGATAAATGTGATTCGGCCTTGTATTACATTGAAAAGGCAAAACCATTTGCCTTAAAAGGGGATACCATGGAGATTTTAAGGTTTTACCTATCAGCAGCAGATGTTAAACTAAACTGCAATCAGAAATCAGAGGCCTTATCTAACATTAATATTGCAATTCAGATCAATGAAACGGCTCTGAAATATTTTAACTGGACGGAACCCTATGCCTTAAAAGCAGCCTATCTCATAGAAACCGGTCAAAAACAAGCGGGATTTGACTTATACACCAGTGCCTTAAAGCAAGTCAGAGATACTGATCGGAAAGATGCAAGCATAAAGTTGTCCTTTAATCTTTTGAAAAAAATTAAAGAGGAGAACCCTCCTACTTCAGAAAAAGCTCTTTTTAGCGCATTTGAAGAAGCCTTAAACACTTTTGAAAACAAGGAATATCAAAGTTTAGAAAGAGAGGATAGCTTGCAGTTATTGGAGTTACAGGCTTGGCATCAATTTAAAAGTAAAGAGGTAGAGAAGGCTTATCAATCGCTCGATAGACTTTTTCAATTACAAAAGAAAAACTACAACCAAGAATTGATAAACAAAAGACTTCAAATTGAAGGGATTTACGAGCTCAATGAGAAGAAAAAACAGTTGGAGAATGAGATAGAAGTTTCCAGTCAACTTAAATCAGAAGCAGAACGTAAAAACCTAATCATCTGGTTTGTTTCCACTAGCTGTGTTTTATTGTTAATCATTACGTTCATTCTCTTCTATGTATTTAGACAAAGGCGCGAAAAGTTGAAACTTCAAGAGGAAGTAAACAGAAAACGAATTGCCTTGGCAGAAGCAGAAATTGGCATTCTTTCGAAAGAAGTTACCCAAAATAAAAAAGAACTAACTACCTACACACTCGAGGTAATTAATAAAAACAACCTATTAAGAGAAATAAGTGCCAACCTTAGAAAGGCAAGAAAAGAAGAGGACTTTTCAGCAATTGAAAAAGAATTAAATTTGGGTTTGAAAGAGAAAAAGGATTGGAAAGAATTTAAGGAACGCTTTGAAAAAGTAGATGCAGATTTTCTCGAGAACCTCAAAAAGAAGTTCCCGGACCTGACCAAAGGACAAGTACGATTAGCCTCCTTAATTAAGCTTGGATTTAGTTCAAAACAGATTGCTGAATTTCTCAATCACTCACCTGCAAGTGTAGATGTTGCGCGCTCAAAACTGAGAAAAAAACTTAATATCCCTAAAGAGCAAGAAATTTCAGACTTTTTAGAAGGTGTTTAAAATCAGTCTCTTATGGCGGTGGTTAAGATGGGGTTAAGATGAGATTTCGCTAAAGAATACTAATACCTCAATCCTTTTGACGAATTATACACTCATGAATCAGAGTGTAAAACGTTTTTGGTTGGGGTTGTGCTTCTCAATTTTTTGCCTTGCTGGGACTTTTGCAAATACCAATGAATTTTGTCAGCCGCAAAAATTAAGGTCGTTAACCATTAATGAGAGTTTTGACACCTTAAGTTTTCAAATCGTACATCAACGAACTGAAATTGGAGCATTAGACTCAGCCAAGCTTCAATTCTTTTTTCAAAATGGAAATCAAGCAGACACTGCACTTTTCTACGATCAGGAAGCGCAAAACCTTACCATAGGAACAAATTTTACCCCTGTTTCTCTGGATGGAATAAGTTATCTTGTTAGGAGAATAGACTCTAGTTACACAATGACAAGAGGTTCGGGCTGGTTTACAAACAACATTACCATCATTCAAACAGTTTATGAATTTAAGCTGTATGACTTAGCACCAAGCGCACTAAGTGCTGATTTTGAGATTCGCTTAAGTGGAAAGGTAAAAGCCGATCAAAATGCCTCTACTTATAACTTTGGGACAAGCGGCTGTGCTATTTCAGAAATCATAGATGGGCAGCTCTTTAACTATGAAAGTGAAAAGGTAAGCTATCCGAAAAGCGAGTTTTGTGAGGTCAATTATTTGAATGACTTTTTTGTAAACGATAGTTATGATACCTTATTTCTCGACTTTATTAATGCTCACCAAACTGTCGGGCATTTTGATTCCTTAAAATTAAAACTCGCTTTCTTCAACGGCTTAGCTTTTGATACCATCGAATTTTATAATCACCAACAAGCACTAACCTTTAGCAATGCGAATAGTCTAAATGCTTTAAGCAATAGCACTTCAAGAAATGGACTGTCTTATCTTTTTGGAAATAATGAACAATCTACAGTAGTCTACACCGTTGATGATAACGACTATCAGATTAACCAAGAAAACCTCTATTTTGCCTTTCATAACCTTCCTGACACCGCTTTCTATTATCCATTCGAAGTTTTTTACGAGGGCCAGGTAGTTTCTGACAGCGGAAATGTATTTGGTCTGCAATCATGCCCAATACCACAACAATCCGAAAGAATAGAGGCTAAGCCAAATGAGTACTGCAACTTTCAGCATTTAGATAGTATCTCCATTGATGTTTCGAACAGAAGAATCCTGGTTTCTTACATCAAAAGCATTGAGGGTATTGGTCACCTCACAAATGAAGATTTGTACTTGCGTTTTGCAACTTTTAATGGGAATTATAACGATTATAACTTATATAAATCTTCCTTTCACACGAACTATAATTTTAATCAGGGAGCAGCCAATGCAGAAACCAAATCCGTTGCTTCTTGGAATCTGAAGATTTGGAAAGATACCATTCCAAACTTTCCAATAAAAGATAGAAAGGGTAACTTCCATTACGGAACTGCCACTCGGTACTTTTTTGAAATGTATACGCTACAACAACAAACTTTTGAATTTGACATTGAAGCGAAGTTAAGTGCACAGTCTAATGCCATACCTAATCCTGCTTTTAATATTGGCGATTGCGCCATCTCTTCACCGGGTTTAGCTTATCAGTCACTACGCATAGACGCTACTGATAATGAATTTTGTGCTTTTGATAAGAATCTATCTCTATTTAGAGCTGGAAGCAACTTAAACTTTTCCATTGATTATAGCATGGACGGTATTGGAGAGTTTAGTGACTTGTACTTAGATTTAGTATCGTTTAATGGCAGCAGATATGACACAGTTCGGTTTTATGACTCAGATGCCCAAAATATTTTCCTCAACACCAATTACACCTACAATGGAATCGATTATTCCGTCTCCCCCAGTAATTTTAATCGAACCATAGCATCAAACTCTTCGAACTCTATTAAAAATGCGAATGTAAGGCGCTGGAACTTCTCAATCAGTAACCTAAGTGCGATTCAACTCAATTACAATTTAAAAGTTATTGTTGCGGGAAATATTATTCCTATTCAAATATTTGAACCAGGCTTTTCAAAAGGGCTTTGCGCTCATCAAGATACCATTCATAACCAGGCTGTAAATTATTCAGTAGTTGAAGCTCCGGCAGAAACCAATGAGCTTTGCTTAAGTAATCCAATAATTTCTAACAATGTAGATTTTAATCAAGGGATTTTCTCATTTGATTTAATTCGAGAATTGAATGGGGTAGGAAGTTATGATGATCTCCTTTTAGAAGTTAAATTTTTCGACGGACATGCTTTTGACTCAGTGCAATTCTTTAAAAAGAATTCACAAGGAATAGATTATTCAAACTTGAATAGCCCTTTGAGCTACAATGGGATTGATTATCAAATAGCCCAATCGACAGTAAACACTTCGTTTACCCCTATATACCACAAAAATAGCCCACTACCTAATAATGCTTTAGGTTCTCTAAACGGAAATAAGCTAAGCTTCCAGCTTACAAATTTGCCTGCTATGGCCTTTTCTAAAGACATTACCATAAAAGTAAAGGCGGACGTAAATGCCACCTACAACTCAGGCTATGGAACTGAAGAGTGCGCTTATGAACATCAAAAGAGCTTTATGACTTTGGGGACTAATTTCGGGGGGCCAGAAATTGCTCAAAGTTTTCCGGGCTCTGCGTCGGTTGACACCTATTGTCGAAGGGTTTTATACAATATCGGCTCCGCAAATACCTACCAAATCAACCTGCCTAATAATTTCGAATATTTTGTTTACCGAGATGATAGTCTTGTGTCGGTTCAGTCAGCATGGGCTTATAACGATCAAAACGTAGAACCTTTTGTAAATTATATTTACAAAAGTAAAACAGGGTGGAAGTTTCCGAATAATCGCTATGGCGGAAATGCTACAAATTATCAAAATCGCTATCTCTTTTCACCCCGTTCTAATGGAGTTTTAGGCCGTGCAGTTGGGCCGATTGGAAGCGCCACAAACGTTTATGCCAATACCGCTAACTGTGATGGAGATATACGGATTATTTGGAACTATACCGGTAGTGGGAACCCCAATCAGTTTGTGGTTGAACGCTCTTTGGATTCTAATTTCACTAGCTATTCTAGTTTTGCGGTAAATGCCTCCTCTCGTTCCTTTACCGATGCAGCCTCGCAAGTAGGGGTTTCTTATTATTACCGAATTAAGGCTGAACTATCTTGTCCGGGACAAACCAATGGAGGGGTTTTTTCACCTTATTCTTCAACTTTAAAAGTTGTTGGTATCGGACCTCCGCCGACCCCAATTATGAACTCCATTGCAGTAGATACCAATGCCGGAACTATTACTGTGAGGTGGACTGACAATTCAGAACTAGAAGACTTCTATCGTGTGGTTCGCCAATCTAATGTAGGGCAAGTAAACTTTGATATTCCAGCCAATTCTGAAGTTTATGTTGATAGCAGTGTACAAGCTTGTTTAACTTACACCTATCGTGTTTCTGCAGTAAACAATCAATGCGCTACTAATGGAGTAATTTCTGACACTTCACTAACCGCTTATGTTCCACCTAAGCTTTCCGAAACATTTACTACAAATGATGAGCTTAAGGCAAGTGACGGAGCGTTTGGAGACAAGATTGAATTAAGGTGGACGTTTAGCAACAATTTAGTTGAAGACTGGATCATTCTCAGAACAGAACTCAGCACAGGACAAACAACTCAAGTAGGAACAGTAGATGGAGCAGTAAAATTTTATTCTGACAATACTGCTTTGGCTAACACCATTTATGAGTACAAAATTTATGGTCAAACTACCTGTGGTACTGCCACTAGTTTTACGGATACCATACAAGACAATGGTTTTCGCTTGGCCTTTGGAACCATTAGCGGACAAGTTGCCGTAAGCGGCGGAACTCCGGTAAGCGGAGTTAAAATTAAAGCAACAGCTGCTAGTGGCACTACGGGTAGCTCTTTATATTTTAATGGAACTTCCTCGGAAGTAACAGTCCCGCATAATAGTAGTTTTGGGAGTAATTCTCCAACTTTTCGGTTCGCTGTTAGTGCTTTTGTGCGGCCCACACTGCTAAATGGGACACAAACAATTATCTCCAAGAAGACAGGTAGTAATGGTTTTGCCTTGCGATTAAAAGAAGACTCTTTGCAATTGCAGTGGGGCTTCACGACTTACACTGCCACTGCTCCCCAAATTAGACTGAACCAATGGTTTCATGTGGCGGCAGTAAGAGAAAATAATGCTGTTGTGTTATATATTGACGGTAATGAAGTGTTAAGAGATTCAGAGTTCGCAGCTTACCCAAATACAGCTAGCTTAAGCATTGGCGCGGAAAATGGCTCAAATTATTTTACAGGATCAATTGACGAAGTTCGTTTTTATGATAGGCCATTAACTGCAAATGAAATAGCAGAAACGTATGGCGTTTACATCGACCCTTCTACTCCTAACCTAAAAGGCTATTGGCGATTTGATGCCGCTTTTGGCAACCTTGCTTACGATTATTCAAAAACTATCAATGGACAAAATGAGAATCATGGAACCATATTAGGCGGTGCTTGGAGTGCTTTAAAAGTGCCTGAAACTCTCTTATCAGCAGGTGCAATAACCAAAGCTGATGGAACCTACTTTATCCCATTTTTACCCTATTTAGGAAACGGGGATAATTTTATTTTAACTCCAGTTTTAGGTACCCATCAATTTTCTCCTTCTACCAAATCAGTTTTTGTATCTAACTCAAATCCAAACATCAGTGGAGTAGACTTTATCGACAACTCTTCTTTTACCCTTAGTGGAAAAGTAAATTTTGTTGGCACAAACTGTCCCTCTAAAGATGTTCTTATTGCAGTAGATGGGCAAGTAGTTGTCAAAAATGGAGAAACGGTCAAAACAGATGGCAATGGAGACTTTAGTGTTGATGTGCCAATTGGAAATCACTTTATAAGCCTACAAAAAAACAATCACCACTTTGTTGAAGAGCGTTTTCCAAGCTCAGGTTTACATGACTTTCAAGCAAACTTGCACTTATCTATGCCATTTGAAGATAGCACTTTAATGAAGATAGTAGGAAGGGTTGCCGGTGGAGGCGAGCAAGCCCAAACCCTTCCCAATTTTGGCTATGGGAAAAACAACATTGGAATGGCAGAAATTACTTTTAAATCGCAATTACAAAATGGTTGCATCACCAAAGTTGTTAGCACAGATTCTATTAACGGAGAGTATGAGGTTTACTTGCCTCCATTAAAATATGAATTGCCTGATTTTTCTCTAAAAAATAATGGAGCCATTGATTTTGAAAACAACGCTTTAATTGATTTGTCGAATGCTCCAATAGCACAACAAGTATTAGATACAGTTAACCAAGACTCTACTTCTTTTCACTTAAGAAGAGACTTTATTTATTATGCCGAACCTATTTTAGATGTTACCGACGAAAACGGAGGTAGAAACTATGGAAGCGATACCATTGCTTTTGAAGACAATGGAATAAGAACTCAAATTCCCACAGCAGGGCTTGGCTTGGCTTATGATGTGTTTGAAGAGAATGAAAATTACAGCTGGGAAATACACGCCTTTGAAATATACACCAATTATGATTCTGTAGTAAGTGTAACCGATAGTGTGCCAGTTTCTCAAGCTGAGATTACCATTCAAAATAACCTTGCTACTGAAAGTCAATCTAGGTTTAGGATCGAAGAGGAGGATGGCTTTTCAGGCACTTTACCATATTCCTTTACAGGCGGACAAGCTAACTTAGCTGTAGATAATAATTTTCCCTCATACAGCTTTACCAAAACAGCGGATATAACCTTAAAAACGGCTAACCATTTAGTTGAGTGGAAACCAAATTCTACAGACCCACAAAGTCAATCTTTTAGAGGAATAACTTTTGGGGGAAAAGCAAATGGAACTGATTTTGTAACCTCGGGACCTTCCTTGGTAACCATGGTGTTGAGAGATCCACCCGGAAGCGAAAGCTACACGGAGTGGTTAGAGGGCACTACGGTTACCAATAGCACTACCATCACTTCAACTTCTGGAGTAGATGCATTTTTACAAAACAAGCTCTTGATGGGTACAAAGTTTACCACTGGAGTTGGGTATGAAGTAACCACCGATTTTGAAAATAGCCGTGGCTTGGCCGTTTCAACCAAAAGAGAAGTGGCAAAAGACAATGAAGTAATTGAGACAAACACTGTAGAAACTACCATTTCAACTTCTAACACCATAGAGTTTGTTGGCGGCGGTGCTGACCTGTTTTACGGCAAAGCATTTAATATTAAGTATGGTTTGGCAGATGTTGTAAGACTAACAGATACGGCTAACTGTGCAACACTTGACTGCTTTGGAGATACACTTTACCATAATTGGAAGGCGTATCGAATTGCCAAAGCAGTTACCATGTTTGTTATTCCACAAGCCGATTCTACCGATTTTCTTTATACCGCAAGCACCATTGAAAAATCGATTATTCCCAACTTAATTGCCTTGCGAAACCAATACTTGCGTAACACCACTAAATACACTTCGCATTTAGCACCCACTGATCCAAATTATGGCAGAAGCAATGACGATACGCTTTTTGCCAGCTTGCCTAATCAAACTCCCGATTATTTGTCGAATACAGTTGAGGATAGTATTGGCCCTAGTTACACCTTTCATGGCTATGGAACTAGAATAGATACTTCCAGCGGAAGCCCAGTTTCCATTGCTACCGGGGTAGATTCAGTTTGGATGATAAACCAACAAGTCAGGCTTTGGATTCAAACTTTAGCAGAGAACGAAAGAGAAAAATTAACGGTTTCAAACACCAATTTTGATTCACAAAAATCGCTTGGTGGTTCAAAGTTATCGGTGGCTCAAACTACTACGGTAACAGAAACCAAAACCAAAGAGTTTCATTTGAATTTAAGCGCTGGTTTTTTCGGGGAGATAGGAACCAAGATTGGAGGTTTTGGCTTTAATAAACAGCGTGGTCTTACCATTAAACAAGAGTCGAATGAACGAACTTCAACTGCAATTGCAACCACCAATACTTTTACCTACCACTTAGAAGATGGAGGTAGTTTTGATCAGTTTTCCACCAAAGTGTATAAATCAACCGAAGGCTTTGGACCCATATTTATTTTAGATGGAGGTGTTTCTTCTTGCCCGCATGAAGGAACAGAGCTAAGTAAATATCATAATCCGGGTAGTCCTATGAATATTGGAACTATTCCTTTAGATCAGCCTGAAATTGGAGTAGATAACCCATCCATTAATAACATACCGGCTGATGGGCTTGGGGTATTTAACCTATCCTTAATTAACAATGGGCCGCAAAATGTTATTTATGGCTTGAAGGTATTAGAGTCTACCAATCCGAATGGAGCAATTTTAAAAATTGATGGTCTGTCCCCAAATAGAGAGTTTGCCATTGCTGCAGGTGCTGCCGGAAATAACAATACGGTACGAAAAACCCTAACCATAGCCAAAGGAGCTGGTCATATTACCTACGACTCAATCGCTCTGGTGCTTCACTCACTTTGTCAATATTCTTTTGGAACTGCTAATTATGTTGATATTGCCGACACTGTTTATGTTTCGGCTCAGTTTCTTCCTTCTTGTACCGATTTAAAAATTTCGGCACCGCAAGACCAATTTGTAGTAAATAATAGCTTCAATAATAAAGTTGAGGTTGAAGTTTCTGATTACGACATTAACTATGATGGCTTAGAAAAAATTCGTTTGCAGTACAAGCCTTCATCACAGTCGAATTGGATCAATTTGGCTACCGAGTGGTTCAAGGATACTGCGGGAATTGGAAATCACCCTGATCCGCAACTGCTGCCTAATTCTCAAGCATTTTTTGAATATGATTTTGACCTTACTCAGCTTATTGATCAAAACTATCAACTTCGGGCGGTAACTACTTGCGATATCATAGGTGCCCCTGATAAAGAAGAATTCTCAAATATTGTAGAAGGGAAAGTGGATCGTGTAAACCCTAGGGTTTTTGGAAGCCCTTCACCGGCTGATGGAGTGCTAGATCCGAACGACGATATTTCTATCCGATTTAATGAACCCATTGAGCAAGGATCTTTGAATTCTTCAAACTTTAGCCTTAGCGGGGTGGTCAATGGTGCCCCGCTTAACCATGCCACTCACCTTGAGTTTGATGGTCAACGAGATTTTGTAGAAATAGCGAACGGCTTTGATTTTCATGATGAAGATTTTACCATAGAATTTTGGCTGAAAAGACGCTCTTTCGGAAGCCCTCAAACTATTTTTTACCAAGGAAGTGATAAAAACCAATCTATACACCTCCAGTTTCTTGCTTCAGATCATTTAAAAGTAAGTATTGAAAGAGTTTCAAGATCAACTTCTTGGAAAATACAAGATACCTTATGGCATCATATTTCAGTCGCTGTGGATAAGCAAAGCAATGTTTTAGATGTGGTTGACCGCAGTCTTAACGGAAAGCAAGTTTACACGTCGACTAACATCATTAATTCAAATTATTCCGTGGCGGGAAAAACATACCTCGGAAAAATGCAAGAAGTAAATGGAAATGCGGCAGCGTTTTTTAATGGCTACTTGCATGATGTGAGGGTGTGGGACGGTAAAAGGTCAGATGCAGAACTAGCTTTAAATAAAGATAAAAAATTGCTTGGAAACGAAGCAGGTTTACTTGCTTATTGGCCTTTTGATGAGGGAAGAGACAGCTTAGCTGCTGATTTAGCCCGCTCGCGAAATGCTTTAGTAAAAGCAAATTGGAGGTTTAGCCCTTCTTCATTCTCCGCTAAGTTTGATGGTATTGATGATCATTTGATGCTAGATAGTGCCGGAATTATTCCTATTAATGCAGAAATGGATTTCACCTTAGAGTTTTGGTTTAAAACTGCCGGGGGTAAGCGCATGAGCTTCTTGAGCAACGGAAGCGGAAGACAGAAATCTAACGACATCAATGAAAATGGCTGGGACATTGCGCTCCTGCCAGATAACAGCATTCATGTTTATCATGATAGCCTTGACTTTGTGGCAACTACCCAAAACTTTGCAGATAACAATTGGCACCATTTCGCTTTGGTGTTAAATCGAAGGGCTAACCTTACTGCTTTTGTAGATGGAGTAGAGCAAGGCACCCGATCAGCTGTAGACTTAAATGGGTTTTCCGCTTCTAAACTCGCTATTGGAGGAAGGTACGCAACCCAAGGAACCACTCTACAGGATACGGTAGAGCACTATTTTGAAGGATATCTTGATGAGGTAAGACTTTGGAATCAATCGCAAAGTCGGGAATTGATAGACTTTAACCGTTTTAATAGATTAAAGGGCGATGAGGTAGGCCTTCAACTTTATTATCCTTTTGACCGCTATAGCCAAATTAACGGTGATCCTAATTTACAAGCCTCCTTTGACGATGCTACTTTTAGAAAACTAAATCCGACTTTAAAAAACGGAATACTTTCTAGCATAGAATCTCCGGCTATTGCTATTCAAAGACAGACCAAACAAATCCCGGTTTCTTGGGTGGTTAACAGCGATGAAATTGTAATCACGCCTCTAGAGCCTTCAGAAAACATTGAAAATGTCACTTTAACAATGTCGGTTCAGGGAATAAAAGACTTAAGCGGAAATCAATTGCAATCTCCTAAAAGTTGGATTGCTTACATCAATAAAAACCAAGTGAAATGGCAAGATTTGGAGAAAAATTTACAAAAGGAAGTAAATGACCAACTTCAATTTGACGCCAAAATAGTAAATCAAGGCGGCGAGCTAAAAGCTTATTCCATTTCTAATTTGCCTGCTTGGTTAACGGCATCAAGAACAAGCGGCAACATTGGTCCACTATCCTCTGAAACCATTACGTTTACTGTTAATCAAGGCATTAATATCGGTGAGTATACCGCCGACATTTTATTGACCACTGACTTTAATTATGCTGAAAAGTTGGCCATCAACCTTTCGGTGCAAAAAACGCCACCTGATTTTAGTTTTGACGCCGGAAAATATGCTAAAAGCATGTCGGTTATTGGTCAAATAGCCATAAATGGAAATGTTTCGGTAAACGGAAATGATCAGTTAATTGCTTTTGCGAACGGTGAAATAAGAGGCGCAACTAGTTTGCAGTATGAAGCACAGATAGACAAGTATTTGGCATTTTTAAATGTCTACAGTAACCAAAACGACAGCATTTACTTTAAAGTTTGGAATGCAAGCAAAGGGGTGCTGCATGAAGAGGTTACACCCAGTTTAACTTTCCAAGAAAATAGCTTAGTAGGAAGCTTAGCAAATCCTCAAGTTTTTAACGCTACTGATCGTTTGAACTTACCGATTGTTTTTCGAAAAGGCTGGAATTGGCTTTCCTTCCCTTTAAAGGATGAAAAGATGAGCGACTTGAGAAACTTTTTTGAAGGGGTCCACTTTTCAAAAGGAGACCAAATAAAAACAAGAGGGCAAAACGCTTTTAGTACCTATGATTCAACCGCCCAAGAATGGGGTAGCAGCAGTTTAACCCGGAATGGCCTGGATAATAGAAAATCCTATTTGTTATATGTAGCCAAGGCCGATACTTTTTACCATCGGGGGCTAGAACAAAAAGCCGATACCATTACCCTAAACGTGGTAGAAGGCTGGAACAGGATCGGCTTTATTTCTACCAAAAACCTGAGCATTAATACCGCCTTGGCAAATTACAATGCTAGTCAGGGAGACTTAATAAAAAGTCAACAAGCTTTTGCGGTTTATTTGCCATCTATTGGTTGGATAGGAAGTTTAACCACCTTAGAGCCAACAAAAGGGTATTTGCTTCAATCGCAGAACACTACAAGCTTTGCCTATCCAACAGCAGGTCTATTTCGGTTAAAGTCAGCCGCTAGTCAAAAGTTGATCACAGAAAATATACCCAGTAACTGGTCGCTTAAGCCGCATGATTTTGAAGCCAGTACAAGTTTAATCGTCGAAATTGAAAGTTGTGATGAAATTCAGTTAGACAGCAATTGGGCCATTGCTGCTTTTAAAAATGATACGCTTAGAGGCTGGTCTCAATTGAAAGAGGTAGAGCAAAATGGCCTGCACTTTTTAACTGTCTATGGCAGTGGTTCAGAAAAATTCAGTTTTAAGTACATCAATGTAAACACCAAAGAAGCTTTTGAAATAATGCAAAAGGTAAACTTTGAGAAGAACAAAGTTCAAGGGGAAATCTTGAATCCTTTGCACTTTACCTTGCTTGATACCCTTGACTGTAATCGATTTAAAACCGAAGCACTAAATGGAATACACCAGTTCGAGGAAGTGGTTTTCCCTAATCCTTTCAAGGAGAAATTTACCCTGAATTTGCCTCGAGAATTTCAAAATGAATGTCGATTAGAGATATGGGACGAATTCGGGAAGCTGCTTTTGGAAAAGCAATTAATGGATCAACAGGAAATTACCATTACCTCAGGTGAAACTAATAATTGGTCAGCGGGAGTTTATTTTTTAAAGCTCAGCAAAAGCGATAAAATAGAAGAGTACAAGATCATTAAAATGAAATAAAGAAAGGTGCTGTAGCGAATGGTTATTTCCGTGAGAAAAAGAAAAGAATGAAGAGGATTTTAAATAGAAAATTTAGTTTTAAGGCGAGTTTAATGCTGTTGGGCATTTTACTCAGCTTAACCGTCTTTTCACAGCCCTTTAATTGTGGTGAGTACAATGCCTGGATAAATATTTATACTGGGGCTTTGCATGTGAATTGGAAAGACTGGGATAGAACAGGTAGCTGTCACGAGTCTGTACACGACGAGTATTTAGCCGTTTACGTGAATGGAAGAGGTGGACCTACCTCTAACAGTATATTTTACAATACGCAAAATACCTCTCAGAACACTGATTTTGTTCATTTGTATAATGCGGAATACCCCGGCAACAATGCAATTGGGAACCGATACGATGAGTTTGTTTTTGGGACAGATAATTCTATTCGAGATATAAATTCAAAAATTGCTCTGGTTGGTGCGCAGATGTACACCTCAAATTTTAATGTGCAGTTGCGCTTGAGGAATAATGATAGAGGGGGAGGTGGCTGCGGCAGTAATTATTCCACTCAATATTGTAATACCCAAGTTGATGCTTTGCCACCTATTCCGGCTCCCACTAACTTAACAGCTTCCTTTAATACTCATTGCGATTTTGTTCAATTATATTGGGATCTTCCGAATATTGTGAGTGGTGCTTATAGTTCAGTAAGAAGGAGTGTTATTTACCGCGATGGCTCGCCCATTGATACCACCACCTATCGAGATCACTACAGGGATTATACGGCCATTCCCGGTCAAACCTACAGCTACCAAGTAAAGGTGGTTATGTTTTATCCGAACAATATAAAGTTTGCCGGTTCCAGTACTTCTTCAGTAAGCGGTAAGCGCTACGGTTCACCCGGGAGTCCCATAGGGCTATTCATAGAAAGGCCTAATTGTCAAGGTCATTTACAACTTAATTGGGGATGGGGAAGTTCTACTAATCCTGACAATTTTTTGGTAGAACGAACCACTACCAATGATTTCAATAATATAGATACCGTATATACTTTATCTGGGGTTGATCGGCAAATGAGAGATGTCAACACTCAGATAGGGACGCATTATACTTATCGACTGCGAGCAAGAGATTTTTGCCCCACTAATCAAACGCAGTCTTTATTTTCTTCATACTCTGACTCCCTAGGTTTACTTTCTGTAGGAATTCCTGCAGCGCCAACTCTTGACACTATTATGGTAGATACCACATCGGCTACTATTCGACTGGAGTGGGAAGACAATTCAAATGTAGAGCAAGGCTATCAAATAGTACGGCAATCACCCATTAATCAAGTGCAATTTGATTTGCCGAAAAACAGTACTTATTACCTAGATAATTCAGCAAATAATTGTGAGCCTTATACGTATACCTTAAAGTTGTCAAACTCTTGCGCCCCTCAAGGAGTAAATTCTACCAATCAAAAAACGGGATTTATACCGGTGGATGTGGAGCAAACCTTTGGAGGAAACAACCAATTGAGTGTTTCCGATGGGGATTTTGGAGAAAGAATAGAATTGCGTTGGCAAACTCCAAATGGGCAAAACGAAAGTTGGAACATTAGCAGGGTGAATATTGCCAACGACGATACTTCGCTGATTGCTAACATCGATGGTAAGTCAAGGGTTTATTCTGATTTTTCTGCAGCTTCAAATACTTTATACAATTATTTCATTCAAGGGGTATCGCAGTGCGGAACACAAACTATTCTTTCCAATATTTCTGCAGATAACGGCTTTCGTTTAGCTTTTGGAACTGCAAATGGCCAAATAACTTATCGGGGAGGAACTGCGGTAAGAAACGTAAAGGTTGTGGCGGAAACAGCTTCTGGCTTAAGTGGAAATTCAGCGGACTTTTCCAACATACAAGCCTTTGCTGATGGGGGAAATCCCACCGATTTTCAAACCGCTGAGTTTAGCTTTTTAACCCACATACAACCCAACTCCATTTCAGGGAACCAAATGATTGCACAAAAAGGGGGGGCTAATGGATGGAGTTTCGGCCTTAACAATCAAGCACTGGAACTAAAGATCAAAAACCAAGCTTTTGTCCAAACTGACACCAATATTCAAATTGGCAATTGGATTGCCTTGGCTGCAACGGTGAGCAATGACTCTGTAATGTTGTACATAAATGGAAAGGTAATTTTAGAGCAAGCCTACTCCGGAGTTTCGGCTTTAGATTCTACACACCACTTACTCATAGGCTCAGATACTGTAAACCACCATTTGAATGCAGTTTTAGATGACATACGGCTTTACAATACAGCACTTTCGCCTCAAGAAGTTAGGTCTTCCTTTGATGTTTACATTAACCCTTCTTCTCCCAATTTGGTAGGCTATTGGAGGTTTGATGAAGCCTTGGGTTCAATTGGTTATGATTACTCTAAGACACTGCAAAACAACAATAATAATCACCTGAGACTGAAGTATGTAGTTTTTTCTACCAACAAGCCTTCAGCGGCCTTGTTAACAGCAGGCGCTTATACAGACTCTTTAGGGAGCTACTTCATTCCGTTTATTCCCTTTATTGGAGCGGGTGGTAATTTTACCATCACTCCTTTGTTTGGCATACATACTTTTACGCCAACAAACCGCTCCGTATTTATCGGTCCTAGCAACGCCAATTTCTCAGGTTTAGATTTTGAAGACAATTCCTCTTTTCGCTTTAAAGCTGCCGTGAAATTTGAAAATACTTCTTGTTTTGAAAAAGATGTGATCATAAAAATAGATGGAGAAGCCGTGGTTAAAAATGGTCAACTGGCCTTATCAGACAACAATGGTGAGTTTGAAATTCAAGTGCCTATTGGGCCTCATGTAATCACTGTAGAGAAAGCGGGGCATTCCTTTTCTAGAGGAAGGTTTCCTGTTAGCGGAACTTTTGACTTTCAGGACAGCCTAAATTTAGATTCTGCCTTTTTAGACGAAACTTTAATGCGAGTAATTGGCAGAGTTGCAGGAGGGGGAAAACAAGAAGCCTTACCTCCCGGAATGCAAAGAGGCAAGAATAACATTGGAGTAGCCACCGTACCCTTTCAGTCAACCAATGGCTGTTTTACAAAGAACGTAACCACTAACTCTAATACGGGGGAGTTTGTGGCTGATCTACCTCCTTTGCTTTATACCATTAATAGGTTTTCACCTGCCAACAATCCGCTAATTGAGTTTCCAGCACAAAGCTTTGATTTAAGCGATGCACCACCATCACAAACTTTGGTAGATACATTAGCGGTAGATTCTTTTGGCACAGCATCCGTGGACTCGGTCAGCTTTAATGCACAAAAAGATTTTATTCATTATGTTCCCCCAAGCATAAATGTTTTAGATTCAAACAATCAGACAGTTTATGGTGAGGATACCCTTCAATTTATAAATGGAAATACACAAGCCAACATTCCTGTAGATAGCTTGGACTTGACCTATCCGGTTTTTTTAGAAAATGAACTTTACAAGTTCAATGTTAGTGCTTTTGAGCTATATAAGAACTTTGATGCAGCTCAAGTTTCTGTAGATAGTGTGCCATTAACTGATGCCACTGTTCGAATCAATAATGACCTTGCCGTTGTTCCTGTATTTGAAAAAGAGATTAATCCCCTAGATAGTTTTAGTGGGGTTTTCCAATATTCCTTTAGGGCAGGGCAGGCAAGTACAGCAGTTGACACCTCAAAAAGTGCTTACAGTTTTACGAGAACTTTTAATGCTTCTGTTATAACGCAAGGCAGCACTGTTAATTGGGCTTTTGATTCGGGTGATTCTACCTTAGACAATACTTTTAGAGGGGTGATTTTTGGAGGAAGAGCTGCGGGAGGTCAAAACTTTATCTCTAGCGGCCCATCCATTGTAACCATGATTTTAAGAGACCCTCCTGGATCGCAGAGCTACGCCTCTTGGGAACAGGGATCTACGATTTCTACCAAAACGAAAACTACTTCTCAGAAAGGTATTGCCAATGATTTGAACTTGAAGTTGTTATTGGGTACCACTTTTAAAGTAGGTCTCGGCTATAAAACAGAAACTGAAGTAAAAGCTGATGTTGGACGAAATTTGAAATTTGAGACTTCTCAAATCAGCGAAAATGAACAAATAACTGAAACGGAGGTAACCACAACACTTTCTACCCGAAGTGATATTGAATTTGTGGGTGCACATGCGGATATTTTTATGGGAAGAGCCTTTAATGTGAGGTTTGGAATAGCCAATGAGGTTAGCTTGTTAGACCTGGCACAATGCGCCACCGGTGCGACAGACTGCTTTGGAGATACCCTACACTTTAATGGGAATGACTACCAAATTGGCCGAAAAACAGCCATGTTTGCCGTGCCGGAAGGTGATTCTACTGAATTTTATTATACCGCTTCTAACATAGAGGGCAATATAATTCCGGATCTAAAAAGGTTGAGAAATCAATTGTTAAACGATCCACTGAGATACACCAAGGTACTTACAGATGAAACAGATCCGCGCTTTGGTTTAAGCAATGACAACCAAGCTTTTTTACCTAACACTGGCAATCCGTTTACCAATGAATTGGTTGATAGTTCCGGGCAGAGTTATCATTTTCACGGATATAGTTTTATAGATACCTTGATTGGTGGCAACCAAATGTCAATTCCCCAAGGTACAGATTCAGTTTGGGTGCTAAACCAACAAATAAGACTTTGGGAAGAGGCGTTGGCACAAAATGAAAAAGAAAAAGTGCTAGCCAATAGTACTACTTTCAATAACAATCTGTCTTTTGGAGGTGGAACAGCCTACACTCGTTCAGTAACTACCTCAGATTCAGAAACCAGTACTAAAACTGTAAGTTATAACATTAATACTGATTTGCTCCTAAATCTAGGTACTGAAGTTGGTGGAGTTGGCTTCCAGCTAGAAAACACCCTTTCATTAAGCTATGAAAATACAGAGGTCAATTCAACTACAAACACATCATCATCCACTTTTACGTATCATTTATCTGAAATCAATGACGATGACCGACTTTCAGTAGACATTCACAATTCAAAAGAAGGTTTTGGTCCCATTTTTAAAACAGTTGCGGGAAACACATCTTGTCCACATGAACCGGAATTAAAGACCAAGTATTACCAAGCAGGAACCGTAATTAATGTAGGAACGGTACAACAAGAAATTCCTCAAATTACAGCCAACCCAATAGAACTTTTTAATGTACCTGCCCAAGGGCTTGGTAACATTAATTTAAGCTTGACCAATGCCGGCCCGGTAGATAAGGTGTATGACCTGAAAATTATTCAGGGAACCAACCCTGATGGAGCCATTCTTAAGATTGATGGAACAAATCCTAACCGAAGCTTTGCCATTCCTGCCGGAACCTCTATCAATAAAATATTAACGGTGGAGAAAGGGCCAGTGGAGATTAATTATCAAAACATTGGTATTGTCTTACATTCACAATGTCAATATGCTTCTGCAACTGCTAACTACGAAGATATTGCTGATACCGCCTACATTAGTGTGAACTTTTTACCCTCTTGTACCCAGCCCAAATTAATTTCACCTTTAGACCAATTCGTAATTAATAAGAGTTTAAACGATACTTTACCAGTTATTATTTCTGATTATGACATTAACCAAGAAGGGCTAAAAAAGATAAGTT
Source organism: Vicingaceae bacterium (assembly GCA_040220135.1). Classification (GTDB taxonomy): domain Bacteria; phylum Bacteroidota; class Bacteroidia; order Flavobacteriales_E; family Vicingaceae; genus CAJXMH01. Next base: position 66,740 of record JAVJTT010000026.1, read on the forward strand.
TACAATACAAACCGGCTGCGGTGGCCTCATGGACACCGGTTCCTACCGAATGGTTTAAGGACAGCAGCGGATTTAAAAATTTAAGCCCACAACATCCTTCTCCCAAATTAATTCCTAACCCTCAACCCTTCATTTTTTATGAGTTAGACATGAAGGAGTTAATAGATCAAGATTATCAAATAAGAGCAGCAGCAACTTGCGAAATTCCGAACGCCAGTGATAAAGTTGAATATTCTGCAATTTTAACCGGAACAGCAGACCGCAACAACCCAAGGGTGTTCGGCACTCCAAGTCCGGCAGATGGGGTGCTTGATCCTAATGATGACATTAAAATAAAGTTTAATGAAACCATTAAGTTGGGAGCCTTAACCAAAGATAATTTTCAACTAAGGGGAGTCTTAAACAGCACTTCAGTAAGCCCATATGTTGCCATTGCTTTTACCGCTAATAGTAATTTGGAGATTGACAATGGGTTCGATTTTGCCAATCGCGATTTTACACTAGACTTTTGGATAAAGCGAAAGCAACTGGGAAGCAGACAAACCATTATTTCTCAGGGGAGTAGTGCAAACAACTTATTTGAGTTGGCATTTAGAGCCGATGACAAAATTGAATTGACATCTGGGGATCAAAGCATTGCGACTAATTATGCTGTTACCAATGACAGCACCTGGATTCACCTTTCGGTGGCGGTAGATAAAACCAATCATGAAGTTGAAATTGTGGAAAGAGACGCTTCGGGAAGTAAGGTGTTCACTAACACCAACTTTTTTGGCAATTTCCAAAGTGGAGGTAAAACCTTCATTGGTGAAAACTCACTGACGAAATCAGAAAACTTACAGGCGTCCTTATCAGAATTTAGAATTTGGAACCAGCCATTAAGCATGGCAGAAATTCAGCAATATTTGGGAAAAAAGTTAGGCGGCCGTGAAGCGGGATTGATCCTATACTACCCGATGAATGAAGGGACAGGTGATTTGGTGGCAGACTTGGCAAGATTTAGGAATGCTGAAATGAATGCCAGTTGGGAGTTTAACCCCAGTGGTTATTCGGCAAAATTCTCAGGAATGGGCGGTGCGTATTACTTAGATTCAATAGATCAGGAAGTGGTAAGCGACCAAATGGACATGACGATTGAATTTTGGTTTAAAACCCAAGGGGGAAAAGTACAGTCAATGCTTTCTAATGGAACAGGAAGAATGACCAATACCGATAACAATCCCAATAGCTGGGACATTCAAATGGATGCCTCGAATAGAATTCATGTTTACCATGATAGCATAGACTTTATTGCCGTTTCACAAGATTTTGCCGATGGCTTGTGGCATCACTTTGCCTTGGTGCTAGATCGTGCAACAAGTTTGACCGCTTTTGTTGATGGTGAGCAACAAAATAGCATCTCAGCTCAAAACTTTAATGGCTTTGAATCAGATCATTTGGGAATTGGGGCGCGTTACTTTCAACAAAGTCCTGCTTTTGTTTACGATCAACACTTTTCAGGAAACATAGATGAGCTAAGAATTTGGAATACCGCTCAAAGTCAGCGGGTGATTAATGAGTTGAAGGCTGAGCGATTAAAAGGCAATGAGTTTGGGTTGAAGTATTATTTTCCTTTTGATGAATTAATCAACACCTCAGGGCAGCAATCATTTAACTCATCCTTATTCGACGGGATAGAAAAAAGCCTGTTATTGGAACAAGCGGGTACAGCTTTAAGCTTGGAGAAAATCAGTCCTCCCATAGCCGTAAATGGTTCAGAAAGTGCGGTAAGTTTTGATTATGTAGTAAACAACGATGAAATAATAATAAACCCCAATGAATCTAGTGCGAAGATAGAAAATGTGACACTAAAGGTTTCCGTGAAAGATGTTCAAGATCAAAATGGCAATCTAATGCAGTCGCCTAAAAGCTGGATTGCCTATGTAAATAAAAATCAAGTTCGTTGGCAAGACGCTGAAAAGAATATTGAGAAGGATTTTGACCAAAATTTAAGTTTTACTGCTACCATTGCGAATAGCGGAGGAGCTACTAAATCATTTACCATAAACAACTTACCACCTTGGTTAAGCGCCAATCCTAGTTCGGGATCAATTGCCCCTTTATCAACTCAAACCATAAGCTTTAGCGTCCATTCCGGAATAAATATTGGCGACTATTCAGAGGATGTGTTATTGACGACTGATTTTGGTTTCGATGAGAAATTAGTAGTCAACTTAAAAGTAAGAAAAGCGGTTCCGGATTTTAGTTTCGATGCTACAAAGTATCAGCAAAGCATGAGCATTATTGGTCAAATTAGGATTAATGGCAGAATCTCTACCAATGAAGAAGACTGGCTGATTGCATACAGCGGTAATGAAATTCGTGGTGCAGCTCAGTTGACTTACATCCCGAGTTTAGACAAGTTTATTGCCTTTTTAGATGTATACAGCAACCAACAAGATAGCTTAAGCTTTAAAGTTTGGAATGCACTAGAGGGAGAATTACATGAAGAAGTGTCGCCTAATATAAAGTTTGTAGACAATGCGCTTAAAGGGAGTTTAGTTAGTCCTCAATTTTTTGATGCAATAAACTTGCTAAGCAAGCCTATTGTTTTAAACAGAGGTTGGAATTGGGTTTCTTTCCCCTTAGCAGATGAAAAGTTAAACAGCATTTCAAGACTTGCTAGTGGATTAAACTTTCAGGAAGGAGATGTGATCAAAACAAGGGGAAATAATGCCAATGCTACCTATGGAGGGCATAGTTTTGGTTGGTCTGGTGATTTGACAAGGGATGGAATTGTCAATGAAAAGTCTTATTTGATACATATTTCAGAAAAAGATACCATCTATCACCGTGGCTTAGCGATAGATCCGGACAGTGCCACTATTTCTGTAGTAAAGGGGTGGAATAGAATTGGGTTTGTATCAACTAAAAATAAAGCGATTAATACTGCCTTAGCCAACTTCAACGCAACAGATGGCGACCTAATGAAATCACAACAAGCCTTTGCGGTTTACAGCAGTAGTTTGGGCTGGTTAGGCAGTTTAACCACGCTAGAACCAACCGAAGGATATTTATTAAAGGCCGACGGCAATGCTTCATTTACCTATCCAAGAAGAGGCTTGTTTAGATTAAAAAATGAGGAGCAACAGCAAGAATTACAAGATCAACTAAGCGGTGGTTTTCAATTGCAGCCCTCTAATTTTGAAGGGAGTACGAATGCTATTGTTGAGGTTCAGACTTGTGATGAAATTCTTGAAGACTCTACTTGGGCCTTATTGGCGTTTAAAGATGAAGAACTAAGAGCCTGGTCGGCTAAAGCAATAAAGCCAAATAATTCTACTAAGGCACAGCATTTTTTAACCCTATTTGGCGAGCACAATGAAACCTTTAGCTTAATGCTATACAATACCATCAGCAAAGAAAGCTTGCTGTTAAATGACAAAATAGCCTTCGAGAAAAACAAGCTATATGGCTCATTGGAAAAACCATTGCAAATAGAGCTTGAAATTGCACAAGACTGTGATCGATTTAAAGAAAACACAAGAAATCTAAGTCTAGAAAAAGTTAGCTTATCAAATCCTAATCCTTTTAGCAACTATGTTACCATTGCTGTACCAGATGAAATTAGTGAGCAGGGCATTCTTGAGATCTATGACCTCATGGGGCGCAATTTATTTGAAACTAAAATAGGAGAAAGGGAGCAAATTATTTTAAGAGGATCACAACTGAACTTATTTGTCGATGGAGTTTACCAACTCAGGTTTACCGATGGTGAAGTTGAATTTACTGAAAAGTTAATCCGCTTAAGAAAGTAGCTATGAAAGTTGAGAGTAAGAGAACTAAAACACCATCAATAACAAGGAAATAATACGGTTAGCTTAACCTACAATAAGAAACACAAACATTAATTAACTGCCAAAAATGAAAATCTTTAAACAAACAATTTTGCTTGCATTTATACTCTGTGGTATGTATGCCTATGGTCAAGCACCTGCTTGGAATGTAAACCCCAACCGCTATCAATATAGCATGACCATTACCGCAGTTTTAGATTTAAATTGTGTGGAACTAACGAATCCTTCAAACCGTTTGGCAGCCTTTGTCGGAGACTCTATTCGCGGAGCAGCTTTAACCTCTAATGTAAACGGGGGTCGGTATCAAGCAGGGATGACAATCTACAGTGACTCAGTTAATAATGAAACTGTTTATTTTAAATTTTATGATACCGTAACAGATTCTATATACGAGGTGCTTGATTCAATCGCTTTTCAGGATAATGCCATTTATGGAAGCCCGGCAAACCCATTTATTCTTAAAACGAATAATGAGCCAACTCAAATTAGTATTACTTCAGATAGCTTAGCTGAAAATCAAAATTTAGGAGTTACAGTTGGGGCTTTCAGCACGGTAGATGTAGATGCCGGTCAATCTTTTAGCTATGCATTGGTAAGTGGTTCAGGGGGTTCTGATAATGCACTATTTTCTATTTCATCAAACAACCTCATTGCAAACTTTACTGCTGATTACGAAAGCAAAGCGGCATATACCATAAGAGTGAGAACCACTGATTATATGGGCTGCAGCTTGGACAGTATTTTCGTGATTAACATTAAAAATGTTAATGACCCGCCTACCGCTTTAAGTATAAACTCAAATTCAATTAATGAAAATAATAATCCCTCTGATCTAGTTGGCAGTTTAAGCGCCGTAGATCCAGATGCAAACGAATCATTTACTTATAGTTTAGTGGCTGGAGCCGGAGGGCAAGATAACGCTTCTTTTAGCCTTTTAAATAGTGAACTGTGGGCGGCTATTAGCTTTAATTATGAGGCAAAGAGTCAATACAGTATTCGGCTTGAGGTTACTGATATGGCCAATAATTCGTTTGTAGATACTTTCAAGATAAATATTAATGATATCAACGATGCTCCAACAGATATTACTGTTTCCTCAGATTCAATTGTAGAAAATGCCTCTATAAACACTTTAATCGCCAATCTAGCTGCAGTTGACGAAGACGCCACTCAATCACACTCTTTTAGTTTTGATAATGTGGCCGGAAATGATAACAGTCAGTTTAATATTGTTGGCAGTACTTTAAGAACAAAAGCTGTTTTTGACTTTGAATCACAAGATCAATACTTTATTTATGTTCAGGCCAATGACATGAATGGAGGAACCTACACCAAACAGATTAACATCAACATTAAAAACATAAATGACCAGCCGACGGATCTGAATTTATCTACAAATTCAGTGAACGAAAACATGCCGATCGGCTCCTTTGTGGCTCGCTTATTTTCAATTGATCAAGATGCTAATGACACATTTTCCTATGCATTGGTTAATGGGGTGGGCGATGCAGATAATGGGAATTTTTTCATTCAAAATGATTCGCTTTTTACCAATCAGGTGTTGAGCTTAAATGCACAATCATCTCATACGATTAGAATTGAAACCAATGATGGAAAAGGAGGAACTTACAGTAAAGACTTTGTGCTGACGGTTAAAGACATCAATGATATTCCTTCAGATATAACCTTATCAAATGCCATAATTGCTGAAAATCTGAACTTAGGATCAGAAATTGGAACTTTCAATACGGTTGATGCTGATGCAGGAGACATTCATGCCTATAGTCTTGTTTCGGGAGTAGGAGATAGCAATAATGTGGCTTTTTCACTATCAAACAATAAGTTACTTTCTAATACCACTTTTAATTTCAACCAACAAACCAACTATTCCATTAGGGTTCAAACAAATGATGGTTTTGGAGGGGTTTACCAAAAGGTATTTAGCATAACCGTTGTGAATTCAAACGATGCTCCTACGGATATTCTACTTTCTAACGATAGTGTTTATGAAAGCATGCCACCTAACACTTTAATTGGAACATTGGCTGCAATTGATTCAGATTCCACAGATAACCATAGCTTTTCATTTGTTACCGGTGCCAATGATAATGCAGATTTTGCTATTGTAGGAAATCAATTACGATCAGCTTCTACCTTTAACTTCGAAGCGAAGAACAATTACTTTATTGCAGTAGAAGTTTCAGATGGCAATGGAGGCCTTTTTCAAAAACAATTGAGCATTGCGATTAAAGACACCACCGATGGACCATCAGATATAACTATTTCAAGCAACACCATTCAAGAAAACTTGCCTACAAAGTCTTTAGTTGGAGTTTTAAGCTCAACAGATGAAGACCTTAATGACACATTTGCCTATAGCTTAGTCAGTGGTAACAGTGATGCAGACAACGGTTCTTTTCAAATTTCCAATGACAGCCTTTTCTCAGTTGACACTTTTGATTATGAGGTGAAAAGCCAATACTTAATCCGATTGAGAAGCACAGACAACAGCAATCTGTTTACTGAAAAAGCATTTGCGATTCAGATTACCAACGGAAATGATGCTCCCACTGACTTAGATATAAGCAATAGAAGTATATCAGAAGATGCTACCCTTGGCACTACGGTTGGAATCTTCACCACCTTAGATCCTGATACCGGGAATACCCACTTTTATACCTTGGTTAGCGGTGCCGGAGATGGAGATAATCACAACTTTATTATAAACGGTAACGCTCTAAAAACCGACACTGTTTTTGACGTCAACCTGCGAACCGCTTATTCAATTCGTCTGAGGTCGACTGATGGCAATGGCTTATTTTATGAGGAACAAATCTCATTAACAGTTACAAATGCCAACGACGCTCCCACGGACATTAGCTTAAGTCCGAATAACATCAATGAGAATTTACCTCCTAATAGCCTTGTAGGAAGGTTTACCTCAGTCGATCCGGATGCTAATGATAACCACATTTACAACTTTGCTACCCTAGGAGCCAATGACAACTCTAGTTTTATAATCGTTGGCGATGAATTGAGAACTTCTGCAAGTTTTGACTTTGAAATCAAGCCTATTTATTTCATCCAAGTACAAACTTCAGATGGAAATGGAGGAACCTACAGTCGGCAACTTTTTGTTGATGTTAATGACACCAATGATGTTCCCACTGACTTGATACTTTCAGCCAATTCAGTGGATGAAAAGCAAGCTACGGGTCAATTTATCGGAAAGCTTAGAACCATCGACCAAGACTTGGTAGACCAATACAGTTATAGTTTTGTAAATGGAAACGGAGATGCTGATAATGGAAGCTTCGTAATTTCAAACGACAGCTTATTTTCCAACGCTACATTCGATGTGTTGGTAAAAAGTCAGTTAAGCTTGAGAATTGAAACTGCTGATCAAGACAGTAAGAAGTTTGAAAAGGTATTTCAAGTCTATGTACAAGATGTAAATGATGCCCCCAATGCAGTAACTATAAGCAATGCCTCCATACCGGAAAATACAGCTTTGAATAGCAATGTTGGTTTGTTTAATACCCAAGATATTGATCCCAACCAAAGCTTTACATACCAATTAGTAAATGGTGTTGGAGACGATGATAATGGAAATTTCGTTATTTCTGGAGATGAACTTCGCACCAATGTGCTGTTCAATTACAACAACCAGCGAACCCACAGCATTAGAGTGCGCTCCACCGACCAAGGCGGGTTGAGCATTGAACAAAATTTTACGGTTAACATTACCAACAGCAACGACGCACCAACCAACATTGCGCTGAGCCCGGCTTCCTTCAATGAAAATATTGCTATTGGAAGTACGGTTGCAACCATAAGCACAGTAGATGCCGATAGTACAGATAGTTTTAGTTACAGTTTTGTAAACCAAGGCACCAACGACAACGCCTCTTTCATTATCACCGGTGATGAGTTAAGAACCGCAGCTTCCTTTGATTTTGAGAGCAAGAACTTGTTTATCATTGAAGTACAAAGTCGCGATGCAGCCGGTGCTACTTACAGCAGGCAGTTAACCTTGAATGTATTAGATACCAACGATGCTCCGACTGGCTTGAGTATTTCTTCTGATACCTTATTGGAAGGTTCGGCTGTTGGAAGTTTCGTAGCCGACTTGAGTACTATCGATGAGGATGCGGTAGACAATCACAGCTACACATTGGTGGCCGGTCAAGGGTCAAATGATAATGCCTTGTTTAGAATCAATGGTTCATTGTTAGAAGTGGATTCAGTGTTGGCTTTTAATAATGCCGACCGAAGGTTAGTGAGAATTAGAAGTTCAGACCAAGATGGCTTATTTGTAGAATCTGCTTTCACAATTAAAATCAAAAACCGTAACGATGCACCAGAAGACATCCTGCTAAGTGATACAACGGCTAATGAAAATGATACTCCGGGAAGCAGGATTGCTTTGATCAGCACCGTAGATGAAGATCGTAATGATAGTTTCACTTATGAATTGGTAGACGGAAGTGGGGATGATGACAATGCTTCCTTCATGATCGTGGGTAATGAATTACAAAACATGATTGATTTTGACTTTGAGAGTCAGGCTGTTTTCACGATTCGAATTCGAACAAGCGATAATCAAGGAGCAAGTTTTGAAAAAAGTTTCAGTATTCAATTAGAAAATGGCAATGAGGCTCCTAGTATAGCGGATCAACTTTTTACTGTGCCTGAAAATGCACCTTTTGGGACCGAGGTTGGCGACTTGCAAGCCACCGACATTGACGCAGGGGATAGCTTAACCTTTCGATTGCTTGGTTCAGTGATCAACTTTCAAATGGAGGCAAGCACTGGAGTTCTTTCTGCCAACCGATCCTTTGACTACGAAGTTCAAAAAAGCTATCAATTGCAAGTTGAGGTGAGCGATGCAGCGGGATTAAAAGACACTGCTTCGGTAGAGGTTATCATCGAAGATCAAGTTGAGCAAAGCTTACCAGTAGCATCCTATTTTTCACCCAATGGAGATGGTAGGAATGACACTTGGGCTATTCAGAATGTAGAATTGTACTCCAATTATAGGCTTACTATATTTTCTGCTAATGGAGAACTAGTCTACAATAAAGCCGCTAACTACAGCAACGATTGGGATGGCACCCTAGGGGGAGAAGAATTAACCGAGGGGATCTACTATTATTTCTTTGAGGACAATCAAGATGCTTCTAACAACTTTAAAGGAACCATTACCCTTAAACGATAAATTGACCAATTTTTAAGAACAAGTCAAACAACACAGACTGATGAAAAAATTACACCTAAGCCTAATGATCGCTCTTACTGCAGTTGCCTTAAATGGTTTTAGCCAAGAGCTCTCCAACGGCTACTACAACTACATTTTGAACCGTTATAATTTAAATCCGGCCTTCGCAGGGAATAATGGTAACATTTCTGCTATTTTAAACACTAAAACCTATATGGCCGGCTTTAGTGATGCGCCTCGCAACACCATGTTTGGTATTCATGCTCCTTTAAACGAAAAACAAGGCCTTGGAGCAAGGATTGTTTCAGATCGAAGAGGAGCCTTTGAGCTTTCTAAATACGATGCCACTTACAGTTACCAAATTCAATTAGACGAGATGTCAGACTTGCGATTTGGAGTTTCTGCCGGAGTTATTCGTAGAATGTTGAATCCAAACTTGATAGACAATATTGAACTGTTAGATCAGACTGATCAAACTCTTGCCGGAAATTACTTTGATGAAACTAACTTCATAGCCGGAGTCGGTATGGTATATGATTACGATCAGCTGCAAGTTGGTTTTAGCGTCCCACATTTGGTTATTGGAAGCGAGCAACTCTCAGAACATATGGTTGGAACGGTAAGCTACCGTTATGAGTTTGAAGAAAGTGATTTTTCCTTAACGCCTATCGTGATCTATCAAAATATGCCAGTATTAGATAATCGATTTGACCTATTAGTAAGAGGAGATTATAAAGAGAAGGTATGGGCGCAAGTAGGCTATCAATCTACGGAAAACTTAAACTTCGCCTTAGGCTTTGATTTTGGTCCTTTTGGGGTTGGCTACTCTTACGAGATGAACAACAGTGAGCTGAGTAACATTGCTTCCAATAATAATGAGATTGTGGTGCGCTTAAGTTTCTTGCCCCCTAAAAAGCAAAAGCAGAATGCGATCTTAACAACTTTAGATGAGTATGTGGCGAAGTTTGATGCCATGCTTCAAGATGGAAAGCAAGAATATAATCGGCAAGATGTGTTTTCTGAGATTCAAAAAATTAGAACAAAATTGAGCGAATTGGAAAACGTAAACGATAAGAAAACAGCCGCAAAGGTTGAGCAAAAATTGAATGTGATAGAGCGTCAAATTTTGGAGCTTGAAAAGAAGTATGCGAAATGATGAGAATACTAGGATTGAGCTTGTTCTTGGCTTTTTCGCTGAGCTTGTTTTCACAGGATAGCGCAAAAGTTGAAGGAAATAACGAAAAGATAAAAGAATTGAATAATCGTTTAGATCAGTTGTTGCTTGGAAAGGAACAGCCAAGAGATAGCCTTGCTATAAAGTTAGATACCATGCTTATGCTTATCAAAGAGTTAAGGCAAGAAATGACAACGATTAAACAAGAGTTTGCAGAAATAAAAAAGGGAAAAGTAAAATATGAAATTGAACCTCAGTCTGCTAGCGTCTTAGAAAGAGACTCTTTTTATGTAGTGGTAGCTGCTCGGGGAAATTTGCGGAAGGCACAAGAGGCCTTGTTGCAATATCAAAAAAGTTACCCTTTAATGATTGTGCAGAATGAGCGTGAAACCTGGTTTCATTTGGTGCATAAGAAAAGCTACAGCCAAGGGGAAGTGGGCAATATGGTCGCCAGAGAAAGAATGAATGGCATTAAAGATGCTTGGTGGATTTCAGGACAGAAGTTGAGATTGGATTAGCGAAAAGTTTAAAGTAGAAGAGTTGAAGAGAAGAAAAGAATAAAGCCAATGCCAAAGTCCTAAAGCAGAGATGAATTGGTTTCCAAGTGATTCCTTTGTTTGCTTTGCGCCTTCTTTGAGTTCTTGGTGGTTAAAAATAGAAAGCCCAAAGCCCAAAGCTCAAAGCGAAAAGCATAAGAGTTGAAAGTCAGCGTTATTCTGCGAAATCGGCAGGAGGACTAAAGTATAAAGCGAAAAGCCTAAGCAGATGAGTTGGTTTCCAAGAGATCTCTTTGCTTGCTTTGCGAATTCATTGAGTTCTTTGTGGTTAAAAATAGAAAGCCTAAAGCTCAAAGCGAAAAGAATAAGGGTTGAAAATCTGCGTTAATCTGCGAAATCAGCGGGAGGACTAAGCATAAAGCGAATTAAGTTACCTTCTATTACAAATTAGAGCACTCTCTATACTTTCAATTAGTAATTAGAAGCCGATCGGAATAGTTTATGACTTCTTCACTTCCAAATGCAACTCATCCAATTGCGCTTTGTCAATTAGGGCCGGAGCGTCAATCATCACATCTCTTCCCGCATTGTTTTTCGGGAAAGCAATGTAATCTCGGATAGACTCGGTACCTCCAAAAAGGGCACACATTCTATCAAAACCAAAAGCGATACCACCGTGTGGCGGTGTGCCGTATTCAAAAGCATCCATTAAAAATCCAAACTGAGCTTTTGCTTCCTCTTCAGAGAAGCCCAACAAACTCAACATTTTTTCTTGCATTTCTCTTTCAGAAATTCTGATCGATCCACCACCCAATTCAACTCCATTAATTACCATGTCATAAGCATTGGCTCTAACTTCTTCCGGTGCTGTTTCTATTTTATCAAGATCTTCAGTTTTAGGAGAAGTGAAAGGGTGGTGCATAGCATGAAAATTGCCTGTTTCTTCATCTTTTTCCAGCAGAGGGAAGTCCACTACCCAAAGAGGAGCAAATTTGTCCTTTGGTCTTAAGCCCAATTCTTCGCCCATGTGCAATCGAAGTACATTCATGGCATTTCGACTGTGATTCTTATCTCCTGAAATGATCAATAACAAATCGCCTTTTTCAGCTCCCATCTCATCGGCCCATTCTTGCAATTGCTCGCTGCTGTAAAACTTATCGATAGAAGATTTAATGCTGCCGTCTTCATTTAATTTCACATAAACCAAACCTTTAGCTGCCACCTGTGGGGTCTTGACGAAAGCGGTGAGTTTATCCAATTGTTTTCGGCTGTAAGAAGCGCATCCTTTGGCACAAATACCCACCACTAATTCGGCTTCATCAAAGACTTTAAAACCTTTGCCTTGAGCCAAGTGGTTTAATTCATGAAACTTCATGTCAAATCGAAGGTCTGGTTTGTCGGATCCGTAGTATTTCATGCAATCAGCATAAGTCATACGAGGAAAGTCCGGCAAGTCAATTCCCTTAATTTCTTGAAAAAGGTTTTTCATTAAGCCCTCAAACTGGCTCAATACATCTTCTTGTTCCACAAAAGACATTTCGCAGTCAATTTGGGTAAACTCCGGTTGACGGTCAGCTCGTAAGTCTTCATCACGAAAGCACTTTACAATTTGAAAATACTTGTCGAAACCCGAAACCATCAGCAACTGTTTAAAGGTTTGCGGCGATTGTGGTAAAGCGTAAAACTGCCCTTCATGCATGCGAGAAGGCACTACAAAGTCTCTAGCACCTTCGGGAGTAGATTTGATCAAATAAGGAGTTTCTACCTCTATAAAGTCTTTTTTGCTGAGCAGGTTTCTAACCGCTATGGCTAGTTTACTTCTCAATAAGATCTTTTCCTGAACCGCTTTTCTGCGCAAGTCTAAATAACGGTACTTCATGCGCAATTCTTCTCCACCATCAGTTTCTGTTTCAATGGTAAAGGGAGGTGTTTTAGAAGCGTTCAATACCTTTATTTCGTTTGCTTCTACCTCAACTTCTCCGGTGGGAATGTTTTTGTTCTTGCTGCTACGCTCAATCACTTTTCCTTTCACTTGGATTACGAATTCACGGCTCAATTGTCTCGCTTGTTGACACAATTCCGCTCTTTCTTCCATGTTAAAAGTAAGTTGGGTAATGCCATAACGATCGCGGAGATCAACAAAAGTTAAACCGCCTAGGTCGCGCGATTTTTGTACCCATCCGCTTAAAGTTACTGTTTGATTTAAATTTTCGATTCTGAGTTCTCCGCAAGTATGTGAACGTAGCATAGCTTTTAATTTGCTGCGAAATTAGGAAGCACTATTTTAAGAAGGATGCTTTTAAGCCATAAAAGTTGAGCTTCAATCTTTACAGAAAAAATAAATCGACCACTTTATGTAAAATTTTGCATCATCTATGAAAAGCTTAGTTTTTAGTAGTTTAATATACTATAGGTTTGTGTACTATTTAAAAGCATGAACCTTATTAGCAATACTTTAATTATGTCTATTTTCAGAAAGCAAAAAATGTTCAAATGTATGCGAACCCCTTTAACTTTAGCAGTTCTTTTGACGCTTGTAACTGCTTATAGTGTTCGGTCCCAAACTATATCTGATACAGTATCTTTAGGAAATTTTTTTACCCCCAATCAAGTATGGTATAACCTTGAAACAGGCGCTGTAACCTCGGAGCAACACTTTTTTTGGGACTTCGCATTTGAGGTTGGAGGTTCAAATGCAGCCATTTTGATCAATGCAGCAAAAAGTTATACTCAACTTAAGGTGTACTCAAGTGGCGATACCTCAAGTTGGGCAGCCATAGGTCAACCGCAAAGTAGTATATCAGAGTTAGAAGGGCTTGATAACCCAACGTATACGTGGGAGAAGGGAGCGTTTAATGTCACTGCAAACCCAAATGATTCATTAGATGTAGGGTGGGGAAGGGTTGATCCTACAAGTGGTAATGTTTATGGGGATAGCATACATATCTTTCAAGATTCAGCACGCAATCAGTATAAGATATGGATGAAAAGTTTAATAGGTGGAACGTATCAATTTTTGATTACCGACTTTTCTACAAATCAAACAAAGAGTGTTACTATTCCAACCCAGAACTATCCTAACAAAAAATTTGTCTACTACAACATTGCACATGATTCTATCTTCGATCCCGAACCGTTAGATACCAATTGGCATTTGTTTTTTTCCTATTACTTTCATGTAAAACATTTTACCACAGGCACCCCCTGGCATGATTTGGTAACAGGGGTTAAAACCAATTCAAACTTTGAGTCGGCTCAAGTAGATAATGTTAATCCTATTACTTACAATAATGCGACTATCCAAACTTATTCTGATAGTATAGATATCATAGGTTATGATTGGGGGGTATATAATTCAGGACAATATCAAATAAATAACTCTAGGGTTTATTTTCTAAAAGAAAGTCAAACGGTTTATTGGAAAATAGTAATGACTTTTAAGGGGCTAATCGCTCCGGTTGATTATGTTTTTGGATTAGAAAAGACTAAAATAAATCTCGCTGTAGACATAGAAGAACATCATGCATCGGATAATACTGAGTTTACTGTATTTCCCAACCCTATTAAAAATCAAAAGCTTAATATAACTAGTAAACTACCCAAGGGTGTCAATTTGGTTGAATTTGCTATTTACGATAGCAATGGAAAACTCGTACAAAGAAAGAACGCAAGCGTTAGTGCTAGCTTATTAAATGAAAGTTTAAATCTAGATGGACTAGATTCGGGAGTTTATTTCATTAAGATGCAACATTCAAAAGGTCTATCTAGTAAAATGATTGTTTTGGAATAAGTAGACTTTCATTGTAATATAAAGCTAAGCAACTACCTAAGTATTGGCATATTTTTATTTAAGGCATTAACCAAATCTAATTTGGTCTAATTTGATAATTTCACATCTTAAACGATTTGAAATGCCCATCCAACCTTTCGACGATACGCACTTTATGAAGCAAGCCTTAAATGAGGCTAACCGAGCGTTTGATAAGGATGAGGTGCCTATCGGGGCGGTGATTGTCTTAAACGACCAAATCATTGCCAGAGCCCACAACTTAACCGAAACCCTAAATGATGTGACCGCCCATGCCGAAATGCAGGCCTTTACAGCAGCTGCAGATTTTTTAGGCGGCAAGTATTTAAAAGATTGTACGCTCTACGTTACCTTAGAGCCTTGTGCCATGTGCGCCGGGGCGGCTTATTGGACCCAAATTGCAAAAGTGGTTTACGGAGCAGCCGATGAGAAACGAGGATTGCTTTCCACCAAGCGAAAAGATATTTTTCATCCCAAGACCAAGATCTTTGGTGGTGTAATGGAAGACGATTGTCGGGATTTGTTGCAGTTGTTTTTTAAGGAAAAGCGGTAAACCAAACTCTCACTTCATTGTTGTCTCATCCAAGGCAGTTTAATTAACTTTGCCTTTCGAAAAATTTTGATAACAAAACACATAAATCATATGTATCCAGAAGAATTAGTAGCTCCCATGAAAGAGGAGTTAACCACGGTAGGATTCAACGAATTGTTGACCCCCGAACAAGTAGATGACGCCATTGGCGCAGAAGGAACCACTTTAGTAATGGTCAATTCTGTTTGCGGTTGCGCCGCAGCCAATGCTCGTCCGGCTGTTATTATGGCCTCAAAACACGATAAAAAACCAAACCGCATGACCACGGTTTTTGCCGGAGTAGACAGCGAGGCAGTAGCACAAGCTAGAAAGCACATGTTGCCTTACCCTCCTTCATCACCATCCATTGCGTTGTTTAAAGATGGAAAGTTGGTTCACTTCATAGAAAGACACCACATTGAAGGACGACCTGCCGAAATGATTGCCGAAAACTTAAGCTCGGCTTTCGACGAATTCTGTTAATAAGAAAATGTAGCCTTAAGCAAGGGAGGAAGATTCAATAGCTTCCTCCCTTTTTTAATTCTTTTTGCGAAGAAGATAATTTTTGAAAAAGAGGCTTGTCTGTCAGAAAAATAAGTTCTAACTTCGCAGCCCCTTTTTAGGGGATACTATATTTATACATCAAGTAAAACGAGTATTGTTGTGGATACCTTAAGTTATAAAACCGTTTCAGCCAATAAGGCCACTGTGAAAAAAGAGTGGTATGTGGTAGATGCAGAGAATGAAACCTTGGGTCGTTTGGCCTCAAAGGTGGCAAAAATGATCAGAGGAAAGCATAAGCCTTATTATACTCCTCACATTGATTGTGGAGATCACATTATTGTGCTAAATGCTGAAAAGATCAGATTAACCGGTAACAAGATGAATGAGAAAACATACATTTCTCACTCCGGTCATCCAGGTGGTCAAAAATCAATCACAGCAGCTCAGTTGTTGGCTAAAAAGCCAATTGCACTTGTTGAGAAAGCAGTGCGAGGCATGCTTCCAAAGAATCGTTTGGGAAGAGCCTTGTTTGGCAATCTTCACGTAATAGAAGGTACAGAGCACCAATTTGAAGCTCAGAAACCAAAAGAATTAAAGTTAGATTCAATCAAATAATACATGGACGTAGTTAACAAACTTGGTAGAAGAAAAAAGTCAATCGCCAGAGTTTACCTCACAAAAGGTAAAGGAAACGTAACCGTTAACGGCAAAGACTTTAAAGAATATTTTCCCACGGTAGCTTTACAGTATCGTATTCACCAACCTTTTACTTTAACTGATAATGAAGGGAAGTACGACGTAAAAGCAAACTTAAGCGGCGGCGGTATTACCGGACAGGCTGAAGCATTGCGTTTGGCTATGTCTAGAGCTTTGGTTGAGATCAATGCAGAAGATAAACCGGCATTGAAGGCCGAAGGTTTGATGACACGTGACCCTAGAATGGTAGAGCGTAAGAAACCAGGTCAGAAAAAAGCAAGAAAGAAATTCCAGTTCAGCAAGCGTTAATTGCGGTTCAGGAGAAACAATATACCAAACGTCATCACCGAAAGGTGTGTTTAGTATCAAAATTGCAGAGACTGGATTCGTTCGCTACTCTGCAATTGTTTTATTAATCTGAAAGTAAACACAAAACAAAATGGCAAAGACCGATTACAAAGAATTATTAGACGCCGGAGTGCACTTCGGACACTTAAAAAGAAAATGGCATCCCAAAATGGCTCCTTATATCTTTATGGAGAAAAACGGGATCCATATTATTGACCTGAACAAAACAGCAGCAAAGCTCGACGATGCCGCATCGGCGATGAAGCAAATTGCTAAATCAGGTAAAAAAATCCTTTTTGTAGCCACTAAGAAGCAAGCGAAAAGCGTGGTAGAAAAGCACGTGAAGCCCACTACTATGCCTTACGTTACAGAGCGTTGGCCTGGTGGAATGTTAACCAACTTTGCTACCATTAGAAAGGCGGTTCGTAAAATGTCTTCGATCGATAACATGATGAAAGACGGAACTTTTGATGTGCTATCCAAAAGAGAAAGACTACAAATTACCCGTCAGCGTGCTAAGCTTGAAAGAGATTTAGGAAGTATTTCTGATTTGAGTCGTTTACCGGCTGCTCTTTTTGTGGTTGATATTATGAAAGAGCACATTGCAGTAGCAGAAGCTAGAAAATTGAACATTCCAACTTTTGCAATTGTAGACACCAATTCTAACCCAACGAAAGTTGACTTCCCAATTCCGGCTAACGACGATGCAGCTGCTTCTATTGATAAGTTGTTGTCCATCGTTTGTGGTGCGGTTCAAGAAGGAATTGACGAGCGTCAGGTAGAGAAAGACAAGAACAAAGCTTCTAAAGAAAAAGCTCAAGCGAAAGCGGAAAAAGAAAAAGCTGAAAAGTCTGAGAAAGCCAAAGAAGAAAAGGCCGATAAGAAAGACGAGCCTAAAGCTGAGAAGAAAGAAGAAGCGAAAGCGGAAAAAGAATCAAAGTAATTCTATAACCTAATATAAAATAGATACGGCAATGGCAAAGATAACTGCTGCTGAAGTTAACAAACTGAGAAAGCAAACGGGTGCAGGCATGATGGACTGCAAAAAAGCCTTAGTTGAGGCAGATGGTGATTTTGATAAGGCCATCGAAATCCTTCGTAAAAAAGGTCAGAAAGTAGCTGAAAAAAGAAGCGACCGTGATGCCAATGAAGGTGTTGTGATTGCAGCCACTACTGATGATCAAAAGTATGCTGCCATGATCATGTTGAACTGCGAAACTGATTTCGTAGCGAAGAACGATGATTTTGTGGGTGTAGCGAAGAAGATTTTAGACATCGCCATTAACGAAAAGCCAGCTTCTGTTGAAGATTTGAAAGCAAGCCAATTTGACGAAAGTCATTCGGTGGCTGAAAAGATTACAGAAGAGGTTGGAAAGATTGGCGAAAAGATCGATCTAGGAGAATTGGCAATAGTAAGCTCTGATAAAGTAATTGCTTACAACCACCCAGGTAACAAAACCGCTGCTATTGTAGCCATGAACAAAGATGGCGAGCAAGTGGAAGAAGCCGGTAAAAATGTAGCGATGCAAATTGCTGCCATGAATCCGGTTGCTTTAAATGAAGATAGCGTGAGCGAAGACATTAAAGCAAGAGAACTGGAGATTGGTAAAGAGCAAGCGTTGAAAGAAGGCAAGCCTGAAAACATCGTAGACAAAATTGCACAAGGAAAACTGAAAAAGTATTTTAAAGATAACACCCTCTTGAATCAGCAATTCTTTGTTGACAACAAGAAAAGTGTAGCAGAATACTTACAATCGGTAGACAAAGAATTAACGGTCAGCGATTTTAAACGTAGCTCGCTAGTTTAAATGATTTATAAAAAGAGAGAATTTTTTAATTCTCTCTTTTTTTTGTCCAAACATTTTGTTCTCTGTATTATACCCTAACTATTTGCTTTAATTTTGTAAAAACTTCTACTCCATGAAATACAAAAGAATTCTCCTAAAACTAAGCGGTGAAGCCCTAATGGGTGAGAAAAAATTTGGAATAGACCACAACCGTCTAAATCAATACGCTCAAGAGATCAAAAGTATTGTTGACACCGGAGTAGAAGTAGCCATTGTGATTGGAGGCGGAAATATCTTTAGAGGTATTCAAGCCACCGAAGGTGGTATAGAAAGAGTTCAGGGTGATTACATGGGCATGCTTGCCACGGTTATTAATAGCATGGCATTGCAGTCGGCATTGGAAGAAATAGATGTGTATACCCGCTTGCAAACTGCCATAAAAATGGAGCAGATCGCGGAGCCTTACATTCGAAGAAAAGCAGTGCGACATTTGGAGAAAGGAAGAGTGGTGATCTTTGGTGCCGGAACAGGAAACCCTTACTTTACTACTGATACTGCGGCAAGTCTTCGTGCGATTGAAGTAGAAGCAGATGTGATCTTAAAAGGAACCAGAGTAGATGGAATTTATGACTCAGATCCTGAGAAGAACGCAAACGCAGTAAAATACGATAAGATTTCGTTCACCGAGGTTTACGAGAAAGGCCTGAATGTGATGGACCTTACTGCCTTTACCCTTTGTAATGAGAACAAACTTCCCATCGTGGTTTTTGATATGAACACTCCCGGAAATCTCATGAAAGTAGTCTCTAAAGAAGACGAAGTGGGAACTTTGGTGGAGTTTTAGTCCATTGGCTTGAAACATTTTTTTTCTTTTTGCCTATTTTAGTGATGAGAATTGACGACTCATCATGGAAAAAGACTTCAACTTACTAAAACTCAAATACCCCAAAAGAAGATTTTGGATAGGATTGGCTTGCTTTCTTGTTTTAGGGCTTTCCTTACTTTACGATTATTACACTCAGTCCCCAATACGCTTTGAAGGCCTTCACGCCATCTGTATAATTTTTGGGATTCAGCACTTGTATGAGTCAAAGGGATTTTCCCTCAACCAACTTTTTGGTGAAAGCTATTTAAAGTTTGATAATGAGCAGATTCGTTACAAACCAAAGCTGTTTAAAGCAGAACAAACACTTCACTGGGAAGAAGTAAATTACCTGAAAGATTATGCAAGTCGCCTTTTCTTGGTCAAGCACAACAGTGAAAGCTTGCGAATAGACCTTAGTACCTTGGAGGCAGAACAACTGAAAGAAGTTAGAGACGCCTTTGCTGATGTGGCGATGGAAAAGAATTTAGCGATTAGAACAGCTTCCCGAAAATCCGCTTAAAAATTCATTTCATTCGGTTCTTCATCTAAAGTTCAATTTTCTTAATTTCATGCCACCCAAAATTGCATAAACATGGAAGAGGAAATAGACCTTATTTTAGAAACCGCTGAAGAATCGATGCAGGCGGCTGTTGATCATTTAAATAAAGAGCTCACTAAAATTAGAGCCGGTAAAGCCAATCCAAGCATGTTGGATGGCATCATGATCGAGTATTATGGTGCTAACACTCCGCTTAGTCAAGTGGCTAATGTCGGAACTTTAGATGCCAGAACCATTACGGTGCAGCCTTGGGAAAAGTCTACTTTAGAGCCGATTGAAAGGGCGATTATCAACTCCAATCTGGGACTGAATCCACAAAATAATGGAGAAATGATCCTGATCAACATTCCTCAATTGACCGAAGAGCGTAGAAAAGATTTGGTAAAACAGACCAAAGCAGAAGGCGAGCACGCTAAAGTGAGTATTCGAAATGCCCGTAAGGATGCCAATGACGAAGTTAAGCGTTTGCAAAAAGAGGGTTTAGCTGAAGATCAAGCCAAAGGCATTGAAGATGAAATTCAAGAACTGACCAATAAATACTCAGCGAAAGTAGATACTGTTTTAGAGGCTAAGGAAGCAGATATTATGAAAGTGTAAGTTGTAATGACTAATTACCAATGTTTTAATCTGGTAAAAGGTTAATTACTAATAGCAAATCAAATAATTACAAATGGCCCGAAAGTAAAGCTTTCGGGCTTTTTGTTTTATGTTCTGAAAGCGCTTTGCTTGTCAGTTCGAGTGATCCCGAAACTTCGGGGTGCCGGCCCAGATGGACTCCGTTCGGACGGGTATCGAGAACGACAAGAAAAACACTCGAGCTGACAAAACAAATCTAAAGGGACACTTCTTTCAAGAAAAAGTAGAAAGTATTAAATATGCGTAACTTCGACAATGGAGTTTACCTCATAGAGGTTTACCGAGAAGGTGAAAAACAGCAACAAAGCAAAATCGTAGTCAGTCATTAATGAGAATATTAGTTATTATAACCTTTCTTTTATCAAGCTTGGGAGGAAGCTCCCAAGCCTTGGTAAAAGATGCTAGCTTTCAACCTTTTTTTGATATTCGATCAGGGTTTAGTAAAGGCTATATAAACGATATATATGAATCTCCACAAACAGGTAGTTTATATATAGTTGGCACTTTTGATACTTTTTTTGGGCCAAATTCTTACGGTGGTTATGTTAGCACTAGAGCTGACGGTAGCCATAACAGTAACTTTTTAGGCAACACAGTTTATAACGACCTAGTGGGTGGTATAAAAAGAATTAATGACACAAATTTTATATTGATAACATCGGGAAATTATGTTCCGATAGATACATCAGGGAATTTAAATATGAGAAGTTGGTGGAACAATCGAAGATACACCGTTTATTGCGCGACAGGATTCAGCCCCTATTTTTTTCCTGATGGTTCCTCTTTAATGGCCAATACTATAAATAATACGGGAAAGCCTTGTGATATCATCAATCCACCGGATACTTTCCCCGGTCGGCATATTGTAAAAGTTGACCCACAGGGTTTGTGGGATAGTACGTTTACGCATGATGCAAACCGTGCACCAAGAGGTTTTGCCCCTTACGATAGCAATCAAATCTTGGTGTATGGTTTTCCTTTTCGTTTTACCCATTACGATAGTGTAAAAGTAGATGGCTTGTGCCGCATTTATTTAGATGGCACTTTGGATACTACTTTTCAAAGTCCATTATCAGATGGCTTTGATGCAGGAGGTTTTAATCCTTTACTTTTTGAGTCAGATGGTGGCTTTTTTCTACAAGGAAGGTTTAAGCTGAAAGGAGATACAACTACCTATGCCATTGTCAGGCTTAATCAAGATGGCAGTATCGATAGTACATATCAATACCAAAACGGACCTATTGATACCACAGGTTATAGTGGAGGTGCTTCTATTTCACCAACCCACGATGGAGGGTATTTTGTTTACGGCGTGTACAATAAAATGCAAGGAGTACCCATTCATGGAGGCTTAGCTAAAGTAGATTCCAATGGAGTATTGGATCCCAATTACTTTACCGGTTTAGGGCCAGACAGCTCTACTTTTGGAGGAAATATTCCCGGCTACATCAACAAGATTTTGCCATCTAAATTTGGCGGTTATTATGTGGTAGGTAACTTCTTAAAATGGGATGGTCAGCCCTCGCAACCAATTGTTCGTTTAATTGATAATACGGTGGGTTTGGAAAGCCCAAAGCCAAAAGCGGAAAGCTTAAAGTTGTTTCCGAATCCAACAGAAAATCAAATTACCTTAAGCAGTGTAGCTAAAATAGAAGCCATAGAAGTG
Organism: Vicingaceae bacterium; assembly: GCA_040220135.1. Classification (GTDB taxonomy): domain Bacteria; phylum Bacteroidota; class Bacteroidia; order Flavobacteriales_E; family Vicingaceae; genus CAJXMH01. The sequence continues at coordinate 88,905 of JAVJTT010000026.1, forward strand.
TATGATTTGCTTGGCAAGCGAGTAAAAGAAGTCCAATCCTTGAACACCCATCAACAAACTTTAAACCTGCAAGAAGTTGAAAACGGCCTTTATTTTATTAAGATTAAGGTTGGGGAACAATGGATTAGTAAGAAGGTGGTAAAACGCTAAAATAATTACTAATTACCTCCTCCAACGTTTCACTTCGGCGGATAAAAATCTGTTAATCTGTTAATCAAGACCTACCCTTCCAAATTTACTTTCAAAGTCAAGCAGCCGGGTGGGTTTTTTTGGCTTGGTTATCGAGCGAAGTCGAGATACAAGCCAAAAATGAACATTAAAAAGAAGAATAAAAGACAATAATTAATATGAGTAACTTCGAAAATGGAGTTTACCTCATTGAGGTTTACACAGGAGATGAAAAACAATAAAAACAATTACCATGAAAAAACTACTACCTATTCTCACTTTACTCTTTTCAACCGCAGCCTTTGCACAAGCTAACTACCCCTTAAATATTGAGTACGGAAATTGGAATGTTCAAGAGATTACATCCCCGGTAAGTCTTTGTAATGATTGTTGTAAAGAGTATTCTTTATACTTTCAAGGGGATACCGTAATTGGGAATTATACTTATGAAATACTGCATAGAAAAGGGATAAACTACTTATTTGGTTATGATATCCAGAGTGGTACCTCTTACCAATGTGGTGATAGTATTTCAGGAACCACCGATGAAGTAGCGGCCTTTATTCGCAATGATTCCATCAATAAAAAGGTTTTTATCTATGATACTCAGAGACAAGTCGATACTTTACTTTACAACTTTGACCTTGCCGTAGGAGATACCTTAGCGGATACTTATGTTTTCTCAGCAGCTCGTCAAGCCTATCCTTATCATGTGGTTGATTCCATTGGCATTCAAAATGTTGCCGGAAGCAATCGTAAAGTGTTCTATTTGAACACGGTTTTTGGTACTCAAAGCTCCTATACACTTTATGAAGGAATTGGATTTGATAGTACCATTAACTTAATTGCTGCCAGCAATACTTCTATAGAATATGAAAGACTTTGTTACAAGGATCAAAATGGTAAAGTACCTGCTAATGCTAATTGTAATCTGATCACTTCTCTTGATCAGCATACTTCAAAGCAAGCTGAGTTCGCTGTCTCGCCAAACCCTACAAATGGTAGGCTTAAAATAGAAACTACGGAACCTTTGAATAGCATAGCCATTTACAATTTACAGGGCCAAAGAGTGATGGAGGTAAACCCAAGGCAAAGGCAGTTTGAGTTGCCAGAGGAGAGAGGCTTGTACTTTATCCTTATGACCACCAAAGAAGGAGAAGTGATTAGTAAAAAAGTGGTGAAGCGCTAGATACCGAAGTCCTTCGTCCTCATTATTACAATGCTTTTAACGACTGTTAATAGAAACGTTATCGCGAGAAGGCACGACGAAGCGATCCGTGAATTGCAGTAAAGAATTGTTATTAGTTAAGTTGGTTTTGAAGCGCTAGATTGCCTGCCTGTTGCAGGCAGGCTTCGCTCCGTCGTATTTCGCTCGCAATGACTGCGCTTCTTCACGCCCACACCTTAGTCCCTTCTGAGCAATTTTTGCAAATCTCAATATTTTCTCTGCCGTTGAACAAAGTCTTTCGAAATTCGCGGTAGTTCTCCCCTTTCCAGATTTCTTTGAAAGACTCCTCTTTCAATTCCCCTAATTTAAAATCGGCATCTTTATCAAAACAGCAGGGAATTACTGAGCCATCCCAGGTAATCACACAAGAGTGCCAAAGCTTCCAACAATGGCGGTCTAAACTATTTTTAATTTCATAGGTGCCATCCGGCATTTTGCGGTAGCGCGAATACTTATCTATGGTTGGTATTAGCGGGTTGCCGTGTTTATGATCATAAACTTGCGCGGTTTTCAGTTTTACCTCATTCACCCCAAGTTCTTTCGCCAATTTATAGACGTCATCAATTTGGTGCTCATTGGGACGAACCACCAAAAATTGAAAGATCACATGAGGGGTTCTTGATTTCAACTCCTTCTTCCACTTGATGATGTTTTTGGTGCCTTCAATTACCTTTTCCAGCTTGCCATTCACTCGATAGTTCTCATAGGTTTCTTGAGTGGTTCCGTCAATGGAAATAATCAATCGGTCTAAACCCGACTCAACAGTCCGCTTGGCGCTTTTGTCATTTAAAAAGTGCGCATTGGTAGAAGTAGCGGTGTAAATGTTTTTTTGGTTGGCATAGGCCACCATGTCCAAAAACTTAGGGTTAATAAAAGGTTCACCTTGAAAGTAAAAAGTGAGGTAAAAGGTTTCTTTGGCGACTTGGTCAATGGCTTTTTGGTAAAAATCTTCCTTCAAATTTCCGGTGGCTCTAGTAAAATGTCGCAAACCACTGGGGCATTCGGGGCAACCTAAATTGCAAGCTGTCGTCGGTTCTATAGCAATGGCTAATGGAGCACCCCAATGCCAGTTTATTTTGAATGTTTTAGAAACAAAAAAGCTAAACCAGATCTTAAACGTATTCAGGAAACGCCTTAAACTTGCTCGCTTGGCAAACTGCAAAAAATCATGCGCTTTTCCTTTCATTCTACAAATGTACGTTTGTTGCCATGGATTTTTGAATTTGACATTATATTTACCAAACCATGAAGAACCTACTTACGGTGATTTTGCTTGGGCTCTGTATTTACAGTCAAGCCCAATTTGCCTATCAAGGCAGAATTCTTGACAGCCTAAGCCAAAAACCACTTGCTTTTGTAAACTTAGTGGCTGAAGCGGGAAAATATGGAACGACCACTGACATTGATGGCCGCTTTAACTTTCAGTCAAATAGGAAAATAGACTCTTTAAGCATTTCGTATCTAGGCTATCAAAGTAGAAAGATCAGCACAGCTAACTTAAAACGTTCTGCTACCGTTTATCTGTTGCCCACTACCTTTCAGTTGGCAGAAGTAGAGATATTACCGGGTGAGAATCCGGCTCATCGCATCATCAATTTGGCGATTGAAAACCGCAAGCTCAATAATCCTGAAGAGGCGACGGAGTTTTACTATGAATCGTACAATAAATTGGTGTTTACCGGCAGTCCCGACAGTGCTTATGCGAGCCTGCCCGATTCCTTGCAACGGAAAGATAGCAGCAGTTATGAGGGAATTGAGTTTTTAAATAAATCGCATTTCTTTATGATGGAGTCGGTGACCGAACGCAATCACATTCCGCCTACCCACACCAAAGAGGTGGTAACCGCTTCTCGAATTTCAGGCATGCAAACCCCAATCTTTACTATGATTGGCACGCAATTACAATCCTTTTCATTGTATAAAGACTACTTGCAATTGCTAGGGTCGGCCTTTTTAAGTCCTTTGAGTAAAGGAAGTACCTCAAAATACCTCTTTGTTTTGGAAGACACTTTATACCAAGGGAAAGACAGTATTTTCTCCATTTCTTTTCAGCCTAGAAGCGGAAAGAATTTTGATGGCTTAAAGGGCTTTTTAACCATTCATACCGATGGTTATGCGGTGAAGAATTTTGTAGCTGAGGCAGCTGATGAAGTAGATCTCGGAATTCAAATTCAACAGCTTTATGAAAAGGTAGATGACAAGCAATGGTTTCCGGTGCAGCTGAATACGAAGTTGATTTTTAATTCGGTGGAAATGGAGGATTTCGACATCTATGCCGAAGGTCGTTCTTACATCAAAAATGTAGCATTAGAGTCGAAATTGAACAAGAAACAGATTGGCAATGTGGTGTTGAAAATGCAAGAAGACGCCGGGAAGAAAGACAGCACCTATTGGGCCAACTATCGAGAAAATCCACTGGATGAAAAGGAAAAAGAGACCTATCATTTTATGGATAGCATTGGCAAGGAAATAAATTTAGATAAGAAAGTAAAAGTCTACCAAGCTTTGTTTCGCGGAGCGGTACCGCTAGGTCCGGTTGATTTACTTTTAAATCGGTTGATGGACTATAACGGCTACGAAGGTTTTCGTTTGGGCTTAGGCGCTGAAACCAATGATAAAGTCTCAAAGTACTTTAGAGTGGGAGGCTATGGAGCTTATGGCTTTCAAGATAAAGCCTGGAAGTACGGGGGGCATTTAAAGCTGAATCCCCAATGGGATTCTCACTTTAGCACGAAGTTCAGTTACTCAAATGATGTGGCAGAAGTTGGCGGTACTCAATTTTATAACGACCGGCTAAACCCGCTTTCTACGGAGGCTTTTCAGAAATTTTTCATTTTGAGAATGGATGCGGTAGAGCAGTTTGGAATTGAAGTGGAAACCCATGCATTGCGGGATTTTCAATTTACCTTTTTCGGAAACTTACAAAACCGAGCCTTTACTTCTGATTATCGCTATAATTCGGAGAACTTACCAACTAGCTTTCAATACTATCGCATAAGTCAAGCTGGCGTAAACTTGCGATTTGCCTTCAGAGAAAAGTTTATCGAAATGTTTGGGGTGAAAACGCCCATCAGCTACGAATATCCCGTTGTTCACTTTAAGTATACCCATGGCTTTTCTGATTTGCTTGATGGAGACTATGAATTCAATCGCTATGATTTAAAGGTGGAGAAGAACACACGGTTGCGAAACCTAGGCTTTACTACTTTGCGCTTGAATGCCGGTTTTGTTGATCAATCCATTCCTTTGAGTTTGCTCTACCGCAGTCGAGGAAGCTTGGATGATGACCTCATTATTGCCTCTGACTTTAGCTTCCAGTCGGTGCTGCCCAATGAGTTTTTTCACGATCAATATGTTTCTGTTTTCTTCAAACATAGTTTTAAAAACTTGCTGTTTAAAAGCCGCTTTTTTAAACCGGAGTTAGCTCTGGTAAGCGCCATAGGATGGGGAGAGATGAGCAATCAATCTGCCCACAAAAATATTCTGTTCAATACCATGGAGCATGGCTTTTTTGAGTCTGGGATACAAATTGACCGCTTGCTTGGTTTTGCCAATTTGGGAGTAGGGGGCTATTACCGTTACGGAGCCTATGCTTTTGATGACTTTGAAGACAATTGGACCTTCAAGCTTACCTATTCGCTAAAATTTTAATTACAATGCTTGTCTAGCATTGCTTGACATGGAGCATGCTTTCTCATAGCACCTTCTTTCCAAAACTCACAAGCTTTTTCGGCCTCTCCTTTTTCCCAATATAAATTTCCTATTTCAAAGAAAATTTGAGGATTGGGCAAATTTTCCAGAATGGCAATCAAGTCATCAATCGCATTTTGAGTTTCGCCTAACTGCTTATAGGCTTGTGCTCTTTGGTAAAGACTCTGATCCCTTAGCTTCTCTTCGCCCATGGCAATGGTGTAATAGGGGAGGCTTTCTTTGGCTAAACTGTCAGCCGCTAAGCGGTTGGCTAATTCAGATGCCTTTTGCTGTTTGGCTTCAAAGGGGCGAAGTATTTCTTTTGCCTTCTTAGACTGTCCGCTTTCAAAATACATTTTAGCGAGTGGATAGGCTACGGCCAAACTATTGGGTTCTTTTTTATACACCCATTGGTAGTCGGCTAAGGCTTTTTCTCGCTCTCCCATTTTAACATATAAATTTCCTCTATTAATTCGGAATTGCTTGGCTAAGGGCTGCAAGTCTAAAGCTTGGTTAAAATCCGCTAAGGCTTTTTGATTCTCTCCTTTTATTGAATAGGCAATGCCACGGTTATTCAGTAATTCGGTGTTTTTTGGCGCTAATTCAAGTGCTCTGCTAAAGTCTACGATGGCTTTCTCCACTTGGTTTAATTTGCCATAAACTACCCCTCTCAATTTTAAGGCATCTACACTTTCGCGGTTTTCGCTCAGAAGTTTATTCAAGTCATTTAAAGCTTTTTGGGCTTGACCACTTTTGTCGTAAATAACGGCTCTGTTCATTAGCCCGCGAGCTAAAGTTGGCTCAAGCTCTAAGGCTTTCTGTATGTCACGAAAGGCAGCTTGTCCCTGACCCGCTTTCATTTGCACTTGACCTCTTTCATTAAGTGCCATGGCTTTACCCCATTGATTGTTTTCGTTTTCTTCAATGATTTTGGTCCACAGCGTATAACTGTCTTCATAATTGCTTTGATATTGAAAGGCAGCTGTGGATAAGGCCACTACCCATGCCGCCAAAACATAACGGCCCCATTTGGGCGCATGCTTGAAAAAGTACAAGCCCAAACCCAAGTACAAGCCGAGGTAGGGCAAGTAAACATAACGGTTCGAAACAATGTCGTTTCCCGTTGGAATTAGCTTTAAGACCGGGGCAATGATCACCAAGAAAAAGGCGGCACCAAACCAAATGAGTTTTTCCTTCTTACCCATGCGATAAAGTAAATAGGCCACTCCAGCTAGGAAAAAGGGTGCGGCATAATAGACCCAAGGTATCCAGCCATTTGACTTAGTTGGATATAAGTTTTTAGGGCTTAAATCAAATGGGACAAGCAAGCAAAAAAGGTAATAGGCCAAGCTGTAAACACCCATCAGCAATCTGTCAAAAAGGTTGTACTCCCCTTCAAAGCTATTGATAAAGCCTGCCTCTTGCTGAGTTTTGAGAGTGATGAAAACAAACACTCCACTTAAGATGAAAAGCGGCAGCTTGTTAAACAGGTATTTCCATTTGAAATTTTGGTTCTCGTAAAGATCAATGATAATTAAAACGGCCGGGAATACCACCGCATTGGACTTGCTGAAGAGCGAAGCCAAGAAAGCTAAAACCATCAGGGCATAGTGAAGCGGCTTTTGCGTCTTTAAGAACTTTAAATAAGTCAGTAGACCAAGCAAGAAAAAGCAGCCATAAACCAAGTCTTTTCTTGCCGAAAGCCAAACAACGTTTTCCGTATGCATGGGATGCAGTACAAAAAGCAGGCTGATCAGTAAACTCCAATCGCTTCGTTTTATGAATTGTCGGCTCAAGAAAAAGACCAAAACTGCATTTAATAAATGCCACAAAAGATTCGTTAAATGAAACCATTTGGCATTAAAACCATAAAAATGATGTTCAATGGCCCATGTTAAGGAAGTAATGGGATGGTATAAACCAAAAACCGATTCAGTGAAAAGGGCTTTCAGATTTTCTTTCTCTAAGCTTTGATTGGCGGCACTTTGGGTGATGAGTTTGTCATCATCGAAGTTGGCTAAAAAATCAAAATCCAGCGAAGGCCAATACAATCCTAGACCTAAAAGCAAGATCAAGAGTAAGAATAGCTTGGGCTGTTTTTGAATGATTTTCAAGGTATACCGATTAACAAAAGTTTGTTTACAATGCCTGCGCAAGGCAAAACAAGTATACTAAATATCTTTACCTTAGAGGGCTATTAAAATGAAGCATATTGCAATCATTGGGAATGGTATTTCCGGGGTAACCGCCGCCCGGCATATTCGCAAAAAAAGCGATTATCAAATCACTATAATTTCGGCTGAAACAAAACATTTTTTTTCGCGCACAGCTTTAATGTATGTTTACATGGGACACATGCGATACCAAGACATTAAGCCCTACGAAGATCATTTTTGGGCCAAGAATCGAATCGAGCTCAAGCAAGCTTATGTGACTAAAGTCAAGACAAAAGAGCAAGCCTTGATTTTCTCTGATGGAGAAAAAATGACCTACGATGAACTAATTATTGCTTCAGGCTCTAAACCTCGTTTTTACAATTGGCCCGGCCAAGCATTAAATGGCGTGCAAGGTTTGTACTCATGGCAAGATCTGGAAAGTATGCAGGAGAATACTAAAGGCATTAAAAAGGCAGTGATTGTAGGAGGTGGATTAATCGGAGTGGAAATGGCCGAAATGCTAAGAAGCCGAGGGATTGAGGTGACTTTTTTAGTGAGGGACAAGCACTTCTGGGGTAGTGTTTTACCCAAAGAAGAAGGCCAATTGATTTCTAGACAAGTTGAAGAACATGGAGTGCAGCTGATGCTTGAAACGGAATTAGAAGAGATTATTGATGATGGTTCCGGAAAAGTAGAGGCAGTGAAAACCAAAAATGGTGAAAGGATTGATTGCCAATTTGTAGGATTAACTACCGGCGTTCAACCTAATATTGACTTTTTAAAACAATCCGAAATTGATTGTAAACGAGGTGTCTTGGTGGATGAGTTACTCCGCACCAACATAGAAAATATTTATGCCATCGGCGATTGTGCCGAATTTCTTCAGCACCCTACCGGCAGAAAAAACATTGAACAAGTTTGGTATACCGGCAAAATGATGGGGGAAACCGTAGCGCAAACCATTTGCGGTAGTCCCACAAAATATCAACCGGGAGTGTGGTTCAACTCGGCCAAATTTTTTGATATTGAATACCAAACCTACGGCTACGTTTGGCCCAAACCAAAAGAAAACGAAAGCCACTTTTATTGGGAAAGTGAAGAAAAAGAGAAATGCCTTCGTTTTGTTTATGATACCAAGCGACTAAACCTATTGGCTTTGCATGCATTTGGCATTCGCTTGCGCCATGAAGTGGTGGATAATTGGATTCAGACTGAAACCCCAATAGACCAAGTGATTCAAAATTTAAGGCAAGCCAATTTTGATGCTGAGTTTTATCCCAAGCATGAAAAATTGGTTCAAAAAGCCTTTACTAACCGTCAAAAACAAACTGCTTAATGCTCAATCAAGTAGATAAAGACATCAGCATTAGTGGTGGACCGCCAATTTCCTTAAATGGCTTGCAAAAAGCAGCAACTATTTTAGGTTTCAGTGGACTGTTTATTTTGCTCCTTGCTACTTTAAATGTCAATTTCCCAAATCATGCCGTTTGGCTTACCATAAGTTTAGTGAGCATTGGAGGGGGTATTTCGCTTTTCGCTTATGGGGCTTATGCCAATAAAACAGAGGGCATTAAAAACGATGGAGTTTATTTTAAGTCAATCAGTTCTCGGGGATTTTGGGCTTGGGTATTGGGAATTGTTCTGACTGGTTTTTATATCGTCTTGTATTTTTTTCCACAGTATTTGGGCTTGAATGCTGAGGGGGAGAATAGCGGTCTGATTGCTCTTTTTGACCCTTTGAGTAAAGCCTTAAGTGGAAATCCTGCCTCAGAGTGGTTTGTGTATGGAACCCTTTATACCATGGCTATTTTATTCTTTGGTATCAAGTATTTGTGGAAGTATCGTCACAACCCTTATCAAAGGCTTCGCACTTTCAGTGTGGTGTTTTTTCAAACTGGCTTTGCTTTTATCATTCCGGAACTGATGGCTCGTTTGAACAATGACTCTTTCAGTTTGCCCTATTACGATTTGAAGAATATCTGGCCCTTGAACTATTACAATTTTGATCAGTACCGAGTTGATGAATTTATCTCGGCGGGTAACATAGGACTCGGACTGCTGATCTTTGGAATACTCTCAATCTTTGTGATCACCCCAATTTTAACTTACAAATACGGAAAACGTTGGTATTGCTCATGGGTGTGTGGTTGTGGCGGTTTGGCTGAAACAGCAGGAGACCCCTTTCGTCAGCATTCCGACAAAAGCACCTCTGCTTGGAAGGTTGAACGCTGGGTGATCCATTCAGTAGTGGTTTTTGTAGTGGTGATGACCACCGCAGTGGTTTCAACTTACTTGAGCTATGATGCAGAAAAATATTGGCTAACCAAAGATGTCTTTTTGATTGGAGTAGCGGTTTTGTTGAGTTTAGTGTATGCTATCATTTTTGCTTTCAAACGCCAAGAATTAAAAAAAGACGCCAAAGTTGCCGCTTCTGTTTACTTGGCGATTATTCTCGCTTTAATTGGAATACACTACGGTAGTGGAAATTCCAATATTTTCCTTTTTGAAGCCGAGAGTTTGAGAAGCACCTATGCATTCTTGATCGGCTCCATTTTTAGTGGAGTAATCGGCACCGGCTTTTACCCCATTTTTGGCAATCGGGTGTGGTGCCGTTTTGGTTGCCCCATGGCAGCCATTCTAGGGATTCAGCAACGCTTCTTTTCTAAGTTTCGCATTACCACCAACGGCGGACAGTGTATTTCTTGTGGTAACTGTTCCACTTATTGCGAAATGGGAATTGATGTGAAAGCTTACGCCCAAAAAGGACAAAACATCGTCCGTTCTTCTTGTGTAGGTTGTGGAGTTTGCTCATCTGTTTGTCCTCGTGGAGTATTAAAGTTGGAAAATGGAGAAGATAGCGGAGCCAGTCGCTACGAAGAAAAGCCCATTACTTTTGGTAACGATGGGGTTAAATTAAATTTCTAGTGAAAGAAAAAGTAGTAGTAATCATCCCCGCTTTTAATGAGGAAAATGCGGTAGGTCGGGTAGTGCGAGATATTCCTAAAAGTTGGGTAGATGAAGTGATTGTAGTAAACAATAACTCCACCGACCTTACCTCAGAAAATGCCGAAAAAGAAGGCGCTACGGTCTTATTTGAAGCAGAGAAAGGCTATGGAAGAGCTTGCTTAAAAGGAATTGACTACCTGAAAAAGGGAAGAAAAAAAGAAACTGAGATCGTAGTATTTATCGATGCTGACTATTCTGACTTTCCGGAACAAATGCCAGATTTAATCAAACCCATACAAAGCAAGCAAGTCGATATGGTTATCGGTTCTAGGGCTTTGGGAAAACGTGAAAAAGGAAGCATGACCGCGCCCCAGCTCTTTGGCAATTGGCTGGCTACCAATTTGTTGAAGTTGTTTTACGGTGCAAAATTTACTGACTTAGGGCCATTTCGTGCCATACACTATAAAAGTTTGTTAGCCTTGGATATGCAAGATGAAACCTATGGCTGGACGGTAGAAATGCAGATCAAAGCAGCTAAACAAAAGCTGAGGTTCACGGAAGTACCGGTAAACTATCGCAACCGAATCGGCTTTAGCAAAATCAGTGGAACAGTAAAGGGAACATTCATGGCCGGTTATAAAATCATTGCCACCCTATTTAAATACTTTTGAAGTCTGAAATGGCACTATGGAGGTTATTCTAATTGCGATATACGGCTTAGCCCTGACTTTTATCTTTTGCTACAGCTTAATTCAGCTGCAGCTGGTTTGGAAGTATCGGCAATACCGCAAACAAGCGGAGGTTGAAGTGCCAAAAACATTAGGGCTAGACGATCTTCCTCAAGTTTGTGTACAGCTTCCCATTTTCAATGAAGCATACGTAGCCGAGCGATTGGTAGATAGAATATGTGAATTGGGTTATCCGAAAGACAAATTAGAAATTCAAGTATTAGACGATTCTACCGATGAAACGCAAGCGTTGCTTCAGGCGAAAGTTGCAGCCAAAAAGGCCACGGGTTTTGAGATTTATTATTTACATAGAACTGATCGTTCGGGATTTAAGGCTGGTGCTTTAGCAGCCGGTTTAAAGCAAACCAAAGCAGAACTGATTGCCATTTTTGATGCCGATTTTATGCCAGAGCCTAATTTCTTGACTGAAATGGTGCCGGCTTTTCAAGATAAGGAAGTTGGGATGGTGCAAAGTCGCTGGGAGCATTTGAATGAAGGACACTCTTGGCTAACCAAACTGCAAGCTTTTGGCTTAGATGCCCACTTTTCGGTGGAACAGGGCGGACGAAATGCAGGAGGCCATTTTATGAATTTTAATGGTACGGCAGGCCTTTGGCGAAAAAGCTGTATTGAAGATGCCGGTGGCTGGCAGTCTGATACTTTAACCGAAGATTTAGACTTGAGCTACCGTGCTCAATTAAAAGGTTGGAAATTCAAGTTTTTAGAAAAGGTAGGCGCTCCGGCTGAACTTCCCGCTGCGATGAATGCCTTAAAAACGCAGCAGTTCCGTTGGAATAAAGGGGCGGCAGAATGTGTGCGCAAGAACTTGGGAAAAGTTTTACGAGCGGAGAAAATTAGCTTTTCGACCAAACTCAACGCTATTTTTCACTTAATGAATTCAGCTGTTTTTATTTGCATTGTGATCTTGGCATTGCTGAGTATTCCCATGCTGATGATCAAGCATCATTTTGCAGAATATCACTTCCTCTTCACTTTGGCTAGTGTTTTTATTGTCAGTCTGCCCATTTTAGCATGGTTTTACTGGACTTCTTGGCAAAGAATTTATACCAATAGATGGAAAGCCCTTTCTCAGTTTTTATTGCGCTTCCCCTTCTTTTTATCGGTTTCTATGGGCTTGTCGCTGCACAATGCTTGGGCCGTAGCAGAGGGCTATTTAGGGATAAAATCACCCTTTTTGCGTACCCCAAAGTTTGCGCTTTCTAAAAACCAGCAAGCTCAATGGGTTAACAATCGATACATCAAAAGGAAAATTGGCTTTTTACCCTTTCTTGAATTGCTTTTTGCAGCCTATTTTGTTTTTGGCATAGTGCTCGGTATTCAATACCAAGACTTTGGTTTACTGCCTTTCCACTTCATGTTGATGATTGGTTTTGCTTATGTCTCATTTCTTTCTTTTTGGCATGCCTTAAAAACAGCTTCGTGAAAAATGGGATTTGGCTTGCTTTAGCTTTGCTATCGGCCTTGGCTTACACTTACTTAGGCTATGGAATTGAGCGTGCTAATTTTGCGGAAGTCTTAGTCTGCTTTGCCGTTCCTTTTTCCGCTTACTTTCTGTTGCTGATTTGGCGAAAGAAAAGACCAAGTTTTCAGTATTTGATTTATACGGCCATCGGTTTTCGCCTGATTTTCCTCTTTGCCTTACCCAGTCTTTCTGATGATTACTTCCGTTTTCTATGGGACGGACAGCTCTTTGCCAATGGCTTAAACCCCTTTGATTTTAAACCTGAGGAAGTGGAAAATCTTATTCCGCAGAAGCAAGCCTTATTGGAAGGGATGAACAGTCCGCAGTATTATTCGATTTACCCACCCATTGCGCAGTACATCTATGCCTTTGCCGCTTGGCTGTTTCCCCATTCACTTTTGGGTGGAGTTGTAGTAATGCGCTTGTTTATTCTTGCTGCTGAAATAGGTACGCTTTATCTCTTGCCCAAGGTGCTGCAACAGTTTTTTATGAACCGAGAAAAGACCTTGATCTATGCGTTGAACCCTTTGGTGATCATTGAGCTAAGCGGGAACCTGCACTTTGAAGCTATTGTGATCTTCTTTTTGCTTTTGGCAATTCGCTTCTTACAAAAAGACGACACCGTATTTGGGGGATTGAGTTGGGCCTTGGCTGCGGCCACAAAGTTGATTCCTTTGATCTTTTTGCCGGTGTTTTTGAGAACTTGGAAATGGCCCAAGCCCTTTTGGTTTTATGCCTTTGGGGGCTTTGCTTTTTTATTGCTTTGGTTTCCTTTTCAAAGTTTTGGCTTTTGGGAGCATTTCCGTTCTTCAGTCGACCTATACTTTAGCACTTTTGAATTCAATGCCGGATTGTATTACTTGATCCGTGAAGTTTGGCAGTCAGCGGTGGGTTACAATCCCATCCAAACACTGGGACCCATGCTTTCGAAAGTATCGTTGGTGGGTGTTTTAGTTATCCTTTGGCGGAGAAAGTGGCCCAACTTGAAAGCCATTTTTACTCCTATTTTAATGGCTCTTTTGCTATACTATTCTTTGGCCTTGATCGTGCATCCTTGGTACATCTGCACCTTGGTATTTCTTTCCCTTTTTACCAAGTATACTTTTCCGGTTTTGTGGTCAGTTTTGGTGGTACTTTCTTATGCGACATACCAAACTGAGGCTTACCAAGAAAATCATTACTTAGTGGCAGTTGAGTATCTTTTGCTTTTTGGATGGATTGGAGTTGAGCTTCTTCGACATTACCAAAGGCGTTTGCCGTGGCTTCGATTGTATTAACCTAAAAGCTTAAAAGGGAAAGCTATCACTTGCCCTTCTCGATGTGCTTTTCACCTCAGTTCGACTCTTTTGAAACTTCGGGATGCCTGCTGAACGAAGCCAGGTGTTTTTTTTCTTGTCAGTTCGAGTGATCCCGAAACTTCGGGATAGTATCGAGAATGACAAGAAAAGCAATGGAACTCACAAACTCCACTTCGTTTTTTTCTGAGATTAATTACTTTAGTGCAAATCAATTATTATGACTTTAGCCCGTTTACTATACATCTTTGGCTTTTTGCTTATCGTTTATGCCGTAATTTCAGGCTTAAACCTTGAGTTTAATACGGATTTTGAAGAATCCACCTTTGAAAGTAGCTATACTTTTAAAGTGGGAAGTTTTATTTTGGGTTTGATCTTGATTTTTCTGGGGCGGAAGAGTCGGAAAGCTTAAGATTTTTGCTTCAACTCAACCGGAATGGCTTTCTCTTCCTGATAAAGTTTATGTTCTCGAATGTCCGCCGGCATATTAATGTTTGCCTGGCTTAGGGCCTCCATAACTTCTTGCATAACACGGCTCTTTAATTGCACCGTTGAGCCCACAAAGTCAAGAGAGTTAATCCAAAAATGAACTTTTAAGTTCAAGGTACTAGATCCAAAATCTTGAATGGCTATAAAAGGCTGCAAAGGCTCTTTGTGTACAATGTCTTGATTTTCTTTCAAGCAGTTGTCAATCAATGAGCTTACCTTGCCAATCGATTCACTGTAATCAATCCCTACGATAAAATCGTGTCTCAACAAACCATCTTTGGTAAAGTTGATGATCACATTCTTGATCATGTCTGCATTGGGGATAAAAATGTCTCTGCCGTTAAAGGTTCGCAGTTGGGTGTTTCTTAAGTTTAGTGCACTAACATTACCGGTAAATCCATTTACTTCTACCGTGTCGCCAATGTCAAAGGGTCGGCTAAAAGCGAGCATAACCCCGGCAAGTAAGTTTTCGCCAATGTCTTTAAAAGCAAAGCCTAAAATAAAGGCCATTACTCCGGCACCGGCCAAAAGTCCGGCTGCGGCTTTGCCCAAGCCTATTTGATTGAGAAAGAGGCCAACTCCAATTACCACGAAAACCCAAAAGAGCAAGTTGCCCAAGAATTTGGCTAAAAGTTGATCGGAGAAGCGTTTGCTAAAACGGTTTAAAAACAAACGCTTGATTAAGCTGCCAAGTAAAGTGAAGAAAATTAGAAAGACCAGGCCAATAAGAATTTGGGGAGAAGCTGCTATGGCGCTTTCTCCCCAATTCTGAAATTCGTTTTTAATCTGCTCAATCACCCTACGAAGGTAAGAAAAGCAGCCCTTATCTTTTCAAGAGTATTTTGCGGCTTTCCCATTTTTTGTCCTCCCTTAATACTCGTAAGAGATAAATTCCTTCGGGAAATGCAGATAAGTTAAAAGTGTTTTCTTTGTTTCTAAGCCTTTGTTGAAGCAGTAGTTTGCCACTCATGCTGAAGACTTGTAATTCTTCTAAGACTTGATCAGACTTTAGGGTGGTGTAGCCATTGCTTGGGTTTGGAAAAACACTTAACTCCACTTTCTGTGGTCCATGAACTTCCGGCAAACCCACAAGCGTGCAATTGTAATTACTCCCGTAATCCGGATTTTTAGGACTGATAGTGTCATAAACTGCTTTTGCGGTAGCCAACACCCCTTGCATTTCAGAGAAGTTCTCTAAGTGGCTTTGAACCGAATCTTTTCGCCCAAAACCTAAGGCCACACTTATGGTTTTGCTCTCGCCGGCATTTAAGGAATAATATGGAATACTGGCTATCCCTCTTCGATCTCCAGGAGCAAAAGGAGCTAGTCCATTGCCCGGATTGGCTTCAGTCCAGCCTGTTTGGGTGTATGGATTGCCAGAGAACATGTAAGAGGTTGGGATAGTTGACGAATTAAGAAAGCCATCACCACCATAGTGAAGTGGAGTGCCATTTGGCCAACGTGCATTTAATAGATTTACATAGTGTATATGTAAGTTAATTTGAGTTTGACCATTTGGTGCAAATGTTCTAATGAAACTGGTCATCGAATCACTTAAAAATTTGGCTCCCACAAATGGAGGATTGTTTCCATAAGGCGCTTGAGGGGTTGAGCCACGGCCAACAGTATCTGCATCGTAAATATAAAAGGTATTGGTAAGGCTATCGCAACCGATGTAATCATCTGCAGGATTACCTAGATCCCAATCAACGAAATAGCCGGTTTTAAGGGAATCAATTCTAGCATTTTCACGATTGATAATTCTAAAATCAAGGAATACCACTTGATTAATGTCTTGGTCGCTTTGACGGTTAAAACCATAGAGCATGTAATGGTATTCTAGCTTTAAGTTTGGGTCGGCAGAGTGCTTGATCCAATACAATGCTTCTTTACCTTTTATAATAGGATAGTCCCCATTTTGAGGGTCGTAACAACCATTGTTGTTTGCATCTTTAAAAGGAGCTAAGTCAAGCGAGATATTGAGCGTAGAGTCTCCATTTGCCGGCCAATTTTTTATGCCATCAGGCATTTGATAGCCCGTTTGGTTGTATGAGGACTTGTGCATGTCAATTTCAGCTTGACTTACATTTACCACATACGGCCATTCAAAACCCAAGCGATTGCTATTAAGTGGTCCGGGAGAAGCACCTGGACTAGCCAAACCTGGATTGCTTATCCAATTCCCTTTTTTAGCTATGGTAATGAAGTCAGAAGTATAAATAGCACCTAGTCCACTGCCTTTGGGTACTTCAAATCCAACTTCCCCGAATGAGTTTTCAAATACCCCCTGATCGGCGCGTATGTTTATTCCAATTTCATTCAGATCAAAGTCATTGTCAAGCTT
Organism: Vicingaceae bacterium; assembly: GCA_040220135.1. GTDB lineage: Bacteria > Bacteroidota > Bacteroidia > Flavobacteriales_E > Vicingaceae > CAJXMH01. Next base: position 105,432 of record JAVJTT010000026.1, read on the forward strand.
TAAAGGCCGGGCATTTTTATTAGCATAGGCTAGGCCTTGCTTGGTTCCTACATAGAGTTTATTATGAGCGAGCTCTAAACAATTGATATAAGTCAAACCTGCGTTGAAAAATTGCATTACACTATCTTCCGTAAAGCAAAGAGATGAACCTCCATGATTAACACCTGCCCATATCGTATTGCCATCAACTGCAAGGCAAGAAGGAGGGTAGCTAAAGGGCATGGCAAATTGGGTGGCTTGAGGGGTGAAAGGGTAATTGAATTCATAGAACAAACTGTGCCCGGTTTCAGCCAATAATCTACCGTCTTCACTTTTAAATAGCCTTTGGATTGTAGCGAGGTTGAGGTTTGGGTTAGCTGTAATGGTATCCCATTGACTTCCATTAAATATTTTTACTGTATTTACGCTAGGCAGTAATAAGGGCGGATCAAGGGCGTAGACTCGATCCGCTGAATCAATACCCAAAACGGAGGCCCCAATGTTAGGATAATGTGTAAAAATAGAACCATTAAACTTAGAAACCCCACTTGAACTGCCGATCCACAGATTCCCTTGTGAGTCAGTCGAAATATCTTTGATGTCGTTGCTTAAGAGGCCACTAGTGGTGTCGTAGTTTACGAAATTGCTTCCGTCGTAGCTTGTAACCCCTTTATTGGTACGCAGCCACATTGTGTTGCCAGTAGCTTCAATTTCATGAATGCTCTGTTCAGCTAAACTTAAGCCTCCAATAAAGTAAGTTAGTACTTGGCTCCCATTATAAAAACACAAACCCTTACTTGTGCCAATCCAAATCGCAGAATCGTTTTCTACATATATTGCTTGAACGATGTCACTGCTTAGTCCATCGTTTGTATTGAGCAGTTTCCAAGCTCTGTTTTGTGAAGCAAGCGAGCTAATAAGTAAGAAAGAAATGAATAAGTTGATCAATTGTTTTACTTTCATAGAAATTGGGTTTTCAAGTTTAACATCGGTAATAGGTAGACGCTTTTAGCAATTAAAATGCTGCCTCATGAAAAAGCCGAAAAGTAGATACTTCTCGGCTTTTACCTAACCAAATTGATAGAAAGTATTGTTTAATCGGAAATCACAATTTTTCGATTTCCCCATTGTTTGTCTTGTATTTTAATGCGCAGAAGGTAAATTCCGGTACTTAACCGTTGTAAGTCAAGATTGCTTTTTAAACTATTTGGAAAACGTTGCTGCAATTTTTGTCCCTTTAAATCGAAGATTTGAACTTCTTCTATTTTGTTATCTGATTGAAGCGTGATAAGACCATTAGAAGGGTTGGGGTACAATTGCAATTGACTTTCTAAAAATTCATTTTGCTGCACACTTACTAAAGTGGAACAGTTAAAATTACTGCCATATGTGAAATTTGACATACTTAAAGTATCCCAAACTGCTTTTGCTTCATTGCTTACCCGTAAAAATTCTGGAACATTTTCACCAGCACTGTTCACGCTGCTTAGCTGTCCTACGGAGTAAGCCACCTCAATGGTTTTACTTCTTCCCGAGGCCAAGCTGTAATAGGGTATGCTTCCTAAACCTCTTCGATCACCGGGTGAATTTGCTCCTCCTCCTGTATTGGTTTCTGTCCAGCCGGTTTGCAAGTTAGGATCACCGGTAAACATATGAGTAGTGGCTGCAGTGGTGGTGCCCGGGGAGTTTAGTCCATTGCCTCCATACTTAACCGATTGACCATTTTTCCATTTGGCATTCATGTAGTTAATCCAATGTTGAACAAGAGACGGATCACCATTCTGTCCCCCACCAATGTTGTAATAAACAAATGTTTCTAAGGAATCACTTAATGTCTTAACTCCAACGGCAGGCGGATTATTTCCGTAGCCCGGTTGGCCATTAAAAGCCTCATCAAAGTTGTCTCCATTGTAGAAGTAAAAAGCATTATTTAAGCTGTCGGATCCCACGTAATCGTCACTTGGATTGCCCAAGTCCCCATCAATGTAGATTCCGGTTTTAACCGAGTCATAATCAATTTGACCACGGTTAATGATTTTTAATTGAAGAAATACGGTTCGGTCTAATTCCGGCTTAGCGGGCCGACTTAAAGCATACATCATGTAATGGTATTCAAAAGGCACATTGGGATCTTGTGAATGATTGATCCAATAGATCGCTTCGTCTCCTTTGATAACGGGGTAGTCACCTTGATCCGGATCATAACAGCCGTTATTATTAGCATCGTGAAAGGGAGCTAGGTCTGAGGCAATTCCCAAGCTTGTATCCCCGTTTGCCGGCCAATCTCTAATTCCTTTCGGCATGTTGTATGAGGGTGAGGCATAGGATTGCTTATGTAGATTAATTTCTGTTTGATTTACCTTCGCTATGTAAGGCTTACTTAACCCTACAGTATTGTTTATTGGCCCCATGTTAAATTCTCTTTGAAAGGGGCTTTTAGGGTGCATTACCCATTGTCCTTGACTATTGCTCTTGGCAATAGTCATGAAGTTAGCGGTATAAATTGCTTGGTTACCTGATCCTTTTGGATATTCGAAATTAGCGGTTGAGGTTGTGGTGTTTGTAAAAAGAGGGTCGTAACTAATTATTTCAGTGCTTATTTGATTGTAGTCGAACACCATAGAAGTGGTTGAAGGAATAGTTGTTTTTTCGGAAAAAATAACTCCTTTATTGGTTAAGAAAAACACTTTGTTAGTGCTCGTAATAATTTGATTGGTTCTTAGACTATTATCTAAACTGTTATTTAAAACCAATTTCTTAAAGGTTGAGTCCGGGCTATAATAGATGCCTCCTAGGCCGCTACTTCCAAGCCAAATGTTGTTATTAGCCATGGTTAGAGTAAAGCTAAATGGAAATGGTAGATAGATGTTCTTTTGATTTAAATCCAATGGGTATGTCACCTCTAAAAAAGCACTAGCTGAAGAGCCGGAAGGCACAAAGATTAAATCCCCGTTTTCTTTTTTAATTACATCTTTGACTAGGAAAGGATTTTGGATGCCAGTTGGAGTATATGGCGTCCAGTTGTTGCCATCGAAAATAGAGACTGCCTGATAGGTTGTACTGATGAAAGCCGGATCGCCAACTGCATAAACATTATCGTTGTTGTCAACCTCTAAGAATTTAGCAACAATAGAGTTATAGTGGGTAAACTGTGTGCCATCAAACTTTGATACTCCATTTAAACTGCCAATCCATAGATCTCCGTTAGCGTTTGCACTAATGTCGGTTATGGCATTACTTAACAAGCCATTTGAAGTGGAGTAGTTGGTAAAGTTCACTCCGTCGTAACTGCTTATCCCGGCATCGGTAATTACCCATAATTTATTTAAAGCTGGCACAATTTTGTGAATTACTTGGCTTGATAAATTTAGTCCGGTAATGTTGAAAGTAGTGAGGTTGTTTCCTTGCATAAGCGACAAACCTTGGTCTGTGCCAATCCAAACTGTGGTGTCGTTTTCAGCGTAAGCCGATAAAATTTCATCAGATTGAATTCCATCAGCACTGCTGATTTGATGCCAAACATTTTGTTGAGCAAAAAGACTCGGTACAGAAAAAATGGAAATGAATAAAAGGGTAAAATGTAGCTTTTTCATAGTAGCATAGTTGTTGGTTTGTTGCCATTAAGACATAGATAACCAACAAAGTGCTGCCTGGAAAAATAAGGAGGCTACAAGATGGCTTTCAATTTCTCCGGGAAGTCAGTGATAATGCCATCTACCCCCATTTCAAGGTACTTTTTTAGATTCTTTGGTTCGTTTACAGTCCAAACGTTTACCTTCTTTCCCATTTGGTGCACTTTTCTTACCACTCGGGGATTTACGTATTTATAATTGATGTTTACTTCTTGGGCAAAATCATACCGTTGCACTCGCTTGTAACTAAAACGACTTCCACCGTAAAAAGGAGCAACTGGAATAAAAGCGGCAAACAGTTTTTGAACATCACTTTGCAGCTCCGGAAGTTTGCGAAAATTGGATAAGATTCGGTCGTTAAAAGATTGCACGATACACCAGTCGTTCGCATTAAACTCATTCACCAACTGGATAATGTTTTTTTCTATATCCAAATGGTATGGGCTGCCGTTTTTTATTTCCAAAAGCAAGGTGGCTCGACCATTTACTAATTCTAGCACTTCTCTTAAAGTGGGAATTCGCTCCTCTTTATACTCCGGACTAAACCAAGAGCCAGCGCTGTAGCGTTTTAGTTGTTTTAGAGTAAGCTTTCTAACACTCCCCCAGCCGTTGGTAGTTCGCACAATGGTTTTGTCGTGAATTACCACCACTTCACCATCTACACTTTGACGCAAATCCATCTCAATCCGATCTACCCCAATCTCAACCGCTTTTCTAAAGGCCGATAAAGTGTTTTCCGGCGCAACACCAGAAGCACCTCGATGTGCAATAACCAGAGGTTGTTTTTTCATAGAGGCTAAAATTAGTTCAAATCTTTCATTTGGCATGAATGCGATTTAAAAGTCACGGTTTGATCAGACTCACTTTCCGCTGTTAGTAAGTGTGGGTGTGAGGTTGTAGAACCAATCCTTAGATGGGCTAAATTTGTTTTCTATAAGTTAAGATTCATGAAAAACTATTTGATCCTGCTATTTGCCCTGCTCAGTCTCTCGAGCTTGAGCGCTCAAGAAGAAATTGAATACCAATGGGGAAACGGGCAAGTCAAAGCCAAGGGAACGGTAGTGCAAAAAGGAGTAGAAACCGGTGAGTGGAAATACTTCAACCAAGAAGGGAAATTAACACAGGTGGTAACCTACGACTTTGGCGAATTAAATGGTCCGTTTAAAAACTACAATGAGGAAGGAAAATTGGTAGAGGAAGGCATTTTTACAGAAGCCAAGAGAGACAGCATGTTTCGCACTTATTACTCTAGCGGGTCACTAGAGTTGAAGGGGTTTTATAACAAGGGGTATAGAGATAGCCTTTGGACATTCTACCACAAGAATGGGAAAAAAAGCATGGAAGGAAAGTACGTGAATGACAAGCGAAGTGGTACTTGGCAAAAGTGGTATGAAAGCGGTCAAAAAAAGCAAGTGATCAAGTACAGCAAAGAAGGAGAGTTAAAAATTCAGGCTTTTTTCGATCAAGATGGGAGTATGCTCGCTCAGTATGGTGAAGGAAAGATCAAAGAATACCACGAAAACGGACAGCTTAAAGTAGAAGGGAAAATAGTAGACTCTGAAAAAGATGGAGTTTGGAAGATTTATGGAGAAGAAGGGAAGTTGCTAGAAAAACAGACCTATTTGAAAGGTAAAGCGAATGGGGGGTGGAAGTCTTTTTACCCAGATGGAACTGTGAAATGGGAAGGAGGCTATAAATATGACAAGAAAGAAGGTCCGTGGAAGTATTATTATCCAAATGGAGAAATACAAAAGGAAGAACATTATCAAAATGGGCTTAGAGAAGGAGAATTCAAAAAATGGTTCAAGGGAGAAAAGCTTGCTGAGCTTGGCGAATACGAAGCTGGTAAAAAGGTAGGCAAGTGGAAATGGTATCGAGAAAGCGGAGACTTGGATATGGTTGGTGAATTTGCCGCAGGAGAGCAAAGCGGTGAATGGAAGTACTATTACAAGAATGCCGAACAAGTGCTGAGTGAAGGTCTTTTTAAAGCAGCTAAAAGAGAAGGAGAGTGGGCCTATTTTTACGAAGATGGTAGCCCTTGGAAAAAGGGGTTCTTTGCCGAAGGTCAGAAGGATAGTCTATGGCAAATTTGGCATGAAAATGGAAATTTATTATTGAAGGGAAAATATGAAGATGGCTTGGAAGAAGGCAAGTGGATCAGCAATTACCCAAATGGTAATAAACAAGATGTAGGGAATTACCAAGATGGCCAAATGCATGGTGCTTGGAAGGGGTGGTATCCCAATGGAAATTTGCGTTATGAAGGAAACTATGAGGAAGGAGGAAAAGCCGGTACTTGGGCGTATTGGAGTGAAAGTGGAAAAAAAGAGCTTGAGAGTCACTATGAGAATGGCTTGTTAAGTGGGATGCGTAAAAGTTGGTATCCCAACGGCAAACTTCGCGATGAAGGAAATTATGTTGAAGGCGAACAGAATGGTTTGTGGCAGTATTACTATGAGAATGGGAATAAAATGATGGAAGCCAATTACAAACTAGGACGATTGGATGGGGAAGTGAAAACCTGGTATGAGATCGGTAGTATAGAAAGTGAAAAGAAGTATAAAGACGGCGTTCCTGAAGGAACTTTCAAATTTTACGAAAAGCAGGCAGGCAAACTGAAAAGAGAGGTGAAGTTCAAAAACGGCAAGAAGGTAGAAGAGGAAGAAAAATAAGGCTCAGCTACACAAATCATTAATTATTATTACCTTTGCCGCGATTTAAGTAGAAAAGAATGATGAGGGGACAAATGTCCCCTCTTTTTATAACGGATAGTAAGGCATGATAAAAGAAAGCTTCATTCGAAAGTTGGCAGAAGAGAAAATTAAGGACTTAGCCGAAAGGGAGTACTTTCTTGTCAATGTTTCGGTGAGCAGCAGCAATGCCATTCGGGTAGAAATAGACGGAGATAAAGGGGTAAAGATCAGTGACTGTGTGGAGATTAGTCGACACATTGAAAAGCAGTTTGATCGAGATGAAGAAGATTTTGAGCTAACGGTTAGTTCAGCCGGAATGGATCAGCCTTTTAAAATTCTTCGCCAGTACCAGCGCTACTTAGGTCGAGAAGTGCAATTGACCACCACCGATGGTCACCGCCATAAAGCCAAACTAATGGCCGCTGATGAAACAGAGGTGCTTTTAGAGCAAGTGAGCAGAGAGAAGGTTGAAGGCAAGAAAAAGAAACAATTGGTAACTAGAGAAATAAGAGTTCCCATGGAACAAGTAAAAGAAACTAAAGTGGTAATATCTTTCAAATAAGTACAATGGATAAGATAAATTTAACTGAATCTTTCGCAGAGTTTAAAGAGTTTAAGGACATCGACCGTCCTACGATGATGAACATTTTGGAAACTGTTTTCCGCAACATGATCATTAAAAAGTACGGTTCAGATGATAACTTTGACATCATTTTGAACATTGATAAAGGGGATTTGGAAGTTTGGAGAAACCGAGAAATTGTAGAAGATGGAGAGGTGGAAGATGAGAACAGCCAGATCGCACTTTCTGATGCGATTAAAATCGAGCCTGATTTTGAAGTAGGCGAAGAAGCTTCAGAGGAAGTGAAACTGGCTGATTTTGGAAGAAGAGCAGTTTTGGCTTTGCGTCAAAACTTAATTTCTAAAGTATTAGAGTTAGAGAAAGACAATATTTTTAAAAAATACGAAGATCGCGTAGGCGATATCATAAATGGCGAAGTATACCAAGTTTGGAAGCGAGAGCTGTTGATCTTAGATGATGAAGACAATGAATTGATTCTTCCTAAATCAGAGCAAATTCCGAACGATTACTTTAAAAAGGGAGATACCATAAGAGCGGTTGTCAAGAAGGTAGAAATGCGCAACAACAAGCCTTTGATTACCCTTTCAAGAACTTCACCGGTCTTTTTGGAGCGCTTGTTTGAAATGGAGGTTCCTGAAATTTTTGACGGCCTGATTACTATTAAGAACATTGTTCGTGAGCCGGGAGAGAGAGCAAAAGTAGCCGTAGAGTCTTACGATGATCGTATTGACCCAGTAGGAGCTTGTGTGGGAATGAAAGGTTCAAGAATTCACGGAATTGTTCGTGAATTGAGAAACGAGAACATCGATGTGATTAACTTCACCAACAATACCCAGCTTTACATTACGCGGGCGCTTAGCCCGGCTAAAGTGTCGAGCATAAAGCTTGATGAAGAGACTGGCAAAGCTGAGGTTTATTTAGCCCCTGACCAGGTGTCATTGGCTATTGGGAAAGGCGGTCATAACATTAAACTGGCGGGTAAGTTAACCGGTTATGAAATAGATGTTTATCGCGAAGATGTAGTAAATGATGAAGATGACGATGTTGCATTGGATGAGTTTACCGATGAAATCGATGAATGGATCATTGATGAGTTGAAGGGCATCGGTTGCGATACTGCAAAAAATGTCTTAGAATTGTCTGACGACGAACTCGTGAAGCGCACGGATTTGGAAGAAGAGACGATTACGGACGTGAAGAAGATTTTATCGGCGGAGTTTGAGTAAAAAAGCAAACGAAGTCAGACAATATTAGAAAAAAAGGAGAAGCGTTTATATGGCTGTAAAAAGATTGAGCAAAGTAGCCAGAGAATTTAACATTGGAATTAGCACCATTGTGGAATTCCTTGATTCAAAAGGGGTTGAAATTGATGCTAAGCCCAACACAAAGATCGAGCCTGACACTTACGAACTGCTGAAAGATGAATTTCAGTCGGAGAAAAGTGCCAAAGAGGAGTCGAAAAATGTGAGTATGCCTTCTAACGACCGTGAGACCGTTTCCATTGAAAGTCCTCCGGAAGAAGGTGGAAAGAAAGAAGAAGACGAAGATGGTATTCTGATTAAGAATGTGCCGGCAGCGAATGATTCAGATGACTCTGAAGAGTCGGAAGAGGAAGAGAAAACTGAAGAGAAGGCAACAGAAACAGAAGCTGAGACTGTAGCCGCGGAAGAGAAGGAGGAAACTGAAGAAGAAGCGGAGGAGAAAGAAGCCGAAACCAACGATGAAGCGGAAATCGAAGCTGAAACTGAAACTGAAGCTCAAGAAGATGGCAGTGGACCAAAAGTGGTTGGCAAAATTGATTTGTCTTCCATGAACATGAAAACACGTCCTGATTCTAAAGCAAAACGGGAGAAAGAAGAAAAGGAGAAACAAGACAAAGCGGCAAAAGAAAAAGCAGCCAAGGAAAAGGCGAAGGAAGAAGCAAAGGAAGCAGAAACTAAGAAGAAGGAAGAAGCAGAAGCCAAGGAGAAAGCTTCAAAAGAAAAAGCGAAAGCTGAAGCGGAATCCAAAGAGAAGGAAAAGAAAGCCGCTCCAAAAGAGCACAAAACAGACGTTGAAAAGCTTGAGGGAGTTAAGGTCTTAGGAAAAATTGATCTACCGGAAAAGAAAAAACCGGTTGCTTCCTCTTCTGAAAATAAAGAAACGCAAAAGCCAAAACGCAAACGTAAACGCATTCACGATAAGCCTGATAGGCGAAAAGGTGGCGGAAGACGTAAAAAGAAACAAGATGATCCGGAATTAACGGACAAGGAAATTCAGGAGCAAATCAAGGAAACTTTGGCTCGCCTTACCAGTGGTGGTGGCAAGTCGAAAGGTTCTAAATACAGAAAGCAGAAGCGAGATAGTGCCGCTGAACAAGCGCAACAAGAAGCAGAGCAGGCTGAACTAGATAAGCGTATTTTAAAAGTAACTGAATTTGTTACTGCCAACGAATTGGCTTCCTTAATGGACGTCAATGTGAATGAAGTGATTTCCGCTTGTATGACCCTGGGAATGTTCGTTTCCATTAACCAACGTTTAGATGCTGAAACCCTTACAATTGTAGCTGAGGAATTTGGCTATGAAATTGAGTTTATTAAACCAGAATCTCAAGAAGAAGTAGAAGAGGAAGAAGACAATCCGGAAGACTTAGAAGAACGTTATCCGATTGTTACTGTTATGGGACACGTTGACCATGGTAAAACTTCTTTGCTTGACTACATTAGAGAAGCAAATGTAATTGCCGGTGAAGCTGGAGGAATTACCCAGCACATTGGTGCATACAACGTAAAGCTGCCAACTGAAAAGAAAATTACATTCTTAGATACTCCAGGTCACGAGGCCTTTACCGCTATGCGGGCAAGGGGTGCTCAAGTTACCGATGTAGTAATTGTAGTAATTGCAGCCGATGATAATGTAATGCCACAAACCAAAGAGGCAATTAACCATGCGCAAGCTGCCGGTGTGCCTATTGTGTTTGCCTTTAACAAGGTTGACCGCCCGAATGCCAATCCAGATAAGTTGAGAGAAGAACTTTCTCAAATGGATATTCTGGTAGAAGATTGGGGCGGGAAATACCAAGCTCAAGAAGTTTCGGCAAAAACTGGAGCTGGAGTTGAGGAGTTGTTAGAGAAGGTGACTCTAGAAGCAGAACTACTCGAGTTAAACGCCAATCCGAAACGAAATGCAAAAGGAGCCGTTATTGAAGCCTCCTTAGATAAAGGTAGAGGGTATGTAACCACTATTTTAGTGCAAAGCGGTACTTTAAAAGTGGGCGATGTGCTCCTAGCCGGACCTTATTCCGGTAGAGTAAAAGCCATGTTTAACGAAAGGGGACAAGAAGTAGAAACCGCCGGACCATCAATTCCGGTATCTATTTTAGGTCTTTCAGGCGCGCCAAGTGCAGGAGACAAGTTCCACGTAATGGACGATGAAAGAGAGGCAAGGAACATTGCTACCAAACGATTGCAATTGCAGCGTGAGCAAGGTGCTAGAACCAAAAAACACATTACGCTTGATGAGATTGGAAGACGAATCGCCATTGGTGATTTCCAAGAATTGAATGTGATTGTTAAAGGTGATGTTGACGGTTCAATCGAAGCGCTTTCCGATTCTTTATTGAAACTATCGACTGAGCAAATTCAGGTAAACATTATCCATAAATCGGTGGGTCAGATTACCGAATCAGACATTATGTTAGCCGCTGCTTCAGATGCCATAGTAATTGGTTTTCAAGTGCGACCTTCAATTAATGCCCGTAAGATTGCGGAACAAGAAGAGATAGACATTCGCTTGTACTCCATTATCTACGATGCCATTGATGAATTGAAGTCAGCCATGGAAGGCATGTTAAAGCCTAAAGTGGAAGAGCAAGTTACTGCTTCAGTGGAGATTCGTGAAACGTTCAAAATTTCTAAAGTGGGAACCATTGCCGGTTGTATGGTGCTAGATGGAAAGGTAAACCGCAAAAACAAAGTGCGTGTAATACGAGACGGCGTAGTGGTTTATACCGGAGAACTAGGATCCTTGAAACGCTTTAAAGACGATGTAAAAGAAGTAGCCAAAGGCTATGAATGTGGTCTGAACATTGCCAACTTCAATGATATTAAGGTAGGTGACATTATTGAAGCTTACGAAGAAGTAGAAGTGGCTCAAAAGCTGTAAAAAAGCCTACATTGAAACAAGAAAGCCTCGCAGTTGCGGGGCTTTTTTTATCGAAAGCCCTTTGGTTTTTTATTTTTAGAAGCATTCTCCGCAATCTCTACTATCCGCTTTTGTCTTGTTTCTATTCTTTTAGCAGAGATAACCCAATGCAACAGTATTTTTTTCGCGGACTTGCTTAAGCCTTCATAAAATTCTGTAGCGCCTTGGTGTTTGGCTAAGGCTTCTTTTAAGTCGTTGGGAACCTCCAAGGCTTCACTAGCATCCAAAGCATTCCATGAACCATTCTGCTTTGCCTTTTCAATACTGTCAAAACCGGCTTTCGTCATTTGCTTGTTACGGATCAGTTGGGCAACCTTCTCCTTGTTAATCTTTGACCAATGACTCTTGGGTTTTCTTTTGCTGAAATATTGCATGTAGCGCTCCTCGTCAATGGTCTTTTTAGTGCTATCAATCCATCCGAAGCAAAGCGCTTCGTCAACCGCCTCACTCCAACTTAAGGAAGGATTTGGGCTGGAAGCTTTATAATAGATCAACCAGACCGCTTCCTCAGATTGGTGGTGCTTTTCTAACCACTTGCGCCAGTCGTCACGACTAGTAGGGCAGTAGCTTTCCGTTCCTTGAGCCATGGTCTTTTTAATGACTATTTAATTTCAAATTTGGCGTAAATCTTATAATCGAATGTTATTTTTTTGAAAGAAACATAAGCTGAAGCTTTGTCAATTTTTGGCTTCTCATACATTACTTGATTAAGCATACCTAAACTACCTCTTCTATTAAGTCCATCAAAGTGTCGATTGTCTTGAAACTCTTGTTCCTTTACAATTAAAGCTGAACCAGTTTGCTGACCAATGGCATTAAGCAAATAGTCAGCCTTCTTTTTTGCTTTTTGAATTGCTTTAACTTCTACCTCTTCTTGGAACTTTTCCCTTTTCGAATGATCAACTCGATCAATATAAGCTTGGTGAACTTTCAACTCATCTAACTTTTGGAAGACACTTTTTACTTCTTCGGCGTTTTGTAGCATTAACTCATATTTTTTTTCGGAAATCGTCTCTTTGTTAAACCAATTTACTCTTACATAATCAGAAAGTGCATCAGCCACAAAAAAGCGCTCTAATGAAATATTTAGTTCCTGAAGAGCTTGTTTTAATTTTAGCTCTTGCTGCTCAATGCTAATTTTATCTCTACCTATTTCTCTTTCTTTTATAACAATGGTAACATAAATTTCATCAGGAGTTACTTTCTTCTCAGCATAGCCTTCAACTTCAATGAAAGGGCTTGCAGAATTCTTTTCAATGTCTTGAGCTTGAGTAAATAGAGTGATTAAAGCTAGTAGTATTAATAGCGGATATTTTGTTTTCATAATAGTCGTTTTTTGATGGTTACCTTTTACAAGTGATGGAAAATAATGATCTAAAAAGTGCCATGCGAAAACTCATTTCCATCACTTAAACTTCAGAGTCCAAAATACAAAAATTCCTAAAAGACTTATCTCAAAGTAAGCTGCTGCACCTTTTTTCGTTTGCCTCTAAAAAACTATGGAAGTAGCCTTGAGTAGTCGCCTTTCGCTGCGAGATAAGTATTTTGATGCCTTCGCCAGAACCATGATTCCGGTTTATCAATGGTTGCGTAAAAACAAAAAACCTTGGTCAGTCACCCAAGCCCAATTGCAGCATTTTCCGCTTGGCAGCTTGGGTCATAGCGTGCATCTTTTCCTTGCAGAAAATCAATTGACTTTAATTCCACGGGCAGAGTTTCACGACATTTACCACGTTTTGTTTGGCTTCACTACTTCTATGGAAGATGAAACGGCTATTCAGTTTTTAGGAGTGGGCAATGGGCGGTACAGTTTGCCTTGGTTGGCGAGTTGCGCCCTAGCGGTTGCTTTTTATCCGGAAAGGTGGGGCCGCTTTTACCGAGCCTTCAAAAAGGGTAAGAGTTGCAAGCCTTTTCATCATTTGGATTGGGAAGGTCTGTTGCAGGAGCAAACCCTTGACCTAAAAAAGCGCTTGCAGAAAAGTTAGCAGCCTATTTTTCTAGTTTAGCTCTGCGGATGGCTAGTAGCTCTTGCACAAAGTCGCGCAAGTGAACCAAGGCTTTCAGTTGTTGACGGTTTAGCCTTTTCGACTTGTGGTCCATAACGCAAACGGTTCCTAAAGCATAACCTTCAGGACTGACAATGGGCACACCGGCATAAAATTTCACATTCGCCGGTCCGTCAACAATGGGGTGGTGCTTAAAGCGAATGTCTTTGGTCGTGTCGGGAATGTAGGTCGTGTTTCGAACATCATTAATGGTATGCGAACAAAGCGCCAGCTCTCTGGTGTTTTCCTTAAGTTCTGTGCCAACGCTCGCTTTAAACCACTGTCTTTTAGCATCAATAAAGCTCACCAAGGAAACAGGGCACTCACAGATCGAACTTGCCAATCCGGCCACATGGTCATAATCCTTTTCAGCAGCTGTGCCGTGAATTTGGTAAAGCTTCAAGTTTTCTACTCGGTCGTCGTCGTCTTGTTGAATTAAGGGAGATATCATGAAAAGTCTTTTAAATTGTTGAAAAGATAAGGAAAATAGAAAGGCTGTTTGTTTGTAGTTTAACCCTCATCATAGTTACGAAGATTTGGACAGCTTGGATGGCAGGCTCTAACTTTTCTTGATCAACTAATTTCTTTCCATGGAAGACTTTTGCTTTTTTGTAGACATTTAATTTTTCAAGATCAAACATCGAGCAGAAGAGTCAGCGTGAGAGTGAAGAAAATCAGTGTGGAGTCTTCGCTCACGCTCTCACTCTCACACTGATTTGTACCCAGGGCCGGAGTCCCCGCCCGAACGGCTGAAGCCCTTCAGTCGGGCGGGGAACCGTCACGCCCTCGGGCGTGCTTATGTATAAGGCATAAAAAAAGCGAAAGTTCTCACTCTCGCTTTTAGCCTTGCTTTGCCGAAGCTTCGTTAAGGCAAGTACCCAGGGCCGGAGTCGAACCGGCACGCCCGAAGGCATTGGTGTTTGAGACCAACGCGTCTACCAATTCCGCCACCTGGGCATAGGTTTTTGCAACAATTGGACTGCGAAATTATTCAATACTTTTGAATGCTAGAAATTCTAGTCAAAAAAAACTCCTTCAAGGCTTATTATTTATTTGGTGTAGATTTTTTTAATTGATAAATTTGCACCCCTTTTAATCAGCGGTTTAGCTCCATGACAAATGAAGTGAAAATATTTTCCGGTTCTGCCTCTAAAGAATTGGCGACAAAAATCGCCAAAAGCTTTGGAATGGAGCTAGGTAAGTCGGCCATCAGTCGATTTTCTGATGGTGAGTTTCAGCCTTCATTTGAAGAGTCGGTTCGAGGATGTGACGTATTTATTGTGCAGTCAACTTACCCACCTACCGACAATTTGTTAGAGCTATTGTTGATGATTGATGCGGCGAAAAGAGCCTCAGCCAAGAGAATTATCGCTGTTTTGCCTTATTTTGGCTTGGCTCGTCAAGACCGAAAAGACCAGCCCCGCGTACCCATTGGCTCCAAATTGGTGGCTAATATGCTTCAAGCAGCCGGGGTAAGTCGAGTTATGACCATGGATCTACATGCTGATCAAATTCAGGGATTCTTCGAAGTTCCGGTGGATCATTTGTATGCATCAGCAGTTTTCTCAGAAGCCATCAGAGAATTGAATTTGTCAGACTTAATCATGGCTTCTCCAGACATGGGAGGTTCTAAAAGGGCTTATGCCTATGCCAAACACCTAGAGTGTGATGTGGTAGTTTGCTACAAGCAACGTAAAAAAGCCAATAAGATCGACAAGATGTTTGTGATAGGCGACGTAGAAGGGAAGGATGTGATGATGATTGACGATATGGTGGATACGGCCGGTACTTTAACCAAAGCCGCCGGCATTATGAAAGAAAAAGGAGCGAAGTCAGTCAGAGCCATTTGTACCCACCCAATCTTATCGGGTGAGGCTTACGATAGAATTGAAAACTCAGCTTTAACTGAATTGCTCGTAACCGATACAATACCGTTAAAGCAAGAAAGCAATAAAATAAGAGTGATCTCAGTAGCCGACCTTTTTGCAAAGGTGATCTACAAGGTTCACAACTATGAATCAATCAGTTCATATTTCATTTTTTAATACCGAATTCAAATACCCTAAAATAGCTTAACATGAAGTCTATAGAGTTAGAAGCTACCGAGCGAGAAGGCGTAAGATCAAAAAGCGCTTTGAATAACCTGCGAAAAGAAGGTAGAGTACCGGCCGTTTTATACGGTGGAAAGGAGAACCGTAATTTTCACGTCGATTTAATTGGCTTGGAAAAGTTACTCGGTACCTCTGAAGTGCACATGATCAATTTAAAGTTTGGCAACGAAAGCGTGCGTTGCATTACTCGAGACGTGCAGTACGATCCGGTTACTGATGTACCCCTTCACGTGGATTTTATGGAGGTGTTTGATGACAAGCCTGTTACGATTGCAGTGCCAGTGCGATTCACCGGAAATTCAATTGGTGTAATGAACGGTGGTCAGCGTCGTGAGAAAATGAGAAAACTTGTTTTAAAAGCCCTACCAAGTGACATCCCTGAAGAATTTGTGGTAGATGTAACCAAAATGAAAATTGGTGATGTTATCCAAGTAGAAGAATTGGATAAAGAAGGGGTAGAGTTTTTGGATCATCCAAAAGCAGTAATCGTTTCTGTGAAAACTTCTCGTATGGTAGTTGCGGCTACTGATGAAGATGAAGAAGACGAAGATGAAGAGGGAGAAGAAGGAGAAGAGTCTGCAGAAGGAGAAGGAGCAGAGAAAGAAGAGACTGCTGCTACTGAATAATAATTGAATGTATGAAGTACCTGATCGTTGGACTAGGGAACATTGGTTCTCAGTACAAAAACACCAGGCACAACATAGGATTTAAAACATTGGATGCTTTTGCCGAAGCATCCAATGTTGTTTTTGGGCCTAACCGTTATGCCGATACCGCGACTGCCAAGTATAAGGGTAGAACCCTTGTATTGGTGAAACCGACCACTTTAATGAATTTAAGTGGAAAGGCGGTTAATTACTACCTGCAAGAAGAGAAAATTCCATTGGAGCGCCTCTTAATCATTACAGATGACTTGGCTTTGCCCTTTGGTACTTTGCGTTTAAAAGCAAAAGGCAGCGATGGCGGTCACAATGGTCTTAAGCACATTAACCAAGTCTTAGGAAGACAAGACTATGCACGTCTTCGTTTTGGCATCGGCGATGAGTTTAGCCGCGGAAATCAAATTGATTATGTTTTGGGAGAATGGGGTGCCGATGAAGAAGAGAAGCTGCCGGAACGGATTGAACAATGCCAAAAGATCATTCAAGCTTTTACTACCATCGGAGTTCATAGAACGATGAGTGAGTACAATGGAAAGTAGAAAGGAAGTATTAGTATATCGAAATACTTAACGTTAAAATTGATTGTCATTCACACCTGAATACAATTTTGAACTTTCCATTCTTCTCATAAAGATGACTTTCAAATGAAGTGATTTCTATCCCCATTTTGACTGCAGATAGCCTTAAGTCGACTTAATTTCCGAAGATCGCTTAGGAGGGTTTGTGATAATCTGCGTTAATATCAAGTGACCTCCAAGCTTTATGGTTGTAATAATAAAGCAACTTTAAGTACTTAAAACTTTTAACTTCCTAAGTTGAACTTATCCGCATCCATTCCAACTGGAAATTTTTTTCTGAATTCCTCGAGTTCTTTCCAACTTAACTGTTCCGTTTGAATGCATTCTTGATTGTCTTTCGCCTCCCAAATTGATTCGCCTTTGGCATCTAAGATAAGGCTCCCACCGCTGTAGTCAATTCCTTTTCCATCTTTACCAATGCGGTTTAAGCCTAGCACATATACTTGGTTTTCAATCGCCCTGGCAAAAAGTAACTTTTTCCATGCCTCTACTCTTGGAGCAGGCCAATTCGCTACATAAAGTAGCAGATCATATTCCGGCTCCACATAAGAGCGTTGGTCGGTTTTAAACAGGTTGCGACTAAAAACAGGAAAGCGCAAGTCGTAGCAAATTAAAGGGCAAATCTTCCATCCTTTTAACTCCACCACTAAACGCTCTTTTCCCGGAGAAAAATGTTGGTCTTCATTTGCCATGCGGAACAAATGGCGTTTGTCGTAATGAGCATACTGTCCGTTTGGTTGCATCCAAATCAGTCGGTTGAAGTATTGCTTGTTTTCTTCAATGATCAAAGTTCCACAAACTACAGCTTTTTGTTTCTCCGCTTGCTGATGCATCCATTCCATGCTAGGGCCTTCCATGCCTTCAGCAACACCACTTGAGTTCATGGTAAAGCCGGTCGTGAACATTTCAGGAAGTAAAATAAGATCAGTTTGTGAAAGCGATTGAAAGTGCTTTTCAAAATTTTGGCGATTGACCTTCGCATCTTCCCAAACGAGCTCGGTTTGGAGAAGACTAACTGTAATATTTTTCATGAATTTTATACCTTTTGCAGAATTTCTGCTGCTTGCTCTAAGGTACTATTTTGCTTGGCAAAGCAAAAACGCAATACGTGATTGTCGTAATTTTGATTGTAGAAAACGGAAATTGGAATAGAAGCTACTTTATGCTCTTTTGTTAATCGAATGGCAAAATCAGTATCCTTTTCTTCACTGATCTTTTCATAACCTAAAAGCTGAAAATAGCTACCGGCGGTGTGTTTTAAGCTAAAACGACTTCCTTTTAGTAAACTAACGAATAAGTCCCTTTTTTCTTGGTAGAAGGCACCTAGGTTCAGATATTCTTCTTCCTTTTTTAAGAATTCAGCGTAAGCTGCTTGCACAGGAGTGTTTACGGCAAAAACATTATATTGATGTGCTTTTCTAAACTCTTTCATCAAGTCTGCCGGAGCAAGGCAGTAGCCCATTTTCCAGCCTGTGGTGTGATAAGTTTTACCGAAAGAAGAAATTACAAAACTACGTTCTGCCAATTTGGGATAACGCGCTATACTTTGGTGCTCATAACCATCAAAGATGATATGCTCATAAACTTCGTCACTTAAGATTAAAATATTCGAACCCTCTGTAAGCTTTTGTAATTGTTGCATGTCGTGCATGCTCATGATACTGCCACTGGGATTGTGCGGACTGTTAATGATGATCATCTTCGTCTGCTGATTGATCAACTTTTTAACCGCCTCCCAATTAATGCGGTAATCAGGTTCTTCTAACTTGACGTAAACCGGTTTGCCGCCTACTAGCTCAATGGCCGGTTCGTAGCAATCGTAAGCCGGGGTAAAGAGAATAACTTCATCACCTTCGTTAACCGTAGCTGCAATGGCCGTAAAAATGGCTTGAGTAGCTCCTGCTGTAACCGTTACTTCGGTTTCCGGATGATATACCCCGGTATAAAGTTTTTCTGTTTTTTCCGCAATGCTTTCACGAAGACTAAGTAAGCCAGGCATAGGTGCATATTGGTTCAGTCCGCTATTCATTGCTTTATGAACCAATTCGATTAATTCAGGACTACCATCAAAGTCAGGAAAACCTTGGGATAAATTGAGTGCATTCTCTTTTGCTGCCAAAGCTGACATGGTAGAAAAAATAGTTTGTCCTACCTTGGGCAATTTAGAATGCAATGACGCAGAAAAGCTTGGCATTGCGAATGGGGAGTTTAATTTATTTTGCTAATGAAGCAGCCAAAAACTCGCGATTCATGCGAGCTATATTTTCTAATGAAATTCCTTTGGGACACTCTACCTCGCAAGCTCCGGTATTTGAACAGGGTCCAAAACCTTCTTCTTGGGCTTGTTTCACCATGTTTTTTACACGGTCTTTTGCCTCTACTTGTCCTTGTGGTAAAAGTGCATATTGCGAAACCTTAGCCGATACAAATAAAGAAGCCGAAGCGTTTTTACAAGCTGCTACACAAGCACCGCAACCAATGCAAGTGGCAGCATCGAAGGCCTGATCGGCATTTTCTTTTTCAATTGGAATAGCATTCGCATCTTGGGTGTTTCCAGAAGTATTGACTGAAACATAACCACCTGCGTGTTGAATTCGGTCAAAAGAACTACGATCTACCACCAAATCTTTAATCACCGGGAAAGCGCTGGCTCTCCAAGGTTCAATGTAAATGGTATCGCCATCACTAAATGAACGCATATGAAGTTGACAAGTGGTAATGCGCTTACCGGGTCCATGAGGTTGACCATTAATGTAAAGCGAGCAAGAACCACAAATTCCTTCTCTACAATCATGGTCGAACTCTACTGGAGAGTCACCCTGCTGAATCAAGCCGTCGTTTAAGATGTCTAACATCTCTAAAAACGAACTGTCAGGAGAGACATCGTCTAATTGGTAGGTTTCTAGTTTACCTTTCGCATTGGCGTTTTTTTGGCGCCATACTTTCAGTGTTAACTTCATTCCTTTATTTGTTGACATATCTTTTGATCTTATTTGTAAGAACGAGTCTTCAATTCTACATTTTCAAACACTAAATCTTCCTTATGGTTTATTGCTTCGGAAGGTTTACCGGTGTATTCCCAAGCGGCTACATAAGCAAAGTCCTCATCACGACGAAGGGCTTCCCCTTCTTCTGTTTTGTACTCTTCACGGAAGTGACCGCCACAAGATTCTTCTCTTTCTAATGCATCACGTGCAAACAACTCTCCTAATTCTAAGAAGTCGGCTACACGACCGGCTTTTTCAAGTTCTTGGTTTAGTTCATTAGCTTCTCCCGGTACTCGAACTTCTTTCCAGAATAAATCTCTCAATTCTGCAATTTCAGAGATAGCCTCTTTTAGCCCTTCCGTAGTTCTAGCCATTCCAACTTTGTTCCACATGATCAAACCAAGTTTCTTGTGGAAGTAGTCTACCGTCTTAGAACCATTATTATTTACCAACTGATCAATGCGGTCTTTAACCTCTTTTTCAGCCTGTTCAAATTCAGGAGCGTCCGTTGGAATTTGCCCGGTTCGAATATCGTCAGCTAAATAGTCACCAATAGTGTAGGGAAGTACGAAGTAACCATCGGCCAAGCCTTGCATTAAGGCAGAGGCACCGAGGCGATTTGCTCCGTGATCAGAGAAGTTAGCTTCTCCAATGGCGTATAAGCCGGGTACAGTTGTCATTAGGTTGTAGTCTACCCAAACACCCCCCATGGTATAATGCACCGCTGGGTAGATTTTCATGGGTGTTTCATAGGGGTTTTCGTCGGTAATTTGTTGGTACATTTCAAACAAGTTACCGTACTTCGATTCAATTACTTTTTTACCCAGATTTGTAATGTCTTCTGCACTTGGATTTTTCAGGCCCTTCACATGGGCTTCTTCTTTTCCATATCGCTGAATAGCGGATTTGAAATCGAGGAAAACACCTTCTTTGGTGTCATTATTTACAACACCATAACCGGCATCGCATCTTTCTTTTGCCGCTCTTGAGGCCACATCACGAGGCACAAGGTTTCCAAAAGAAGGATACCTTCTTTCTAAGTAGTAATCACGATCTTCTTCTTTAATTTCAGTAGGCTTCAGGCGGCCTTCTCTTACTGCTTCGGCATCTTCTTTTTTCTTGGGTACCCAAATTCTACCATCGTTACGAAGTGACTCCGACATTAAAGTCAGTTTAGACTGTTGAGTTCCGTGAACCGGAATACAAGTAGGGTGAATTTGCGTGTAACAAGGATTGGCAAAGTAGGCTCCTTTCTTGTGGATTTTCCAAGCTGCAGTTACGTTAGAACCCATGGCATTGGTCGACAAAAAGAAAACGTTGCCGTATCCACCGGAAGCAATAACCACTGCATGGGCAGAGTGTCTTTCAATTTCTCCTGTTACTAAGTTTCTTGCAATAATTCCTCTAGCCTTGCCGTCCACTTTCACTACATCAAGCATTTCATGACGGTTATACATCTTGATTTTGCCCTTTGCTATTTGTCTGTTCATAGCCGAATAAGCACCAAGCAAAAGCTGCTGTCCGGTTTGTCCTTTGGCATAGAATGTCCTCGATACAAGAACGCCACCGAAAGATCGGTTGTCTAGCAGTCCGCCATAATCTCTGGCAAAAGGAACACCCTGAGCAACACATTGGTCAATAATGTTAGCCGAAACTTCCGCCAAACGGTAAGTATTGGCTTCTCTTGAGCGATAATCGCCTCCTTTAATGGTGTCGTAAAACAAGCGATAAGTTGAATCACCGTCACCTTGATAGTTCTTAGCCGCATTAATTCCCCCTTGCGCTGCAATAGAGTGCGCTCTACGCGGAGAATCTTGGTAGCAGAATGCCTTTACATTGTAGCCCAATTCGGCTAAAGTTGCAGCAGCAGAACCACCGGCTAAACCAGTTCCTACCACAATCACATCAATGTTTCGTTTGTTGGCAGGGTTAACTAATCGAATGTTGTTCTTATGATTTGTCCACTTATCGGCTAAGGGACCATCGGGTATATTGGAATCTAAACTCATATCAATAGCGTTGAATGAAATTTATGCTGTTATTAGCATGTAAACCGGAATGATTGCGAAAAGTAAAGGTACTATGATCGCAAAGGCATAGCCGGCTTTTATGATTAGTGGAGAATATTTGGGATTGCGCAAGCCAAGCGATTGGAATCCACTTTGAAAACCGTGAACCAAGTGAAAAGCCAAGGCAAGCATTCCAATGACGTAAAAGGCCACTAGAATTGGGTTTTGAAAACCCTCCTGAACCACTGTGTAGAGATCCTTCATCGCATCTCCCATTAAATTTCCGTTTAAATAAACTTCTCCGTTTTGAATCTCTCCGCCTCTTACGATCTCACCTTCCATGGTAAGTGGCTCTCCTTCTTCTGACTTCATGAAAGGCATTGAACCAAATTTGTAAGAATACCAGAAATTCTGCATGTGAACCACAATGTAAACCAAAATGACTGTACCTAGAATTCCCATGTTTCGAGAAGACCAGATAGAATTTTTGCTTGGCTTGCTGTAGGCATATCCCTGAGGGCGAGCCTTTCTGTTGGCGATAGAAATCATCAGTCCGTCAACTGCATGGAACAATATACTGAAGTAAGTTAAGTAAGATAATACCTTCACTGCCGGATTGGTGGTCATAAAAACCGCATACTCATTAAATTGGAGCTGCCCTTCGTAAGAAGACATGAACAGCTGCAAGTTGCCGGCTAAGTGTCCAACTAAGAATAAGCAAAGAAATAAGCCCGTAGCGCCCATCCAATACTTTTTCACCGTGTGTGATTTTAATAATCCGCTTGATTCACTCATTAGATGATGATTTTAGTTTAGCTGAAAAAGAGGTCAAAGTTAATTCTAGAATGATTTCCCGTCAAAATATAACTGTTTATTCTATTTATTTAGACTGATTCTTAATAAAGAAATCTTCGCAATGGAATGGTTGAGAGAATAACAGAAAATCTTAGAGAAGGTTTTGTTCACTGGTTTAAAATTTGTGCTCATGGGTTTTTGTTTGGGAGTGCAGGATATTACTTTTGTTTTCCACTAAAAAGGAAATTAAATGAAATACTTGCCCATCAAGAATTCACTATTTACAAAGAATCGTGAAAAATTTGTAAAAGAATTAAAGCCCAAAAGCATGGCGATCTTTAATTCGAACGACATTATGCCGACCAATGCAGACGGCACAATGGCATTTCGTCAGAACAACGACATTTTCTATTTGAGCGGAGTAGATCAAGAAGAATCCATTTTAGTGATTTTTCCCGATGCTCCTCAAGATAAATACCGCGAAATGCTTTTCTTAAAAGAAACCAGCAAAGAAATAGCCATTTGGGAAGGAGAGAAGTTGACGAAAAAGACGGCCGAAGAGACTTCAGGTATTTCAACGGTTTATTGGTTAAAGGATTTTGAAAAAGTATTGAAATCTATCGTATACGAGGCAGAGAATATTTATTTAAACGACAATGAGCACCTGCGGGCTAAAACCGAGGTAGAAACGCGCGACGATCGTTTTAGAAAGTGGATGCAAAAAGAGTACCCCTTGTTTGAATATGAACGAGCTGCTCCGATTATGCATGCCCTTCGATCGGTAAAAGAACCGGAAGAAATTGAGCTGATGCAGCAGGCTTGCAACATTACGGGCAAAGCGGTAGATCGCATCTTAAAGTTTATCAAGCCGGGAGTGATGGAGTTTGAAATTCAAGCCGAGATCATGCATGAGTTTTTGAGAAATCGTTCACGGGGCTTTGCCTATGATCCCATTTTGGCTTCTGGATTTAATGCCTGTGTTTTGCATTATGTGCAAAACAACCAAGAGTGTAAAGAGGGAGATTTGATCTTAATGGATTTTGGTGCTGAGTATGCCAATTACGCTTCTGATCTTACTCGTACAGTACCGGTTAATGGAAAATTTACCGCTCGTCAAAAAGAGGTTTACCAAGCGGTTTTAGATGTGATGAAGTCAGCTACGGCTATACTGCGACCAGGTATTACGCTTAACGACTATCACAAAAAGGTTGGTGAAATGATGACTGAGCAGTTGATAAAGCTTGGTTTACTCACACAAGATGAAGTAAATAATGAAGATCCGGATTGGCCGGCTTACAAGAAGTACTTTATGCATGGCACCTCACACTATATAGGGTTAGATGTGCATGATGTTGGTAGCTGGCACCAACCTATTCCCGCTGGCTCCGTTTTTACGGTTGAGCCTGGAATCTACATTCGTGAAGAGAACATGGGAATTCGCTTAGAGAATGACATTCTTATTACAGAAGAAGGCCATCAAGATTTGATGGGGCACATCCCATTAGAAATTGAAGAAATTGAAGCCGCCATGAATGCGTAACAGATGCGAAAGCAAATCTTATTTAGAGGAGAACCACTTTATTTTTATGAAAAAGGAAAAGGCCGTGCAATGGTTTTGTTGCACGGCTTTTTAGGCTCTGCAGACCTGTGGGAAAAATTGAGTCCCCGCTGGGCAAAACGCTTTAGAGTCATACAAATAGAACTTCCGGGTCATGGCAGTTCAGCTGCATTGGGTTATGTACAAAACATGGAGTTAATGGCAGAAGCCGTGCAGGCCGTCATCTCTGAGCTAAAGCTAAGAACGGTGGTGTTAGTGGGACACTCCTTAGGGGGTTATGTTGCACTGGCTTTTGCGGAAGCTTATCCGGATTTACTTCGCGGTTTAATCTTAATTAATAGCAGCGCAAAAGGAGATAGCAAAGAACGAAAAATGTCAAGAGACAAGTTTGCTAAACTGCTAAAGGAAAACAAAGATCGTGCTTTACGGCAGTTAGTACCTACATTCTTTCAAAGTAAGCAAAGAGGCACGCATTGGAAAGTAAAAAAATACTTGCAATGGGCAAGAGCTTGCTCTTTGCAAGGAATCATCGCCACGGTAGAGGGCATGAAAAGAAGGAAGGAGCGAGAAATTATTCTGAAATTTTCTCCTTACCCATACTTATACTTAATAGGTGAAAAAGACCCTTTGTTTAATATAGATGAGGGTAAAAAAGAAGCGAGTCTTGGAGAAAGGGGGGATTATAAAATTTTGAAGAAAGCAAGTCACATGGCACCTTTAGAAGACCCTGAGGCCGTTTACAAGTGGGTAAAAGAATTTAGCCGTTCAAACTAAAGGGTTAATTTGAACTAACTTCTTGTGAATATTTCCTTTGTTGATCACAAACAATTGATACTGTCCTTTTTTTAAAGCGCTGACATCAATATTGGCCTTTCCTTCTTCATCTAGCTTTCCGGTAAATCGGATTCGGCCGTCCATATCACAAAGGTCAAAAATTGCCTCAGATCCAGCGTCTTCATGATGAACATGCAGCTTTTTTTTATTGGATTCTACTGATATGGTTAGGTGATTTTCTATGATGACAAGTTTGATGACGTGAACTAATTTAACGCACTCTGATGGGAAAAGATGCATAAAATAGACCAAGAGGATTTTTTTGCCTACAAATCAGAACAATCAACCTATTAAATGAATTGTAAGAAACTTACATTTGAGTTTGAATTTAAAAAATCCACACCTAATCCGGTCATTCACATGGCAAGCTATTGCGAAAGTTTAACTGCATACCAAAGAAGAAAAAGTAGTGTTGTAAAAATTGGGGAGTTGATGCTTGGAGGCGATTATCCCATCCGTTTGCAATCAATGACCACAACCGATACCATGGATACGCAAGGGTCGGTAGATCAGTCAATCCGCATGATTGAGGCTGGTTGTGAACTGGTACGCATTACCGCGCCAAGTAAAAAGGAAGCCCACAACCTGGCAGAGATTAAAGACAAATTACGAGAGTTAGGGTATACTACCCCTTTAGTTGCTGATATTCACTTTACACCCAATGCGGCAGAAGTAGCAGCAAGAATTGTCGAAAAGGTTAGGGTTAACCCGGGAAACTACGCTGATAAAAAGAAGTTTGAAGAAATAGAATACACCGATGAGTCTTATCAAGTTGAATTAGAGCGAATAGAAAAAAAGTTTACTCCTTTGGTAAAGCTTTGTAAGCAAGAAGGGGTAGCAATGCGAATCGGAACTAACCACGGCTCATTGTCAGATCGCATCATGAGTCGTTATGGAGATACCCCAAAGGGAATGGTTGAATCGGCTATGGAGTTTTTGCGCATTTGTAGAAAACACGATTACCATGAGATTGTGCTTTCCATGAAGGCCAGCAATACCTTAGTAATGGTGCAAGCTTATCGTTTGTTGGTAGCCGAAATGGATAAAGAAGGCATGGATTACCCATTGCACCTTGGAGTAACAGAAGCTGGTGATGGGGAAGATGGCCGCATAAAATCGGCGGTTGGAATAGGAACATTATTGGAAGATGGTTTGGGCGATACGGTGCGTGTTTCCTTAACCGAAGAGCCGGAATTCGAAATTCCTGTAGCGCGCAAATTAGTAGAACGCTACGCCAAGCGAAGAGAACACGATCGTATTCCTAAGATCGATCAAAATCCGATTGACCCCTTTGTACAGAAGAAAAGAGAGACCTATTCCATTAGTAATGTCGGTAGTGAGAATGTCCCTGTGGTAGTAGGAGACTTGTCTCATAGGGAAGAAATAAAAGCGTCTAGCTTATTTGGATATGGATATGCTTATTCTGTTCCTTTAGATAAATGGAACATTTTAGACCAAGCCGCAGATCTGTTGTTTGTGGGCGATCATCAGCTTGATTTTGAGATTCCAGGTACACTGGGTATCATTCAAAGTTTAAAATATTGGCAAAAAGAGAAAGAGAGACACTATCCTTTACTTTCCATTGAAGACTATAAGAAAGAGCCTGTTGGCACGAAGATGTTTTTTGTGGAGGTGTCGATAGCGGATTTAATGAACAAGCCTGCTTTACTTTCCCAATTAAAGCAAGACCACAAAGCTGTTTTAGTGTTGACGACGACTAATCTGCACGGAATGCCCGAGCAAAGAAGGGCTTTTATTGAACTGTTGAATCAGGAAGTAAAGTGTCCGGTGATAGTAAAAAGAAGTTACCAAGAAGACGACCAAGAGGCATTTCAATTAGCGGCGGCTACTGATCTAGGAGCTTTATTGCTCGATGGTTTGGGCGATGGTATTTGGCTTGATGCTCCCAAAAGTGGAGTGCCAAAGTTTATTCTAGGAACTGCCTTTGGTATTTTGCAAGCGGCTCGAGTAAGAATTTCTAAAACGGAATACATCTCATGCCCCTCTTGCGGTAGAACATTGTTTGACCTTCAAGAAACCACAGCCAAGATCCGGGCGGTAACTTCTCATTTAAAAGGAGTCAAAATCGGTATTATGGGTTGTATAGTTAATGGACCAGGAGAAATGGCAGATGCAGATTACGGATATGTGGGTACCGGCCCCGGAAAAATTACTTTATACAAAGAAAAAGAAGTGGTGCAAAGAAATGTACCGGAAGCAGAAGCCGTAGAAGCTTTAATTGACTTAATTGCCGAGCATGGCGATTGGGTGGAAGCGGAGAAATAGAGTTTAGATTTTAGACCGCTTCGCTCTTAGAAAAGAGAGAGTAGACTTTTGGTTTAAGAAAGAGGGAGAAAATTAAAACCCACTTTTATCCTTTTTCTCTTCCACCTTCAACTCTTTCCTTCTCTAAAAGCTTATCAACTTCTTTCAACTGTTCATACCATTCTTCTCCATATTTTTTAATTAAAGGCTCCTTAGCAAACTGATAAACCTTTACTTTAAGCTTTGCCCCGCAATCACAAGCTGGCTTGCAGATTTGCCACTTGTGGTAATTAAGGGCATCGTAATGTTTTAGTTTGCCAATTCTAATGGGATACAGTTCGCATGAAATCGGTTTTTTAAAATCGGTTTTGCCATCGCGGTAAGCCGTTTCTAAGCCACAAAGGGCAATTCCTTTATCGGTAAAAAAAGTAAAGGCACATTCCTTTCCATCATTTAAAGGAGTTACTTTTTCCCCTTCGGCATCTATTTCAAAAACGCCTTGATTGGCAATACTTTGCTTTCCCTTCTCAGGGAGATAGGGTAAAATTTCCTTCAAGTTTTTTTTGATCTTGGGAATCTCGCCCTCCTCAAGAGGAGCCCCTGCATCACCCTCAACACAGCAGGCTCCTTTGCAGGCAGTTAGATCACAGCTAAAATGTTCTTCAAAAAGCTGATTGGAAAGCAATACATCGTCTACTTGAATCATAGCCGCAAAATTAGCTTTTATAGCGATGAAGCGGACACATTAGTGCAAAGAAGACTCAGTATTTATTTATCAGTTCTAACAATCACCAACATTATGATTGATTGATAGAGTTGACGTGGGACTCAGCAGTTGGGAAGTGGGTTGTAAAAGCCTGAAAGGTAAATGTTTAGGCAAGAATGTTTTTGTTTTCAATGAATTCTTTTTATAATTGTTAAAATTGTTTAATACGAACTAAAACTTAAGAAAATGAAAAAGAATAGTATTTATCTATTTGTGTTGTTTTTCGCTATGACCTTTGCAATGGAAGCCGATGCCCAACTGTCAGATAGAATCAACAACCCAAGTACAATCAAAGCCGGAGCTCGGCCGGTTGCCGGTAATTTTGGTTTTTATTTGGGCTTAGAACTAGATCAGTTTGGTGATTTATTTGACCAAGCCACAGAGGTAGAGGATGCTATTCCTTTAATTAATGTAAGGTATTACCTACGCGATGACTTAGTAGTACGAGCGGGAATTTCCATCTGGAAAAGGTCGAGAACTTTAGAAGGGGAAATTGATACGAGCACTGTGCTCAATGATCCTTTTTTAAATGGAGGCCAAGGCTTTGGCGCAACCTACGAACACAAAGAAGTGGATGCCTATACGCTTATACACTTAGGAGCTGAAAAGCACTTTAAGGCCTCTAACCTTTTAGATGGTTATGTTGGTGCAAGCATACCCTTGGGTTATACCAGAGGGGCACTTTATACCAATAATAATGGAGTGGATGGTTCAGCAGATTACCAAAAAGTAACGACCACCAGATTTAGTTTTGTTTACGGTGCCGAGCTTTTCGTGGGTGCTAATGCATTTGTAGCAGATCTACCATTGGCGATTGGCGTTGAGTTGGGGATTAGAAGCTTAGGTGTGCGAGGAGATAAGTTTAAAACCGAGTATGAAGGGTCTACCGGAGGCTTGTCCTATTCAGGAGAATACTTTACCAATAACCTTGATGACCTTGATAACCAAACAGTGCAAGCGCAAGCTGATAACATTAGATTCTCTTCCTTGAAAGCAAGAAGCTTTGATACAGAATCGATGATCAGATTTACATTAAATTATTACTTTAAATAATAGCAACATGACGAAAAAGATATATTCATTTTTGGCGTTCGCAACAATGTTCGTGGTCTTATCATCGTGTAATGTAACAAATGTTGCCACCATGCGGTCGGGAACTACCATGCCAGATTTTGTTAGACTTGATGTAACATTAGATGACTACGAATATTTAGGTGAAACTGAAATAGAGGTGGAATACC
Organism: Vicingaceae bacterium; assembly: GCA_040220135.1. GTDB lineage: Bacteria > Bacteroidota > Bacteroidia > Flavobacteriales_E > Vicingaceae > CAJXMH01. The sequence continues at coordinate 134,352 of JAVJTT010000026.1, forward strand.
ATAAATACTTTGGCTTATTTAATTACTTAAATAGTATAAATGGAGAGGCGGTATCTAGACGAAATAGAAACTTTGTTTTATTATCTGGTCGGTCGCCCATCAGATTGCAACCTTCATTACTTAATCGAGCCCTAATCAAAGCTTACACTGCTTATCCGGATGCGGATTTTTTAATGCCAACCATGACAACTATGGAAACGCAGCAGCTATTTTTAGGCAGAAAAGTAAAGGCAACGGCCAAGATAAAATCATATAAAATTAAAAAGTAGAGCGCTTTAAGCCCTTTTTCTAGAAATAGAAAGTGCCACCTTGATGGCACTTTTTTTTTACCTTTGAGTTCATTACAAACGATTAATAATGATGACTTTCCGACAATTTGCGCTATTCTCTGTTATCCTACTTTTAGTGTTTTCATGTCGTGACGACGACGAAGAGGAGAATTTTGGTATTAGCATCAAACCCGTTGACAACTACATAGTAAGGGAAAGAGGGGGCTCCGTTGGTTTTACCGTAAGTATACAGTCGGTAGAAAATTTAAGTCGCTATCGGATTACGGAATCGATCAACAATCAGTCGACTAACACTATAAAAGAGGAGTCAATTAGTGGAAGGGTTTACTCTGATTGGTTTGACTATACCGTACCTGATACCTTAGGCTATGGGAATCATGCCATAAAAATCATTTTTTCAACCCTTGATGCTGGAGGCAAAGAAATGCAACGAGCTAAAATTATTCGGGTAAATGTGCCGGATCGAACCTTAACAGAGTATGGGGGGAATACCATGTATTCGAGTATTAGTGCTGAGTATGATGCTTTCAACTTGCTTAAAGGCATGCCTTTGTATAGTTCAGATAGCGAGGCTCATGTTATTGACATGACGAGGTCAAATCCAGGCGATACCTTAAGTAAAAGTTGGTCTTCTCCCAATCCGGAAATCAAATTTGTTCGGTTCAACAACTTCGACTATGGAAATGCTACTGATCAGTCAGTTAAAACAGCTTACGAAGCAGGGGTGAAAAAATTTACCATTACAAACCTAAAAGCAGATGATATACTACTTTCTAAAATAGGTGATCGCTATGTGGCCGTGAGGTTAATTTATGTTATGGATGAAGCCGGGAAATTGAATGACAGGTATATTTTCAGTATAAAAAGATAAAGTAGTTGGACAGTATGAAAAGGCAAGTGCAAAAAAATTTACTTCTGGTATTACTTTCCATTGTTTCATATTCAGTGCAGTCACAGAAACTATTGGAAGTAGCTTCAAAAAAGGAGTTTAATAACAAATATGACAATCATATTAATGCAGCAACTCTTACTTCAGATGGCTTTCATTTGGTTGTTGGGTACACTTTAAATAAAAGCGCAGGCGGAAAAGACATTTGGGTGGCGAAGCTAAATATTAACGGAGACCTTATTTGGGAGAAAAACTTTGGAGATATTAATAATGATGAAGGAACAGCCGTGGTTGAAACCATGAAAGGAGATTATGCGGTGGTTGGTCATTCGGTAAACTCCTCTTCCGGTTATACGGAAGGCTGGTTTTTAAAACTAAGCAGCAGCGGTGAGCTTTTGAACAAGTCAGTGCTCAAGATCTCATCCTACATGAAGCTCAACGATATTAAAAACTTAGATAAGAGAAGCTTTGCCGTATGTGGAGTTAAAAAAGAAAGCGGAATTGACGACAATAACTTTAGCATTATGAAGCTAAGTTCAAATGGTTCTAAGCTGTGGCAACAAGAGTTTGGCGAAAAATACTTTACTGATGAAGCGCTTTGTTTGCATGTTACTGAGCAAAAAGAAATAATAGCCGCGGGTTATACTACATTGCCTTCCAAAGAGAGAAAAATATTATTGGTTAAAGTAGATGCTTACGGTAGAACGCTATTTGAAGAAAAAATTGGAGATGAAGGCATGAATGCCATTACTTCGATAGATGTAACGCCCGACAACAAGATTATTCTAGCGGGTTATTCTTCTGTTAATTCGGAAGGCGAAGAAGATGCCTTGGTGATCATTTTTGATCGATACAAAAAGGTTATTTCACAAAAATCTTTCGGCAAAGCCTCTGCAGATAAGCTAAATGCATTTAAAGCATACAAAGGTGGGTATTTGGCTATTGGAACCTCGAATTCACTCAGAGAAAGTAAGTCGACTTTGTATATTTCTAAATTAGATAGAGACCTAGAGGTTGAATGGGAGAGGGCTTATACTCCTGAAGGAAGCTCTTATGGGTCGGACCTTATAATTAATTACGATGGCTTTACAGTTTTTGGCTCAAAAGGGCAAGACGGTGTGCAGAATGCATTAATCATTAATTACAAAGACAATAGCGAAGCCCTTCTAAGTGGAATTGAAGGAGAAGAGGCAAAAGCGGATTCACTCAAAAAATATGCTGTTGAAAATGGTATGAGCTTATTGGAAAATGTCTACCAAGAGGAATTTGCGGATCAAACATTTAGAGGACATGGAGACCCTTTAAAAGGCCTCAATGTTTCCAGAACTTTAGATGACTTAAAGGTAGGCAATTACTTTGCACTGATTATTGGAATTGACAAGTATAGTGGGACTTGGCGACCTTTAAACAATGCCGTTAATGATGCTAAGGCAGTAGAGGCAATTCTTAAATCAAAATATAAATTTAATCAGTTCAAAACCCTCTACAATGAAAAAGCTAACCGCACCAACATTATTTCTTCACTAGAGTGGTTGGTAGAAAATGTGAAGGAAGATGACAATGTGTTCATCTATTATTCTGGGCATGGCGAATTTAAAAAAGAACTAAACAAAGGTTATTGGGTCCCTTACGGAGCAACTACCCCCTCCACAAGTGAATACATTTCAAACAGTACTATTCAAACTTTTATTAAAGGCATTCAATCTAACCATACCTTATTGGTGGCAGATGCTTGTTTTAGTGGCGATATATTTAGAGGAAATACCATGTCGGTACCCTTTGAAGATTCTCCTAAATACTACAAAAAGGTTCATCGATTAAAGTCTAGGCAAGCCATGACCTCTGGTGGCCTTGAGCCAGTGATGGATGGCGGTAAAGACGGGCATTCGGTTTTTGCCTACTACTTACTTAAAGCATTAAATGAGAATAAATCTGACATGCTGGATGCCAGTCAAATTTTTCAAAAGCTAAAAATTCCCGTCTACAATAACTCAGACCAGTCGCCTGATTTTAAGCCTATAAGTAAATCAGGAGACGAAGGAGGCCAGTTTATATTTATGAAAAAATAATTGTCACTTGTCTCAATGAACATTCGAAGCTACCTCATTATCCTTCTTTTATTATGTTCAGTTGAGACCTATCCTCAAAGGAACAACTTCAGCAATTACACTGTTAGAAGCGGTTTACCACAGAATACGGTCTATAAAATATTTCAAGACTCTAGAGGCTATCTCTGGTTTGGAACCGATGGAGGGGGGCTTTCAAAATTTGATGGAAGAAAACACACTTATTTTAACAAGAAAGATGGTCTTGCCAGCAATGTGGTTCGGGATATTATTGAAGATAGAGCCGGAAATTTATGGTTTGCCACCAATGAAGGAGTGAGTGTTTTCAATGGGGCTGAATTTCAAGCCATTTCGAAGGAAGAGGGCCTTATTAGCAATACCATTGTTAAACTTTTTGAAGATTCAAAAGGAAGAGTGTGGGTTGGATCGACTGGTGGCGGTTTAAGCTTAATTTCACTGGAAGACAGCTTAAGTATTAAGAATTTTGGCCCTGAAGATGGGCTATCGAGTTCCAATGTATTAACCATACTAGAGGATCAACTAAATCGGATTTGGCTAGGCTTTATTGGTGGCCCACCGCAGACCATTGCGCTAAAAAACAATGAATTGAGTGTACAAGATGTTCCTTCATCATTTAACTACGACCTCAATGCAATTTATTGCGGAGCAGTTGATGAAGCGGGAAACATTTGGCTAGGCTCTATTCAAAATGGGGTGTTTAAGTTTGAAGACATAGACCTAAATAATTCTCCAACCATTGTTAACTATAGCATCTTAAATGGCTTAAAAGACAATTACATTCTGGATATTGTTCCTGCTGATACGCTTGTTTGGATTGCCACCAATAACGGAGGTCTTCAGTATTTGAAGAATAATAAGGTAAACCATTTCACCACCAAAGATGGGTTATTGGGAAATCAGATTCTGGAATTGTTTTCCGATCGAGAAGGCAATCTTTGGATTAGCTGTATGGGTGAAGGAATTCAAAAGTTAAATGGCTTTGAATTCTCTCATTTTTCAACATCCGATGGCTTAATTAGCGACCAAATAAGCTACATCGGCAAAAGAAAGGGAGACTCTTCTCTTTGGGTTGCCAGCTATGACAATGGTTTGCAAAACATTAAAATCAAAAACAACATAATAACAAGCGAGCAGCATATACTTAATGAGGATCAGCTATATAATTCAATCAAATCGTTTGACTTTGATCAAAACAACAACCTTTGGATCGGGACTCAAAATGGCTTAGTAGTTTGGAACAAAGACATACTAGCTACGGTAGGTACAGAAAGAATAGCTGGAGAAAAGATCAATTCCGTTTTATGTGCTACTTCGGGTTGGGTGTGGATAGGAACCAGTAGTGGACTCTCTTTTTACAATGGCGAATACGGAGTGTTTCGAGAAGAAGATGGTTTTATAAATAACGAAATACAAACCATTATTGAGGCTTCTGATGAAACCATTTGGATTGGCACACTTGGCGGTTTGGCTAGCTACAAAGACGGCATTATGGTTACTTACGATGAGCTTGAAGGCTTAAGCAACCTAAGGGTGCACTCTTTAGAAGAAGCCACCAATGGCCATATTTACATTGGAACTTATGGCGGCGGAATTTTTACCCTTGACCCTACCAAAGACTCTGCTCAAATTAGTCCTTTATCGACGGCAGATCAATTAACGTCCGGAAACATCTATTCCCTCACTTTTATGAATGACAGCACCTTAATGGTCGGCACAGATCGGGGAGCAGATAAAATAACCTTTAAAGAAGACTATTCCGTGAAAAAGATCCATCGCTACAATGAGCATAATGGATTTTTAGCCATAGAAAACAACATCAATGCGATTTATCACGATACACTTAACCAAGCAATACTTTTTGGTACAGTAAATGGTTTAACCCAATACAAACCGGCTTTAGAGGCTAAGAATAATAGTCAGCCCCAAATTCTTCTGGAAGAAATCAAATTGTTTAACCAAAAGGTAAATTGGGAAAATTATGGCCCAACGGATAGTATCCGTTTGCCTGTCAACCTAGAATTACCTCATGATCAAAACTTTATTTCTTTTTCGTTTAGTACCATTTACTTTACCAATCCTCATGATATTCACTATCGGTATAAACTGAGCGGACTGAATGAAACCTGGTTTGAAACAAAGAGCAGCGAAATTGTTTTCCAGGGCTTAGAGCCGGCTAGTTATGTGTTAGAAGTACAATCTATTTCTGAGAACGGAAAAAGGAGTAATCCATATCAATTTTCTTTTGTGATCACTCCTCCCTTTTATAAAACATGGTGGTTTTACACTGCCTGTGTGGTTTTTATAGTGATTTGCATTGTGGTCTTTATTCAGCTAAATCTGCGACGATTGAAACGCGAAAAGATCGTTTTGGAAAATACGGTGAAAGAAAGAACAAAGGAAATTGTTGAGCAAAAAGACATTATCGAGGAAAAGAACCAGGAAATTATGGACAGTATTACTTATGCCAAAGGAATACAAAAAGCCATTTTGCCTGATGATTACAAGCTCAACGACTATTTTGATGACTTTTTGGTGCTCTTTAAGCCCAAAGACATTGTAAGTGGAGATTTCTATTGGGCCCATAAAAAGGAGGGCAAATATTACTTTATGGCTGCTGACTGCACCGGACATGGAGTGCCCGGAGCTATTATGAGTGTAATTGGTCACACCTGTTTAGAGTCTACTTTAAAGCACCCTGAAGAACTCAGTGCCGGAGCCTTTTTAGACCTCTTAACTCAAAATGTACTCGATATTTTACTGCAGTCAAAAGAACACAGCGTGAAAGATGGAATGGATGTGGGGCTGTGTATTTACGATCCGGAATCTTCTAGCCTGCAATATGCCGGGGCTAATAATCCGCTTTATTTGATTAGAAAGGCGGAGAGTGGTTTCAGTGAAAGTTTAAAAGAAGAACAATTGGCCCTTTCAAACGAAGAGTTTAATCTTTTCGAGTTTAAAGCAAATAAACAACCCATTGGAGATTATGAGCATCGGTCTAGCTTTGATACACATACCATTCAAATAGAATCAGGAGATACTCTTTATGTGTTCAGTGATGGCTTTCCTGACCAATTTGGCGGCCCTAAAGGGAAGAAATACAAGTACAAACCCTTTAAACGCTTTTTGTTGCATATTCAAAATGAAAAGTTGCAAAAGCAAGAGGAATGCTTAGAGCAAGAAATTGAGCACTGGATGCATCCCACTGAAACCGGCGAGAATCACGAACAAATCGATGATATCTTAATTTTTGGCCTTCGCTTTAAATAAGCCCTAATTTCCTAACCTAACCTACTTGATTGGGCTAAGTCCCAACAAATCGAGGCATTTGGCAATCTTTTCGGTGCTGAAAAGCGCGACTTATTCACAAAAGCCCTGTTTAAAAATGAATTTATTTTCGATTAAAAAGTGTTAATTGTCGCTGAAAAGCCTGAAAATACTGATAAAGTGTAAGGTGTTTTACCTAGTTGACTAGGGTATTTAACGTAAATTTATCGCTATATTCAGTCTAAATTAGACTGCTTTTTTGGTTACGAATGAAAATTTTTTCTACGTTTGCCTCAAGTTTAATCAAAAACGATAACCAAAAACATTAAAAATGAAAAAGAAAGTATTATTAATCGCAGCTTTATTTACAGCTGGATTCTCATTTGCACAAGATCAAATGACATCGAAAAAAGGTACGCCAATTCTTCCAGAAGCTGGAGATTACGCAATCAGTTTTGATGCAGCTCCATTAACTTCATACATGGGTAACCTTATGAATGGCACTACAGGAAATAATTTAGGGGCATTTAACTTAAGCAATGCTGCTGACCCTTTAGTTTTAACAGGGAAGTATTTCACAGATGCTAACACCGCCTACAGAGGTATGTTGAGATTAGGTTTCGGTTCGAATACCGCAACTAGTAACAATGTTGACGGTACTGGATTCAGCGGTGAAACAACTACAAATAACACTAATATTGCAATTGGTGGTGGTTTAGAATTCCGTAGAGGAAAAGGAAGATTGCAAGGAGTTTATGGCCCAATGGCTATGATTTCTTTAACTGGAGGAGGGCAAGAGTTCTCTTATGATTCTACTTTAACTGTCACAGGCCCAAGAGTAACTGAAAGAACTAATGGTTCTTCTTTTGGTTTAAACCTAGGTGGATTTGCAGGAGTAGAGTATTTCTTCGCTCCTAAAATGTCTATTGGTGGTGAGGTAATGTGGACAATCAACATTGCCAGCAATGGGGCATCTGAAACTACTACGGAGACAACTAATGGTAGTACAACTGTTGAAGGTGGTGAAAGCTCAACGTTTGGTGTTGATACAAGACCAATGGGTAACATCAGTCTGAACTTCCACTTCTAAGAAGTTGAAACAAGATAATTTAAAAACCCCGACTTAGGTCGGGGTTTTTTTATGCCCTAATGTGAAGTTTCAGCACGGGCAAAATGCTACTTTTGCGGCATGGCAAATCAAGAAGAAAGTTTTAAGAGTATTATCAGTCATGCCAAAGAGTATGGCTTTGTGTTTCCTTCCTCAGAAATCTATGACGGCCTCAGCGCGGTTTACGATTACGGTCCTTTGGGAAGCGAGCTAAAAAACAACCTAAAACAATATTGGTGGAAATGCATGGTGCAAATGCACGAAAACATTGTGGGAATAGATGCAGCTATCTTTATGCATCCTACCACTTGGAAAGCTTCCGGCCATACTGATGCCTTTAATGATCCTTTGATCGATAACAAAGACTCTAAGAAGCGTTATCGTGCCGATGTATTGGTAGAGGAATGGGTAGAAAAGATCAGAGGAAAGATTGACAAAGAGGTAACGAAAGCCGCCAAGCGCTTTGGCGATGATTTCAATGAAGCGGAGTTTCGTGCTACCAATCAAAGAGTTTTGCGCAACCATGAAAAGATTGACGAAGCCAATAAGCAATTCAAGGAAGCCATGGAAAAGGAAGACTTGGAAGCGGTTCGTCAGTTAATTATTGACTTAGATATTGCCGATCCGGTAAGTGGTTCTCGAAACTGGACCGAAGTGCGCCAGTTTAACTTGATGTTTAGCACCGAAATGGGCTCAACCGCCGATGGGGCGCAAACGATATACCTGCGTCCGGAAACGGCACAGGGTATTTTTGTGAACTTTTTAAATGTGCAGAAAACGGCACGGATGAAAGTGCCGTTTGGAGTAGCACAAATTGGTAAAGCTTTTCGAAATGAGATTGTAGCACGTCAATTTATTTTCCGTATGCGGGAATTCGAACAAATGGAAATGCAATTTTTTGTGCGTCCCGGTGAAGAATTGAAGTGGTATGAGCATTGGAAAGAAGAGCGCATGAAGTGGCATTTAAGCTTGGGTATTCCCAAAGAGCGTTACCGCTTTCACGACCATTTAAAAATGGCGCATTATGCTAACGCAGCGGCCGACATTGAATTTGATTTTCCTTTTGGTTTTAAAGAGTTGGAAGGAATCCATTCCAGAACTGATTTTGATCTGAAGCAACATCAAGAGCATTCCGGTAAAAAACAGCAATACTTTGACCCGGAAGTCAACAAGAACTACGTTCCTTATGTAGTAGAAACCTCTATCGGCTTAGATCGCTTGTTTTTAGCTGTTTTCTCTTCTGCTTACCAGCAAGAGAAATTAGAAGATGGCAGTGAGCGAACCTTGCTTCGTATCCCTGCTTTTTTAGCTCCTTACAAAGCTGCTATTTTGCCTTTGACCAAGAAAGATGGTTTGCCCGAAAAAGCACGTGAGATCATGGATCTATTAAAGCTAGACTACAACTGCCAGTATGATGAGAAAGACTCTATCGGGAAGCGCTATCGACGCCAGGATGCCATTGGAACACCGTACTCCATTACCGTAGATCATCAAACTTTAGAAGATAATACGGTTACCATTCGAGATAGAGACAGTATGGAGCAGCAGCGAGTTAAGGTGGCAGAGCTTGACTCAAAGATTAGAGAAAAGATAAAAAACAACGGTTAATGTTTAACTCTGGCAAAGTTTTAAACTTTGGCAGAGTTAAAGATCTTCAAGGTTTTTAAAACCTTGAAGGTCTCAATTAGCCTTTGTAAATTCTGTAAAAAGAAAAGCCCTAAAGCAAATCACTTTAGGGCTTTTATATGTTTGTTCTATTTAACCCGAATTATGCAATAGGAGTTCACAATAAGTGAGTGAACTATTGCATCCATGAGGATTAACCCCGATTTAGAGATTCACCAAAATGGAGAAAGCCATTTTGGATGAAACTCTTTATCGATATGCATTAGAAATTGATTTCAATTTCTAATGCATAGTTTGGGTTAAAAATTAGTTGGTTTCTAAAATCTCTAACAACTCGTCTAACTTAGGTGTTAGAATAATTTCAGTTCTTCTGTTTTTAGCTCTTCCCTCTTTGGTGTCATTGGTAGCAATGGGTATAAAATCAGCTTTTCCGGCAGCGGTTAAGCGCTCTGCCTCTATTTTACTGTTTTCAAGAATGATTTTCACTACTGAGGTGGCTCGCTTCACACTCAAGTCCCAATTGTCTTTCAAAGCGCCTGAACCGTTGTAAGGTACGTTGTCGGTATGACCTTCAACCAATACATTTACATCACTATTGTTAGCCAATACATTGCCGAGGTTTTTCAAGGCTTCTTTTCCTTTATTTCCAATGTTGTAGCTTCCTGAAGCAAACAGTAAGCTCTCATCCATGGAAACGTATACTTTACCATTTTTTTGCTCAATGGTTAAGCCTTTGTTTTCGAAGCCTAGTAAGGCGTTTTGCACTTTTGATTTCAAGGCATTTACGGTAGAGTCTTTACGACTTAAAATGGATTCCAGCTCGTTTACTTTGGCTTCTCTCTTTTCTAATTCGCTTTCTAGCTCCCTTAGGTTATTTTCTTTTTCAGCCAAGTTTCTTTGAGCTTCTTCCAAAGCGGCTGTTTGTTTCATCAGTTCTGACTTAGATTGCTTTAAGTCTCCAAACAACTCTTCCGTTTCCCTTTGGTTTCCTTGCAACATCTGCCGGTTTTTCTCAAGCAAAAGGTCGTAGGTCTCATTTAGCTTATCGTAGTTTTTCGTCATTACACGTAAAGACTTACCCATAACGGTAGTGTCTTGAGAAAGTCCCTTGTTTTGCTTTTTTAAAGACTCTAGTCTCTCTTTGGCTTCAGTGTACTCTTCATCGATTTTACGATGTCTTTCTTTAATAGAAGCTAGCTCTTCCTCGCACATTTCTTTTTTTTGCTTTATGTCTTCTACCTTTTTGGCAGGAACACAAGCTGCAAAAACACTTGCGATTAAAATTGAATAGAAAATTCCTTTTTTCATGGTTTGTGTATTTTGTACAATACTACGCCAAAAGCTTGTGGCCTAGTATGGCATTGTTAGACATTTATAAACAGCCAACCTTTGATATTAACCGTCAATTTCTACTAAGATAGGACAATGGTCTGAATGTTTGGCTTCGCTTAAGATGTTAGCTCGACTTAAACGCTCTTCCATGTTTTTACTTACCATGTGGTAATCAATACGCCAGCCTAAGTTCTTGGCCCTCGCATTGGCACGATAACTCCACCAACTATATTGATGAGGTTCTTCATTGAAATATCGAAAAGAGTCAACAAAGCCAGAAGCAATAAACTCGCTAACCCATTCTCTTTCCTCCGGAAGGAAGCCAGAAGTGTTGGCATTTCGCTTAGGGTTGTGAATGTCAATGGGTTTATGACAAATGTTATAATCCCCGGAAATGATCAGATTGGGAATTTCTTTTTTCAAATCGTCAATGTAAGCTTGGAAGTCAGCTAACCACTCCATTTTGAAATCCTGACGAGCATCACCACTCGAACCGGAAGGCATGTAAACGCTCATCACGGAATAGTCTTCAAAGTCAGCACGAATCACTCGACCTTCCCGATCGTATTTCTCAATGCCACAGCCGTAAGAGATATGCTTGGGTTCTTCTTTTGACCAAATGGCTACTCCGCTGTATCCCTTTTTTTCTGCCGGATACCAATAATGATGGTAACTGAGATTTTCTAGCACTTCATCCTCTACTTGTTCTGGGTTTGCCTTTATTTCTTGCAAACAAAGCACATCCGGATTTGCTGCTTCAAGCCAATCTAAAAAGCCTTTGCGCAAGGCTGCTCGTATTCCGTTAACATTGTAGCTGATTATTCGCTTCATTCTGCTGCTCTTTGGTGAATCTTTAATTTTACCGTGAAATTCCGAATTTATCGCGGAAAAATAAGGCAATGAGGCGACTAAAGCGGCATTGTCTACGTTAGTGATTTGCCATGAATGCCCAAGCTTGTTTAAAAGCCATATCATTTGCCGTTTTGCTCTTCTTCCTGGGCATGAAGTTACAGGCGCAAGAATTGTCAAATTTGCGAACAAAAACCCTATCCCTAGAAAGTGATACCTTACTATTAGACACGCTCAGCATTATTCCTCAATCTGAAGTGATGAAGCTAAACGGAAGTTTTGTGAACGATAGCCTTTACCACTTTCAGTATGCGGAATCTAAATTGATCATAAAGCCTGGCTTGAAAGGGAAGGAGGTTGAATTGAGCTATCGGGTGTTTCCCCTTTCGTTTACCAAGCCATACGCCCACAAAACCTTAGAGCAAGCTGAGCAAACCGATCCGGGTAAATATGATTATTTTACTTTAAAAGAGGACCCCAATGCCGGGCCGGATATTTTCTCCATTAGTGGCTTGAACAAGAATGGTAGTATTTCTCGTGGAATCAACTTTGGGAACAATCAAGATTTGGCTGTTAATTCTAATTTAGACCTGCAGTTATCAGGAAAGATCAGTGAGGATGTTTCTATTCAAGCTGCCATCAGTGATAATAACTTGCCCATTCAGCCAGAAGGAAATACACAGCAATTGCAAGAGTTCGATCGGGTTTACATGAGGCTTTTCAATGAAAATTCTACTTTAATAGCCGGTGATTTTCTGATTAGTAGACCGGAAGGTTACTTTATGAATCTGAATAAGAAAGTGCAAGGTGGAGGTTTTTCTACTCGAATAGTAACCAAAGAAGAGCTTAATGAAAAAGACAATGGAGTATTAGAAGCTTCGATCAATGCCGCTATTTCAAGAGGTAAATTCTCTCGGCAAATCATTCCCGGGGTAGAGGGGAATCAAGGTCCTTATCAATTACAAGGGGCCGAAAACGAAAGTTTTATCATTGTCTTGTCAGGAACAGAGAAAGTTTATGTAAACGGAAAGTTGATGATTCGCGGACAGGATAACGATTATGTGATTGACTACAATACCTCCGAATTAACTTTTACTCCAAGGCAAATTATTACCAAAGACATGCGGATTGTGGTAGAATTTCAATACTCAGAGCGAAACTACAGCCGGTCGGTGATCTTTTCAGAAAATACTTACAAAAAGGAAAAGCTAAAGCTCAATTTTAATGTCTACTCCGAACAAGATCACAAAAACCAACCGCTTCAACAAGATTTGAGCCTAGAGGAAAAACGAGTGCTTTCAGAGGTTGGCGATAACTTGAATCAAGCGGTAGTGAGCGGAATCGATACCAGTGGGTTTTTAAACGATCAAGTAATGTACAAACAAATTGATACCCTTGGATTTCAAAATGTTTTGGTGTACTCAAAAAATCCAGATAGCGCTATTTACCGTGCTCGCTTTAGCAATGTTGGGGAAGGAAACGGGAACTACATCCAGATTCGGAGCGATGGAAATGGACGGGTTTTTCAATGGGTGCAACCGCAAAATGGGGCGCCACAAGGAAGCTTTGAGCCGGTTATTCGTTTGATAACCCCTAAACGAAGACAAATGGTCACTTTTGGTGGAGAGTATGAGTTTTCAAAAGAGACCAATCTAAAGTTGGAAGGCGCTTATTCGAAAAACGACCTCAATACTTTTTCTTCAAAAAACGCCAAAGATGATGACTCTTACGGCTTTCGAATGGATTTTCGCCACTCCGCTGTCTTGAGTAAGGACAGCAGCTCTGATAAAAGATGGAACAACCAACTTTTTTACGAACAGCGGGGAAGAAACTTTCAGTTTATTGAACGTTACCGTGATGTAGAATTTGATCGAGATTGGAACATTCGAGGTTTGCCCTTGGAAGGGAATGAGTATTTAGTACGTGCTAAAACAGGCTTCTCCAAAAAACAAAGCGAGATCAATTATGAGTTTGGTTCTTTTATTAAAGGAGAAGACTATCAAGGAATTTCAAATGGCTACAGTGGAAAGTTTAAGAAAAAGGGTTTCTCGCTAAACTCTAGAGGGAGTTATTTGAATGTAGAATCGGACAACAACAGCGAGTTTTTAAGGCACTACACCACCGCCAAGCAAAAAGTTAAAAGCTTTACGCTCGGTGGTTACCTTGAACAAGAGCGAATTCTGTTTTATCAGGGAAAAAGCGACACCATACAAGGGGGAAGTTTTGATCGGACCATTTGGAAGGCTTTTATCGAAAAAGGAGATAGCACCACCGCTAACTTTTATCGATTAAGCTACAGCGAAATCTATGATTACTTTCCCAAAACCAAAGACTTAGACTATGCCTTAAAAGGAGAAAATTTTGACTTTGAGTTTAATTTGGCTCAGAACCCTAGAAGTCGTTTAAATGGTAAAGTCACTTACCGAAAACTCTTGGTACAAAATGAAGAAATAACCAGTCGAGATCCGGAAAACACCTTGCTTGGTCAATTGGATTATAATTTGAAAGCACTGAAAGGTTTTATTTCTTCCAACACCTTTTATCAGATAGGAAGTGGCTTGGAAAACCGCAGGGAGTTTTCCTTTTTAGAGGTAAACGACGGACAGGGAACCCATGTGTGGAATGACTACAATGACAATGGGGTTAAAGAATTGAATGAGTTTGAAGTTTCAGGGCCCAACAATAGTTTTCAAGCCAACTACATTAAAGTGTTTACGCCAACAAACGATTTCATTCGAGTATTTAGTAATCAGTTTAACCAAGTGTTGTTTTTGCGCCCCAATGCGATTCTAAACACCAATAAGAACTGGCAAAAGTGGTTGGCCAAGTTCTCCAACAAAACCACATATCGAGCAGAACGGAAAACCCAGTTAGAGGAAGATATTTACAATCCTTTTAATACAGTGGTAGAAGATAGCAGTTTGATCTCCATCAATTCTTCATTCGCGAATACCTTTTACTTCAATCGTTTAAGCCCAAAATTTAGCATGGAGTACTTTTATTTGAACAACAAAAGCAAAAACCTTTTAACCAATGGTTTTGAAAGCCGAGAGATTTTGCAACACGAACTTAGGGCTCGTTATAACTTAAGCCGAATTTACTCCATTGAAAATCGCTTAATGACAAGTGAGCGGTCAACGGGTTCGGAGTTTTTTGACAGCCGAAACTTTAACATTTACAGCCAAGAAGTAGAGCCAAGGTTCATTTATCAGCCTTCGGTAAAATTTCGAATCAGCTTGGAAGCGAACTATGCAGAGAAAGAGAATTTAGAAGGCTTGGAAAAGTCCTTTCAGCGAAGCAGCACAGTGGAACTGCAATTGAATGAGGCGGGCAAAGGAAATTTTTCTTTTAATGCCAGCTACATTGCGATTGACTTTAACGCTCCTTCAAACAGTTCTTTGGCCTTTGAAATGCTAGACGGTTTAAACCCAGGAGGTAACATTACCTGGAATGTTTTATGGCAGCGAAACCTCTCCAATAACCTACAGTTAAATCTCAATTATGGAGGAAGGAAGTCGGAAGGTATTCGGACTATTCATACCGGTGGCATGCAGGTAAGGGCTTTCTTTTAACGTAATTCGTAAGAAGTAGAGCCCATTTCGTAATCTTCGGCATACATGAAAATATTGTACACCCCTTCTAGCACTTCATAATCTTCAAAAGGTTTGGCCCAATCAAGGCAAACTTCCTTAGCTGATTTATTATAGTCAATGGTAAGTTTGTCGGAGAAGTAGCCTTTAGAGCCGTTGAACTCAAAGCGGTATTCATCGCCCATACCGGGCGTAAGCAGCGTTCCATCAGGAGAAATAATGCGGATGTAGAGGTCTTTCTTTTCAGCCTTGGCCACCTTGTTTTCATCTACAGTAAAGCAAACTCTAATTTTATCGGTTCGTCTTGCTCGATCGGTTTCTTTGCCCGTCATGTCTCGTTTTACTTTTACCCCAAAAACCCGCACTCCTTTAACGTCTAGTCGACTGGCTAAAGCCACCTTGCTAGATAGGTTTTCATTGGTTTTTTGCAACTTTTGCGAACGACTCCGCTCTTTCGATAGGTCGCTTTTTACCGCTTGGTTTTCTTTTCGTAGTCCAACATTTAAGGTGTTTAATGAGTCTATGGTTACAACATAGCCTTTCATAATCGTGCGCAAGGTTTTAGTCTCCTTACGCAGTTTGTAAATGGCAAAGTCCTTGTCTTTTACTTTATCAAGTAACTCTTCAACCTCCTGCTTTCTTTGAGATAATTCAACTTTCATGGAGTCATTGTCGGTTTCCAAGCTGTCAAATTCACTCAACATGTTTTCTAGTTCACTTTGTAGTTCTCCTCGCTCATCTGCAAGTAATTCGATTTCGGTACCTTTCTGAGATACTGTTTTTCGAAGTTCAAAATATTGCCAAAGGGTAATTCCCAAAACAATGGAAAGAAGGACGATTATGATGATCAAAATCCGATTGACCGATTTTGATTGTTCTGCATCAACTTTTAATGAATTTTTTCCTTCTTCTGTTGCCATTTTTGTCTTTTTTGCAAATATAGGGCAATGCCTAGAACTGAATGCCTAATCTTTATAAATAGCCGTTTTAAGCTCTGTATTGTTAGTTTTTACGGCTCGAAACATACCCGAAGTGTTAAACGGCATACTCACGTTTCCATTCTGGTCGATGCTGATCAATCCACCTTGCCCACCAGCCTGTTTTAGCTTTTGGTGAATAATAAATTCACTGGCCTCTTTAACACTCTTTCCTTGATAGGCAATTTGGGCAGCCAGGTCATAAGCCACAGCATAACGAATGAAATACTCTCCGTGACCGGTGCAAGATACAGCCACTAAATCGTTGGCATAAGTTCCGGCTCCTATAATGGGAGAATCACCGATCCGACCATAGCGTTTATTGGTCATGCCTCCGGTTGAGGTTCCGGCCGCCAACTTGCCATTTTTGTCTAAAACGGCACAACCTACGGTGCCAAACTTTTCATCCGTCGTAGCTTGGTAAGCGGTTTGCTGTTTTTGTTTGGCTTTTATCTTCTTCAAATAATTGAAGTTTTTTGGAGTAAAGAAATAGGAGTTAGGAACGGTGTCCAAGCCTAGAGATATGGCAAACTGATCGGCTCCATTTCCGCTGAGTAAAACATGTGGGGAGTGTTGTAAAACCGCTTGAGCAGCCTTGATCGGGTTCTTTACTATTTTTACTCCGGCAACCGCTCCTGCCTCCAAGGTGGCTCCATCCATAATCGAAGCATCGAGTTGATTGTTTTCTTCATGTGTAAAAACGGCACCCTTTCCAGCATTGAACAAGGGTGAGTTTTCTAGTATTTCAATGGTGGCTACCACCACATCTAAAGCTGGAGTCCCTTTTTCAATTAAGGCATACCCTTTTTCGGTTGCTTCTGCTAACTTTTGATGGTAGGCTTGTTCTAAAGAGTCGGAGTATTTTCCCCTTTCTTGACTGCCGGCTCCTCCATGAATTACTAGTCCGTAAGCTATCTTATCAGTTGTATTTTTCTTGACTTTCTCAATTTCTTGCTTTTGTTCTTTGCTATGGCAAGCCCAGATAAATAGGATTAGAAGTAGAGTGGTGGTGTTTTTCATGTGAAGTTTATTTAAGAAGCTTTAAAGGTAGGTTTTATAAGTAATTGTGAAATAGTATATTAGTGATGTGATAAAGGCCATTACGCAACTTTTTTTCCCAAAAGTGTGTTTTGCCTGCGGAAAAGCAATTGAAAATAAAATTGAGCACATTTGTTTAAGTTGCCGTTTTGCATTGCCGCAGACAAAAGCATACGGAAGTACAGAAAACCCGATTGAGAAAATCTTCTGGGGTCGTTTGGAGCTGGAAAAAGCCACCTCCTTTTATCAATTTCAGAAAAAGGGCAGCTTACAGCGTTTAATACATCATTTTAAGTACAAAGGCATAAAAGAAATCGGGATTACCATGGGGTCATTAATGGCCAACGACCTTCAAAAGCAAGGTTTTTTTGAAGGCATTGATTATTTGGTTCCGGTACCTATCCACCAATTAAAGTTGAAGAAGAGAGGTTACAATCAAAGTCAGTACTTAGCCGAAGGGGTATCAAAAGTTACGCAGATTCCAGTACTGCTTGACTTGATTGAAAAGCGATTGAATACCGAATCTCAAACGCGCAAAGGCCGATTCAAACGATGGAAGAACGTGAAAAGCTCATTTCATTTAAAAAACAGTTCAGGCTTCGAGGGTCATCACATTTTGCTGCTCGATGATGTGCTGACCACCGGCTCTACCCTTGAAGCATGTGCGTTGGAATTGAAAAAAATAGAGGGGCTTCGTTTAAGCTTGTTAACTTTAGCTTATACCACCTAGCAAACCGTAGCTAATACTTATTTTTGCCGCATGGCAGAATCCTTAACGATTGCAGACGGCTTAAGCAAGGCAGAACAATACCGGAGTTTGTTGCCTCAAATTGAAGCCCTCATCATGGGTGAAGATGACTTGGTGGCCAACCTTTCAAATGTTTCAGCTGCCCTAAAAGAAACTTTTGACTTTTGGTGGGTGGGCTTTTACATAGTAAAAAAGAACGAACTTGTTTTAGGACCTTTTCAGGGTCCGGTAGCCTGTAGCCGAATACAAATAGGAAAAGGAGTTTGCGGAAAGGTAGCGCAAAAGCAGCAAGTTTTAGTAGTTCCTAATGTTGAGGAGTTTCCAGGACACATTGCTTGTAGTGCTGCTTCTAAGTCGGAAATTGTAGTACCCCTTTTTAACGAGGATGCGAACTTAGTTGGTGTGCTAGATGTGGATAGCGATCAACTCAATTACTTTGATGATGCAGATCAAAATGGCTTGGAAAGCTTGGCCAAAATACTCTCCAAATTGAATTGGGATGAATAGAAGTAAATTACTATTTGGCCTGGGGTTGCTTCTACTATTTTGGAGCTGTGCACAGCAAGTTGCTCCTACCGGTGGTGAAAAAGACGAAGACCCCCCGGAAATTATTTCCATAGAACCGGAACAAGAAGTGCTGAACTACGAGAATGAAAAAATTGTCATTCAATTTGACGAGTTTATTCAAATGAAAAATCTAAAAAAGAACTTTCTGTCTTCTCCGCCGCTAGAGCATGACCTAGAAACAAGGGTTAGAGGAAAGCGCTTAGAGATCGAAGTAATTGACACCTTGCAAGAGAATACCACTTATGTTTTCAACTTTGGTAATGCCATAGCCGACTTTCATGAAGGAAACCCCATTGAGGGCTTTACTTATGTATTCTCAACCGGAAATGAAATTGATACCTTGAGCCTAAGTGGAAGACTAGTTGAAGCCTTTTCACTAGAGGTGGTTGACGAGGCAGTATTAATGCTTTATGATACCACTGACCTTGATTCTTTGCCCTTTAAACGCTTACCAAAATACGTAGACCGTACCGATAAAGAGGGGAGGTTCAAACTCACCAACTTAAAGGCAGGGAAATATGTACTTTTTGCACTTTCTGATAAAAACACCAACTACCTTTTTGACAAGCCAGATGAATTGGTGGCGTACTCTGATAGTCTGATTCTTTTAGATGATAAAGTAGACTCTATAAAACTCTATGGCTTTTTGGAAGATAGAGAGAAACAGTTTGTTGAAAGTCAAAAAGAAAATGGACCGCTAGTGGCCCTGGTTTTTAATAAAACCTTGAGCGACTCTATTGATTTTCGATTTTTAGATACCCTTGCTGCGGAGGTTTTGCACAGCTATCAATATAGTAAAGGCAGAGACTCTTTGTTGTTTTGGTTCAAGGAAATGGACAAGCAAGAATTTGAAGTAGAAATAACGGCAGGTGAATACATCGATACCCTTGAGCTTAAAGCAGATTCTCTACCTTCTAAAAGTAAATTGGAATTTGAGAGGGGTGTAAGTGTAGTACAAGACTATTTTAGACCTTTTCAAATTGAGTTTAAACGACCGATTAAAAGCTATGATACGGCTTTCATCAGCTTGAGAAAGTCGGATTCTAGCCTTATGCCTTACACTTTGATTCAAGATAGTGTTAGGCTACAGAATTTTGTTTTTGAATTTGACTTGAAAGAAGATAGTAGCTATTTCATAGAGCTGTTTCCCGGAGCCTTTACCGACATTTACGGACAGACCTTAGATACTACACTGAAGAGATTTAGGGTAAACAATCGCAGAGATTTCGGAAACTTAGAAGTGAGGGTGCAAATAAAGGACAGCTTGCCTAAACTTTTGCAATTGTTAGATCAAAGTGGTAAGGTTTTGACAGAGGAAGTTCTTTCTGATTCAAGTATGGCCTTTCCTAACTTAAAAGCCGGAGACTATGGGCTGAAATTGATTCTAGACCGCAACGGAAATGGCAAGTGGGATACCGGTGTTTTCGCAGAGAGGAAACAAGCTGAGCAAGTTTACATCTATGATGAAAAGATCAGCATAAGAGCGAATTGGGACCAAGAAATTGAGTGGGTGATTAAGTAAGGGGTTACCTCCCCTCAAAAATCTTCGTAGTCTTTTGCAAAGTTTTAATCAAAATATACCAGCCTACAGAAGCCAAAAACAAGATATACCAATAGGGTTCCATGTTGAGGAATTCGCCACTCATTAGGTAACTCCCAATCACTTCAAAAATAAATAGGATCAAAAATAGGTTGAGGATACCCGTTTTTTCTTGTCGGATAATTTTAGCCCAAGAAAAAGGATGAATGGGTTTTCTCCACTGACTAAATTTTGGCCAAAAGGCTGGAGTTTTAGCTGACCAATTGGTGTACTCATCGCCGTACTTTTCGATCAAGAACTCTTCTTCGGCAAACATAATTCTTTCATAATACACCCAATAAATGAAAATGAAGGCCACTAAAAACCAAGGTTCTTGGGTAAAACCGGCAATGCCTAGCCACATAAAAAAGTTTCCGACATAAAGCGGATGACGACAAATGGAGTACCAACCGGAGGTGTTTACTGCTTCTGCCACTTGTCCTACAGAAGTATTTCTGCCGGAAGTATTGGCGGCAGCATGGCCAATGGCATGAGCGCGAATGTATTGCCCAAAAAGACAAACAGCCAAACAGCCTAGCTTGTATATTTCTGCATTTTGTCCCTGCAGTAGATCACCTTGTAGAACATTTTGTATGTAAACTCCAATTCCTACTAAAATGATAATGACCGGCAAGTAGCTTCGGTTCTTAAAAAGAAAATCACCTTGTGTGCGTAGTTCTGTTTTTAAACTCATAAAAATTTCATTGAGGCGGTAAAAGTAAAAGATTTCTACTAGTATGTTGGTATTCCCCAAGGCCGAAATTGAAAGATTAACAAAAGGGGCAAAAAAAAGAGTCAAGCGTAAAACTTGACTCTCTAAAGGTGGTGCCAGTTCTTCTTCGAAGTATCAACTAAGAACGAAGCTGGAATTCCTGCACAACTGAGCGACTTCATTTGTTCGGGCGGGTAACCTACGATACAAGGATTTTTTACGAGGGCAAAAAAAAGAGCCAAGCATTAAGCTTGACTCTCTAAAGGTGGTGCCAGCTGGAATCGAACCAGCGACACAAGGATTTTCAGTCCTTTGCTCTACCAACTGAGCTATGGCACCGTTTTTTAATGGTCGGCAAATGTAAAAATAAAATTTCACTAGCGTCAAATAATTGATTACAAATTTTAATTGCAATGTGTAGCTTTGAATATGGCTTATCAGCTAAGCATTGATATTGGGAACAGCAGAACGAAGTTTGGGCTTTTTGAAGAAAGGGAATTGTTGCAGCAAAAAACCTTGGCAAATCAGGACCTTGAAGCGAATCATAAGCTGTTCGATGAGTATGATTTATCGGCCATAATTGTTTCTTCCGTTAATAAAGAGGCTGAAGAAAAGTTAAATCTTGCTAAGAAGGCTGCTTTTTTGCTTTACCTGAACCACCTAACACCTTTGCCCTTTAGCATACGCTATCAAAGCCCAGAAACTTTGGGGAAAGATCGCATTGCTGCCATTGCCGGTGCTCAGACTATTTACCCTAAACAGAATGTGTTAGTGCTTGATGTGGGCACTTGCGTGACCTACGACTTTATTGACCATGCGGGAGACTATTTTGGTGGTGCCATTTCACCTGGTGTTCAAATGCGCTTGAAGGCCATGCATCATTATACTAACCAATTGCCCCTTTTAGCATGGGACCAGACAAAGCCTGATTTATTAGGAAAAACTACTGTAAGTTCAATGTTATCAGGGGCTGTGAACGGAATGGTTTCCGAGATGAAAGGCTTTATTGAGGAATATAATAGGGCTCATGAAAAGCTGCAACTTATAATTACCGGTGGCGATGCGAAACTCTTTGAAAAGGAGCTAAAAAATGGCATCTTTGCAGACCCAAATTTGGTCCTAAAAGGCTTGAATGAAATACTTATTTACAACTGCGAATAAATACTTCGTAACATTTCTGCTTACCTTGTTATTGAGCAGCTTGGTTCAAGCACAAAAAACCACGCATTCTCCATACTCGCGATACGGAATAGGCTTGTTGAATCCACAACGGACCAACGCCAATTTTGCTGCCGGAGGAATAGGTTATGCTTGGCGTCCTCAAAATTACAAGCCTCAGATCTATGATTCTTTAGCACGAAGTAATGCCAAGCTAAATGATCGAGGCACGAATTATATCAACCTAAAAAACCCGGCGAGTTTTTCAAACATTAGTTTAACCACTTTTGAAGCTGGTATTTATGGACAAGGAACTGAAATGGTTAATGGAGGCCAATCAAGAACCGAAAGTACTGCTTATTTAAATCATGCTGCGCTTGCCTTCCCGATAGGGGAAAACTGGGGACTTGGCTTTGGAATTCGGCCCTACAGTAAAATAGGTTATGACTACCAAAACAGCAGAACTTTAGCTAGTGGAGAAACGGTAAGAAACCAGTACCAAGGTTCCGGTGGACTCAATCAAATTTTTCTAGGAACTGCAGTGCAATTTGCCAAGCATTGGTCTTTAGGAGTAAGTGGTAATTACCTATTCGGGACCTTAAATGATGAACGAAGAGTGGTTTATGAAAATGGCACTAATTTCTTTAACACACTAGATCAAGGGGAAACAAGAGTGAGCGATTTTAGCTTTGATTTTGGCCTTCAATACTTTGCTAACTTGAACCAAGACTACAGATTGGTAGCCGGTTTAACTGCCTCCCCTATTTCAGAACTGTCTGGAGAATATTTTCGATTGGTTAGAAATTACGCCGGCAATGAAGATTTTGAGCAATTTAAAGACACTACTTCAAACCTAGAAGGAGAAAAGGTTAGCCTGAATGTAGCTTCTACTTTTGGCGGTGGCCTGAGTATAGAGAAAAGAGGCGATTGGATGGTTGGGATAGATTATGCTCTTCACAATAGAAAAACCGAAAGGGTAAGCAATAATGTAGAACTAGTTTCTAATTCTGAGCTTAACCTTGGGTTTGAAAAATTCAACAATATTTCAGCCTTTGGTTCGTACTTCAAACAGATGGGTTACCGTGCCGGTATGCGTTACAATTCTGCACTTTTAAGCGTAAATGGTGAAGCGGTTCAAGAGTTTGGCATAAGCTTTGGAGTATCCATGCCGTTAAGGAAGTCATTTTCTACCTTAAACTTTGGAGCCGAAATAGGCCGCAGAGGAAAGGATGAATCAGGTTTAACCGAAGAAAGCTTTTTTAACCTATTATTTGGAATTACCATTAATGATAAATGGTTTGTTCAACGTAAATATGATTAACAGGAAGTAATTTAAAATGAAGAAAATGAAAAAACTGATCCTAGTATTCCTCGCCTCTTTCTTGAGTGTAACTGCTTTTTCGCAAGGAAAGTACGGCACTGATAGTGTAAAGTGTGTGCAGAACATCTCGCTTTACCGAGATTATTACAAGCAAAAAGTATACGACGATGCCTATAAATATTGGAAAGTTGTTTTCACGATTTGTCCGGCTGCTTCAGAAAGAAGCTATGTAGATGGTACCAATTTGGTAGAATATAAAATGAAAAAAGCCAAGACCAACGAAGCGAAATTGGCCTATTTCGATACTTTAATGATGGTTTATGACCAACGGATTGAGAACTTTGGTAAAGAAGGCTATGTGTTAGGCAGAAAAGGGACAGACATGTTGCGTTATAAAAGCAGCGATGAAGAGGCCGCTTACAATACCTTAAAGAAATCAATTGAACTTCAAGGTAAAAAATCTGAGGCAGGAGCAATTGTTTCTTACATGAACGCTGCTGTTTTAATGGAAAAAGCTGAAAAGAAAAGCCCTGAAGACATAGTAGCAGCTTTTGCTGAGTTGAGCGAAATTTTAGGGCACAATATGAAGAAGTGGGAAGGTAAAAAGACTCAAAGTTATTACGAACGAGCCCAAGAGAGTGTAGAAAAACTAGCGAGTCCATATTTGAGTTGTGATGTATTGGTTGATATGGCCAAAAAGAACTTCGAACAGAATAAAGAAAACCAAGATTGGATGGAGCGTACCGCTAACATCTTGGATCAAAAGGGTTGTACAGATGCCCCTATTTTCTTTGATATCGCCAATACTTTACACCAAACGAACCCTTCAGCGATTTCTGCTGAAAAAATGGGAATTCTTTCTCTGAAAAAGAAGAATTACAGTGAAGCGGTGGGCTTCTTCAAACAAGCTTTAGAACTAGCCGAAGACGATGATAAAAAATCGACCTATTACATTGAGTTGGCCCAAGCATACAGTAGTATGGGTTCTTACAGCAATGCAAGAACAAATGCTTTAAAAGCGGCTCAGATGAAAGAAGGCTACGGATTGCCTTACATCATGATTGCCGATATGATTGGAGGAAGTTCTTCTTCTTGTAAAAACGATGATCCCTGCTTGCAAAAAGCGATTTATTGGTTAGCAGTTGATTATTTGAATAGAGCAAAATCAGTTGACCCTTCTGTCGCTGATAAAGCGAACCAAAAGATTGCCAATTATAAAAAATACTTCCCAACTAAAGAAGATTGCTTTTTTAAAGGCATAAAGGAAGGTCAAACTGTTGAGGTGGGCTGTTGGATTGGAGAATCAACCAAAGCGAGATTTTAATTGAAGCAAGTTTTAAAAGGAATACATACAAACACACTCAAAGCAGCATTTAGCTTGTTGTTATTGAGTGTGTTTTTTGCTTGTGAAAATGATCCGGAAGAGATTGCCAAGTATGACATGGAGGTTAAATTGCCGACCCAGTCAGGGAAAGACGTTGAGATCTTGTACAGTACTAAGGGGCGAGTTTCCTTTCAATTAAATGCACCGGTTTTAGACCAGTACGGAGGAAAAGAGCCTTATAGAGAAATGCCGGAGGGAGTGCACATTAAGGTTTTCGATTCTTTGATGAATGTAACCTCAGAACTTACTTCTAATTATGCCATAGATCTTCAGCATGATCGTATTATGGAAGCAAAAGAAGATGTGGTGGTGGTAAATGAAAAAGGGGAAAGACTGAATACAGAGCACTTGGTATGGAATCAGAAGACAGATAAAATAACTTCTGATGTATTCGTAAAGATTACCACCAAAGAGCAGGTGCTCATGGGAGAGGGTTTAATTGCCAATCCTGATTTTACAGATTATGAGATTTTAAAACCTAGGGGAACCATAAATATAGAGAATGATTAAAGTGATAAAATTTATGGAAAAGGTTTGGCTAATGCTCTGCATCCTTACCTTTTTAGTGGGGCTATACTGGAGTTTTAAGCAACAAGTGTACGATGCGCTCTTTTTCTTTGGTTTCTCCTTGATCGCACTTTTTTTGTTTTATGCTCGCAGAAGACAAAGAAGAGTCTACGAGAAGAATCATCCAGATGAATAATGCTATCTTTGAATTAGTTGACCAGCTATATGGATAGTTACTACGCAGGAGTAATCCTTTTAATGTTGCTTTTTTCTGCCTTTTTTTCGGGCATGGAAATCGCTTTCGTCTCTGCCAATAAATTGAAGATAGAGCTTGACGGCAAACAAGGGAACTTTTTGGCCAAAATCATCTCTCGATTTTTAAAGAAACCATCTCGTTTCATTGGTGCCATGCTAGTGGGAAATAATATTGCTTTAGTGATTTATGGTATCTACATGGCTAAAATACTTGAGCCGGAATTTGCCGTTTACACGAAAAACGAATTGGTGATTCTCTTCTTCCAGACATTTCTTTCAACCATTATTATCCTGATAACGGCTGAGTTCCTACCCAAAACGCTTTTTCGCATTAACCCAAACTTGGTGTTGCGCTTTTTTGCCTTCCCCTTGCTTTTGATCTATTATATATTATTGCTTCCAATGTTATTAGTGATTGGGATATCAGAAATGCTGATCAAGCTTTTTTCTCCGCACCTTGCCACAGAAGAAGAGTTAAACTTTGGGCGAATAGACCTAGAAAATTATTTGCGAGAAGGAACAGAGAATGCCGACGAACAAGAGGAAGTTGATCATGAGATCCAGATTTTCCAAAATGCGTTAGATTTCTCAAAAGTAAAAGCCCGAGAATGCATGCTACCCCGAACGGAGATTGTAGCAATGGATATAGAAGACAGCATTGAAAAGTTGCGAGATAAGTTCGTGGAAACCGGCCTGTCTAAAATTATTATCTATCGCGACAACATCGACAATGTTATTGGCTACACCCATTCTTTTGAGTTGTTTAAAAAGCCGGAAAGCATTAAATCTATTTTACTTCCCATTCCAATTATTGCCATGTCCATGCCGGCCAATGAAATTTTAGAAGTGCTAATTGAACAAAAAAGGAGTATTGCCTTGGTGGTAGATGAATTTGGTGGCACTTCGGGTATTCTAACCATTGAAGATGTGATCGAAGAGATTTTTGGTGAAATTGAAGACGAACATGACAAAGAAGAATTAATAGAAAACAAGATAAACGACCGAGAATATCTGTTTTCAGCCCGCTTAGAAGTAGATTATTTAAATGACGAATATAATTTAAACCTTCCCGATTCAGACAATTATGAGACTTTAGCCGGTTTAATTATAGACGCCTATGAAAGCATTCCATCCATGAATGATTCTATTGAATTAGAGCAGTTTAGCTTTACAGTGAAGAAAGTTTTTGAAAATAAAATCGACTTGGTTCATTTAAAAGTTAAAGCCGAAGAATAAGCCTTTGCCTCAGTAAGCTATAAAGCTTTGATGGTAGGAAGTCTAGCCTTTTTAACAACCTTTCATATTTCAGTTTACAATCGTATATTCGCAACCCTAAATTTTTAAAAGATTTCAATGGCAGTTATTGGAAAAATTAGAGAGCGCTCAACCTTAGTGCTCATTATTGTTGGCGGTGCCATCATGGCTTTTGTCTTAACCGATTTGTTTAGCGCTAAAGCCGGTGGCCAGCAAGGCCCAGTAAACCTTGGTGAAGTAAATGATGATTACATAAGCCCCACGGAGTTTGAAATTGAAGTACAAAGAGCGTACGAAAATTACAAACTCAATATGCAGGCAGAAGGTCCTTTGGATGAAAGAACCAAGTCGACCATACGCGAACAAGTTTGGAACCAAAAGCTATCTGATATATTGATTGGCAACCAAATGAAAGAGCTCGGCTTAGATGTAACCACCAAGGAATTGTTTGATATGGTTCAAGGGGATAATCCGCATCCACAAGTTAAACAAGCTTTCACAGACCCCAATACCGGTCAGTTTAAAAAAGAAGCAGTAATTCAGTTCTTGCAAAATCTAGATAACGATCCTGAAGCGAAAGAAAGATGGTTGGTTTTTGAAAGAGCCATCAAACGAAATCAAAAAATGGAGAAATACAATAACCTGCTTACCAAAGGAGTTTATTGGCCTTCTCAATTGGCGGCAAAAGATTACAACGATCAGAATACTACCTTAAGTTTTAAGTATGTCTACAAACCTTTTTCTGCTATTAATGACACGACCATTACGGTAAGTGAGTCAGAAATGAAAGACTACTACAACGAACACAAAGAAGAATACGAGCAAGAAGCAAGCACCAAAGTGCTGTATGCTTATTTCCCGGTTGCCCCTTCTGCCAAAGACTTGGATGCAACAAGAAATTTTATGGAGAATGCTCGACAGCAGTTCGAGAAAGCAGAGAATGATTCCATTTTTGTGAATGCCAATTCAGATGACTCTTTCGATCCAACCTTTTATTCTATAGATAAAGCGCCAAGAGATGCTGATACCTCACTTTGGTCAAAAGAAGTTGGAGCTATGACTGGTGTTTTTAACATCGATGACAACTATTATGTACAAAAAGTAACCAAAGTAAAAATGGCACCCGACTCTGTGAATGCTAGTCATATTTTGATTAGTGCGGAAGAGCGCAGTCCAGAAAGAGCGCAAACATTGGCCGATAGCTTGCAAACGGCTTTAAATAATGGGGCTGACTTTGCAGAACTAGCCATGACCTTTTCTGACGATGTTGGTTCTGCTCAGAAAGGCGGGGAGCTTGGTTGGTTTACCGAGGGAATGATGGTAAAGCCATTCAATGATGCTGCCTTCTCAGCAGAGCTAGGAGAGGTGGTGAAAGCCGAATCACAATTTGGAATTCACTTGATTAAAGTAACGGACAAAACAGCCTTAAAGCGTAAGGTTCAATTGGCTGTAGTTCGTCGAGAAGCCTTGGCCAGTAAAGAAACCTATGAAATTGCCTTTAACCAAGCCAACAGCTTTTCCATTGAAGCCAACGACCTCGAAACGTTTAACAGTTTGGTTAGAGAACAAAATGTACAACGAAGATCTGCAGTACTAGGCCCAAATGACAATATGATTCAAGGCTTGCCTGCTTCTCGAGACTTAGTAAGATGGGTTAATGATGCCGACCAGGGAGATGTATCAGAAGCCTATGACACCGACGATGCATTTGTTGTAGCCTATGTTGAGCAAGTGAATGAAAAGGGCATACCACCATTCGAATCAGTAAAGAACAGAGTGGAGTACTTTACCAAGCAAGAGAAGAAAGCCAATATGTTTATAGAAGAAATGAGCGGGGCCTCTGAGCTTGGAACCTTGGCATCGAACCTCGGCTTATCTGTTGAGAACGCTACAAACGTAACTTTTGCTAACCCTCGTATTCCACAAGTAGGAACAGAGCCTGAGGTAGTAGGAAAAGCCATGACCTTAGAGGCAGGTCAAATGAGTGTGCCTATTAAAGGTAAAACAGGCGTATTTGTGGTGCAATTAGATCAAAAATCTGATGCAGGTGAGGCAAACTTAGTAGCGATTAGAAGCGCAAACAATAGAGCTTTGAAAGCGAGAGTAGATAACGGAGCTGTTTTAAATGCCTTGAAAGAAAAAGCAGACATCACAGACAATCGATCTAAGTTCTATTAGTCGACTTTATTAAATAAGAAGAAAGGGAAAAGGAGCTAATTAATTAGCTCCTTTTTTTTAGCAACTGCAATTCTACTTTTCGGTAGAGAAAGCGCTCTTTTCCACGATTCCAAAAATAAATCTTTAGGGTTTCTGCTCCATTTGGAATTTCAAATTGCTTGATGATCTCAACCTTGTTCCACTGGTCTTTAACTTTAATAAAACCGGACAATGTAAAGGGTTTGTAAAGAGGTACCTCTCCATTTCGATCAATCACCGCCAGATTAACTTCAGCTTGAGATAAAGAGTCTTCTGCCAAAAGCTCAAAGGAGTATTGTAACCAAATGCTTGAGTTTTGAATAGCCTCTGCTTTTGTTTCAAAAGTGAGAGCAAATTCGTTTTCATTGCTTACAATTCCCTGACTTTCTTGATTTACGATGATACCTGACCATGCCTCATCAGGCTGCTTTAAATCAAGCGAAAACGACTTCCATGTCTCATATTCCCCCAGGGAGATAAAATCACTTTTCTTGTATTGATGAAGCGAATCACTTGCTTTTGCTACTACAACCTCTTGTGATTTATCGACTACCTCAAAGTGGTTTAAGAAGTCTGGCCACGCATCGTAATAATGATTGAAAAAATGTTGCTTGCGAAAGAGTAGATAATCATACTTCCAATTCAATACATTTTGCATCTCCGTCTTGTTTCTCCATCTTAAAATATAGCCTTTACGGTCAAGCAGCAGCAGCGGAAGATTGGGGGCATTTTCAGCGCCTACTATTAACACTTTTGCCTCTTTGGGTATTTGTAAGCTGTCCAACTTTTTTGCAATGGCTTTATAGTCTTGAATTACCTCTTCCGTATTCAGCCAAGGTTTGGACTCAATAGCTTTGGCTTGATGGTTTTTTCCTGCCATGAAAAAAGCGACGAAAAGGAAAAGGAAAAAAGCTGCACTTAGCTTCTTCTTAGCAGCTAGTTTAGTTTCTAAAAATCGAACAAAAAGAATGCTCAACAGGAAAACAGGAATATAAAGGGTGTCTAGTAAGTAGTAATCATGATGTCTAAACTTGGTAAACATAGCAATAGAAAAAAGGGCATAGCCGCCAGACGATAAAAGAGCAAGCAGTCCAAGAGTGGTCAGTCGGCTGCTTAATTTCTTTTGCTTAAATAAGAGGTAAGAGCCCGTTAGGAAAACTAAAAATAGTAGGATCCATTGCGGTAAGCTGAAATAGTGAAAACGCCATAGGTCATAAGCAGTTTGCAAGATTTCTTTCATTTCCGCTAGGTCTCTAGCGGGCACGAGGTAATAGAGAAAAACCGAGCCATAATGGTAAACCATGTGTAAGTTCATGTAATAATAATGGGCCCACAAAGCGCCAAAGGCAAGAAGAATAGCGACCAATTCTGTTCCATAGAAATTCTTATTGACCAAGCTTCTGATCAGTTCGCTTAATATGACAGCAATAAAAGGTATTAAAGCGGTGCTTCGAATAAGCGTAGCTAGGGTAAAGAGAGAAATGGAAAATAGAAAGTGTTTAAATTTCTGATGCTTTCGAAAAAGAAGGTAGAAGTACAAGGCTAGAAATACCATAGACAGGGTATTGATAACCCCCAAAGTGCTGACTTGGTAAATGAGAAATATTGGACTTAGGTTTAGAAACAAGGGGATTGAGAGGGCACTCAAAAAGCTTAATCCCGCAATTCTGCCAATCTTGAACAAGGCAAAAAGGCCAATCAGACTAAAAAATAAGTTATAAAGCTGAAAGACCCCAATGGATTTACTTCCTACAAGCTTCATGATAAATGCTATGAAGTATTCATGTAAAGGAAGGTTAACCGAAGTAATACTGTTGTTTGCCGCCTTTTTAAAGTTGTGCGGAAACTCTCGATTCATGAGGTAGGTTTCCGGCTTCAAAAGGTTAAAATCGTTGTTCAGAAAACCTAAAGCCAAAGCATAGCGGTCGCTTTGCGCCCAAGGGTGAACCGTTTTAGGAAGCTCTCTTAAACGAGAATATTGAAAGAAAAAGCCCAAGCAAAGAAAAAGGATGATCACCATCCAACTCTCCTGCTTGGGCATCATTTTAAAAGGCATTTCGTTTAAATTACCTTAAGTTCTTTGCCAATTTTTTCAAAAGCAGCCAATGCTTTGTCTAAATGCTCTCTTTCATGCGCGGCCGAAAGCTGCACTCGAATTCTTGCTTGCTCTTTGGGCACTACCGGATAAAAGAAGCCTATCACGTAAATGCCTTCCTCTAACAAGCGATCTGCAAATACCTGAGAAAGCTTCGCATCATAAAGCATGATCGGTACAATGGCCGAGTCGCCATCATTGTAATCGAAACCGGCTTCTTTCACACCTTTCTTAAAGTAGGCTACATTGTCCATTAACTTATCTCGATACTCAGTGGTTTGGTTTAAAATGTCAAAAACAGCAATAGAAGCACCTACAATAGAAGGAGCAAGAGAATTTGAGAACAAATAAGGCCGAGAACGTTGGCGAAGCATATCAATAATTTCTTTTCTACCTGTGGTAAAGCCTCCCATAGCGCCACCAAGAGCTTTGCCCAAAGTGCCGGTGATTATGTCTACCCGGCCTAAAACATCACAGTATTCGGCGGTCCCTCTTCCATTCTTTCCTAAAAAGCCGTGTGCGTGACAATCATCAACCATCACCAAGGCATCGTATTTGTCTGCTAAGTCACAAATTTTATCCAATTGAGCTACATAACCATCCATGGAAAATACACCATCAGTAACAATTACTCTGAAGCGCTGGTCTTGCGCCTTTTTCAATTGCTCTTCCAGGTCTTCCATGTTATTGTTCTCATAACGATAACGTGCGGCTTTACACAGCCTAACTCCGTCAATAATAGAAGCATGGTTTAAAGAATCGGAAATAATGGCGTCTTCTTTCGTTAAAAGGGGTTCAAATACACCTCCGTTAGCGTCAAAAGCAGCGGCATAAAGAATGGTATCTTCACCACCACAGAAGTCAGCAATTTTCTGTTCCAATTCCTTGTGAATGTCTTGCGTGCCGCAGATAAAACGAACCGAAGACATCCCAAAACCATGTGTGTCTAGAGTGTTTTTTGCCGCTTCTACCACTTTGGGGTGAGAAGAAAGACCCAAGTAGTTGTTCGCACAAAAGTTGATCACTTCCTTTCCACTATCCAGCTTGATTACTGCATCTTGTTCTGAAGTGATGATGCGTTCTCTTTTGTACAAGCCATCAGCTTCAATTTGCTTCAATTCTTCGGCTAGGTGTTCTTTAATTTTTCCGTACATAAATTTCTTTCTTTTATTCTATCAAAAATATTCAATTTACTACCTACCTAAAAGAAGTAGGCAGTAGAATGTTCACAAACAAAAAAAGCGACCTGAATAGGCCGCTTTTTTTGTTTCAAAGCTGAGTTTTAAACTACTCCCTGAGCTAGCATGGCGTCGGCTACTTTTACAAAGCCGGCAATGTTAGCGCCTCTTACATAATCAACAAAACCTTTATCGTTGCATCCGTGCTGTACGCAGGAATGGTGAATGTCTTTCATGATTTCTTGTAGTTTATTGTCCACCTCTTCAGCAGTCCAATTGTAACGCATAGAGTTTTGAGACATTTCAAGACCTGATGTAGCTACACCACCGGCATTAGATGCTTTACCTGGGGCAAAGAATATTTTTGCTTTGTGGAATTCTGTAACCGCTTCTGGTGTGCAAGGCATGTTAGCTCCTTCTGCAATTACGGAAGCGCCATTTTTAATCAAAGTTTTGGCATCTTCAAGGTGTAATTCGTTTTGGGTAGCACAAGGAAGCGCAATGTCACACTTGATCGACCATGGCGTTTCTCCATCGTGGTATTCGGCGTTCTTGTACTTCTTCACGTATTCTTTAATCCGTCCGCGTTTTACGTTCTTCAATTCCATGATGAAAGCTAGTTTCTTCTCATCAATTCCGTCTTTGTCGTAAATAAATCCGCTAGAGTCTGACATGGTCACTACTTTACCACCTAGTTCAGTCGCTTTTTCACAAGCATACTGAGCTACATTTCCTGAACCGGAAATCACTACGGTTTTTCCATCGATAGTTTCTCCTCTAGAATCTAGCATTTCACGTACAAAATAAACACAGCCATAACCGGTTGCTTCAGGGCGAATTAAACTTCCGCCAAATGAAAGTCCTTTTCCGGTTAATACGCCGGTAAATTCGTTTCTAATTCTTTTGTACTGACCAAACATAAAGCCGATCTCTCTTCCACCAACACCAATGTCACCAGCTGGTACATCAGTATCAGGGCCAATGTGACGAGAAAGTTCTGTCATAAAGCTTTGGCAAAAACGCATTACTTCATTGTCTGACTTTCCTTTTGGATCAAAATCAGAACCACCTTTTCCTCCACCCATCGGCAGGGTAGTTAAACTGTTTTTGAAAACTTGCTCAAAAGCTAAGAATTTCAAAACACTTAGGTTTACTGTAGGGTGAAAACGCAGTCCTCCTTTGTAAGGTCCAATGGCCGAATTCATTTCAATTCTAAAACCGCGGTTTACTTGGGCATTTCCCTTATCATCCATCCAAGGAACGCGAAACATGATGGTTCTTTCGGGCTCCACCATTCGCTCCAATAAGTTGTCTACTTGATATTGTTTGTTTTCTTCAATAAATGGAATAACGGTTTCCGCTACCTCTTCTACTGCTTGAAGAAATTCTTTTTCATGACCATTTTTTTCGGCAACCTTTTTTACAAAAGCTTCTACCTTTTTGTCAATGGCACTCTTGCTTGATTTTTTTGCACTCATGCTATATAAAGTATTGTGTTAGCTTAATTTGAACGCAAATGTAACTAATTTTAAATGGCAATTTGCGGCTCTTTAAATCCGCTCGTAAACCTTGCCAGGTAGGCTTCTAACAACTCCTTTAAATTCCAGATTCAAGAGCAAACTAGCGGTTTTACTGATGGGGAGTTTAGCGGCTAAACTCAATTCATCTAAGGGACGTTTGTCCATTTCTCCAAAAGCATTCAACAAGCGAGTTTCTTCTTCATCTAAATCGACAAAAAGCTGTTTTTGACTTGCTTTTACCTTTTGCTCACCCTCTGCTTTCCAACCTAGTATATACTCTAAGTCTTTTGCAGATTCGATCAAAGCGGCTTTGTTGGCTTTGATCAGTTTGTTGCAACCCTCTGATTGACCGTCATCAATTCTTCCGGGAACAGCAAATACATCTCGGTTGTAGCCATTGGCGAGGTCAGCGGTAATTAAAGAGCCTCCTTTAAAAGAAGATTCAACCACCACAACAGCATCAGACAATCCGGCTACAATGCGATTTCTTTCTGCAAAATTAGCCGGAAGTAGCTTGGTTTTACTACGGTAATCACTGGCTATGCCGCCATTTTCTTGCATGCGTTGGGCGTATTTGGCGTGCGCCTTGGGATAAACCTCATCTAATCCGGAAGCTAGGACGCCAATGGTTGGCAAGCCCGCTTTCATGGCGGCTTTGTGGGCCGTAATGTCAATGCCGTAAGCCAAACCACTGACCACAGTGGCATTGTATGCTTTGAGGTCGGCAACCATCTTTTCACAAATGGCTTTGCCTTTTACGGTGGCCATGCGAGTGCCTACAAAACTGATCATCTTTTTGGCGTTCCAATCAAAACTGCCTTTGCTGTAGATTATCACCGGACCATCATCGCAATGCAATAAACGTTGAGGATATTCAGCTTCCAGAAAGAAAGTAGACTGAATGTTATTTTCCTCCATGAACTTTAACTCTTCTTCGGCTCTTTCTAAAACTTTGGCCGCTAAAATATTTTTTACTGCCTTTTCTCCAAAGCCCGGAATTTTGAGCAGTTGGCTTTTCTTTTCGCTAAATACAGCTTTTGCCCCGCCGCAATAGGCTACCAGCTTTTTTGCACTTTGATGTCCAATGCCGGGAATTAGTGAGATGCCAATTTGATAGATTCGTTCCTCCAAGTGAAAGTCGTTTGAATTTAATTTTTACTTTAGTCAAAAGTATAAAATATGCGTGCAATAGGAATAATTCCCGCCAGATACGGCTCTAGCCGCTTTCCGGGTAAGCCCTTGGTTGACATTCAAGGCAAGAGCATGATTCAAAGAGTTTACGAACAAGCCAAAAAAGCTAGCGCCCTAGATGAGGTAGTAGTGGCTACTGATGATGACCGGATTTTTCAAGCGGTAGAAGCTTTTGGTGGCCAAGTAGTAATGACGGCCGACACACATCAAAGTGGAACAGACCGTTGTTTGGAGGCGCTTGAAAAGATGGAGGAAGACTTTGAAATAATCGTCAACATTCAGGGAGACGAGCCTTTTATTTCACCCGATCAGATCAACTTGATCTTTTCCTGTTTTCATTCTGAGAACACTGAGATCGGCACCTTAGTGAAACTCATCGAGGATGAGGAAGAGTTGTGGAACCCAAACAAACCCAAAGTGCTGATGGATGATGACGATTTTGCCATTTACTTTAGTCGACAGTGTATTCCGTATTTACGCGATGTAGAGAAAGGTCAATGGCAAGAACAATTTAATTTCTACAAACATGTCGGCATGTATGCTTATCGCGCTGCTACTTTAAAAGAACTTTGTGCTTTGAAACCGAGCCGCTTGGAGCGAGCAGAGGGTTTGGAGCAATTGCGTTGGATTGAAAGTGGTTACAAAATAAAAACGGCCATAACGGAAGAAGAAGCCTTGTCGGTTGACAGTCCGGAAGATTTAGAGAAATTAAGGTAAGGCGCGGCTTTTCAAATTTTAGAGCTAGATATTTTTTCGCCTGCCTCTTAGTTTTCGGAATTATTTTGTTGATGAAATCTACCTTCTGATTGTAGAGTGCTTTCTAGTAAAAAATGAGAATAGCTGAAGGCTCAACATAGTAAAACCGGAAAGTTCACCCGATGGATTCGGGGTGAAATCATTCGGCTGCAATTAGTTGAGCCAAGGATAGTTTTATTTTTTACTAGTAGCTGAGCTTTCCCGCCCGGCAGAAGCCGTTCGGACGGGTTGTTTCTTTTTGCTCACCAAAAAGAATAAAAGAAATAATCAGTATTTAAACTTCTTATTTTCAGTTGACATAGTTTCAATTTAACTTTAAAAGAAATCTGAAATAAAAAATTAGAAAAGAAGAAAAAATTCTTCCCTATCTTCGCACAGTATGCAAACGGTAAAAATTGACCTGTACATTTCTGACTTATTATACAGCTACGACTGTGTAATTGTGCCCGATTTGGGGGGCTTTGTGGCCAATTATGCTCCAGCGCAAATTCAATCCATTCAGCATAAGTTCAGCCCGCCCTCGAAGCGAATTTCCTTTAATGGTAATTTAAAGAACAACGACGGCTTGTTGACCAATCACATTGCCGAACGACGTTCCATTTCTTACGAAGAGGCCAATGGGTTGATCAAAGGCTTTGTTAATCAATCTTTAACCGGCTTAGAACAAGGTGATAAAATCCACATTGAAAAAGTAGGAACGCTTTATTTAGATCCCGAGCAGAGAATTCAATTTAAAGCCGAAGAAAGCAACGACTTTCTATTGGACTCTTTTGGGTTGACGGGTTTTCGAGCTTTGCCGATTGAAAGAGAAGGGGCTCAAGAACGTATTCAAAAGAAAATTCAAGAAAATGCTCCACTGATCAAAGAAGAGGAGAAGAAGCGCAGAAAGGTTTATTGGCCGGCAGCAGCCTTGATCGCGGTAATCATTTTGTCGTCTTTTATTTTAAACTATCAGTTTTCTTGGGTCGATACCCAACATTTAAACTACAGCTTTATTTCAGCTGACACCAAAGTAAACCCGAGATACGTTGAAGAAAAAGTGAAGTTCGATACGGAGCCTTTTAAGTTTGAAGAGACAAGCAAAAGAAAGTGGGAAAATGGAATTACCCCCTATACCTTAGAAGAAGAAAAAACTGGACTTTGGGTTGAAAATACAATGGATGAAAAAGCACCCATCGATAATACTTACGCGGAAACTTCTGCTAAAGCAAGCGGATTAAGGTTTCACGTGATGGGAGGTTGTTTTTCACAGGAGAGCAATGCCAAAGGATTGGTAAATAATCTGAGTACCCAAGGGTATCAAGCAAGACTTTTAGGAACCTATAAAAACTTACATGCGGTAAGTTATGCTAGTTACGCCACACGCGAAGAAGCCATCAGACTGCTAGCCAAGGTGCGCAACCACCACAACCCAGATGCTTGGTTGCTAGTTAAAGAATTCTAAGGCTTTTCAGTACTTTTGCGCTCTCAAAGTAGATGCGCTATGAAAGCAAGAAAAGCACAAGAAACCTTCGCTCAAACTTCTAAAATTGTACTTCCGAACGATACCAATGTATTGGGAAATTTAATGGGAGGTCAGTTGTTGAACTGGATGGATATTTCAGCCGGAATCTCAGCGCAGCGACATTCCAGAAGAGTAGTCGTAACCGCTTCGGTAAACAATGTCTCTTTCAATCATCCCATTAAATTAGGCGATGTGGTAACCATTGAAGCCAAAGTTTCTCGTGCCTTTACCTCTTCCATGGAAGTGTTTTTAGATGTTTACGTGGACGAAACTTCGGGCAAACGCAAGAAATGCAACGAAGCCATTTATACCTTTGTTGCGGTTGACCAAAATGGCTCGCCGATTGAAGTGCCTGAGCTAGAGCCGGAAACCAAGCTAGAGCAATCTCGCTATGATGCAGCTTTAAGAAGAAGGCAATTGAGCTTGATCTTAGCCGGAAAAATGAAACCAGAAAGTGCAACGGAGCTAAAAGCCATTTTTGAGCATGTAGAAAAAGCGGCGGAGTAGGTTTCGGTTTCGCTTGATTTTTAGTGGTGACTGCTAATTCCTTGCGATGGTAAAAGAAAAAGTTCGCTTCTGAGCAAAAGGCTTAATTTTATATAATGAGAGCCCAATTTAGTTTTTTTATCCTCTTCTTTTTGTCACTGCTATCTTTTGGACAAGGCTATCAAGGTAGGCTTATAGATAGCAGTACAAGACAACCCTTATCTTTTGCACACATTGTCTTAATCGATAGTTCATTCGGTCTGGTAGCTGGTTTTAAAGGCAGTTTTTCAATGCCACAGGAGTTTGATAATAGAAAATTTAAGGTGAGTGCACTCGGCTATCGTTCAGCAGTGTTTTCGGTTGATTCTACCACTTTTTCAAAGCCGATTGTCCTTCAACCAATGAGCTACCAATTAAATGAAGTGACCGTGAACTCTCCTGACTATAAAAGGAAGTGGCTAAATGATTTTAGGTCTCCATCCTTTGGCACTTATGGTTTAAGAAATGGAGGAGAGGTGGCTACTTTTATTCATGAATCAGATCAATATCCTTTTTCTCTACTTCAAGAGGTATCTGTTTTCATTCAAAACCTTAACGATAATAATTTCCTTAGGCTGCATGTTTATGATTATAATATCGTCTGTTCCTGTCCGGGGAATGAATTGCTAGATACAAGCTATTTAATTAATGGTGGATATAAAAATGAATGGGTTCAAGTGGATTTAAGAAAGAGTCGGATTGAAATTCCTGAAAATGGTTTTTTTGTATCAATTGAAGGCTTAAGAAAACAAGATGAAAATAAAAATGATACTATAGAAATTGGTGGCTATTCAAAGCGTTTCAACTTTGGTAACTATACTTTTAGAAAAGATTTTTTAGGTAAATGGCGCTCGCAAAACACTTCGGGAAGAATAGATGTAATAAACGTCCTTAATCTAGCGGTAAAAACAGACATTGCCTTTGATAAGAAGGAAATGAAAATGAAGCTGAAGAAGAATGACACACAGATTAAGTACAAACCTTATCCAAAAAGGAAAATCAAAAGGCTTTTTGATACAAGAAAAGTTACAAGCCATGAAGAATACTCGAACAGATCATTTGAAGAATTGATTCAGTCAATTTACAAAGCCATTGAAAAGGATGATATACCCTATATGGTTGATCATCTACTTGTGTTTCAAGGAGACGCTAAAAAAGATGTTTTTGAAGAGCTAGAAAAAAGAAAAGAGAGAGCTTCTTGGATAAATGAAGATGAAAGAATAGAGATTTTAGGAGAATGGCAAAATATCTTAGATATGGTAGATGACGCAATGTTCACTAAAATAGACTTAGATAAGTTTAAAGTAGAATTCTCAGATATTAATAACACAGTAATGTTCGTCCA
This sequence comes from Vicingaceae bacterium, assembly GCA_040220135.1. GTDB lineage: Bacteria > Bacteroidota > Bacteroidia > Flavobacteriales_E > Vicingaceae > CAJXMH01. The sequence continues at coordinate 173,197 of JAVJTT010000026.1, forward strand.
GACTAATGGTAAGAATTGGAAGATGCTTTCAAACTATTACACTGTTTTACAAAAGTAGCTTTGTTCTGCTATCCGGTGACTTCGGCTCCGCTCAGTCACCGAATAGTCGCAGATTGAGTGCTCGCCTGACGATTGTAATTGGACAAGGAGCCGAAGCCAAGGTTGATCTATATGTTGGCGCGGACCTCTAAGTCCGTGCTTAAAAACGTAAGGACTTTTAGCCCTTAAATATTTCCAATGCTACTCACCACCGCCTCACTCTCAATCTCCATCATGCATTTAAAATGACCTTTGGGGCATTTTTTAAAGCCAATTTTGGAGCAAGGGCGACAACTTAGCCCTTTTACTTCAAAAACAGTGGAGCGATTCTCTTTCCCTTTTTCGTAATAGGGATACATGCCCAATTCGGGAACCGTATTGCCCCAAAGGGAAACAATGGGTTTTTGAAAAGCAGCGGCAATGTGCATCATTCCGGTATCGGGAGTGATGACGGATTTTGAATCTTTGATCAAATAGGCCGATTCGTGCAAAGTGGTTTTGCCGGCTGCATTAAAAATTCTTTCCGGGGCTAACTGAGCTAATTGATCTCCTAACACTTGGTCTTCTTTGCCGCCTAGCAAGACAAAAGACTGCTTACTTTTCGCTAAGATTTCCTGCATTTTACTTTCGGGAATTTTCTTGGTGCCGTGGTTGGCACCCAAAACCAAGACCACATAATTGCCTTTTTGATAAGGAAGGCTGATGCTTGGCTTGAAGTTTTCGGGTAGAAAATAATCCAAACCATTTTCATCTTTTTCTATACCCAAAGCTTTGACCGAAGCCAAATAACGGTCTACAATGTGAATGTCCGGCATGCGGTCCCACTTAAAATTGACCAACAGCCACTTTTTAAAATTGAGTTTATCGAAGGTAAAACTGAAGGCTTTGAGTTTGCTCTTTACTCGACGCGCCCGCATGTTTTTATGCAAGTCAACCACGTAGTCATACCCTTCTGCTTGCAGCTCTTCGATTACCTCATTGGTGCTTTTTTCAATGGTGTAGACTTTGCTCAAATAAGGGTTTTCCGCTACCAAAGGGGCATACGCCTTTTTGGTGAGAAAGTGAATCTCTGCTTCCCCATCCACTTGTTTTTTTAGGCAGCGAATCACCGGCGTAGTGAGCACAATATCGCCGATGGAGCTAAAACGAATGATGAGGATTTTGACAGGAGGGTTCACGGGGCAAAAGTAAAAGAACTACAGCTTGTGTAACCTTTTCAGTTCAACTATATCAAGCATGTCCTTTGTTCTTCTTGATTTTGATTTGCTTGCAATTAAATCATTTAAATGAATAACCTTCATTTTTTTAATATTAGCTTTTCCAATCTTATACTCATTGGCTTCCTTATAAGCCTCGTTAAATGTTTTATTCGGATTAAAGTTGGTGATAATTTCTATTTCCTGCTCAGGTGAAATCTTAATGGAGATATTCTGTTTTCCTTGCTTCACTTTCTCCGGTAAATTTTCAATCGCGTAGCCGAGATTTTCAAATACAGTTAAGAGTTTATTAAAGTTTTCCTCGGTAGGGTTGATCCAAAAGTCTATATCGGCCGAATGTCTTTTATAACCATAAAAGTTAACCGCCGCACCGCCTACCAATAAAATCTCTACACTTTGCTTCAGGCATAACTCAACAAATCGATTGGCTTCTTCTTCAAACTTCATTTTTGTAAATACAAAAGTTTCCTTTGTTTTCGCCTAGTTCTTTTGGGTCTACAAATTGACTAAATAGATCGCTATCAAAAGAACGTAGAAAGGATTGTAAGCGTTCTGAAGGAGATAAAGCTAGAAATTCAGCCTCTCTTCGGCGGTTGTTTTCAGCTTTAGTGGCAAAGTGTATTTTCTTTTCTTTTGTTCTCATCTCAATTACCAAAGGTAAACATTGATTTAATAGTCACTTCTAAAAAAACTAAAGAGAACTGGTGGTGAGCACAATGTCACCATTGGAGGGATAACGAATGATGAGGATTTTGACCGGAGGGTTCACGGGGCAAAAGTAAAAGAATAAAAGAACTGTGAAGTTTTACTTTTCCTCTTTTGATTTTTCTGATTGCTACAAATTTGACTTTGCGTTTAATTACAATCACCTTAATAAAGAATTCTGATGTAATCTTTATAACGATTACTTCTTATTTAAGTATTTTCTATTTTTCTTAAATTAGCGAGCGATCTAATTACTGCTTGCGAGGACTTCCTAGTCCGTGCACTTTTTATGCAGGACTTTAAGTCCTGCCTCATTTTTTAAAAGGTGCGCATTGATTTCCCACTGCCCCAACATCAAATTCGCTCGCCCCAACCTTGCTCCCGCGATTATGCCACGTGTTTATATGCCTTTTCTGATTAGGACTTTAGTCTTTCAATTACATTTAATAGTGTTTTGTTCTGAGCTCGAAGGAACTCTACCTCTGAATTTAAATGTTGAATCAGTTTTAACCCTTCGTTAATATCCTCCTTTGAGGGTATTATCTTTTCTGAATCGTCAAAAAGAAATTGATTTAATTCAACTTCCAATATCTCAGCAATTTTTAACAATCGGGTGATGCCAATTTTAGTGGTACCTCTTTCAATTTTGTTGTATGCCTGTTGACTTATACCCAGCTGAGCTGAGACATATTCTTGAGAGAGCTCTTTGCTTTTCCTGATTTTACTAATTCTTTGAGAGATTTCTTCGTTAGAATTTTGCATAGTTGTAAGAAATTCGTTTTCAGTTGTTTGATACAACCAAAAATACTGAGATAAATTAGAAGTTTAAAGCTATTTTTATCTAGCTCTTTCTAAATACATGGGAAAACTATTAAAATGGAAAATTCAATTATTAGAAAGAGAAGGATCATAGAATTATAAAATTCAGTCAGACTTTAAGGACGTATTGTGAAGAAAAAACATTGACCCAAGCCACCGACTTTATCGGACATACATTAAGGTCAATAATTTCGTACTAATACTAATTAATGAGGGGTATAGTTGGCAATAGTGCAAGTTTTACAAAGCCCCAAATATTTGTAGAGCGAAATCATCAAAAAAAGAAGTGATGAAAAAATTATTTAGTTTTCTATTGTTTTGCGCTGTTTGTCTTACTTGTACAATGGCTAGTGCTAATGTTACTGTAAATGATGTTCCTGATGAAGTAATGCAGGAGTATAAGGATAGTTTTATATATGATGAGGATGGAGTTCTAGTTGGAGCATTCATTGAGTCATTGGAAGATTACCTTTCATCTAATGAAATAAATGACTTATTTACATCTGATGTAATAAGTACAATTGCAGATGGTAGCACAGATATCAATGTTTTTCAAGGTTATAAGCCCAAGCCAAGAGGGTGCAAATCTAATAGCCGTTGGATCTGTCAAGTTAGAGGTGAACTTCAGAATTAACTGAAAAATGGAAGTGGTTAACCACGTGGTTAACCACTTTTTTAATCAAACTTTAAGTCATGAAATTTCATCTATCAATCAAACCCTTCTCACTACTCTTCTTTCTTTTAATCATAGGTCTAGGAAACTCCTTCTCCCAAAATAGTAAGCTTAAAAAGCTCAATAAGAAATATGTAAAAACCTACATGGATACGAGCTCGCTGACCATAATTTTTAGTCACCGATGTGGGTATTGTCTCTTGCTCAACAAGTTTTTACAAGAAGAAAAGGTTTGCGAAAAGTATAAGATTTCCTTAAACGTATTTGATGTGACTTATGCAGATAATGAGGCTTTCAAGACAGAAGGTGATGCGTGGAACAATTATCCGGAATGTTCAAACACTAAAGTTTTAGAAAAAGGAAGTTTCAAGCTTCCAAAACTAAGACCCATCCTTTTTTATAAGAACCGAAAAGGGAAAGTGAAAAAAATCATGGGGTATAATAAAGATAAGCTAGTTAGTTTACTTCAATAGCTGGGGCCTCCGATGGCGCGGACTTCCTAGTGCGTGCACATTTTTTTCAGGACTTTCAGTCCTGCTTCATTTTATAAAGGGTTGCGCATTGATTTCCCACTTCCCCAACAGCAAATTCGCTCGCCCCAACCTAGATTGCTATTTTTGCGCTCATGCTAATAGATACGCACACCCATTTATACAGCGAGCAATTTTCCGAGGATCGGGAAGCCATGATCCAAAGGGCTATTGAGGCCGGAGTAGAAAAGTTTTTTCTCCCCAACATTGATTCCTCTTCGGTAAAAGGCATGAAAGAGTTGGCCGTGAAATATCCTTTGCGTTGCTACCCCATGATGGGATTGCACCCTTGCTCAGTGAATGATAAAGTAGAAGAAGAGTTGGCGCTCGTAAAAAAAGAATTGGACGAAGCCAACTATCTGGCGGTTGGTGAAATTGGCATCGACTTGTATTGGGACAAAAGTTTTCAAGCGCAGCAAGAAATGGCTTTTCGTCAGCAGATTGAATGGGCCAAAGAAAAAAACTTACCCATTGTCATTCACTGTCGCGAAGCTTTTGATGAGATACTCAATATAGTCGATGAGGTGAATGACGATCGCTTAAGTGGCATTTTTCATTGCTTCACCGGCAGCTTAGAGCAAGCGCAACACATTTTAAATTATGGCGATTTTAAGCTCGGCATTGGCGGAGTAGTCACCTTTAAAAATGCAGGTTTAGATAAAGTAGTGGGTCAACTCAAACTAGAAGATCTGGTGTTAGAAACTGACTCGCCCTACTTAGCTCCGGCTCCTTTTCGCGGCAAGCGCAACGAAAGTGCCTATGTGGAGAAAGTGGCCGAAAAAATAGCCGATATTTACGGCATTTCAGCCCCCGAAGTGGCTGAGGTGACTACTAAAAGTGCTTTAGAAATCTTTAAGCTGCATGAGTGAAACGTCCAAAGTGCTAATCATTTATACCGGAGGAACCATTGGTATGGTCGAAGATCCAGAAACTGGGTTTTTACATGCGTTCGATTTTGATCATTTGTTGGAAGAGATTCCCGAATTGAATAAAGTCGGGGTTGGATTGGAAGTCAGTTCATTAGATAAACCCATTGATTCTTCCAATATGGGACCAGCGGTTTGGGTGGAATTGTTAGAAGTAATTGAAAAGAACTATGCGAATTTTGATGGTTTTGTGATCTTGCACGGTTCAGATACCATGGCTTATACCGCCTCAGCCCTGAGCTTTTTGTTGGAGAATGTCAGTAAGCCTATCATTTTTACCGGCAGTCAGTTGCCGATTGGTAAAATCCGCACCGATGGAAAGGAGAACATTATTACCGCCATTGAAATTGCCGGTGATTACGTCAATGGATCCCCGGTAGTGCCTGAAGTGGCCATCTATTTTGAATACGCCTTGTACCGGGCCAACCGAACCACAAAGATCAGCGCGGAGAATTTTGAGGCTTTCCAGTCACCCAACTATCCGCTTTTAGCAGAAGCAGGGGTGCACATTAAATACAATCGCTTTGCTATAAACAAACCACAGATTGCGCCTCTGATTGCCAGGAAAAAGATTGTGGAAGATGTGGCGAGCATTCGCATTTTTCCGGGATTGCAAGAAAAAGTGTTTCAAGCCGTGGCTCAAATTCCGAATTTAAAAGGCTTGATCTTGGAAACTTATGGTAGTGGAAATGCTCCTTCTTTACCTTGGTTGGCTGAAGAGATTATGAAGCTGAACGACAAAGGGGTGATCCTAGTCAATATTACTCAATGCGTAACCGGAAAAGTGATTCAAGCAAAATACGAAACCGGGGTGCATTTAGAGCGAGCCGGAGTAATTAGCGGAGAAGATATGACCTTTGAGGCAGCGATTACCAAATTAATGTATCTTTTGTCTTGTGAGGAGCTTGACTTGCAGCAAAAGAAAGAGTTTGTGGGAGTGAATTTAAGAGGGGAATTAAGCTAAGTTGAATTAACTTAAGCATAACATAGGTGAGTCGAATTAAGAAAGCTATTTTTTTGTAATTTGGCAGGCCCGCCTAAAAGTCGGGGAGCCCAGCTCTCAGAGATAGAGGGCCATTCGCCTAGCGCGGAGAAATACGGAGAGGTGGCCGAGTGGCTTAAGGCGCACGCTTGGAAAGCGTGTATACGGGGAACCGTATCGGGGGTTCGAATCCCTTCCTCTCCGCAAGAGAGGTAAAACTTTCGAAAGCGTTCTTTAAAAAGGAAAGTTTGGAAACAGAGGTCGAACCACCGATAGGGGTTGAGAATCGTTCCCCGACCAAAAAATTTGGGCGCGGCCTTCCTCTCCGCAACGAGAGGATAAAACCAATCGAAGCGTTCTTTTTAAATTGAAGGAAGTAAAGGATTCAGTTTTTCAGAATCGTGCTTTTAAAGAGGTAAGAATTCTATCATTTAGATATGAATTCTTGAAATCCTTCGTTATAAATTATCAGAATTCAATTATGTGCATTAAATTCGCAATCATTAACTATAAATTTAATTCGTTAACATTTAATCAGATCATTAATTAATCCATTATGAAAAAGTTATTCACCCTATTTGCAGTTGCTTCTTTCCTGACGTTTGGAGTAGGTCAATACAGCTACGCTCAAGACGGAGACTCAACTGAGATGCAAACTGAAATGGCCGATAGCGCTAGCACAGACACAGCCATGGCTGAAGAAACCATGGAAGAGCCTGCAGCTGAAGAAACCACTGAGCCTGTAGAAGAAAGCACTGAGGTGGCTGAAGTAGAAAAGTCGTTTCACCAGGTTCTAAAAGAAAAATTTATCGAAGGTGGTCCTTCCTTTATGGGAATTGTACTACTTTGTTTGATTCTTGGCTTAGCCATTGTGATTGAAAGAATCATTTACTTGAACATGGCAACTACCAACACAAAGAAGTTGTTAGCCAATGTTGAGGATGCTTTGAGTTCAGGCGGAGTTGATGCAGCGAAAGAAGTTTGCAGAAACACTAGCGGCCCGGTAGCAAGTATTTTCTATCAAGGATTAGATAGAAGCCATGAAGGAATTGAAATGGTTGAGAAATCAGTAGTTTCTTACGGAAGTGTTCAAATGGGATTGTTAGAGAAAGGAGTTTCTTGGATTTCTTTGTTTATCGCTTTGGCACCAATGCTTGGTTTCATGGGTACAGTAATCGGTATGATTGATGCCTTTGATGCGATTGAAGCAGCCGGAGATATTTCTCCATCATTGGTTGCCGGTGGTATTAAAATCGCACTTTTGACCACGGTATTCGGTTTGATTGTAGCCATCATACTTCAAATCTTTTACAATTACATTATTGCCAAAGTAGATAGCTTGGTAAACGATATGGAAAATGCTTCAATTAGCTTAGTTGACTTATTAGTGAAGCATGAGTTACAAAACAAAAAAGCCTAATTATTATGTCAGAAGGACTATCTAAAGCATTAAACATTGTTCTTTACGTCCTTTTAGGCGTAAGTGCTTTGTTGGGTGTCTTATTTTACGCCGGTACTGTTGATTCTGAAACCATGATCTATTGGTGTTATGCACTCTTTATTCTAGGTGCATTAACTGCCATTGTGTTTCCAATTATCAACATGGCCAAAAACCCCGGGGGTGCTAAAAGCGCCTTGATTGGAGTGGGTGCCTTAGTGGTAGTATTTGTTATTGCCTATGCACTTGGCGGCGATGAGATGACACCGAAATACGAAAAGTTTATTGACGGACCTGAAGCTTCTAAGCGAGTGAGCATGGGTCTAATTGCCTTTTACATTTTGGCAGTTGGGGCTATTGTTGCTACTGTTTATTCAGGAATTTCTAAACTCTTTAAATAAGAAGAACAAATTATGGCAAGAAGACAAGCACCGGAAATCAACGCAGGTTCGATGGCAGACATTGCCTTCCTCTTGCTGATTTTCTTTTTGGTGACCACCACCATGGATGTGGACACAGGTTTGACTCGTCGACTTCCTCCTCCCATTGAAGAACCCCTTGAAGATATTCCTGAAGTAAAACAGCGAAATGTCTTTCAAGTCTTGGTAAACGCCAACGACGATCTTCTTGTAGAGGGTGAGCCGATGGACATTAGTAACCTAAGAGAAGAAGCCAAAAACTTTATTGTTGGAGACCCTAATTTTCAAGATCCGGAGATGCCGGAAGGAAAGTTAACACCACTTCCAATTTTAGGAGAGGTTATGGTTTCAAAGCAAATTGTTTCTCTACAGAATGACCGAGGAACTTCATACGATATGTACATTAAAGTTCAGAACGAATTAGTGGCGGCATACAATGAAGTAAGAGATGAATTTGCTCAAAGAAAATTCGGTAAAACGGTGAAGCAATTAGAGAAAGATGCTGAGTTGTCTGAAAAGGCTGAAATGCAACTGGATGTTGTCAAAGACTTTTATCCGCAGCGAATTTCTGAAGCAGAACCTAAAAACGTAGGAGAATAAATCATGTCAAAGTTTAAAAAGAAAAAAGCAGGTGGTTCACCAGGTATTTCTACCGCTTCTTTGCCCGACATTGTATTTATGTTGCTCTTCTTTTTCATGGTAAGTACCGTAATGAGAGAAGTAACGCTTAAAGTTGAGGTGAAAAGACCAAAAGCAACAGAGGTTAATAAATTGGAAAGAAAATCATTGGTGAGTTACATTTACATTGGAGCACCCAAAAAGTCTTTTCAAGACCAATTTGGTACTGCAGACCGTATTCAGTTAAATGATGCTTTTGCTACAAAGAATGATATCATTCAATTTGTGGAAGCAGAAAGAGAACAACGTAATCCGGCAGAAGTGCCTTTGATGACCTTCTCTTTTAAAGCTGATGTTGATGCAGAAATGGGAATTGTAACCGATGTAAAGCAAGAGCTTAGAAAAGCAAACGCTTTAAAAATTAACTATTCGACTTACAAAACAGATAATATATTAGAGTAACAGTTTCTGATTAAATGATGAAAAGCCGAATTCTTTCACGAATTCGGCTTTTTGTTTTTTATAGATTTGGTAAAAGCTATTCAGTAAAACGGTTTCGTCTGTAAAAGACCCAAAGCAGACTTGAAAATATAAGGATTCCAACCAAACTGATGAGGTAGGTGCTTTCGGATGCACCAATTTGATCAAACTCTTTTTCCATGCCTTCTACCCCTAGTTTGTAAGCGATGATGACGGCTGTAGCATTATTGATAAAGTGCGCAAAAATGGGCAACCATAAACTCTTTCCCCAAACTAGTAAATAACCAAAGAAGGCGCCTAAGATCATACGAGGGAAAAAGCCGTAAAACTGCATGTGAAGTGCACTGAAAAGCAAAGCAGAAACCCAAATGCCTAAATGGGGGTTTTGGCGACCCTTATTGATGGTTTGTTGTACGATTCCTCGAAAGATCAATTCTTCACCAAGGGCAGGTAGTAGGGCAATTAAAATAAGGTTAATCCACAGGTCATTGGTAGTTTCCATGCGTAAGAAGGCCTTGGTGAGCTCCATGGCACCTGCTTCTTTTCCTTTCATCCATGCCTCCAAGCCACTGAATGCTTCGGGAAGTTGAATTCCTTGGTTCCACTCTACCAACCAATTCATTGCCGGTAGAATAGAAAACATCAGGAGTAGGACAAGTCCAAAGTTCATCGCGCTGCTTGACTGATTTACTTTCAGCCAATTCAAGGGTTTTTGAATAAAGAGCAGGCTGAAAAGTAGGGCGGGTAAAACAAATAAGCCAACGGTATTGAAGAGCTGGATTAACTTCAGTATTTGAATGCTTTCCGGACTGCTTAAGTCTTGGGTTAGTGCCGATAGGTTTTCTAGTTCAACTCCAAATAATGGCCCTGACAAGGCAAGTCCCCCTAAGGCAAAAATACCACCGAGGACTAGGCAGAAGCCTACTAAAACGAGAAGTCGTGGAAATGTGCCGTGCAGTGTGATCAAAAAGTGAGCTCTTGATTATTCCTTAATTTTGCCTAAAATTTTAAGCGTGCCAAAGATAGGAAATATCGACTTGGGAGAATTCCCACTTTTACTTGCTCCCATGGAGGATGTGAGTGATCCTCCCTTTCGTGCTTTGTGTAAAGAACAAGGAGCTGACTTAATGTATACCGAGTTTATATCCTCAGAAGGGTTGATCCGTGATGCCGCTAAAAGTGTGCAGAAGCTCGATATCTTTGAGTACGAACGTCCGATTGGCATACAGATCTTTGGAAATGATATTGAGTCAATGAAAACGGCCACGGAAGTAACCGAAAAAGCTCAGCCGGATATTATTGACATTAATTATGGTTGTCCGGTGAAAAAAGTAGCTTGTAAAGGAGCCGGTGCTGGTATTTTGCAAGACATTCCGAAGATGGTAGAGATGACAGCAGAAATTGTTAAGTCTACCAAACTACCTGTAACGGTCAAAACTCGCTTGGGTTGGGATGAGAATACTAAATACATTGTTGAAGTTGCCGAGCGACTGCAAGATGTCGGGATTCAGGCTATCTCCATTCACGGACGGACAAGAAAACAAATGTATAAAGGGGAGGCTGATTGGTCTTTGATTGGTGAGGTAAAGAATAACCCTCGGATAAATATTCCAGTTTTCGGAAATGGTGATGTTTTTTCAGGAGAAATAGCGCTTGAGAAGAAGCAAAAATATGGTGTTGATGGGGTGATGATTGGTAGAGCAAGCATAGGATACCCTTGGATTTTTAGAGAGATCAAACACTTTTTAAAGACCGGAGATCAATTGGAGCCGCCAAGCATGAAAGAACGCATAGAGGCAGCTGAAAGGCATTTGGAAATGTCAGTAAAGTGGAAAGGAGAAAGACTAGGAGTGCTAGAAATGAGACGGCATTATGGGAACTATTTTAAAGGCATTCCACATTTTAAAGAGTATAGAATGAAATTGGTCACGCACGACCAATACGCTGATCTACAAGGCACTTTTGAAGAAATCAAGCAAGCCTTTGATGAAGATTTAGTTTCTGTGGTTTAAATCTTTTGTGCCACAAATCTTCCGAAGGCAGACAAGTACACGAATGAAAGACGAATAATTTTGAAGCACTTATTCGTGCATTCGTGGCATTCCTAATTAAACACTTCGTGCCTATTTAAGCTTCTACTTTAGTTAAATTCCTTACTGGAAACCAGGCGGTTAAAAAACCGATAAGCATTACAGTAACTAAAATATAGCCTATTTCAATCGCCTTCACTTTCACGGGATAAAAGTCAACAATCCCGCCTTCAAGTCTAATCAAGCCAATAGTTTGTTGTAACCAGCAGACTAACAATCCGAGAAGTATCCCACTTAAAGCACCTACTAAGTTGATCAGCAAGCCTTCAGTGAAAAAAATTCTTCTGATTAGGCTATATTTTGCCCCCATACTTTTTAGAGTACTGATGTCTTTTTTCTTTTCAAGAATCAGCATACTCAATGAGCTTAGAATGTTAAAAGCAGCGATAACCAATATAAATACCAAGATCATGAAGATGACCCACTTTTCCGTTTTATTGGTTTTGTAGATTAGTTCATTAAACTCATAACGATTCGTTACTTTAAATTCTTCTCCTAGAAAAGTTTGCAAAGCTTCTTTCAATTCGCCTAAATCAACGCCCTTTTGGGCTTTTACTTCTACAGAAGTAATCTCATCATCATAACGCAAGAGGTCTCTAGCAAAGGTGATTGGCACTACTACATATTTGTTATCGTACTCTGGGCTAATGTAAAAAACTCCCCCGGGAGCAATCATCTTTCGGTAAATGGAATTCATGGGGTTAAGGGTAGAGCGGATTTTTCTTTTCGGTGCATAGACCATTAAGTTTTCCGGTGTTTTGCTCATGTATAAGCCCAAAGAAGACGCCAATCCATAGCCGGTTAGGGCAAATGGCACTCCGTTTCTGATCAAGCTGCTTTCTCCTTCTATCAAAGTACTGTCCAAGCGGCTCATTTCCATAAAACTGGCCTCAACTCCTTTAATTGAGGCAATTGTTTCTTTTCTGTTGTAGCGCAATCCAACCACCTCTTCGATTACTTGAGTGTAATTAGCCACGCCTTCAACTTGCTGCAGCCCTTCAAAGTCAATGGTTTTATTTGAAAACACTTTTCCACTTTTGGCCTCAATTCGCACATCTGAATCAAAAGACTCGAACAAGGATTCCACCAAACCCTCTAGGCCGTTAAAGGCAGAAAGGACGACCACCAAAGCAAAGGTGCCAATGCCCACACTAATTACAGAAACCCAAGAAATAATATTCACCGCATGGTGCGATTTTTTGGAGATCAGATAGCGTTTGGCAATGTAAAAAGAAACGTTCACGGCTTACTTCAATAGCTCATCGATCTTTTCGGCATAGTCGAAAGAATCGTCTAAATAAAAATGCAGTTCTGGAATATGTCGGAGTTGTTTCCCCACTTTTCGACCTAGAACATAGCGTATTTCGCTAGCTTGTGATTGTAACTCCTCAATTGCTTCTTGCTTATCATCAACCGGAAAAATACTGACGTAAAGCTTCGCGATTCCCAAATCTGGGGTCACTCTGCATTGAGTTATTGAGATCATACTGCCCTTTAAAACAACGACTTCGTTTCGTGAGAAGATTTCTCCGATTTGCTTTTGTAATAGACGGGCAATTTTTTGCTGGCGAATAGATTCCATAGATGCAAAATTAAGATTATTCCAACGGCTGTAAGCTCCCTATGAAGGTAGCGTAGAAAGCCTCCTAAATTCACTAATTTCGCATAAAATCTTTTCCAATATGAAGATCAGTGGTTTCAGCTTTGGCCGGAATGTTTCTAAGCTTTATTATCCCATTAAAGAATCTATTTTATCTATTCTTCCCATTTGTGATGAATTTATTTTTGTCTTAGGTAAAGGTGACGAGGATGACAACACTAGAGAAATTCTAAAAACCATTGATTCACCCAAACTCAAGATCATAGATACGGAATGGGATACTACTGCTTTTCCTAATGGTACTGAAAATGCTCACCAAACAGATATTGCTATGCAGCACTGCAGCGGCGATTGGCTGTTTTATGTGCAAGCGGATGAAGTTGTGCACGAAAAGTATTTACCGGTAATTAAAGCTCGTTGCGAAGAGTTGTTAGATAATCAGGAAGTAGAAGGGCTGCTTTTTAAATACCGTCATTTTTTTGGCGATTATGAGCATTATATTAACCATCACGGTTGGTACCAAAATGAAATCCGAATAGTTCGAAACAAAGCTGATATTCATTCTTTTGAATCGGCTCAGTCATTTAGAAGAATTCCCGAATTTGATGGTAAAAGTTATCGTAAGCAAGAAGGAACACATAAGTTGAAAGTGGCCACGGTTGATGCCTACATTTATCACTACGGTTGGGTGCGCCCGCCAAAGTACATGCAGAACAAAAAGAAAGCACTTGACAGCATTCACAAAGGCGATAAAAAAGCGGATGAGCTGCACAAAGAAGCGCAATCTGAGTTTGATTATGGCCCACTAAAACACTTGCCAGTGTTTAAAGAAACTCATCCGAAAGTGATGGCAGAGAAGATGAAGGATTTCAGCTGGAAAGAAAGTTTAAATTATACTACTTCAGAGCTGCCAAATAGGCCGAAGTTCAAACACGAAAAGACCAAATATCGCTTGATTTCTTTTTTGGAAAGAAATTTGAATAGCGGGAAACACTTTTTCCCTTTTAAAAACTGGGAATTATTGGACGTTTAAGTCAAACCTATGAAGAGCCTCTTAAAGATTGTAAAGTACATTGTTCCTTATAAAGGACTAGCATGGTTAAGTGTTGTGTCGAATATTTTGCATGTAATCTTTCACTTGCTATCGATCCTTGCATTTATTCCTTTTCTACAATTGTTGTTTGGAAATGAAGAGAAAGTCACTGTGAAACCTGATTTTTCTTGGACCTCAGATTATGTAACGGACATGTTCAGTTATAAAATGACTCCCTACATTGAACAGCATGGGGATACAGGGGCTTTGTATTTTATTTGTGTGGTGGTAGCTGCTCTTTTCTTCTTAAAAAATGTGTTTAGGTATTTGGCAAAGTTTTTCCTCGCTTCTATTCGAAGTGGAGTGGTAAGAGATATTAGAAGCAATGTTTACCAAAAGATATTGGCTTTGCCGCTAAGTTTTTACTCCGAAGAAAAGAAAGGGGATATTATCAGCAGAATTACCGGAGATGTTCAAGAGATCGAATGGTCGATCATGAATTCCCTTGAGATGGTTTTTAGAGATCCCATTTCTATTGTGTTGTCTCTCGTCTTTATGATCACTATTAACGCTGAGTTAACCTTGTTCTCCTTTATTCTTCTTCCCATTAGTGGACTTATTATTGGCCGAATTGGAAAGAGCTTAAAGCGTACTTCTTCAAAACTGCAAATTCGCATGGGAGAGTTGCTATCGACTGTAGAGGAAACTTTAGGTGGATTGCGAATCATTAAAGCCTTTAATGCTGAGAATTCTTCTAACAAAAAGTTCCAAGGGATTAATGAAATATATCGAAATACCATGTTACGGATGTTTCGCAAGCGTGATTTGGCCTCACCCTTAAGTGAGTTTCTTGGAGCACTGGTAATGGTAATTTTAGTTTGGTATGGAGGAAATATGGTGCTTGATCCAACTGTTGATTTTAATGGCGGAGAATTTATTGGATACATTGCCATGTTTTCGCAATTATTAAATCCGGCGAAATCACTTTCTACTGCTTATTACAACATTCAAAAGGGCGCGGCCTCAACTGAGCGTATAGAAATGGTGTTGCAAGCAGAGAACAAAATTCAAGACAAAGCCAATGCTACTTCTATTGCAGACTTCAAAAGTGAAATAGAGTATCAAAACTTAAGTTTTGCTTATGAGGATACCAAAGTCTTAAAGAACATCAACCTTAAAGTTTCCAAAGGAAAAACAGTGGCACTAGTGGGTCAATCCGGAGGTGGAAAGTCTACCATGGCAGATCTGTTACCCAGGTTTTACGATCCCATTGAAGGAGGAATTTCTATTGATGGTAAAGACATCAGAGAATACAAGATCAAAGACCTTAGAGCTTTGATGGGGATTGTTTCTCAGCGATCTATTCTGTTCAACGATACTATTTTTAACAACATTGCATTAGGCATTGAAAATCCCGATCGTGAAGCGGTAATTGATGCAGCTAAAATTGCCAATGCGCATGAGTTTATTGAAAAAATGCCCGAAGGGTATAACACCAACATCGGTGATGGTGGAGGGAAACTTTCCGGCGGTCAGCAACAGCGAATTAGCATTGCCCGTGCGGTATTAAAGAACCCGCCGATCATGATTCTTGATGAAGCTACTTCCGCTTTGGATACTGAATCTGAAAAGCTAGTGCAAGACGCACTTTATAAATTGATGGAAAACCGAACTTCCATTGTCATCGCGCACCGCTTGTCCACCATTCAGCATGCCGATGAGATCATCGTGATGCAAGATGGAGAAATCGTAGAAAGAGGCAACCACGATAACTTAATTGCCCAAGGTGGGGTTTACAAAAAGTTGACGGACTTGCAGGCATTTGCGTAAAGATGCCACAAATGCACGAATAAATTGAGGAGATTAGTGCATCCGTGGCATTTAAAATAGTGTGCCACTCGATAATCCGTTGCAACTTTAATACAACATCCGATGTGGATAGATCTTTAAATGTAAATCTTTAATTTGCTCATAGAGCAAGTCTCTTAACTCCTCGTAGTTAATTCGTTTCTGGGCAGAGATGAAGATGCAAGGATGATTCTCTTTGGCCATCCAACTTTTTTTCAAATCATCTAAACTGCGGTTTTCTTTGGTTTCTGGAGTTAAGTCATCCTCCTCTTTTTCTACATAGGTAAAGGCGTCAATTTTATTGAAGACCATGATGATTGGTTTGTCCTTGGCGCCCATTTCATCAAGCGTTTCGTTTACCGTTTTAATCTGGTCTTCAAAATTGGGGTGCGAAATATCTACTACATGCAGTAAAATGTCGGCCTCCCTTACTTCATCTAAAGTAGATTTAAAGGAATCTACCAAATGGTGAGGCAATTTGCGAATAAAACCTACCGTATCGGAAAGTAAAAAAGGAAGGTTTCCAACTACAATTTTTCTTACTGTGGTATCAAGGGTTGCAAAAAGTTTGTTTTCTGCGAATACATCAGACTTTGAAAGCAGGTTCATCAAGGTTGACTTACCTACATTGGTATATCCCACCAAAGCCGCCCGGATCATCTGCTGTCTTCCCTTTCTTTGGGTGGCTTTTTGCTTGTCTATCTTTTCAAGCTTCGATTTTAAAAGCGAAATCTTATCGCGAATAATTCGTCTATCGGTTTCAATTTCGGTTTCACCGGGCCCTCTCATTCCAATTCCTCCTTTCTGACGGGAAAGGTGAGTCCACATGCGGGTTAATCGAGGCAGTAAGTATTCATATTGTGCTAATTCAACCTGTGTTTTGGCAGCAGCTGTTCGAGCTCGTTTTGCAAAAATGTCAAGGATCAAATTACTTCGATCAATCACTTTCACATCTTTAAAAGAGTTCTCTACGTTTCTCGTTTGTGACGGGCTTAGCTCATCATCAAAAATCACCATGCTGATGTCGTTGTCTTTTACAAAATCGATGATTTCCTTTAGTTTGCCTGCCCCTACAAAACTTTTTGGGTGTGGTGTCGTCAGTTTTTGGGTGAAACGCTCAATAACTTCTGCACCTGCCGTTTCGGCTAAAAAAGCCAATTCGTCTAAGTACTCTTCAACTTGTTCTTCGCTTTGTTGTTGGCTAATAACTCCTACCATGACCGCTTTTTCGGTCATTTTATCTACGTGAATTTCTCTCATACCTTAACTGAAGTATACGATTCTTTAGCCTTAAAACCAAGCCCTAGAAACAGCCGACCATGGCCAAGGTATAGCCGAAAAAATCAAGACCATAGCCAGTAAAAAGTAAATGGCTTGCCTTCTAAACTTGGCACCATCGTTTTTCCCCTTTTTGGCCATGATTCTACCCAATGTAATAATGGCAATTCCAATTAGCATAGAAGCAATGTGTTCCATGCCCCAAAAACGTAAAACCGGTTCTTTCATAGTCTCGGGAAACCCATCTAATGCAGAGCTCACAATAGGACTAACAAAATACAAAACCAACCCAATTACAAGTTGTAAGTGAGCAGATATTAATAAAAACAAACTCACTTTGTTGTCTCCTGCTGTGTATTCTTTCTTTCCAAACCATCCAACAAATGATTTTACAACCGCGAGAATTAATAAAATAACCACTGCGTATCGCAGAAGGTTATGAAGGTGTAAAAGTCCTGTATACATAAGCGCTATTTTTTTGTAAAAGTAACCAAAAAGCAAACTGAGAGAAGCGGGCTTTTGTTTTGGTATTTTTGCGGCTTCATGAATGTTCGCGCCTTTACCTCTTTTCTGTGTTTAATCTTGCTTGCTAGCTTGTTATCAGGGCAAAGTTGGGCTCCCCAAAACGGAGCAAATAACCCTCAAAAGCACTATACCGCTTTTACCCATGCGAATTTATACTTAGGAGAAGGAAAGTGGCTGAGTGATGCCACCCTTTTGATTCGTGAAAATAGAATTGAAGCAATTGGCAAGGAGGTGGAGATTCCGGCAAATGCGATTGTAAAGGATGTACAAGGTAAATTTATTTACCCCTCTTTTATTGACCTCTACACCGAATTTGGAATTTCAAAAGCCGCAGCAAAGAATAAAAGCAGAAAACCACAATTAGAAAGCAAGAAGGAAGGACCTTTTTATTGGAGTGAAAGCGTAAAACCGGAGGTGGGAGCCTTAAACCTTTTTCATTTTGATGAAAAGGAAGCTAAAGCTTTTCGCAAAGAAGGTTTTGGAGCCGTTTTAAGTCATCAGCAAGATGGAGTAATTCGGGGCACTTCTAGCTTAATTGCCTTAACTGAAGAGGAAGGGAATCAGTTACTTTTAGATGAAGCGGCGATGCAATACTCCTTTTTTAAGGGGGTGTCAAAACAAACCTACCCAACTTCCCTCATGGGTATAATCGCTTTGATCCGTCAAGCTCATTATGATGCTCAAGCTTATGTTAACCATCGTGAGAAAACGGACTTTAACCGCAGTCTTGAAGCCTTGAATGAAAAAAACCAACTGCCCAAGATCATAGCAGTAGGTAGCACCTTGTCAGAGCTACGAGCAGATGAAATTGCCAATGAATTTGACTTCGATTTTATCATCAAAGGAGTTGGTAAAGAATATGAGCGTATCGATGCAATTAAAGCCATGCAAGCGCCTTTAATTGTGCCGGTAAACTACCCTAAACCCTATGCGGTAAGTGATCCTTATGATGCCATGCAGTTGCCTTTGGCAAAGATGAAAGAGTGGGCTTTGGCAGATGAAAACTTGGCCTATTTAGAAAAAGCTCAAATACCTTTCACTATTAGTGCCACCGATCTAAAAAAGAAGGGCGATTTTCTCGCCAATGTGAAGCGAGCAGTAAAAAAAGGCTTGTCGCACGATGCTGCAGTGTATGCCTTAAGTTTATTCCCGGCCAAATTGATTCAGGCAGACTCCATCATTGGGAAGCTGGAAAAGAATTACCGAGCAAATTTTATTTTAGTCTCAGATACCTTGTTTAAAGAGCATGCCGTTTTGATTTCCAATTGGGTGGAAGGAAAGGAATATCAACTTTTGAATGATGAGAAAATTGACCTTCGCGGTAACTACAGCTTGAACGTTAACAAGAAACTACAATTCGATCTAGTGGTGGAAGGTGAACTTGAAAAGTTGAAAGCCAAAGTAGCGAAAAAGGGAAAGCCTGATTTTGAGTCGGCAAAGATTAGTTTGGAAGCCAATCGAATTAATTTATGGTTTCGGTTAGAGGAACAGCTCTACCGCTTAAGCGGCGTGGTAAGTGATAGTTTAAGCAGGATTTGGACCGGAAAAACCATTGTGGATGAAGGTTGGGTTGACTGGGCGGCTATCAAGAAAGGTGAATTTGAGGGTAATGTGGACTCAACCAAAGCTACTTTTCAGCAAGTTGCTACAACGAAAATTACTTATCCGAACATGGCTTTTGGATGGGATAGTTTGCCTCAAACGGCCGAGACCATCATTTTTAGAAATGCTACCGTTTGGACCAATGAGGAGGATGGAATTCTCCGAAACCACGACGTGGTAATTCACGAGGGGAAAATTAAAATGGTGGGCTACAAGATTGATCTTGACATTATGTTTCCCGAATTAAAAAATAAAATGCGAGAGATTGATGCCACAGACTTACACTTGACATCGGGCATTATAGATGAACATTCTCACATTGCCATTAGCCGGGGAGTGAATGAAGCTGGAAAGGCTATTACTGCTGAAGTAAGCATAGGAGATGTAGTAAACGCTGACGACATTAACATTTACCGTCAACTGGCCGGCGGGGTAACTGCTTCACAGTTGTTGCACGGATCAGCTAATCCAATTGGCGGACAATCAGCTCTGATCAAACTGCGCTGGGGGCAAACGCCAGAGAAGATGAAGATCCAAGATGCCGATGGGTTTATCAAGTTTGCTCTGGGTGAAAATGTAAAGCAATCCAATTGGGGTGATCATCGAACGGTCCGTTTTCCACAAACGAGAATGGGTGTAGAACAAGTTTTTTACGATGGTTTTATTCGAGCTAAAGAGTATCAAGCAGAATGGGAAATATACAATGCTAAAAACAAAAGAGAAAAGCGAAAAGCACAAGCTCCTCGCATCGATTTGGAATTAGAAGCATTATCTGAGATTTTAGATACACAGCGCTTTATTACTTGTCATTCGTACATCCAATCAGAAATTAATATGCTGATGCACGTGGCCGACTCGATGAAGTTTAGGGTCAACACATTTACCCATATTTTGGAAGGCTATAAAGTGGCTGAAAAATTAAAGGCTCATGGCGCAGCAGCTTCCACTTTCTCTGATTGGTGGGCCTATAAATTCGAGGTTAATGATGCCATACCATACAATGGCGCAATTTTGCACAATCAAGGGGTTTTGACCGCCTTTAATTCAGACGATGCAGAAATGGGTAGAAGGCTGAATCAAGAGGCTGCAAAAGCCATGAAGTACGGAGGAGTTTCTGCTGAAGAAGCCTGGAAGTTTGTCACCTTAAATCCGGCTAAAATGCTGCACCTTGATCATCGAATGGGTAGCATAGCAAAAGGAAAAGATGCCGATTTGGTGTTGTGGTCTGATCACCCTCTTTCTGTTTATGCCAAAGTCAAACAAACCTACATTGATGGTATTTGCTACTACGATGAAGCCCGAGATAAGGCCATGCAAAAGCAAGTGATGAGAGAAAGGGAGCGCCTAATTAGCTTAATGTTGGAAGAGGAGAAAGCAGGAAAAGCCATCCAAAAAGTAAAAGAAGAAAAGAAAAAGAATTATGAGTGTAACACCTTGGAGCCCTAGAATAACTCTTCTATTTGTGCTTTTTTGGGGCTTTACTTTTTCCCTTCAAGCCCAAATTCCAACTCCTGCTGAGCAGCAGAGCAAAAGCATTTTGTTGCTTGGAGCAACTGCCCACCTAGGCAATGGAGAAGTAATTAAGCGTTCAGCCATTGGTTTTGATAAGGGTAAGCTTAAAGACGTAATGGCTGCAATTGATATAAGGCTAGACACAACCCAATACGACACGATCATTCACCTGCCTTCTAAACACATTTATCCAGGATTTATCGCGCCGAACTCTCGCCTTGGATTAGTAGAAGTTGATGCCGTTAGGGCCAGCCGAGATTTTGATGATGTAGGAGAATTTAATCCACATGTTCGAGCATTATCGGCATACAACACCGAGTCGCGCATCACTCCTACCATTAGAAGCAACGGGGTTCTACTAGCACAAGTAGCGCCCAAGGGTGGCCGTATTTCAGGAACTTCTTCTGTAGTGCAATTAGATGCTTGGAACTGGGAAGATGCAGTGGTTAGAAAAGATGATGGCATTCACCTAAATTGGCCTAGATTAAATTCTATTCGTTACGCCCAAGATGCTGAGAAACGAAAAAAAGCAGAAGAAAAATACCGCGATGAGCTAGAGGAATTGAAGTCGTTTTTTTTAAAGGCTCAAGCATACAGCAAGTCTATTTTTAAGGTTGAGCAAAATCTTCGCTATGAAGCCATGCGGTCTTTGTTCAAAAAAGAAGCCAAATTGTACGTTCACGCTACGCAGGTAAAGCAAATTTCCGATGCGCTCTTTTTTACCGATCAGTTTAACCTTGATGTGGTTTTGGTAGGAGCTTATGATGCTTGGTTATTGGCCGATCTTATCAAAGACCGAAACATTCCGATACTGTTGCGAAGAGTACATTCTTTGCCCTACTATCAAGACGATGATATAAATACCCCCTATCGTTTAGCAGCCATTTTGCATAAAAAAGGAATATTAGTTGGATTGGAAAACTCTGGTGGTATGGAAGCCATGGGCACGCGCAACTTACCTTTTTATGCTGGCACAGCAGCGGCTTATGGAGTAAGCAAAGAAGAAGCATTGGCAATGATAAGCCTGAATACTGCTAAAATTCTAGGCATTGAAAAGCAAGTGGGAAGTATTGAGGTAGGCAAAGATGCAACTCTATTTGTTTCTGAAGGTGATGCCCTCGATATGATGACCAATCAGCTAACACATGCCTTTATACAAGGAAGGTCCATTAGCTTAGATAACCCGCAAAAGCAGTTGTATCGAAAATATTCTAAAAAATATCAGGCGGATTAATTGTAGCCCAGCTTTTTTCGCACCCGCTGTAAAACCGGCTTTGCTACTTTTCTAGCTTTTTCGGCCCCTTCTGCTAATTTCTTATCGATTAGCTCTTTATTTTCCATTAACTCCCAATACTTCTCTCTTTCCGTTCTAAAGTTCTCTGCAATTAATTCATATAGCGCTTGTTTGGCGTGACCATAACCGTAATTGCCACCTTCATAGTTTCCACGCATTTCAGCTACTTGTTTCTCCTTCGCTAAAAGTTGATACAAAGCAAATACGTTACAACTGTCTGGG
This sequence comes from Vicingaceae bacterium, assembly GCA_040220135.1. Lineage (GTDB taxonomy): Bacteria > Bacteroidota > Bacteroidia > Flavobacteriales_E > Vicingaceae > CAJXMH01. Next base: position 195,047 of record JAVJTT010000026.1, read on the forward strand.
TTTTTAGGTTCCTCCAAAGGGGTGCTGTCTGTTTCAATTTTCATGACCGCTTTGCGAAGTTTTTTATCCGGCAAAAAGATATTGATATAATTATTGTAAGTCTTACTCATCTTCCTCCCATCTGTTCCCGGAATAACCATCACTTTTTCGTCGATCAATGGTTCTGGCATTACGAAGGTTTCTCCGTTCTGGTGATTAAAGGTGCTGGCAATGTCCCTGGTCATTTCCAAATGTTGCTTTTGGTCTTTCCCTACCGGAACAAATTCAGCATCGTACAATAAAATGTCACAAGCCATTAGCACCGGATAGTCGAATAAACCTGCATTTACATCTGATAGGTTTTCTGATTTGTCCTTAAAAGAATGCGCATTGGCCAACATGGGATAAGGCGTGTAGCAGTTCAAGTGCCAAGTTAGTTCGCACACTTCCGGCACATCAGATTGACGGTAAAACACGTTTTTGTCGGTGTCAAAACCAAAAGCCAGCCAAGCTGCGGCTACCGCATACACATTACTTTTTCTTACTTCAGCATCTTTTACTGTAGTGAGTGAATGCAAGTCTGCAATGAAAAAAAAAGCTTCATTGTCCTCTTGTCTTGAAAGTTCAATTCCGGGTATTATTGCACCTAAAATGTTGCCTAAGTGAATCTCTCCGCTGCTTCCTGAACTCTGTATCCCTGTTAGTATTCTTGCCATCGTTCAAAAATACAAATTTGTCCTATTTTTGGCTTCTGATGAAGGCGATAAAAGGGATACTTTCAAATGTTTACAAACTGTACTTTTTTTTAGTAGTGGTCCTTACGCTATTGTTGCTTTATCCGGCCTATTTCATACTATTAAACCAAGAGAAGTATTTTAAAAAGGGCTTTCATTTACTTCGTTTTCAAGCCAAACTAATTTTGTTTTTGGTTGGTATACGCAAAGAGGTGCACGGAACGGTGCCAAATGATGAGAAAGTGACTTACTTAATTTGTCCCAACCACAGTTCTTACCTGGATATTTTGATGCTTTACGCCACCTTCCCTCATTACTTTGTTTTCTTGGGAAAGAAAGAACTTGGATCCATTCCGGTCTTTAGTATTTTTTTCAAGCGAATGAATATTTTGGTAGACAGAGGGAATGCGAAAGCAGCACACCAAGCCATTTCACAAGCTTGTGAGGTGATGAAAAAGGGCGACAATGTGGTGATTTTTCCGGAAGGAACCATACCAGAGTCGGCCCCGGAGTTAAAGGCTTTTAAGAATGGAGCCTTTCGAGTAGCCAAGCAATTGGATATTCCCATTTTACCTGTCACTTTTGTAAATCACGTAGAATTGTTGGAAGATAAATGGACGTTTATGGCAAAATGCCGACCTGGAAAGTCAACAATATATTTGCATGAACCCATTTCTCGAGAAAGCATACAAAGCCAAGATTTGGTAGCTTTGCGCGAGCAATGTAAAAGTGTAATTGCATCAAAATTATAAGATATGAGTGTAGATTCTAAAACCGTAGACCGAATAGCAGAGCTTTCAAGATTAGAGTTTAAGCCAGAAGAAAAAACTGAGATTCAAGCGGATCTAAACAAGATGCTTGACTTTGTAGCTCAAATCGAAGAGGTAGATACAGCAGGTGTAGCGCCATTGATTTACATTTTAGAAGAAGAAACAAGCTTGAGAAAAGACGAGGCGCTTGCAGATTACGGTCAAAAGGACGCCTTGCGAAACGCACCAGACAAAGACAGTGACTTTATTCGTCTTCCAAAAGTGTTAGATAACAAATAGGGTTAAGCTTAAAAATGACTACAAACAAAAGCCTCCCGAATTCTCGGGAGGCTTTTTATGTTTGATTAAATTTTACTATAGTCTTAAGGGAAAACGATTCCTTCGTAGTTGTTCACGTTCACTTTTTGAAGCGAAGCGCCATATTTGCTGTTTATTGCATCAATATGAGCATTAGCAATAATGGCATAACCCACTGTGTTCGGATGAACACCATCTAAAGAAAATGCACCACCGGAAACAAATTCTGTTGAATAGGTTACTCCATTGAAAGAAAGGCCTTTTTCCATTTCTTCTAGGATCGCATTGGCGTCAACAAAGGCCAAACCATTTGCGTCGGCTAATTGCTTGATAGTTATGTTATAGGAGGTTACAGCATCGTTGATGGACTTAATCTCATTTCTGGTAAGTGCATACTGAGCAGGGATTGGGTTTGGTCCCGTCAGAGGAGAAGCTGTGCCCATTCCATCGCATTTCAATGAATTCTGTGGAGTAGTCAAGGTTAGTAATTCGCCACTGTTCATTTGTCTCATTGGAGGCCAAGTTCCTCCTGCAGTTTTTGTAACGAAGCCGTTTAAATCGGTGTCTATGATTACCCAAGGGTTAGCGCCAGCCGTAAAAAAGATCTTTCTCTTGTTGGCTTGAGGCTGATTTATCTGTCCTTTGGCTACCGCTGAATCCAAGTCAGCATTATAAGACGCATAGATGAAGTTCAGTGTATCTGCTTGACCTTGTCTTAAAGAGGGTGTGCTGGTTGGAATAGTAGTAAAATGTGGAATAGAAGTAATGTTTGGAATGTTAGCCACTACACCTTTAGCACCATTAGTGGTAAGCGCAGTAATTAACCCTGTATATACTTGATTAAACTGAGTATTGGGTGTTACGGCATCGCTAGAACCACCAGCCAATGCATAGCCCAACACATCATTGTTTCCTATCCAAAGGCTAAAAAAGGTAGGGTTTGCTCTTACTGCGTGATTAATAACAGGTTCATTCGGTATAGCAAATCTTTGATAAAAGGGATTCAGTGTATCATAACCAGAGAAAGCTAGATGAAATGATTTTGCACCTGGTACTCCAACGTTGTTGTAAGGACCATTCGCTACTGTTGCTCCAATAATTGCTGGTGCAAATTGGTCGATTTGGCCTTGAGGGGCTGATGGCACAGGACCAAGACTTCTCTCATTTTTACAATCCATTGTATAGCCAAGAGCAAGTTCAGCATTTAGAGTATTTCCAATTCCAACCCCTGCGTCAAGCAACGGTTGTTTAAATTCTCCACCGCCTGCTAGTTTCATTTGCTCTGCTAAAATAGCTGGGAAAGAGTTTTCTTGTCTTTTTCTTCTCAATGCACTACTCTGGTAACCGGCAGTAAGCGAGTTTCCTACCGCTACGTAATTGGTAAAATCAGCACTTCCCGGATCGCCACTTGGAATGTCCTCGTCAAATTCAGGAGCACAAGCAATAGCGAGTGAAAGGGGAAGAATGTATAATATGTTTTTTAATGTCTTCATTTGTTTTCTTTTAACATTCATGATTAAAAGTTATATCGAATACCGATTCCGGGGATAAAGCTTCTGCTTTTGTACTTTCCTCCGAAATTGTCGCCATTCGTACGGTTTAAATTGTTGCCACTGTAATAAGATTCTCTTTCTTGTCCATCGATGTAAATAAAAGAAGCATCAATGGCTAACTTATCGTTTAATGTGTAAGATAATCCAGCAGTAATTCCAATGTTGTCGCTATTGGGTGTTTCAGGGTTAAAAAACTCATCCTGAATGGGTGATTCATCATAATAACCGCCTAATCGTGCTGTTAAACTTTCGTTCACCATGTATTGAAATCCTAATCTAAAAATCGAAGAAGCTTCGTATCGACGTGGATTTTCAGAATCTTCAAAAGCGTCGGTGTTGTTCTCAAAGTCAAAGTCAAGCGATTCGTAAACACTCCAGTTTACATTGCTGTACTCTGCAGAAATAAGCACTTTGTCGTTTAGCTGATAAGCCACGCCAAAAGTAGCAGTACTTGGCAAAGGTAGCGTTGCAGAAAAAGTGTTGGTAGGAGGTAGACTTGAAGCTGGCAATGGCGATTTAAATTCAGCATCTCCATCTTCCAGTTCCATGTTTACGCCTGAACGGTAAGTTAATCCAAAGCTCAATTCATCAGTTGCTTGAAAGTGCGCACCAAAATTAAAACCATATCCATCTGCACCGCCTGAAAGGTTGGCGTAAGAATCAGCACCGCTATTGCTCTGGTAAGGCAAGGCTCGGTTTATTTCTACATTTCCTGTAGCGTAAACAAAACCAAGACCAACTGCTAGTTTTTCACTGGCTTGTATAGAAAAGGTGGGTTGAATGAAAATAGCTGAAAGTGAAATATCTTGAATCAGATACCTGCCTTGCCAGTCATCTCCCCAAACCACTGAACTTCCGAAAGGAGTATAAACCGCAAGTCCTGCCGTTAACTCTTCGTTGATTTTGTAGGTCCCATATAAATAAAAAGGCGTTCCTAAGGGGTTGTCTGTTTCAGCTGTAGAACCATCATTTTGATTTTGAAAGGCAACATAAGATTGTATGGCATGCCCTCCAAACTCAAGGTTAAACTTGTTTTCAGACTGTCCCATCATGGCCGGATTAAAGTAGGTGCTTGATGCTCCCAAGTAAAAACTGGTGCCCAAGTGGCCCATTCCGGCTTGTTGATTCCCTTGTAAGTTCACTTGAAAACCACCGGCTAACGCTAGTAGTGGTGCCAAAGCAAATAGGGTAAGTAGATTTTTCTTCATTATAAATGGTGCGTTAAATTTTGCTAAAAGTATAAAAATTTTTGTTCTTAACTCAGTCTTCTAAAACCTTGATGCTATAATCCTGTTGTTCATCTTAATTCTGATTAAATTTGAAGCTTGAATAAGGATACATTTTAATGGTCAAAGAAGTAGAAGAAAAAAGAGAGGTAACCATTGTATTTGCAGGGGATTCCGGAGATGGAATTCAACTTACTGGTACCCAGTTCACCAATACAAACGCACTTTTTGGAAACGACATTAGTACGTTTCCAAATTATCCGGCAGAAATTAGAGCACCACAAGGCACAGTTGCGGGGGTTTCGGGCTTTCAATTGAAGTTTGGTAGTGTTGAGGTGGCCACCCCCGGCGATAGTTGTGATGTTTTAGTAGCCATGAATGCGGCGGCATTCAAGGTCAATTTTCCCCGCTTGAAAAAACATGGCACGGTCATTTTGAATACCGATGGTTTCAACGCTCGAAACTTAAAATTAGCCGGCTACGAAGAAAGCCCTATTGAAGATCATAGCTTGGATGATTATCGAACCATCCAGATCGATGTTACCAAAATGACTCGCACCGCTTTGGTAGATAGCGGAATGGGGAAAAAAGAAATAGATCGCTCTAGAAATATGTTCGTTTTGGGTTTCCTCTACTATATGTACAACCGAGACTTAAGAGGAACCGAGGAGTTTATTAAACAAAAGTTTGCCGGTAAAAAAGATCTGATTGATGCCAATATCCGGGTGCTAAAAGCGGGTTATCACTTTGGTGATACTTCTGAAACTTTTACTTCTCGTTACAACGTAAAAGCGGCACAATTAAAAGCCGGAGAATACCGAAGCATTATGGGAAATCAAGCCACGGCTTTAGGTTTAATTGCTGCTTCGCAAAAGTCCGGATTAGACCTTTTTTACGGTTCTTATCCGATAACACCGGCTTCCGATATTTTACATGAATTAGCCAAACATAAAAACTTTGGTGTCAAAACTTTTCAAGCGGAAGACGAAATTGCCGCTATTTGCTCTATAATAGGTGCTTCTTTTGGCGGAAAACTTGGGGTTACAGCTTCATCAGGCCCGGGAATTGCACTTAAAGGTGAAGCCATGGGATTAGGAATGATCTTGGAACTGCCTATGGTGGTTATTAATGTGCAAAGAGGGGGGCCGTCTACCGGATTGCCCACCAAAACAGAGCAAGCAGATTTACTACAGGCAGTTTACGGTAGAAATGGAGAAGCGCCCATGCCGGTTATTGCAGCCAAATCGCCTTCAGATTGCTTTCAAGCCGCTTATGAGGCTTGCCAAATAGCCATTGAACACATGACTCCGGTAATCTTATTATCTGACGGATACATTGCCAACGGTTCAGAACCTTGGAATTTTCCTCATCCCAAGGATTTAAAAAAGATTAAGCCTAAAATGGCAAGCGGCGATGCCACTTATTTGCCTTACAAGAGAGATGAGAACTTGGTCAGAGATTGGGCCATTCCCGGACAAAAAGGGAAAGAGCATCGCATAGGTGGTTTGGAGAAAGAAGACGAAACCGGCAACGTTTCCTACGATCCGGAAAACCATGAGAAGATGGTGAAAATACGCGCGGAAAAAATTAACAAAATAGCAGATAGCCTTCCTGCGGCAGCCATCGATCACGGAAAAGAAAAAGGAGACGTATTGGTAATTGGCTGGGGGTCTACTTTTGGCGTGATCAAAACGGCCGTAAATCAATGTTGTGATGAAGGGATTTCAGTAGGCCATGTTCATTTGAGACACATCCACCCCATGCCGCATAATTTGGCCGAATTAATTAAGAATTTCAAACACGTTATTATCCCTGAAATGAATAGCGGTCAATTGTCAAAATTGATTCGCGAAAAGTTTTTAGTAAATGCGGAAGGGATAAATAAGATACAAGGTGTGCCTTTTTCAACGCAAGAAATTGTGGATGCCATTAAAAACAGGAGGCTTTAGTATGAGCACAGAAACAGCAGAAGAAGTAACTTTAAAACCAAAAGATTTTGCTACCGACCAAGACGTTCGTTGGTGCCCGGGTTGTGGAGATTATTCGATTCTAAAACAAGTGCAATCCATAATGCCAAGCTTGGGAAAAGACAAAGAGGACATTGTCTTTATTTCCGGTATTGGATGCTCTTCCCGATTTCCCTATTACATGGATACCTACGGAATGCACAGCATTCATGGTAGAGCTACAGCCATTGCAAGTGGATTAAAGATCAGTCGTCCTGAACTAAGTGTGTGGATTATTACCGGAGATGGAGACAGCCTTTCCATTGGAGGAAATCACTTGATCCACATGATGCGGAGAAATTTTGATGTGAATGTCTTGCTTTTCAATAATGAGATTTACGGTTTAACCAAGGGTCAATACTCCCCAACTTCCCCGGAAGGTAAGATAACCAAATCAACCCCCATAGGCTCTATTGATCACCCTTTTAATCCTTTGAAATTGTGCATGGGGGCAGATTCTACTTTCATTGCTCGAACCATGGATCGTGATCCAAAGCACCAAAGAGAGATTTTACTGCGAGGAAGCCAACATGTGGGTACTTCCATGATTGAGATTTATCAGAATTGTAATGTGTTCAACGATGGTGCTTTTGAAGTATACACCAACAAGCAAACAAAAGAAGACGAAACTCTTTACTTGGAACAAGGAAAGCCTTTGATCTTTGGAAAGGAAAAAGACCAAGGAATTAAACTTGATGGCTCTAACCCCACGGTGGTGAGCTTGTCTGATGTTTCTGAAGACGAATTGTGGGTGCACGATGAGCACGATAAATTTAAAGCGCAGTTGCTGACTACTTTCTTTGATAATCCGGCGGATGAAAATCACCTACCAAGACCCTTTGGAGTTTTCTATTCGGAAGATCGTTTTCGTTATGAAGAAGCTGCCCAAGCTCAAACTGAAGAAGCAACCGAGAAAAAAGGAAAAGGAGATTTAGAAGTCTTATTGCGGGGTAAAAATGTGTGGAAAGTAGGCGATTAAGCCAAGTATTTTCCTACGATTGGCATTCGGCGTCCCATGCCAAAAGCTTTAGCAGAAACCCGTAAAATAGGAGGGGCTTGATGCCTTTTGTATTCATTGATGTTTACCATGCGTAAGATCCTTTTTACTAGGCTCTCCTCATAACCCAGTTCTATGATTTTTTTCGGACTGATCTCATTCTCGATGTATTCGAACAAGATGGAATCTAAAACATCGTAGTCCGGTAAAGAATCGGAATCTTTTTGATCTGGCCTCAATTCTGCAGAAGGCTCTTTCGTTATAATGTTAGTGGGCAAAATCGCTTTATCGCGATTGATGAATTTCGACAATTCATAAACTTCTATTTTGTATAAATCTCCGATTACAGAAAGCCCTCCGGCCATGTCTCCATACAAAGTGCCATAACCAACCGCCAATTCACTTTTGTTAGAAGTGTTGAGTAGAATTGTGCCAAACTTATTGGTGTGAGCCATTAAAAGCGTGCCGCGTATTCTAGATTGAATGTTTTCTTCTGCAACCCCAAATTGAGTCCCCTTAAACAAGGGGTCTAACTTCTCTTCGAATTCTTGGTAAATTTCCTTGATAGGAATTTGATGGTAGTCGCACCCCAAGTTTTTGCACAAGGCAAGAGAGTCGTCTATAGAATGGTCAGAAGAAAATTGCGAAGGCATTAAAATGGGAATAACATTTTCTTTGCCTAAGGCACGAACGGCCAATACTAAAGTAAGGGCAGAGTCAATTCCTCCGCTTAAACCTAAGGTTGCTTTTTTAAATCCTAACTTTCTAAAGTAATCTCGAATACCACTTTCCAGAGCTTGCTCAATCAGTGCCCATTTTGGGGGCTTTAGTTCTAGCTTTTCCGCTCTTATCTCTTTTTGGGTGTCGAAAAGTTGAAAGTCTTCCTCAAAGAAAGCCATTTGATGCGTCTTTTCACCTGCCGCATTAAAATGACAAGAGCCTCCATCAAATACTAATTCTGTTTGCGCACCAATATGATTCACATAATAAATAGGAAGCTTGTACCTTTCGGAATTCCATTTAAATATGTTTGCCCGCTTTTCGGCTTGGTGATGATGAAAAGGAGAAGCGGCTATGTTGACAATAAAGTCTGGGCTTTCTTTTGCTAAGGAATCCATGGGACTTCCCCGGTAAAGAAACTCACCCTCTACGTTCCAAAGGTCTTCGCAAATGTTGAGGGCAATGCACTCGCCTTTGTATCGAATGCATTCAACTTTATGAGCCGGTTCAAAATAGCGATACTCATCAAACACATCGTAGGTAGGCAACAGCTGCTTGTGGTGAACGGATTTTACTTTCCCATCTGCTAAAAAGTAAGCCGAATTGTAAAGGGGTTTTCCTTTTGGATTGTGATTTTTTGAAGGGCTTCCAACAATGGCAGCAATGCCTGTGCAATGCTTAGCGATTCTATCTATGCTGGATGCACAGAGTGCAACAAAGTCTTCAAAATTTAAAAAATCTCGAGGGGGGTACCCACAAACACTCAATTCAGCAAAAACCACTAAGTCAGCTTGAGCTGATTTGGCCTTTTCAATGCTTTGAATAATTTTGGCTTCATTGGCCTCAAAGTTGCCAATGTGATAATTAAGCTGGGAAAGCGCTATTTTCATAAGCTAGGAAAAACTGCCTTGCTTAAAACAGTACTCCGAAGTTCAAGATCAGTGAATTGTTGATGGCTTTAAAGCTTTCATCACGATTCCCCATGCCATCTCCATTTGGGTCTTCTTGGTAAATGTCTTCGCTTAAAATATTTAAAAAGCCATTGTCGAAGTTAATGCCAAACATAATTGAAGTATTTCCAGAAACATTGTATTCTGCTCCAATTCCCATCAGAAGACTTGCTCTAAAAAGACTGATTTCATCTTTGAAATCTACTTCGTCATTTTTCACTGTGCCGCTTCCGCCCGGAAAATCAAACTCAGTTTCAGCTTCGGCATCAATGTTAACGGCGGCTCCTAAACCAAACTGACCAAAGTAACGCATGTAACCAATCTCGTTGGTTTTTAGTTTAATAGTAAGTGGGATTTGAACATATTTTAGACGGATGTCAGCAGTAGTTCTTCCTCCTTGTGATACTGAAGTTCCACCTGCAGTGGCAACGTCTACTTTATCAGGGTAATCAATTTTGCCACCTGAATTCAATAAAGTAAAGCCGGTTGAAACGGAATAGTTTTCGGCGATATTAAAGTCTGCGATAACACCGTAACTAAATCCAAACTTTGAGCCATCTGACTCCAAACCTTCAGAGTCCGGGTTTATCCAACTGATGTTTGGTGCGAGTAGAAAACCCAATTGGAATGATTTATCTTGAGCTTGAAGGCTCAAGAGACTAAAAAATATCAGACTTGCTGCGAATAACTTTTTCATAATTTTGAATCTCTATCTGTGTTACAAAACTAAGGTGTTTTTTGTTAATATGAAGTTGAATATCATTCCCTTTCTTTTTTGCTCTCTTCTCTTTCTTATGGCATGTGAAAGTTCACCTTGGGAGATTCCGGAAGAAAAGAAAACGGTTTCACAAAAGTGGAAGCGCTTTGACCTCAGTCTGCTTCAACATAAAGAAGCACCATGGAATGCAGAAACAATGAAGCAATGGAAAAAAGAGTTTCCTCAATTCTTGCCACTTTATACCCAAGGTATAATGCGTTTCGGACCATGGCAACAAAAAGCCACACAGCAAACCTTTCAAGAATTTTTGAACGATAAGGATGTGAGTGAACTTTTGGATAAGCTAAAATCGGTTTATCCGGAAGGAGCTTTAGAAAAAGAACAAACCGAGCTTTCCAACGCTTTTTCTGCTTATCAATATTATTTCCCTCAAGGGCAAGTACCACAAGTGATTACCTTTTCATCCGTTTTGACTTACAATACCATTGCCGATGATAGTTTATTAGGTATTGGTTTAGACATGTATCTCGGGGGCGATTTTGAAGTTTACCCACAAGCCGGCATACCCAAGTACAAGTTCAAGCACTTTGATGATAGATACATGACTTCAGATGCTATGAAAGCCTGGTTAATGACAGAGTTTCCAACCCAAGGAGGCCAGAATTTATTGGAACAAATGATCTATTATGGCAAGATCAATTACCTTTTACAAGCCTTCTTTCCGGATAAGCCTGACCATGTTTTTCTCAACTACAACCAGCAAGAATACAATTGGTGCAAAGAAAATGAAGAAGAAATTTGGTTTCACTTTGTGAATATGGATCTATTACATAGCATTGAGAACCATCAAATTCGAAAATATTTAGGAGATGCCCCATTTATTGCTGGCTTCCCTGAAGGGTCTCCCGGAAGGGTAGGGCAGTGGATGGGCTATCAAATTGTAAAAGCTTACATAGACCAAGAAGGAAACCCTTCGCTAGAAAGATTAATGCAAGAAAAAAATGCAGATCGTATTCTGCAAGAGTCGAATTATAAACCCAAAAGATAAATGAGCAAGAAGAAATCAGAGATCAATTTTACAATTGAAATGGATGAAAACAAGGTTCCGGAGAAGATTCACTGGGATGCCGAAGGTTCTGAAAAAGGAGATGGTAATTTAAGTCGTGCAATTATGTTGGCCTTATGGGATCAAGAAGAAAATAACACTCTGCGCATTGATTTATGGACCAAAGACATGATGGTGGATGAAATGAAAAAGTTTACCTGTCAAAATATCATCACCTTAGCTGATTCCTTCGAAAGAGCCACCGGCGAACAAAAGGTGGCAGAAGAAATACGTCAGTTTGGAAAAGACATTGCCATTCGACTTGGTGTTTTAAAAGGAAATTAAGCTTTTGCCGATCCCCTCAATAATTCTAATTTAGCTACCTCCTAATACAAATATTCTATGTCGGCTGAAAAGAAACCTTCTTCTGTTAAGATTCGCTCCTCTTATGTGAGTACCATTATCAGTATTTCTTTGGTTCTATTTGTTTTGGGTTTACTTGGGTTAATTGTTTTGAACGCCAAGAAAATCTCAGATCACGTAAAGCAGAACATTGGCTTTTCGCTTTACTTGCACGACGATCTTTCTAAAGGCCAGTTGCAAAATTTGCAAGCCGATTTAACTGCCAAGCCTTTTACCAATCGCATAGAGTATGTAGACAAAAAGCAAGCTGCCCAGATGTTAAAAGAAGATCTAGGCGAAGATTTTGTTGACTTTTTGGGCTATAACCCCCTATCGGGTAGTATTGATTTGTACTTAAAAGCCGATTATGCCGAAGAAGCTAAAATCGGGGAGATTACAAAAAGCCTTAAAAAATACCCGGAAGTAAAAGAAGTTGTTTACCAAAAAGATTTGATCACTGAAGTAAACTCCAACATTAGAAGAATTGGGGCAGTGCTTTTGGCCTTTAGTATTTTACTTCTTATTGTGGTGATTGCCTTGATCAACAACACCATTCGATTGGCCATTTACTCCAAGCGATTTTTAATTAAAACCATGCAATTGGTAGGAGCTACCGGCGGCTTTATTCGTCGTCCTTTTGTAGCAAGAGGAGTTTGGAATGGCATTATCAGCGGCTTGATCGCCATCCTATTGCTAATGGGTGTCATCTATTCCGCTCACCAAAACTTCCCAACTTTAGTTGAATTAAAAGATTTTAACATCTACACCGTGGTTTTTGCCATGGTAATTGTTTTGGGAATCTTAATTTCGTGGATATCAACTTCTTTGGCCGTGCGTAAATTTTTACGCATGCAAAGCGGAGACCTTTACTAAGTAAGCAGAAATACTATGAGTGAAAATAAACCTAAAGATGAATTGGCCTTCGGTAAAGAAAATTACCGCTTGTTTGGCTTGTCGGCCATTGTTGTAACCATAGGCTATTTGCTAATGGTAGGGGGCGGAAGTGAAGATCCAACCGTATTTAATTACGATCAATTGTTTTCGTTTCAACGCATAACCTTGGCACCCATTATAGTGCTATTGGGTTTTGGCATTGGCTTTTACGGTATTTTAAAGCGACCTAAGAACGAGCAATAATCGCCCTGTTTCATGTACGACTTCCAAGCCGGAGAAGTGCTGCTTGTAGACAAGCCTCTGCAGTGGACTTCTTTTGATGTAGTGAACAAAATAAAGTGGTTGCTGAAAAAAGAGCTAGGCTTTAAAAAGATTAAGGTAGGGCATGCCGGTACGCTTGATCCTTTAGCCACCGGACTCTTAATTGTCTGCACTGGAAAGAAAACCAAAACCATCCCCGAAATTCAAGATCAGGCGAAAACATATACCGGAGAATTTGAACTTGGTTCGATAACGCCATCTTACGACTTAGAAACGGAAGTAGAGTGGAAAAGTGACACTCAACACCTTAGTCTTGAAGACTTAGAAAAAGCGGCTGAAGACTTAAGTGGGGAGTTCGATCAGTTACCTCCCATTTTTTCCGCCAAGAAAATTAAAGGTAAGAGGGCCTACGAACTAGCGCGCAAAGGGGAAAAGCCTAAAATGAAAAGCAAACGAATTCAGGTCTTCCAATTTGATATTCGAGAAGTGAATTTGCCTAGCGTAGCATTTGAAGTGCATTGTTCTAAGGGAACTTACATTCGCTCTTTGGCGCATGATTTTGGAGAAAAATTAGCGGTGGGAGCTTATTTGAAAAGCTTGCGCAGAACGAAAATTGGAGCCTTTAAAGTATCAGCTGCCGAAAGCATAGAAAGTTTAAGCGCCAAGATTAAAGCGCAAGCAGCAGAATAGCTGATTTTGTTGAGCAAAAGTTTATTAATTTTGTGACTCGTTTTTTTGGAATAGATCTAATCGCCACAACCTATGAAATTATCTAAGTTTAAATTCGATTTGCCTTCTGAATTATTAGCCGAAAGACCTGCTGACAACCGAGATGAATCCAGATTAATGGTAATTCATCGAGATTCGGGTAAAATCGAGCACAAGTTATTCAAAGACGTAATCAACTATTTAGATGAGGGTGATGTATTGGTGATGAACGACACCAAAGTGTTTCCGGCGCGTTTGTACGGAAATAAAGAAAAGACCGGAGCGAAGATCGAAGTTTTCTTACTTCGCGAATTAAACAGCGAAAACTTGCTGTGGGATGTTTTAGTGGATCCGGCAAGAAAGATCAGAATTGGCAACAAACTTTACTTTGGCGACGATGATTTAGTAGCGGAAGTAATCGACAATACCACATCTCGAGGTAGAACCTTGCGTTTCTTGTTCGATGGAACGCATGATGAGTTTAAAGCTATTATTGACCGCTTAGGCGAAACTCCAATTCCTAAATACATTGAAAGGGAAGTTGAACCGGAAGATGAAGAACGTTATCAAACGGTTTATGCCAAAAACGAAGGAGCAGTTGCTGCGCCTACGGCAGGACTTCACTTTAGTAAAAACTTACTGAAGCGTTTAGAAATTAAAGGGGTTGACTTTGCTTACGTTACGCTACATGTTGGCTTAGGTACTTTCCGTCCGGTGGAGGTAGAAGACCTGACCAAACACAAGATGGATTCGGAGGAAATGGAGATCCCCGGAGACACTGCTGAAATGGTGAACAAGGCCAAGCGAAATAAAAGTAAAATTTGCGCTGTTGGAACTACTAGTATGCGCTCAATTGAAACTTCGGTATCTACAGATGGGTTCTTAAAACCGTATAAAGGCTGGACCAATAAGTTCATCTTTCCGCCTTATGACTTTAGCATTGCCGATATGATGATTACTAATTTCCATACTCCGGAATCTACGCTCTTGATGCAAGCCGCGGCTTTTGGAGGCTATGATTTAGTGATGAAAGCTTACCAAGAGGCGATTAAAGAAAAATACCGCTTCTACAGCTATGGCGATGCCATGTTGATCCTCTAAGGTGAAACAGTCGGTTATTATAGTAGCCGGAGGCAAAGGCAGTCGCATGGGAACTGATACGCCCAAGCAATTTCTTCCTTTACAAGGAGAACCCATTTTATTTCATACGTTAAGGCGCTTTCAAAAAGCCCTACCGCAAGCTGAACTAATTTTGGTTTTGCCGCAAGTCGAAAAGGCTCGCTGGCAAATTATGGCGCACGGAACTTCTTTTGCAAACTTAAGAGTAGTGGCTGGAGGTGCCGAACGCTTTGATTCAGTAAAAGCTGGCTTAGCAGCAGTTAGCGAAGGCATGGTTGGAATTCACGATTCTGTGAGACCTTTAGTCAGTGAAAAATGCATTTTGGAAGCCTTTGAAATAGCTGCCAATAAAGGATCGGCTATTCCTGTTGTAGAAATGAAGGATAGCTTAAGAGAAATTGAAGGGCAAAACTCACATGCTCGCGACCGAAAGAAATATTGCTTGGTACAAACCCCACAGTGTTTTGATGTTGAGAAGCTGAAAGCTGCTTATCAGCAATCTTATCAACCAACTTTTACGGATGACGCATCTGTTTATGAGGCAGCCGGGAATTCAGTCTATCTCGTAGCTGGCAACCCCGAGAATATAAAAATCACTACTCCTACAGACTTGGTGATTGCCGAGGCATTGTTGAAGCTGATTTAGAAGCCATTAGGTTTTCTTATTTGGTTTTTTGTCAGATCGAGTGTTTTTACCAACTGTTAGAAAGTATTGAGATGGCCAAGAAATCGACTAGCGCTAACTAACCCAATTCTATCTTCCAAATACCTGCTTTGAAATTATTTTCTTCTGGCAACATTGATAAACTGACTCTTTTATATGAGCTTGAAGACCTTTTAGGTTTCTAAAACCTAGAAGGTCTGCTAATACGCTGTCATTACGAGTGGAATAAAATGGAACGAAGCCTGCCAGCTGCAGGCAGGCAATCTAGCGTTTATAAATGCTATAGTCATTTTTCATTAATTACCTAACCAATAAATAAAGGCTACCCCTCAAACTGACATTAAAGCCCTTTCAATTAGAGGCTGACTTTCCGGTGTTATGAGGTATGCCAATATTTTGTCAGCTCGAGTGATTTTCTTGTCCATCTCGATAATTTTTGGCCAAAGGCCAAAACACTCGATGTGACAAGAAAATAGTATCGAGAGTAGACAAAATAAAGCTCCGTTTTGATCTATATTCAATGCGCTAGCATTGATTGAAGTCCCTTGAAGCAAAGAGACACAAAACTTGAATTCGCTTCTTGTTTTGGTCAGACCTGCCAGGTTTAAAAAACCTGGCAGGTCTTTGACCTTTGATACTATCTCAATACAAGGCATTGGTAAATTGAACTTTTTCTTTCTTTTTGTTTCAAGACAAAAAGGAAAAGCAGAAAGAAAACTAATGCTTGATCAACTTAACCGTCTTACTTCTCAGCCCATCATTAATTTGCAACCAATATAATCCGATGGGAATATCATCAGTCACTATTTGATAACGTCCCTCAAATTGTTGTATCTGAACTTCTACCTCCTGCCCTAAACTATTATACAGCGCAAATACTAAGTTTTCTTTGCTCTTACTTTCTAAGGTTATTTCTGAAACAAAAGGATTAGGATAAACCTTAAACCTTTGGCGCAAAAAAGGCTCATTTAAGCCGGTAACTAAACTTTCCGGTAAACTATCGCAATGGCTGAGCCAGATATCATCTAAATAGTAATAGCTGGCTTGCATCCAAACCTGACTGCCGCCTCCGGGAACAAAGGTGGTATCAATGTAATTGGTATCATTAAAATTGCCAATGGTAATGTATTCTTCTCCTCCTTGGGCTTGGTATTGCAGATCTATTTTGACCCAATTTATTCTGTCTGTAATGTATGTATTGGGCGAAACTACTAATTGAGGAGTGTAAGGTAAATGCTCTCTGTGGTTTCCTGATACTGCATTTGATGAGAAGTATATTCTTAGAAGCAAAATGAATGGAATCTGCTAAACTGATGTATAATTGAAAACAGTAAGTGCTGTCAAACTCTAAAGGGCGTTTTAATTGCACTTGCATGTATTCCCTCCTAGGATTTCTATATACACTCCATAAGTTATACAAATTAATGCCTACGTATGCATTTCCCGTCTTAGCTTGCTGAAAACCATTTACATTATCAGGTGTACCCCAATCTGGATAATGCGCGTTATGAACTGGAGTATAATAATTCCACCCTTCATTAGTGGCTGCTACCCAGTCTTTTGCTGGATGCAAGGGGGTGTTAATTCTCCTTGCAGTATCCTCGAAGCTGTAATTAGGAATGTAGTTTTGCCCTAAACCAAGTTTACTGATGATTAAAAATAGGAAGAGATAGAATGATTTATTTTTCATACTTCAGTTTTCTCCATGCGAAAGACGCTATTGGATTAAAAAGGATTGCATGAGCATTGAGTTTCTTCGCTTTAGAACTAGAAAATTACCTTCTGCACTTCAACACCCTCAAGGCTTCCGTCACCATTTAAGCCCTTCAACCAATTCACTCCTGGTTTTTTGCCCACTTCAAAGCCTCCTAAGTCCTTCATGCCTAAAAATTCAGCTCCATTTTTACAGCCCCATTCCATTAAAGCTTCTAGGCTAATTTGAGGATAGTGCTTTTTGATCAATTTCATTTCTTCCCAAATGGAGAGGCTATAGTTTGAGGCTAAGCTGTCGGTGCCCAAGGTGCATTTTATCCCTTGTTCAAGAAATAGCTCCATTTGTGGTAGACGAGATTCAATGTAATCGTTTGCTCGCGGACAAAAACACCAATACAAGTTTGGGTGAAGCTTTTCCGCCTCTTCAATATCGGCCTTAGAGGTATAAGTATTGTGCACCAGCAACAAGGGCTTTTCATTTGGGAGATAAGGCAAGTAAGCAGGTAAAGAGTTTTGCTTTTGACCCTGAAAGTGATCTATTGACAAACCAAAGCTTTCTAACATATTCTTAAAACCGCCGGTACCGCTTTGATAAAACTCATTTTCTGCCGCCGTTTCTTGGTTGTGAATGCACATTGGGCTGTTGTTTTGCTCTGCTTTAAGCAGTGAAAACAATGCCTTAGAAACCGAATACGGACTGTGCGGTACCAAAGAGGCTGTTAAGCCCATGTTTTCAGCAGTGAATTTGATTTCTTTACCTCTTTTCCAAACCGATTCTGCTTGAGTCGGGTCAAAGCCAAAAAGTTCCACAAAAGTATGGTAAGTGATGGGAGAGCTTTGTTTTTGCTTGAAAGTCGAAGTTCCATTAGAAATGTCACCAACCGCTACAATACCGGCCTTCCACATGGCTTGATCAGCTTGTGCAAGAGCATTTTGAATTTCTTCTTCCTCAGCTTTACGCTCATTTTGCACGCCTTTGATAAAGGCAATCAAGCCTTCACCACTGTTTATTTTTCCCTTTAAATGAGAAAGCTCCAAATGGCAATGGGTATTTACAAATCCGGGGCAAAGCGCTCCGGGCAGGTACTTCACATTTGCCTCTTCTGCATGAAGTTGGGTGCCGACTTCTAAAACAGTACCGTCTTTGGCTAATCGCAGCATGCCGTTTTTTATAGGCTTGCCAAGAGCCGTGTAAAGCAAATCTGTTTTTAACAACATAAAAGCAAAAGTAAGGATAGGAATGTCAGTTTTAAGTGCTAAATATTAATTCGCGAATTGCAGCGAATACTGCAAGAGCTTGAATAATCAAAGCAGCTTATAGACTTATTGAGTTAAATAGAATACTGTCTAGTTCTCGACTTCGCTCGAACTGACAGTCTCACGTCTTCTTTACGAACTGATTAATTTCCATTTGTGATTCAATAGGATGCTAATCCTTACCACCTTACCTTTGCGGCTTCAATGACAGCAAAGAAAAACATCAGGGATTTGAGCTTGGAAGAAATGAAAAGTTTCTTCGTTGAGCATGGCGAAAAAGCCTTTCGCGCCAAGCAGCTTTATGAGTGGCTATGGCAAAAGTCTGCCCGCTCTTTTGAGGAAATGACAAATCTTTCTAAATCGCTGAGAGCTTTCTTAGAAACTCACTTTGAGTTACCGGCAGTGCGTATTGCTGAAGAGCAGATCAGTAACGACCGCACTATTAAAAATGCCTTTGAACTGGCGGATGGAAAAATTACCGAAGGAGTTTTAATTCCTACTTCTAACCGCATGACAGCCTGTATCTCTTCTCAGATTGGTTGCAGTTTGGCTTGTAAGTTTTGCGCTACCGGCAAACTGAAGCTCATGCGCAACATTCGTTTTGATGAAATTTACGACCAAGTTGCTTTGATTAAAGAACAGTCGGAAAAGTACTATCACCTGCCCCTCTCAAACATCGTTTATATGGGCATGGGCGAACCTTTGTTAAACTATTCTCAATTGCTTAAATCGGTTGATCGCATTACTTCGGAAGACGGTTTGGGGATGTCTCCCAAGCGCATTACGGTTTCAACTGCCGGCATTGCCAAACTAATTCGTCGTTTAGGCGACGATGAGGTGAAGTTTAACTTGGCCCTTTCGCTACATGCCGCTAATGATGAAAAGCGGGATAAGATCATGCCCATCAATGAGCAGAATAATTTAGCTGCATTAGCTGAGGCACTCAAGCACTTTTATGAGAAAACGCGAAGTCGAGTAACCTACGAGTACATTATTTTTAAAGACTTTAACGACGAATTACAAGATGCAGCAGAGTTGGCTGAATTCTGCAAGCACGTGCCTTGTAAAATAAACATCATTGAATACAACCCTATTGATGATGGAGAATTTCAACAAGCCGATCCGAAAAAGGTAGATGCCTTT
Organism: Vicingaceae bacterium; assembly: GCA_040220135.1. Lineage (GTDB taxonomy): Bacteria > Bacteroidota > Bacteroidia > Flavobacteriales_E > Vicingaceae > CAJXMH01. Next base: position 214,203 of record JAVJTT010000026.1, read on the forward strand.
GCGGCCTTTTTAGAAAACAAAAACTTGGTAGTGAACGTGCGCAGAAGTCGCGGAAAAGACATTGATGCGGCTTGTGGTCAATTGGCGAACAAAAATGGAGCCGTTACACTTGATTAAGGTACTTTTGTTAGCCGCATGAAAATTAGCTTAAAGCAAATAAAGCAGCCGATTGAGGCAGAAATGCAAGACTTCGAGAAGCATTTCCGCAACAGCATGAAAAGTTCGGTGCCACTGCTCGATAAGATTACCCATTACATTGTAAAGCGAAAAGGCAAGCAAATGCGGCCCATGTTCGTGTTTTTATCGGCCAAGCTTTTTGGAAACTCCAACGATTCTACCTACTCAGCAGCTTCTTTAATTGAATTGCTACACACAGCTACTTTGGTACACGATGATGTGGTAGATGAAGCCTATAAGCGAAGAGGCTTCTTTAGCATCAATGCCCTTTGGAAAAACAAAATTGCCGTTTTGGTAGGTGATTACTTACTTTCTCGAGGTTTGTTACTTTCGGTAGAGAATAATGAATTTGAACTCTTACGTATCGTAAGCACTTCGGTTAAATTGATGAGCGAAGGAGAATTGCTCCAGATAGAAAAGGCGAGGAAGTTAGACATTAGTGAAGAAGTTTACTTTGACATCATCACCAAAAAAACAGCCACTTTAATTGCTTCTTGTTGTGCAACCGGAGCACAGTCGGCTAAACAAGATGAAGCTACCGTAGAGAAAATGCGGCAGTTTGGAGAAACCGTAGGGATTTGTTTTCAGATCAAAGACGACCTTTTTGATTATGGCAGCGGAGAAGACATTGGAAAACCTTCGGGCATCGACATTAAAGAGAAGAAGATGACCTTGCCCTTGATCTATGCACTCTCAAAAGCGAAAAAATCAGAGCGCAGAAAAATTATAAAAACCGTTAAGAACAACAATAACGACGATAAAAAAGTACAAGAGGTGATTAATTTTGTACTGCAATCGGGTGGCATACAATACGCCACTGAACGCATGAATGAATACCGAGACAAAGCCTTGGATTTGTTAAATGAATTTCCGGAAAACGAAGCTAGAAATTCATTGCGCGACCTTGTCTTGTATACCACAGAACGTAAAAAGTAAAGTCATGAGATACGTAATCCTTCTCCTTTTGGCGACTGCCTTCTTTGCTTGTGAAAATTCTGCCAAAGAAGAGACCCAGCAAACCGAACCCCAAGTAGCATACAAGAAAGAAAAAGTAGAAGAACGCTACCCCAACGGAAGACTTAAGTTGGAAGGCGAATTGCTAAACGGAGAACGAAATGGCATTTGGACATTTTACTACGAAAATGGGATGAAATGGAGCGAAGGGAAGTATAGAAGTGGTATAAGAGATGGGTTTTCCGTGGTGTATTACGAGAATGGGAAGAAGAAATTGGCCGGAGAGTATGAGAATGATTTGCGTATTGGAAAGTGGAAGGTTTGGAACGATGATGGCAGTTTGGCCGCTGAAGTAAATATGGATGAAAAGCTTTCTGCTGCTGACTCCTTAAAGCTGGGTCTTAAGTGACTTAGGCATGCCTGAACAATCTGTTGACCACCAATTGCTAATTTGGTGAAGCTGAGCTTTTGCAGCATGCTATTCTCACATATCTTTACTTAACTTCGTTAAAAATTGAGTCACTTTGATTCCCAAGGATACCGTTGAAGAAATACTGAATACCGCCCGAGTAGAGGAGGTGGTAGGTGATTTTGTGAACCTAAAAAAGCGGGGAGCAAATCTTTTGGGGCTTTGTCCCTTCCACAATGAAAAAACGCCCTCTTTTACTGTTTCTCCTGCTAAGGGAATTTACAAATGCTTTGGCTGTGGTGAGGCTGGTGGTGCCGTGAACTTTATCATGGAGCATGAGCACTATACTTATCCAGAGTCGCTTAAGTACCTAGCCAATAAATACAACATTGAAATTGAAGAAGAGGAACAAAGTGCAGAGCAAATTCAAGCCGCCAATGAAAAAGAGAGCCTTTTTCTAATCACTCAATTCGCTTCCGATTTTTTTCAAGATCAATTAAAAGAAACTGAAAACGGTCGAGCCATCGGGCTTTCTTATTTCAAAGAAAGAGGCTATCGAGAAGGCACTATAGATAAGTTTAGCTTGGGTTACAGTCCGGATGAGTGGGAGGCTTTTACCAAGTCAGCTTTAGATAAAGGCTATAAATTAGAGTACTTAGAAAGAGCGGGATTAACCATTGTAAAAGAAGAAGGAAAAAAGAAGTTTGACCGCTTTAAAGGACGGGTGATCTTTCCCATCCATAATATTTCAGGAAGACCGATTGGTTTTGGAGGGAGGACACTTTCGGCCGATAAGAAAGTAGCTAAATACCTCAATTCTCCTGAATCGGATATTTACCATAAAAGTCGCGTTTTATACGGGTTACACTTAGCGAAGCGCAAAATTGTTGAGCACGATAACTGCTATTTAGTAGAAGGCTATACCGATGTGATTTCGCTGCATCAGAATGGGGTTGAAAATGTAGTGGCCTCTTCGGGAACCTCCTTAACGGAAGGTCAAATTCAACTGATTAAGCGCTATACACAAAACGTAACCATCCTTTTTGATGGAGATACTGCGGGCATAAAGGCAGCCTTCCGTGGAATTGACATGATTCTAGAAGAGGGGATGAATGTTAAAGTACTCGCTTTCCCGGAAGGAGAAGATCCTGACTCTTTTGCCATGGAAAAGAGCCAAGAAGAGTTGTTGGCTTTTTTGAAAGAGGAGGCAGTGGATTTTATTCGTTTTAAAACGAAGCTGCTGCTTAATGAGGTGGGGAATGATCCCATGAAACGTGCTTCTTTGATTAAAAGTATTGTGAGCAGCATTGGCTTAATTCCCGATCCGATTGCGCGTTCGGTTTATGTGCAAGAGTGCAGCGATCTGATGGACATAGGCGAGCAAGCGCTGATGAGTGAGCTGAATAAAGTTCGTCGCGAGAATTTGAACAAAAAGATCAAGGAGCAAAAGCGGCAAGAGCGAAGTCATTCCGGTGAAGAGCCACCTCCTCCTTCGCTCGATGATATGCCTTTTGAGGCTACTGAAGAAGAAAAGCCTCAGCAGCTAAACCTACTCAGTTACCAAGAGAAAGATGTCATTCGAACCTTGATTAAATTCGGTGGAGAGCAGATACAAATTCCGAATGCAGAAGACGAGGACTCTGCGATTGATGCTACCGTGAGTGAGTATGTTGTGTTTGAGGTAGAGCAAGATAATTTGTCTTTCGAAGATGAAGTTTTTCAGAAGATTTATTCGCTTTTTAAACAATCTGTAGAAGAGGGAAAGCCTGTTAAGGAGAACGATTTGGTCTCCAATCAAGATAAATCGATTAGTAGCTTTGCCATTGAAAGCCTGATGGAAAAGTATGCCTTGAGCGTGAATTGGGAAGAGCGGCATAATATCTTAACCATTTTAGAAGAGCAAATTCTGCAACAAAAAGTGCATAAAGGAATTTGCTCTTGGCGCTTGAACAAAGTGCAACACATGATTCGTGAGAAACAAGAAAGCTTAAAAGATAGATCGGAAGACTTTGATGAAACCTTGCAAGATATTTTAAAGTTAGAAGAGGCAAAAAAAGCCTTGGCAAATGAATTGGGAAGAATTATTTTGAGCTAGAAAATGGTAGAGGAGTTAAAAGATATTTGGGATTCAGTCCGTAAAGCTTTAGAGTTTGAGCTCTTAGAGTTCAAGGACTACACCTTGTCCATCTACAATTTAGTGGTAATCGTTTTAATCTTGTTATTGATTAGGCTAGTAGTAAAAGCCTTGGAACGCTTAGTTCGACGTAAGTCAGAAACGAAAAGCTGGGTTACAGAAGGCAAGCAGCATGCAGTTATTCAAATTGGGAAGTACATTATCTACATCATTGGGATTACCATAGCGCTTAAAAGTGTAGGCATTGATATAACCGTTTTAATTATTGGTTCTTCAGCCTTGTTTGTAGGATTAGGATTTGGACTACAAGAGGCGTTTCGTGATTTTGTTTCCGGTATGATTCTTTTGTTTGAAGGCGATGTAATGATCGGAGATGTGGTGGAGATGGATAACGGAATGGTGGCTACGGTCAAGAGAATTAACTTAAGAACATCGAAAGTTAGAACCCGGGAAGGCATTGTGGTGATTGTTCCAAATTCTCAATTGGTAAACGATAGGGTAATCAATTGGAGCAACAGTAACCGACTAACCCGTTTTGAGGTAGAAGTTGGAGTGGCATATGGATCAGATGTTCGTTTGGTAGAGAAATTACTATTAGAATGTGGCGAGGAAGAGGAGGTTATTTCTAATCGAATTAAGCCTTTTGTTCGCTTTGAAGATTTTGGGGATTCATCACTTGACTTCAAATTACTTTTTTGGACAGATCAAGTTTGGCGAATTGAAAGTACCAAAAGTCGCTTGCGCTTTGCTATTGATCAAAAATTTAGAGAGAACAACGTACACATTCCATTCCCTCAACGAGATATTCACTTTAGGTCTTCAAATGTATCTTTCAAGGAGTAGTAGGGTATGATCAAAAAGCTCTTCAAAAAAGGACTCCGTTTGCTATATCGCTTCATCAAGAATGCGCCAGCTACCAGTAGGATGTTGCTGCGGAAGTTTTTAGTTTGGCGACATCGGCACATGACAGACCGCCAGTTTGTAATCTTGCTCAGTATCTTAGTGGGTTTTTCTTCCGGACTAGCTGCTATATTTCTAAAGAATATGGTGCACTTTATTCAGTCTTTACTGAAGTCGGAGTTCGTAATTGATTATGAAAACTTCCTTTATTTTGTTTACCCCGGTATTGGAATACTGCTTACTGTATTAATGGTTCGCTATGGCCTAAGAAGTAAGGTCGGTCATGGAATACCGGCTACACTTTATGCCATTTCTAAGAAGAGTTCTCGCATGCCTAAAAAGTCTACTTATGCTTCATTGCTAACCAGCATGATCACAGTTGGTTTTGGTGGTTCTGTAGGTCTGGAGGGGCCAACAGTTGGTGCTAGTAGCGCCATTGGTTCCAATTTTGCCAAGCTAGGTAGAATGAATTATAAGGTTACCACTTTAATGCTCGGTTGTGGTGCTGCCGGAGCCATGTCAGGAATTTTCAATGCCCCTATTGCGGCCATCGTTTTTGCCTTGGAAGTAATTATGCTTGACCTTACTGCTACCTCTCTAATTCCACTTTTAATGGCTTCTGTATCCGCAGCCTTGACTTCCTCATTTATGCTGGGAGATGAGGCTTTGTTCAACATTAAAGTGGTAGAAGATTTTACTTTTTCTGATCTTCCATTTTACATTTTATTGGGTGCCATTACAGGAATGATCTCCGTCTATTTCTGTAAAATATACTGGTCCATTGAAAATCAATTTGAAAAAATTAAAGGCAGATTTAAACGAGTTGTTATTGGCTCAATTATTCTAGGTTTATTGATCTTTCTATTTCCTCCTTTATACGGGGAAGGATTTAGTTCTATTAAACAGCTGCTAAATGGAGATGTACTTTCTTTATTAGAGGGCAGCTACTTCTACGATTTTAAAGAAAATATTTGGGTAGTAATTCTCTTTCTCTTAGCCATCGTTTTTGTGAAAGCAATTGCAACTACGGTAACACTTGGCGCAGGTGGAATAGGGGGAGTCTTCGCACCCTCTTTGTTTATTGGTTCTGTGGTCGGTTTTGTATTCGCTAGAGCGATTAATATATTGGAAGTGTTCGGACTCTCTGAAAGAAACTTCACCCTTGTAGGTATGGGAGGTGTAATTGCCGGAATTTTACATGCACCCTTAACTGCGCTCTTTTTAATTGCAGAGATTACCGGTGGTTACGAGCTGGTTATCCCACTAATGATCACAGCTGCTATCGCTTTTTTAACTTCTAGGTATTACAACCCACACTCTTTGTATACGATGCAATTAGCCAAGCGAGGGGAGTTAATTACCCATGACAAAGACAAGGCGGTACTTACTTTAATGAAACTTCAAACTGAAGTGGAGAAGGATTTTTCCATTGTTTATCCTCAAGATACTTTGGGTAGGTTGGTAGAGGTAGTTTCTCGGTCGCGCCGAAATATTTTTCCGGTTATAAATGAAGATGGAGGCCTAGAAGGTGTAGTGTTGCTAGACGATATACGACAGGTGATGTTTGAGCCGGAGAGTTATGATAAAATTCTAGTAGAAGAAGTAATGAGTAATTACCCAACCCACGTTTCTTCCAGCGATTCCATGGATTTAGTGATGAAGAAATTCAACGAAAGTGGGGCGTGGAATTTACCTGTAATTGATAAAGGAAGGTACGTTGGCTTTGTTTCTAAGTCAAAACTCTTTAATGCTTACCGAAAAGTATTGCAAGACTTTAGCGATGAGTAAATTCTATTCTTCTTTCTCTTATCTTCGTAGGGTCATGAAAGTTGCTGTTTTTACTTTTAGTTTGCTTCTTCCTTTTTTAATGATTGCTCAAGAAGTTCAAATAATGGATGGCTTGCCTGAAGATCTAGATACAGAAAAGATCATCTTTTTCAAGTTTGAACCAATTCAAGTAACAGCTGATGAAAATGGGAAATCTCAAGCACGTTACATTCATCTTCGACAAACGAACCATAACAAGGTAATTAAGGAAGCCAATCGAGAGCTTACCGTAGCAGCGATGGGCTATCCTAACCGCTACGCCATTACCACTAAGTCTAGGCATAAGCCACTTTTGAATGCGGGTTATAAGTACATTTTAGACAGTCGCGTTTACGACAACGAGCATTTAAAAGGTCAGCCGAATGAAGGAGAGCTTATTGTTTTCGAATATTACATTGTAGATACAGAAAACTTACTTGCCTATAAGGTATTTCAACTCGATGAAATGAAAGTTTACGACTCAAAAATGCTGATTCGTCGCTTGAACAAAGCCCTAAAACGATCTGACTTTTATTAGTCAATGATCATTCCTGCGCCTACTGTCTCGTGTGTCGCCTCGTCAATCAATATTAAGCTTCCGGTAATTCTATTCTTTTTGTAGCCATCAAAAAATAGGGGCTTGGTAGTACGTAAGCTAATCCGAGCAATGTCGTTCATTTCGATGTTTTTGTCGTCTTCTATTCGGTGCAAAGTATTGATGTCAAGCTTATACTTAATGTCTTTAATGACACATCGTGCATCATTACTGGTATGCTTTAAAGCGTACTTCCCTCTAAGTTGAAGGGGCCTTTCGTTCATCCAACAGATCATGACTTCAACGTCTTGAGAAACTTCCGGTTGGTTATTTTCTCTAACGATCATGTCACCTCTACTAATGTCAATCTCGTCTTCCAAGGTCATGGTCACAGACATAGGCGCAAATGCTTCTTCAATGGGGCCTTCAAGGGTGTCAATCGACTTGATTTTTGAAGTAAAGCCGGAGGGTAAAGCCACTACTTTGTCACCTGGCTTAAAAACCCCACCGCCAATTCGTCCTGCGTATCCTCGGTAGTCGTGAAATTCGTCAGACTGAGGTCGAACTACATACTGCACAGGGAATCGACAATCAATGTGATTGTGGTCGCTCCCGATGTGAATGTTTTCAAGTAAATAAAGCAAGGTTCCACCTTGGTACCAGTCCATGTTCTTAGACTTGTTCACCACATTGTCGCCTTTAAGAGCAGAAATTGGAATGAAGTGAATGTCCTTCACATCTAATTTGGAGGCAAAGGCTTCTGTTTTCTTTTTAATGTCTTCAAACACCTCTTCACTGTAGTCAACTAAATCCATCTTATTGATACAGAAAACCACATGAGGAATTCCTAACAAAGAAGCAATAAAAGTGTGACGGTAGGTTTGCTCAATAATTCCTTTTCTAGCGTCAATTAGAATGATTGACAAGTTAGAAGTTGAAGCACCGGTTACCATATTTCTGGTGTACTGAATATGACCCGGTGTATCGGCAATAATAAACTTTCGCTTTGGGGTAGCAAAGTAACGGTAGGCTACATCAATAGTAATTCCTTGCTCTCTTTCAGACCTTAGTCCGTCAGTTAGTAAAGCAAGGTTTACGTGCTCATCACCTTTCTTCTTACTTGTTTGTTCTATTGCTTCGTATTGATCTTCAAAAATCGACTTACTATCGTATAGTAATCTACCTATCAAAGTACTTTTTCCGTCATCCACACTTCCTGCAGTTGAAAATCGCAGAAGTTCCATGTCTAAATATGAACTCATAGTTTTTTAAAATTTGAAATGTGAAACTAGAAACTAGAAACACATAATACTAAATATGAAAGCTGAAATATGAAATATGAAAGTGGGAACTTTCGTCTTAATCACCCTTTTTGACTAAAGAGATGAAAATTGATAGTAATTCGTTGGCTTCGACCTGAAGCTGCCCTACTAAGTCCGGATCGATATTCGCTTTTGATGCTGTTAACAAATCCATCCAATAGGTGCATTCATCAGCTTCTTCAATCACAACGCCTAATTTGGCTTTGTACTCTTTCGAAGATCGACCTCTAAATGCCGAGCGAGTATTCGCTCCAACGGACATTCCACTTCTGATTAATTGTTTTGCTATTTCTCTTTCAGCTAAATTTTGATTTAAGTTTTTTGTTAATTCAATTATTGCCAAAGCAAACTGCTTTGTTCTATCTTTTAAGTCGGTATGTGAATTTGAAAAAGGCATTTGAATAGGTTAATAAACTAAAAACGACTTTTCATTTTTCAACTTTCCGATTGCTTTCATCTTTCTGCTTTCTTTCCTATTTCTAATTTCATATTTCCTATTTTAGAAATACCCTTGTTTCTTTCGGTCTTCCATAGCTGCTTCTGATCGTTTGTCGTCAGATCGCGTGCCTCTTTCCGTAGTTCTAGTGGCAGCTACTTCTTCAATGATTTTTTCTAAGGTATCGGCATCTGACTCTACTGCTCCAGTACAAGTCATGTCGCCAATGGTTCTAAATCGCACCGTCATCTCCATGTTTTTTTCATCCTCCTTTTGTTGAATAACGTCTGTGCACGACATCAGTACACCATCCCTTTTGAAAACTTCCCTTTGGTGGGCAAAGTAAAGGGGAGGGAGTTCAATGCCTTCGGCTAAGATGTACTGCCAAACATCCATTTCAGTCCAGTTACTTATCGGGAAAACTCTAAAGTTCTCACCAAAATGCTTGAAACCGTTAAAAATATTCCACAACTCAGGTCGTTGGTTTTTAGGGTCCCATTGGCCAAACTCATCGCGGTGAGAAAAGAATCTTTCCTTCGCTCTCGCTTTTTCTTCATCTCTTCTGGCACCGCCCATGGCTGCATCGAATTTGTGTTCTTCGATGGCATCTAAAAGAGTGGTGGTCTGTAAACCATTTCTACTGGCGTTGTAGCCTTTTTCCTCTACCACTCTGCCTTGGTCAATAGAGGCTTGAACAGAAGCTACGATTAAGTTAGCTCCCATTTTTTCTATGAACTTATCTCGAAAGGCGATGGTTTCCGGAAAGTTATGTCCGGTATCAACATGCATTAGCGGAAATGGAACTTTAGCTGGGTAGAACGCTTTTTTCGCAATGTGGGCGCAGACGATAGAGTCTTTTCCACCGGAAAATAAAAGCACTGGATTCTCGAATTGGGAAGCTACTTCTCTAACCACATAGATCGCTTCCGATTCCAATTCTTTGAGGTGAGTTAAATTATAAGTTTGCATGGCTTATGCTTCTGCTGGTTTTTGTATTTGTGGTATTATATTGTTTAGTATCTGTTGAGCTGATTCAGCAATAGTTCGATTTACTGTTTCTACTTGTATCGCCTTTTCAGGTGCTTCAAAAGGTGCACTTATGCCGGTAAAATCTTTGATTTCCCCTTTTCGTGCTTTTTTATAAAGGCCTTTTACATCTCTTGCTTCACACACTTCTAAGGGCGTGTCAATGAAAATTTCAATAAAATCTTGGCTTCCAATAATTTCTTCGGCTTGCTTTCGAATCGCTTTGGTAGGACTTACAAAACAGTTAATGGTAATGACTCCGCAATTAAGAAACAGCTTAGAAACTTCTGCTATTCTTCGAATGTTTTCAGTTCGATCGGCATCTGAAAATCCCAGATTGTTGTTGATCCCACTTCGAATATTATCGCCATCTAACAATTGAGTCAAAAACCCCATTTGGTGAAGTTCTTTCTCAAGCTGTTTGGCAACGGTAGTTTTGCCGGAACCGCTTAAGCCTGTCATCCAAAGAACTTTTGCTTTTTGTTGCAGCATATCTTCTTTAGCTGAGCGCGGTAAGATCTCATCAAAAACTGAAAATATATTTTTGCCTTCGTCTTTCATTTGAGCGGGCAAATTTAACAAAAAACTAGGCTGTTAGCTAATGGTAATTGGCAGGCATTAGCCCCTCAAAGTGAGTACAATCAAATTGATAGAAAGGGTAAAACGAAAGACTTTAGAGATTGTGACTGAAGCAAGCTATTCAGCTTAATTCTGCTATCTTTGAGCTCTCATAAAAAGAAAGAACGTGCCTGATTTTTTCAATTCACCTAAAATAGATCAAGTTGGCTTAGTAGAACGAGCTGCTAAATTTAAGACACGAAGCATTAAAAAGTCTTCTAAAATAGAAGGCTTAAAGCTTGCCTTAAGTATGATTGACCTGACCACTCTAGAAGGAAAAGATACCGAAGGAAAAGTAAAGCAGCTTTGCTACAAAGCCATGCATTTAGACGATAGTATGCAAGTGCCCACAGTGGCTGCCGTTTGTGTTTATCCGACTATGGTTGGGGTGGCTAAGAAGGCTTTGCAAGGAAGTGAAGTGAAAGTAGCCTCAGTGGCAACTGCCTTTCCCGCAGGAATGTCTTCTGAAGAAGTGAAACTAGCCGATACTAAACTAGCGGTAGATTTAGGAGCTGATGAAGTAGATATGGTAATTTCTCGAGGACGCTTCCATCAGGGAGATTACCAATACGTGTACGATGAAATTGCGAAGATTAAAGAAGCTTGTGGAAAGGCAAGATTAAAGGTGATTTTAGAAACCGGAGAGTTGGGAACACCTGACCAAGTTCGAAGAGCCAGTGATATTGCGATTCAAGCCGGAGCCGATTTTATTAAAACGTCTACCGGAAAGATTTCACCAGCCGCAACCATGCCCATTACTTTATTAATGCTAGAAGCGATTAAAGACCATTTCTTGAAAAGTGGAAAAATGGTAGGAATGAAACCAGCAGGTGGAATTTCGGATGCTAAAACCGCTTTGCATTATTTAGCAATGGTAAAGGAAACATTAGGCAATGCATGGTTAAGCAATGAATGGTTTCGCTTTGGAGCCAGTCGATTAGCAAATGATGTTTTAATGCAATTGGCGAAACAGGAAAGCGGCGCTTATCAATCGGCTGATTATTTTTCAAAAGACTAAGACATGAGTAAAAAAGAAAACGCTTTTTCCCTCAAGTTTGATACAGACTGGAGCTATGCAGAAGCGCCGGAGAGCACTTCTCACATTAAGTTAAAAGAAGAGTATCAACTTTTTATTGGGGGGAAATTCGTCAAACCGAAATCAAAAAAATACTTTACTACCACAAATCCGGCAACCGAAGAAACCATTGCCAAAGTAGCCGAGGCCAATGAGCAAGATGTGGATGCGGCAGTGAAATCAGCGCGTAAAGCATTTCCAAAATGGAGCGCTCTGCCGGCTAAAGAGAGAGGAAAATACATTTTTCGAATTGCTCGCCTGATTCAAGAAAGAGCCCGTGAGTTTGCGGTCATTGAAACAATGGATGGGGGAAAACCCATTAAAGAGGCGAGAGATATTGACATTCCTCTAGCCGCAGCACATTTCTTTTACTATGCCGGTTGGGCTGATAAATTAGAATATGCGTTTCCAAATGCAGCAGTGAGTCCGCTTGGAGTAGCCGGTCAAATTATCCCTTGGAACTTTCCCTTGCTTATGGCAGCTTGGAAAATAGCTCCGGCTCTTGCTTGTGGAAATACAGTTGTGCTGAAGCCAGCCGAAACCACTCCACTTACAGCACTTAAATTAGCGGAATTAATTCAAGAGTCAGGCTTGCCAGAAGGGGTAGTGAATATAATTACTGGAGCTGGAAAAACTGGAGCGGCACTTGTTGAACATCCAGATATTGATAAAGTCGCCTTTACAGGGTCTACAGACGTTGGGAAAATTATTCAAAAAGCAATTGCCGGAACAGCTAAAAAAGCAACTCTTGAGTTGGGTGGAAAGGCAGCCAACATTATTTTCGAAGACGCTCCGATCGATCAAGCAGTGGAAGGGGTAATCAACGGAATTTTCTTTAATCAAGGTCATGTCTGTTGTGCCGGTTCTCGATTGTTTGTTCAAGAGTCTATAAAGGATGAAGTAGAAAGAAAACTGATTGACCGTCTTGATACATTGATAGTTGGAGATCCTATGGATAAGAACACAGATGTAGGAGCCATTAACTCTAAGCAACAATTTGAAACCATTCAGAAATACTTGAAAATTGGCAAAGAAGAAGGCTTAAAGTCTCATCAATCATCAGTTGATGTTCCTAAAAAAGGGTACTTCTGCAAGCCAACGCTTTTCTTTGATGTAGCGCAATCGAGTCGCATTGCTAAAGAAGAAATTTTCGGTCCGGTATTGGCCATTCAAACTTTTAGAACGGTAGATGAGGTGATAGAAAAAGCCAATAACACGCCTTATGGTTTGTCGGCTGGAGTATGGACCGACAAAGGTTCAAAAGCTTTTAACTTAAGTGGTCAGCTAAAAGCCGGTGTAGTTTGGGCCAACACCTTTAACAAATTTGACCCTACGTCTCCTTTTGGAGGTTACAAAGAGAGTGGCTTTGGCAGAGAAGGCGGCTTACATGGATTAGACGCATATTTAACGGTAAAAAGATAAACTCATGGCAAATCGCATTGAAGTTTTGAAGACATATAAACTATACATTAACGGTAAGTTCCCAAGAACCGAATCAGGTCGCTATTATGTGGCGAAAGGAGCAAAGGGGGACGAGCTTGGCAACATTTGCTTGGCTTCAAGAAAAGACTTTAGAAATGCGGTTGTTGCCGCCAGAAAAGCACAGTCTTCTTGGGCGGGTCGTTCGGCCTTTAACCGTGGGCAAATCCTATACCGCATTGCTGAACACATGGAGAGTCGACAAGCCGAATTTGCCATGCTTTTGGTGAAAGAGGAAGGTTTAACGGAAAATAAAGCCAAGGAAAAAGTGGCTTTGCTCATTGATCGCATAATTTACTTTGCCGGTTGGACAGATAAATTTCAACAGCTTTTCAGTTCCGTTAATCCGGTGGCGAGCAGTCATTTTAACTTTTCAATTCTAGAACCAGTTGGGTTGGTTTCTGTGCTTTGCGATCAAGAAGCCGGCTTTGAAGGTTTTGTAAGCTCAATCCTAAGTGCAATTAGCAGTGGTAATTCAGTGGTGATTTTAGCTTCTGAAAATTCCCCAAGTAGTGCCATCACTTTTGCAGAGGTCTTACAACACTCTGATATGCCAAGCGGAGTGGTTAATATATTGACAGGAAAGGTCGATGAGTTAGCACCCCATTTTACGAAGCACATGGATGTGAATGCCTTGCTCTATCTTGGTAAAGATGAAAATTTGGTTCAACAACTTCAACTGGAAGGAGTAGAAAACTTGAAACGAATCCGGTATTGGAAAGCTTCTGAATTTTCAACTAAATTTTTTGCGAGCCCTTATCGAATCAAAGAGTTCTTGGAAGTAAAAACCACTTGGCATCCCATTGAGCAAATTGGTGGTGCCGCCCCGGCTTACTAAGCGTTTTAGCAGATGATGACTCCATCCATTATCTTGATTTTATTTGTAGTGCTGTTTTTATTAACCGCACTGTACTTGGAGTTATTTCGTCCAACAGTTAGTTTTTTACTGGCTCTTTTTGCATTGGTTTTAGGAGGTGTCTTAAGTCCGGCTGAAGCCATTCATGGTTTTGCCAATGAGCAGTTGGCGGTTATTATTCTGCTGCTTATTATTAGCGATATTTTTAGAAAATCATCGGTGATTGATGTGCTTTTTAATCGCTTATTTGGCAGAAATCAATCCACCGCCTATTTTAAGTTTTCGATGATGGCTACCGTGGCCTCATTCTCTGCCTTCTTTAATAATACTCCTTTAGTGGCTATGATGATGCCCTATGTTAACAAGTGGGCAAATGAGAGAAGTATCTCGGCTTCCAAGTTACTTATCCCACTATCCTATGCTGCTATTCTTGGAGGTTGTGTAACCTTAATTGGTACAAGTACCAACTTGATCGTGAATGGCCTTGCTGTGGATGCTGGCTTTGATTCCTTGTCGATATTTGATTTTGCTTGGGTTGGCTTGCCCATGTTAGTCATTGGCTTGATCTACTTGATGCTTTTTGGAGATAAGCTTTTACCGAATAAGGCAACGGAAATCAATAGCTTAATGCAAACCAAGCGAGAGTATTTTATTGAAACTCAAGTTAAGTCTGGTTCTAAGTTAATTGGCAAAAGTGTTCAAGATGGTGGTTTTCGAAACCTGAAAGGTTTGTACTTGGTAGAGATAATTCGTGATGGACAAAGCATTGCCCCGGTCTCACCGGATGAAAGAATTCAAAAAGACGATGCCTTAATATTTGCCGGAGAAACTGCTTCTGTAGATGAAATACAAAAACAAAACCTAGGCCTTACTCTTCCCAAAAAAGTAGAGAGAATGTTAGGTAATAAGTCAAGCATGAATGAGATTGTGGTGTCTTTCAATTCCGCCCTAATCGGCAAGAAAGTACAAGACACTGATTTTAGGGCCCGTTTTGATGCAGCCATTGTGGCGATACATAGAAATGGTGAAAGTCTGAGCGGCAAGTTAGGGGAAGTAGAGTTAAGAGCAGGTGATGTGTTATTGGTTTTTAGTGGGACAGATTTTTTAAGTAGAACAAAAAATCACCAAGCCTTTTATGTTTTAACCCATACTGAAGAGCCTGAAAAGGTAAATGTGAAAAAAGTTTCAGTTGTGTTTCTTGGATTAATTGCTTCTATCTTCCTAGCTGCTTTGACCTCAGTTTCTTTATTAACCTGTTTAACGGCTGTACTGTTGCTCGCAATTTTTATGAAAATTGTGCCATTGAATGAAATTAGAAAAGGACTCGATTTTGATTTGATCCTCCTCATTGCTTTTGGACTGGGACTAGGAAAGGCGATGATTAACTCCGGAGCCTCCATTTATTTAGCGGACTTATTTCTCTTTTTAAACCCTTACTTGGGAAGTTTTGGGTTTTTGGTGCTGATTTTTGCGGTCACTAATTTACTGGCTGCTTACATCACCAACAAAGCTGCGGTAGCCATACTATTTCCTATTTCTGTTGCTTTAGCCATGGAACTCAGTTTAGATCCACTGCCTTTTATTTTAATTGTCTCTTTTGGGGCAGCGGCGAATTTTATTACTCCTATTGGATATCAAACCAACCTAATGGTATATGGCCCAGGGGCATATTCCTTTAAAGACTATATGCGCATTGGCCTTCCATTAACCATTTTATACATGTTGGCTAGTGCCTTTATTTTAAATTACATCTACCTCTAAAAATATTTACATGACCAAAGAAGAACTAAAAACCCTATTGCAATCAATTTGTCTGACATCTTTAAAAGCAGGCAATGCAATACTAGAAGTTTACAACTCTGATTTTGCCGTAGAGCATAAAGATGATAAATCACCTTTAACAGAGGCAGACAAGCAATCACACTTAGCCATTGTGGAAGACTTAGAGAAAAAAGCTTTTCCAATTTTGAGTGAGGAAGGGAGAGACATAGCTTTCGAGGAAAGAAAGAATTGGGATTATTTCTGGATGGTAGACCCACTAGATGGAACCAAAGAGTTTGTGAAGCGCAATGGAGAGTTTACAGTCAACATTGCTTTAATTCATCAACAAAAAGCAATTCTTGGCGTAATTTACGTTCCGGTAAAAGATGCCCTTTACTTTGGGGCAAAGGGACTTGGGTCCTTTAAGGTGGAAGACTATAGTAAAGCGTCAACTAACATAGAAGATTGGATGGCGGATGAAAATCAGTTGCCCAAGAAGCATGAACGTCCTTTTACTATTGTAGGCAGTCGTTCGCATATGTCTGAGGAAACCATGGAATTTATGAATGAGAAGAAAGAGGAAAAGGGAGAGGTCGAAGTGATTTCTGTAGGCAGTTCCTTAAAATTGTGCATGGTGGCAGAAGGGAAAGCGGATGCCTATCCTCGCTTTGCTCCAACTATGGAATGGGACACTGCCGCCGGACAAGCTATTGTAGAAGCCATGGGTGGAGAAGTGATAAATTGGAAAAGTAAAGAGCCGATGCTTTACAATAGAGAAGATTTATTGAACCAATGGTTCTTAGTCACCGCCTGAAAAAGTTTAATATTGCATTTCAAATAAATGACTATGAGTAAAGTTGCCTTAATTACCGGAGTAACCGGCCAAGATGGTGCCTATCTATCCGAATTGTTATTAGCCAAAGGATATGAGGTTCACGGAATAAAAAGAAGAAGTTCACTTTTTAACACTGATCGTATTGATCACCTATATCAAGATCCTCACGAGAAGAACGTTAAGTTTACTTTGCATTATGGAGACATGACCGATTCTTCAAACCTGACAAGAATCATTCAAGAGGTGCAGCCCGACGAGGTGTATAATTTAGCCGCTCAGTCGCATGTGAAAGTGTCTTTTGAAACACCGGAATATACGGCCAATTCTGATGCGGTAGGAACCTTAAGAATTTTAGAGGCGATTCGGATTTTAGGTTTGGAAAAGAAAACGCGATTTTACCAAGCCTCTACTTCTGAGTTATACGGTAAAGTACAAGAAATACCACAAACTGAGAAAACACCTTTTTATCCTCGGAGCCCTTATGGCGTGGCAAAATTGTATGCCTTTTGGATTGTAAAGAATTACCGTGAAGCCTATGATATGTATGCTTGTAATGGGATACTTTTTAACCATGAGAGTCCGTTGCGAGGGGAAACATTTGTGACCCGAAAAATTACCCGTGCAGCCGCTAGAATTAAATTGGGAATGCAAGAATGCATGTACCTTGGAAACCTGGATGCAAAAAGAGACTGGGGGCATGCTAAAGATTACGTTGAAGGAATGTGGCGTATGCTACAGCAAGACAAAGCAGAAGATTACGTTTTGGCAACTGGAGAAACCATTGAAGTTAGAGAGTTTGTAGCAAAAGCATTTGCTGAGTTAGAGATAGAGGTTGAATGGAAAGGCAATGGTGTCGATGAAGTTGGCATTAATAAAGCCACTGGTAAAGAAATTGTAAAAGTAGATCCGAAATATTTTAGACCTACAGAAGTTGAACTACTAGTTGGTGATTCGACCAAAGCTAGAACTGAATTAGGCTGGAAACCAACCTTTGGTGTAGACGGATTAGTAAAAGACATGATCAAGGCTGATTTAGCCTTATTTAAGAGAGACAAATACCTCATGGAAGGGGGGCATAAAGTATACGATTTTCATGAATAAAAATGCTAAGATTTACGTTGCTGGTCACCGAGGCATGGTCGGTTCAGCCATTGTTCGAAAATTGAAAGAGGAAGGTTATGAAAACCTAGTTTTCAAAACTTCATCTGAATTAGATCTACGCAACCAAGCCGCTGTTCAATCTTTTTTTGAAAATGAAAGACCGGAATATGTTTTTTTGGCTGCGGCAAAAGTGGGTGGCATAAATGCCAACAACATTTATCGAGCTGATTTTCTTTATGATAACTTGATGATTGAGGCCAACATTATTCAGGCGGCCCATCAAATAAAAGTAGAAAAGCTATTGTTTTTAGGTTCTTCTTGCATCTACCCTAAAATGGCACCACAACCATTAAAAGAAGAGTATTTATTGACCGATGACTTAGAGCCAACTAATGAGCCCTATGCGATTGCTAAAATTGCTGGAATCAAATTGTGTGAAAACTACCAACGGCAATACGGAGATAACTTCATTTCGGCCATGCCAACAAATTTATATGGTCCAAACGACAATTACGACTTAAACAACTCTCATGTTTTACCGGCCTTGTTACGAAAGTTTCATACTGCAAAAGTAGAAGGTGCTGAATCTGTTGAAATTTGGGGTACAGGAAGTCCGAAGCGCGAGTTTTTGCATGTTGACGACCTTGCTGATGCCTGCCTCGTTTTAATGAATGAGTACGAAGGCACCGATTGGTTTAATGTGGGAACCGGTGAAGATATCGCGATCAAAGATTTAGCTTTACTCATTAAGAAAGTAGTTGGTTTTGAAGGCGAACTTAAGTTTGACACATCGAAGCCAGACGGTACACCCAGAAAACTGATGGATGTAAGTAAGATTCACAGTATCGGTTGGAAACACCAAATTGAATTAGAAGCAGGAATTCAAGCGGTTTATGAAGAAGTTAAGCAAATGGAGTTTGCAAGTTCTTAAGCTTTATGGCTTAATTTGGCTTTTTATTGGGGCATTTAGTTCCTCACTTCAAGCTCAGAATCAGACCGTTTCTTTAAATCACCAATTTTACATTCCGCTCGAGCAACAATTACTGGAAAACGAACAGAGGCTTCACTTTTCATTCAAACCTTTGTTGCAAAGAGACCTGAAACTTACTGAAGCGCAGCAACAAAATCTTTTGCCCTATTTACAACTAAAGAGGCAAACGGATAAATCCTTTGTATCGCGTAAATTCTTTCACGAACATCTCATTCAACTCGATACCAATCAAATTGTCTTAACACTTGATCCGCTTTTAAATCTTCAATTTGGGTTTGAGGAAAGAGAAGATCCTAGAGAAATTGACTTGTATAAGAATATGCGGGGTTTTAGACTCCGATTAGACTTGGGTGATAAAATTAGCGTGCTTTCTTCTTTTAGAGAAAATCAAGCCAATTTGCCGCTTTATTTAAGCAGAAGAACACAAGCCAGTAGTGTCGCTTACGGTCAAGGTAGAGTAAAGCGATTCAATGACGGTTTTGACTTTAATATGGCTTCTTCCCGACTAGTTTATCAAGCCTCTGATCGATTTACCTTTCAGTTCGGTAGCGACAAACACTTTATCGGAAATGGATACCGTTCTTTTTTACTTTCTGATTTAAGTTTCAACTACCCTTTCTTTAGAATTCAAAGTAATTGGTGGAAAGGGAAGCTGAAGTACGAGAATTTATTTACGCTTTTTCAAGACTTAGATAGAATTAATTCAAACGGAAACGGTGAGGGCCTGTTCGAGAGAAAGCAGGCAGCCTTCCATTTTTTGTCTTATGCCCCTAGTCAAAAGTTGAATCTTTCACTTTTTGAAGGAACCATCTTTCCAAGTTTAGATTCAGGCGGAAACATTCCGGTAGGAGCGAATTACTATGTGCCTCTTATCTTTCTAAATAGTTTAATAGAAGGTGATGGGCAGAAAGGAAATAGTCGACAAGGCATCAATTTTTCTTATCAATTAGTGAAGAAAGTTTTGTTTTATGGACAGCTAGCCATGAATGACTTTGAGGTAGATCAATTGAGTACACAGCTTGGTGGCAAGTGGTTTGTAAGTGATGCCTTAACTTTTCAAGCCGAGTTCAATGCGCGCACTAATCAGAACAATACCTCACTATTCCATCATTACAATGAAAGTTTAACTCACCCTGTTTCAGGTGACTTTCAAGAACTTTTAGGAGCTGTTTATTGGTCGAAAGGACGCTTCATGAGCCGACTTATTGGGAATTACATTCAACAAGAGCAAACAGAAATTGCTTTTTTAGATGCTCGCCAATCTTATTTAGTCAATACGGCAAACAACCTGACTTTCAGTATTGGCTTGCAATATAGAGATACTAATACCCCAATTACTTTTCAAACACCACAGCAGAATTCACTGCATATTTATATCGGACTTAGTACTAATTTTCAGAACCTCTATTTTAACTACTAAAAGTATATTTGTCATCTAAAGTAGCATGCAATGACAGTAGCACTTTCTATTCTTATATCTTTTTTCATCGTCTTGTTTGCTACACCTTCGTTTATCAAAGTAGCGGAGCTGAAAAATTTATTTGACGAACCGGGAGAAGCAAGAAAACTTCATAAACATCGAGTTCCATCTATGGGTGGAATCATGATTTTTGCAGGCACGCTATTTTCTTTTTTGATCTGTTACCCTTCTGAAGACATAGGTTACATTAAGTACCTTATTCCGAGTATCATCGTAATGTTCTTCATTGGAATAAAGGATGATATTATTGGTACAGCTGCTGTTAAAAAGCTAATTGGTCACTTGTTGGTAGCTTTTATTATGGTTTTAATGGCCGATATTAAGATCACCAGTTTGTATGGCATATTTGAAGTGAGAGACTTACCGGATTGGGCGAGCATTTCCCTTTCCATCTTCACCTTTGTCGTGATTATAAATGCCTTCAATATTATTGATGGAGTTGATGGCTTGGCCGGCGGTGTTGGCTGCATAGCTTCCATCGCTTTCGGCGTTTGGTTTTTGCTTGTCGGTAGCACGGTAGATGCCATCATTGCTTTTTCTTTGGCTGGTGCCTTGCTCGGTTTTTTACGCTTTAATTTTTACCCGGCTAATATTTTTATGGGAGACTCCGGTTCCCTAATTGTGGGTCTCATTATTTGCACTTTGGCCATTCGAGTCATTGAATTTTCCCCTGCGGCCATTCCCAGCAATATGATGAGTATTTCAAAGCCCATTTTTGCCATGTCAGTGCTTTCATACCCCTTGCTTGATACCTTTCGCATTTTTGTTTATCGCATGATCAAGGGGACTTCACCTTTTCAGGCAGATAGCAACCACATTCATCATCGATTGATCAAATTGGGGCTTAATCACGCACAAACGGTTAGCATTATTTACCTTTTCAATATCCTCTTGATTTCTTATTCGGTATTGGTGCAAGACCTAAATACCAGCATTACTTTCTTAATCCTGGCGATTATTGTTTTTGCTTCTATCGGTGCACTGTTTTTAGTGCCAATCAAAAGAGATAAAATAGATTAGCATGCTACGCTTTAGTTTAGCCATGGTGTTTTGCTTAGCTTTCTTAGGGCAAACTAAGGGGCAAATTAGCCATGCAGAAAACCAATGGCGCTCTGATTCCATTAATTATCAAACGGAAGGTACTTTTCAATCAAAAGTCGATACTTTTTACTTTGAAGAGGCCCTGCTTGAGGTCCGCTCAGGAGATCTAAAATTGGGGGCAATACCTGTGGTAGATGTCTTAAGTGGACAAGACCTTACACAAGAAGAATTGGCAAATCGCTTTGGTTTTGGAGCACAATTGGCAGCTGATTATAGAAAATGGAAGTTTAGAGCACTTTACCTTAATTTGAATGCCGACTATTTAAACTATCAAAATCGATACATCGACTCAAAAAAGGTGGTACCCGGCATGAATGTAGCCCGAGGGACTAGTACCATTAACAGCGATTTTATTGATGCCTTTGTGCAATATAAAAGCCGGCGTTTTTTCACTTTTGAAGCTGGTTACGGGCGCAACTTTATTGGCAATGGCTACCGCTCTCTATTGCTTTCAGATTTTGGTAATGCTATGCCTTACTTTAAGCTAGAAACCAGTTTTTGGAAAATTAAGTACACCAATCTTTTTGCCATGCAGCAAAACATTTATGGTGTTGAGGGCAGACCTTCTTGGTTTCAGCGAAAGTACACGGCCACGCATTTTTTAGATTGGCAAATAGTAGACTGGTTGAGCATCGGCATTTTTGAAAGCATAGTATGGGCCGGAAATGAAGGCAACTACCAAAGAGGCTTTGATGCGCAATACCTGAATCCGGTTATTTTTTATCGACCGGTAGAGTTCTCGCTTGGCTCATCAGATAACGCCTTGCTAGGAGCCAATCTTAAAGTAACACCATCTAAAACTCAAAAATTTTATTTTCAGCTGCTCTTTGATGAGTTCTTGCTCGATGAGTTGAGGGCTGACCTTAATCAGTATCGAAACCCTGATCAAGACATTCAATCTGGCTGGTGGGCCAATAAATATGGAATACAAGCAGGCTGGCAAGGAGCGAATGACTTTGGGATAAAGGGACTTTCTCATTTGATAGAATTTAATATAGTCCGTCCGTTTACATACGCCCATACTAACCCAAGCCAAGCTTACAGTAACTACAATCAATCTTTAGCGCATCCATTAGGGGCCAACTTTCAAGAGTTGGTAAGTCGAATTCAATACCGAAAGAACCGTTGGGCTATAAGTTTGCAATACAACAATTCCTTGAGAGGGGTTTCACCTGTGGGAACAAACTTTGGAGACAATCTAGAGCTTTCGAATCAGAACCGAGAGAAGGAATATGAAAATTACATCGGACAAGGAATTAGCAGTCGCACTCAAATGGCTGATGCTAAAGTTTCTTATCTGCTAAAGCCCAAATGGAATTTGACCGCTAGTCTCGGTTATTTTTGGAGGGAAGAGAAAAGTGACTTTACTCATTACAAAGACCAATTAATTTACCTCCGACTGCGAACAAATTTGTTTAATCGATACTTTGATTTTTAGCTGTAAGAGCAACTTACAAGAAGTGAATTAAGTATTTTTGCACCCTCGAAGAAGTTTGTATATGGAGGTATCTTCTGAAAAAGCCATTTCGTTAAATTTTGTGCTAGCAAAGTTGAAAGACTACGCAGCTTTCTTTAAGCTGAGACTGGCTTCTTTGGTTGTGTTTTCTGCGGCCATGGGATACTTGATTGCCGCAGAACATGTTAATGGTGCCGAATTATTATACCTCTGTATAGGCGGCTTTTTAGTAACCGGATCTTCTAATGGCTTCAATCAAATTATTGAAAAAGACTTAGATGGCTTAATGAGCCGAACCCAGTTGCGTCCACTAGTTACTGGTAGAATGGGTGTAAACGAAGCCTATTGGGTGGCATCTATAAGTGGTTTAATTGGAATTTGTATGCTATGGATTCTGTTAAACCCCTTGAGCGGAATTTTAGGGGCTTTAGCTTTATTCCTTTATGTAGCGGTTTACACTCCCTTAAAGCAATTAACCCCTTGGGCTGTTTTTGTTGGGGCTTTTCCCGGAGCCATTCCGCCCATGTTGGGCTATGTGGCCTATAGCGGAGAATTTGGCCTAGAGCCTGGGCTGCTTTTTGCTTTGCAATTCATGTGGCAGTTTCCTCATTTTTGGGCCATTGCCTGGAAGGCTGATGAAGATTATGCCAAAGCCGGTTTTCGACTTTTGCCTTCTAAAGGAGGCAAGGATATTACTTCAGCCTTCATGATCTTGCTCTATTGCTTGTTTATGATTTTGGTGAGCATGTTGCCAACCTTTTTTGGTATTACCGGGCGCTTGGCTTTAAGCTTGTTTTTGATTGCCGGCTTGTTAATGCTTTGGCCCTCTATTAAGCTTTTCCAAAAAAAGTCTAACAAAGCGGCAACCAAAGTAATGTTTGCAAGTTTTATATACGTGCCCATAGTTTTAGTGGCATGGTATATTGATAAAGTTTAAATTGATGATAGAAGCAACTTTGGATAAAAAAGAATATCAGGAATACAAAAGAAAGCGAGTCTCAAAGCCCTTGTTGGTAATGGGAATGTTGAGCATTGTAATGCTATTTGCCGGTTTAACAAGTGCTGTAATTGTTAGAAAGGGCGATGGAAACTGGCTACAGTTTGAGCTCCCTGAAATGTTTTTGTGGAGTACCCTTGTGATTGCTGTCAGTAGCATCAGTATGATTTGGGCTAATTATGCGGCAAAAAAAGACAATAAAGCGGCGATAAAGTCGGCCGTTTCACTTACTATGATACTCGGAATTGCTTTTATAGTAATGCAGCTGTTGGGCTATGGAAAGCTGATAGATGCAGGCATTTTCTTTACCGGACCTAGTCAAAATGCCTCAGGTTCTTATTTATACATCATTTCTTGGATGCACTTACTGCATTTAGTAGGTGGAATGATAGCCTTGGGTGTAGTACTTTTTAATGCCTTTAGAGAAAAATATTCGTCAAAAAATTTATTAGGTTTGCAGGTGTGTTCCATGTACTGGCATTTTATGGGCGGTATTTGGATTTATTTATACATATTCTTTAGAACGGTTATTTAATTTAATTCTTATGGCAGGACATTCTACGCCGGTTGATGCAAAGAAATTGTGGGGAGGAGGAATTTCTCCTTTCAATGTTAGTTATGGAAAGATCATGATGTGGTTTTTCTTGGTATCTGATGCTTTTACATTTTCCGCTTTGTTAATTTCTTACGGTTACATGAGACACCGTTTTGAAGAAGTTTGGCCGATAGCTGAAAACGTATTTACCCACTTCCCCTTTATGCATGGTGATCACCCACTTTTATATGTGGCTTTGATGACCTTCATCTTGATCATGAGTTCGGTAACCATGGTGTTAGCCGTTGAGGCAGGGCATCGTATGAACAAAAAAGGCGTTACCCTTTGGATGACATTGACCATTGTAGGTGGTTTAATATTCGTTGGTTCACAAGCTTGGGAATGGTATCATTTTATCCATGGCACTGAGTTAGGCGCTTTGCAACTAGCTGATGGAACCATTGCTCAATGGCTTTCTGATGCCAAAGAAGGCTTATTGTTGCCCAGTGGAGTTGAGGTAACCGGAGCGGAAGCGGCAGCCTTGATTCAGTCAGGTACTGAGGTTTATGGGGCTAACTTAACCGTTAATGAATATGGAGTACCCTTGTTTGGTGACTTTTTCTTCTTTATTACCGGTTTCCACGGAACTCACGTATTTAGTGGGGTGGTTTTGAATTTTATCATTTTTGTGAATGTGTTGAAAGGGACCTATGAGAAAAGAGGACATTACGAAATGGTAGAAAAAGTAGGCCTTTATTGGCACTTTGTTGACTTAGTATGGGTATTCGTATTTACCTTCTTCTATTTAATATAATTTACCTTAGAATATTTAAGATATGTCTGATTACGATAGAACCGCAGAATATGTGAATCACCACTCTGAAGAAGAGGGAAAGAAAATGCGTAAAACCATTTGGGTTATCTTCTGGCTTTTACTAGCTGTAACAGCTGTGGAAGTAACCTTGGGTTTGATCTGGAAAGATATGGGCCTCGCCTGGACATTTGTGAAGTGGACTTTCATAGTTCTTACACTTGTTAAGGCTTACTACATTGTAGCATACTACATGCACTTAAAGCATGAATATAAAAACTTTATATATGCAGTAGCGTTACCCTATATAGTATTAGTAGCCTATTTAATTGTGATGGCACTAACTGAAGCTATTTATATTCACAATGAGGCCGATATGCTGATGTGACCTTGTAGTTTATGAAAAACAAAAGACTTCAAAAGGTAGTAATCTTGATCTCGATCTTGTTACTACCTTCTTTATTTTACCTTTTTTTACATACCGGAGTAAACAACTTTAAGCGGCTTCCCATCATAGGGCCTAAAGAAGTTCAGGCTAATGGTGATACCTTGTATCATACCATTCCTGATTTTTCTTTTACCAATCAGAACGGTGAAAAGGTAACCCAAGCAGATTTTGAAGGGAAGATCTATGTAGCTGACTTTTTCTTTGCTACCTGCCCCACCATTTGTCCTAAAATGGCCACCCACATGTTAGAGCTGCAAAAGCACTTCTACGATCGCAAAGATTTCAGACTATTGTCGCATACCGTCAACCCTTCGCACGATAGTGTAGAGGTGCTTCGAGCTTATGCCGATAAAGTACATGCGATGGATTCAGTTTGGACTTTTGTAACCGGAGACAAAGAAGACATTTATCAAGTGGCATTTGAAGGTTATTTTGCCAATGCTATGGTAGACGATTTGGCACCGGGCGGTTTTCTGCACACTTCAAATTTAATCTTGGTGGATAAACAAGGTCGCATTCGAGGTGTTTTTGATGGGACGAGCACTTCTGAAACCAATGATCTAATGGATGCGATTGAAATCCTTTACCGTGAAGAGTTTGCTCCTTTGAAAGAGAAGTAGAACTAGAGCAGAGAGGATAGAGCAGAGAGGATAGAGAAGGGAGTATTGAGTATAGAGAGGAGAGTAGAGAGAAGGGAGTATAGAGTAGAGAGAATAGAGTAGAGAGAATAGACTTTAGACCTTAGATATAGATAGTGAGTAGGAATTGAGTTGAAACCTTGAATCTTTAATCCTTTATCTAGCAAAAGCTAAGGCGCAGAAGTTTAAAAAAAGAGAAATAAATGGGGAAAGTAAATAATCAAAAATTTAAGTCGCTTATCATTATTGCGTCAGTTTTGATTCCGGTGGTAGTGGCTGTTTTGTACTTGATGCCTAAAAGCTGGGAAGTAGGAGATGAAGTCTTTTTTCTGCCGAAATTAAATGCTTTTATCAACGGCCTTACTACCCTTGTTTTAATTGCAGGCTTGATTGCGATAAAGAAGAAGAACATTATTCTGCATAAGAGATTGATGATCTCAGCTTTGGTTTTATCGGTCTTGTTTTTACTCTCTTACGTGACCTACCACACCTTAGCAGAATCAACTCCTTATGGTGGCGAGGGCATGATGCGGAACATTTACTTCTTCATTCTCATCACCCACATCCTACTTGCCATTGCCATTGTGCCATTGGTCTTGATCACCTTTGTTAGGGCACTGTCAGAAAAATTTGATAAGCACAAAAAAATTGCTCGCATTACCTTACCCATTTGGCTGTATGTAACCATAACCGGAGTGGTGGTGTATTTAATGATTTCGCCTTATTATTAGGAAGATAGCATACTTTGTTACCCTTTTAATTCTTTATCACATCTAATAAAGTTTTGTTCTGAACTCTCAGAAAAGCCACTTCAGAGTTTGAATGTTGAATGAGCTCCAAACCTTCATTTATATCTTTCTTCGATGGGTTTAATGTCTCAGCATTATTATAAAAATTTGAGTTTCTTTTTTTCACAATACTCTTTCAATGTTTTTTGTATCTTGAACGCTGAAAGCTAGTAGGATGGAAAACGTATTTAATTTCTTAATGAACGCTTACAATTGTTTCTTCTCGTTTAAAAACGGCTAATGCAACATACTACTACGTTAGGGGGGCATAGTCCGAACGAAAGGGAGAATTAACTAACTTTGAGATATGACTCAAATTGACATTTTAAGAAATAATTTGATAGATCGCTTATTAAATGTTGACAATCCTAAGCTTCTCAAAGCTTTAGACTCTCTGCTTAAGGAGTCGTCAGGCAAATCAGATACTTACAGATTTACTAAGGAGCAGCTCGAGCTCTTAAAAAAAAGTGACCAAGATATCGCAGATGGCAGAACCCACTCCCATGAAAGTGTTATAAATGATGCTAGAGAGTGGATAAAGAAAAAGTAAGGTTTGAAATAGTTTGGACTGAAACAGCAAAATCTCAATTTCTTGACATATTAGCGTATTGGATTCAAAAGAATCATTCAAATAATTATTCTTTAAAAATAATTGACCTAGTTGAGGATCGACTAGATTTCATCTCGACTAACCCTAAAGCTTCGACTAAAACAGATTACTCTGCTACTAGAAAATGCGCAATGGGGCATTTCAGTATAATCTATAAATTGACGAAAGATAAAATTTATATTACTGCTTTTTGGGATAATCGTCAAAGTCCTGATAAACTACAAAAGATTTTAAAAGAAAAATAGCGCCCCCTAACAGCACCTCAAACACATGTGCACAAGGGTTTTCAATAATCATTCGTTGGGCAAAGGGCCATGCCGCGATCCGCTCCTGCCTGCAGTAGCTGAAAGCTACTTTCGGCGAAAGCACGGGCGCAGCGAAGTAATTGCCTCTACTCTACTTCCGATTGGCGTAGCTTTAAGTACTGAATTTCGCCGTGCTTCGATTTAGCTTCTGAAGTTTCAGCGGCTTTCCCGCCAAAGGCGGATAAGTCGCTACTTTAGTAGTCATAATCAAAAACCGACACACCTGCTTTAGCCAAAACGTTAGCAACAAGCCTACAAATGTTACCAATTTGGTAACATTTAGTACATTTGCCTTAAACTTTTAGTGTGAGGGTAATTGCAAAAAGAACTTTACGAGATTTTTGGACGGATCATGCTGACTGCGAAGAGCAATTGAAGTCTTGGTTTAGAGAAACTGAAAAGTCAAACTGGAGAGATCTGAATGAGTTAAAAAGTGATTACCCAAGTGCAAGTATTCTTAAGGACAATAGAATCGTTTATAATATAAAAGGCAACCATTATCGATTGATTGTAAAGTTCAATTTCGAATTTCAAATATGCTGGATAAGATTTATCGGCACTCATGCAGAATATGATAAAATTGACGCTAACAAGATATAATTATGAAAATAGTACCGATTAGAAGTAAAAAAGATTATCAAAATGCGCTCAACAGACTAGAGGACATTTTTGATGCAAAAAAAGGAACTGAAGAAGGTGACGAATTAGAAATTCTTTCTATTCTTATAGACCAATATGAAAATGAAAACTTCCCAATTGGAATGCCCGACCCTATTGAAGCGATAAAGTTTCGGATGGAACAAATGGGGATGAAGCAAAAAGATTTAGCAGAAGTTGTTGGATTCAAAAGTAGAGTTAGTGAGATTTTAAATAAAAAACGAAAATTAACTTTACAGATGATTCGGAAATTACATACTACTCTTCACATACCGACAGAAGTTCTAGTTCAAGAATATAAATAAAAACCAGTTGCTTACAAAAACTATAAAATACCTACCCGACCCGCAGGCGGGTAGCCGCAGTCAACGTTTGGCAAAGGCTTGATTACCTTTAGTGCTTAATTTAACTGACACTGCTTGCGGCTACATTACATAGTCGGAGCGTTGTGTTCAATTGCAAAACGCACAAACGATTTTCCGTAAAGCGTTATAGATAGATCCTTTACACTTTTCTTGACTTAAAAACTTTCGGACTGAGAAATATTAAAATCCGCTAGGATTTTTAATTGGGCGGCCGGACAAATCAGCGAGCCGGCGAGGGACAGTGAGCGGAAGCTTTGATTTGTCTTGACTTTTTCGTTCTTTTTGGTCAAGCAAAAAGGACAGAGAATTAAACTTAAAAGATTGACCACCAAAACGCTAAAGAAAAAATAACTGAACACATCAGCACCTCAAACACATGTGTACAAGGTTTTTCAATAACCATTCGTCTGGCAAAAAGGCCATACCGCGAGCCGCTCCTGCCTGCAGTAGCTGAAAGCTACTTTCGGCGAAGGCACGGGCGCAGCGAAGTAATTGCCTCTACTTTACTTTTGTTTGGCGTAGTTTTAACTACTAAGATTCGCCGTGCTTCGATTTAGCTTCTGAGGTTTCAGCAGCTTTCCCGCCAAAGGCGGATAAATCGCTACTTTAGTAGTCCTAATCAAAAACCGGCACACCTGCTTTAGCCAAACCGTTAGCACAAATTACATGAAATCACTCTCGATCATAGTTTGCTTTGTTTTTTGCTTGGAGTCTTTCTCTCAATCTGATTCTCTTAGAATGGACTCATTGGTTAAAACAATAGAACAATCTTGGAAAGATTTCAATTTTAAAGATGAACATCCTGATTTTGTAGGAAGTTATGACTACCTAATTATTGACCAAGAATCTAACACAAGTTTTACAGTTGACTCTTCTGAAATTTTGATTACTGCTACTAGAAAGGATAGCATTTTATGGACTACAGACCCATGGCTTGATAATAAACTTGAAATATACAGACACAACCGACCTGTAATTACCTATTTTAAACTGAGAACTATAAAAAAGCCTAAAAGAAAATATGAGCTTAAAGGACAAAAGTTTCTAAGAATAGGATATTCTAACTCACAATTTGGAGACATTAATATTTCGAACGGGAAATTTATATTTCTAGGTCAAGACTAAAGTAAAACCTAGTGCTAAAACGCTGTATAGTGCATTGCGGCTAAGGCAGTCTAGTAAATCATGGTAGCTATTTGGAAGCTCGCAAAATCCGTTAACGGATTTTGTAAAAAAAGCAAAGAAGCAAACACAAACCGACAAAAACAGCCGTAAAAAATTGAGTTTCTGCATTTCACAATGCTCTTTCAATGTTTTTTGTATCTTGAACGCTGAAAACCAGTGGGATGGAAAACGTATTTAAACATTAATAAGTAAGTAGAAACGTTTGTTGTTGTTTAAACACGATTAATGCAATATATATCTACGTTGGACATAATTCCCCCCATAAGCCCTACCAAAATTGACCCAAATTGAAGTTTTCAATTTTTAAAGAGCTTATTAATTTCTATCGCTAACGTCAAAAAAATTCAAGAAGATTTTCGACCTTCGGTCTGACTCTCGGCAAGGCCGATTT
>JAVJTT010000027.1:0-642 GCA_040220135.1 Vicingaceae bacterium
AACCGTTGTGCTTAATTTGGAATGACGAAACTATCGAAAAAAGAGGCTCAGAATATTAGAGTCAAACTACCTTCACTTCTGAACTTAGTAAGGAAGGAGGATTCTGACTACCAACTAATCTTCGTTAGTGTTTTTGATCATTGGCTAACACAGGATGAATTTGAACCACATATTCATACAGAAGAATTCGGTGAATTACAGAGACGAAGAGATAGTCTGCAAAAATTTATCGTTGGACTATTTGACTTAGTCCCAACTTTTAGCTGGAGATATAAGAGAAAGAAGAGAATTTACCTATATCGATTTGAAACCCTAAACCAGATTTTAAAGAAATGCGATCTTCAGAATCAAAATAGCCAAACGGGTCAACGTTACGACATCTTAATTCCTGATTTACAAGCATGCTACAGCGAAGAATGGGACTGGACAAATTGCCTCTGGTTTAGGAACGAAGATAAAATAAAGCCATTGATAGAATTGGCAAAAAATTCGGGTCTCTACATACTGGAAAAAACTAAGCACAACAATGGCTAAAAATGCATGCTCCCAGTGCTTTTTGTAATCCCTCTACTTTCCACTAACTTTAGCAACACGGTCCGGTTACCAGTGCGAAGGTCGCACGACATTTTAGCCTTGTACGTT
>JAVJTT010000028.1:0-34648 GCA_040220135.1 Vicingaceae bacterium
GATTGCAAAAGTTTCATTTTCTGATTGCAAAGATTTTGTACGGATAAAGGCTTTTCCTCTATTTGTCGTATTATCAATTCTTTCACAATCATTAGTCAGCATATAGCCCCCTAATTCTTTCCACAAACTACGAGCGTAGTATACCGCAATCCCATCATAATAGGGGCACAATTCAGCAATCCTTCTTAGCTGATGCATTGCTCCTTTGCTTAACGTGCTGTCTTGCTCATAAGTAGCAATTAAGGCATTTACTTGCATCAGTTTTTGGTCCATATTGGTACTTGTTGAGCTAGAATTTGAGCTTCTACCTAATCTAATTCCCATAGAGCTTTGTTTCATACTGTCTAAAAAAGGCTTCCAGCTTTTTTGTTGGGTTGATTTTGGCCGGCTATACATTAAGTAGGGGTGGCGGGGATTGGCCTTATGTAATGCAGTATTGTTCATTTTCCAGTTTCTAAATTAGGCTTTTTATTACTTTTTGGTTTTTTATTTGGTGTGCAAGACTTTTGTTTTCAAAAGCTTAAAGGTTTTCATGGGATGTTTTGTCAGTTTGACTAAACAATTTACAAATCAACAGATCGCTTCGTCGTGCCTCCTCGCGATGACGTTTCAATTGGCAGTCATTGCGAGTGGAATGTAATGGAGCGAAGCAATCTGTTCATTGATTGTTAGTTCCAATGCTCAGCTAAATCCTTCCAATCTTGGTTTTCTTTGTTAATAAGAGCCTCTTTTTTAGCTCTCGAACCGCCTTTTATTTGTTTTTCTCTACTAATTGCTTCTTTTGGGGAAGGAAAAACTTCAAAATAAACCAGCTTATAACATTTGTACTTTGAAGTAAAGCCTTTAATCTCGCCACTTTTATGTTCTGATACCCTTCTCTCTAAATCGTTTGTCATGCCGGTATACAAAACGGTGTTGTTTTTATTGGTCATCAAATAGACATACATTCTTTTCATCTAATTAAACTACGAAATTCAAATCATTAAACAGATCGCTTCGTCGTGCCTCCTCGCGATGACGTTTCAATTGGCAGTCATTGCGTTCAACACTTTCGTACAGATCACCTCACCCTTGTAGAAGACCTTTTTGCTTTCAAAATCTGGAAGGTTTTCTTGGGATGTTTTATCAGTTTGACTGGATAGTTTACAAGTCAACAGATCGCTTCGTCGTGCCTCCTCGCGATGACGTTTTAATTGGCAGTCATTGCGTTCACCACTTTCTTACAGATCACCTCACCATAGTAGAAGACCTTTTGGTTTTCAAAAGCTGAAATGTTTTCATGGGATGTTTTGTCAGTTTGATTAAACAATTTACAAATCAACAGATAGCTTCGTCGTGCCTCCTCGCGATGACGTTTAAAAGGGCAGTCATTGCGTTCACCACTTTCGTACAGATCACCTCACCATAATAGAAGACCTTTTGGTTTTCAAAAGCTGGAAGGTTTTCTTGGGATGTTTTATCAGTTTGACTAAACAACTTACAAATCAGCAGATCGCTTCGTCGTGCCTCCTCGCGATGACGTTTCAATGGGCAGTCTAACGCAACAAAACAAAAAAGCCCCTCCTTGACTAAATCGAGGAGAGGCTTTGTATAAAAGTTTGGCTTAGTTTAGTAACCAAATACTTCTTCTAAGGTTAATTGAGTCAATGGGCCGTATTCTTTTAAAGCGGTCATGTCTACTCGGTCTTTCTTGCCAATCACCATAATGTTGTAGGCACTGTTTTTTACATAGCTTTCATGAAAGTTCTTCAAGTCTGCCATGGTCATGGTGGGTACTGCTTGGTAAACATCTTCTCTTAAGTCATGGTCAAGTCCTCTGCGAAGCGCAGTCTCATAGTTCCACAATTTAGAAGAACGAGTAATACGCTCGGTTCTAATTTTTTCTAAAGCTGCTTTTTTCGCTAATTCAAAGCTCTTCTCTGACTCTGGCATGTTGTTCAACAGCTCTGTCATTCCGGCCATGGCTTCTTTTAATTTGTCGGCTTGTGTGCCAATGTAAGCCATTACATAATGCGACTTAGAAGAATCACCCGGGCTTCTGAAAACAGAATAAACCGAATACGCAAGGGCTTTTGACTCTCTCATTTCTTGGAAAACAATAGAACCCATTCCGCCACCGAAATACTCATTGTAAATGGCTGCAGCGGCAACTGTTTCAGGATTGTACATTTCCTTTTTAGAAAGCATGTAGATCTCTGCTTGTTTCATGTCGTAATCCACAAAGTAAACCTTATTGTTTCCAGTTTCTTGCTCTACAAAATCAATCGCCTCCGGTAATGGCTTTAATTCGGCAGGAGCATTGTGCTTGCTTTTAATGGTTTCCGCCAATTCTTGGTTGCTTAGCGGTCCATAATAAAGTACACGGTGCTCGTAGCTGTTCAAAGATTTGATCTTTTCAATTAAGGCAGAAGCTTGTAAAGCCATTAATTCTTCTTTCGACAAAATGTTTTTGAAAGGAGAATTTGGTCCGTACTGTCCGTAAGCAGCCATGGCACCAAACAAAATGTTTCCTTTGTTTAGTTTAGCATCTGCACGCTCTTTCAATTTGTTAGAAACCATGTTTTTCAAAGCTTCTTCTTCTGGCTGAGCGTCGGCAAGTAGGTGCTCAAACAATTTCATGCCTTCTTCTAGGTTCTCATTTAAACCGGAAAGGGTAACATAGATTCTTTCATTCGATGCAAAGACATCAAACTCGCAACCGATCTTGTAAAACTCTTGCTGAATTTCAGCCGGAGAATACTTAGAGGTTCCCAAAAACGGTAAATACTCAATGGCAATGCCCATGGCTTTGTCGTTATTGGTTCCCATATCAAAAACGTAATACAGACTAAACAAGTCGTTGGATTCGTTTTCTATGCTACGAACCACGATTCCGTTTTCAAGCGTAGATTCGTTAATGTCTTTCTTGTAATCTAAGAAAAGCGGATTGATCTCTTTTACCGCCATGCTTGAAACTTCTTTCAAGAAAGGAGAAGCATCGTCTCGGTTCACTTCAATTGGCGTGATCTTTGGTTTTTCAACTTCTTTTACCGATATGTCTTCACCGGTGCGCTTGTAAACGGCTACGTAATTGTTCTTGTAGTTCTCTTTGGCAAAGTTGACAATCTCTTCTTTGGTGATCTTCGCTAAGGCATCAATTTCGTGCACTTCTTCTTCCCAATCGCGTTTTTGAATAAAAGCATTGATCATCATGCTTGTTCTACCACGGTTGTATTCATTCCGACGAATGCGGCTCAATTTTAAATCGTTGATTACTGCATTGGGCAACCAATCAGCAAAAGCACCGGCTTTTAAGCTATCTATTTGTGCTAAAAGTAAATCCTTTACTTCTTCAAGGCTTTGACCTTGCTTCGGTGAGCCGTATAGCATGTGCGTTGAATAATCAGACAAAATGTAAGTAAAGGAGCCGGAACCCAATACTTTTTGTTGTTGATTAAGGTTTAGGTCAATTAAACCAGCTGCACGGTTGGCTAAGATCATGTCGCACATTTGGATCATGCGAGATTCACGACTGTCCACCCCATCAAATCGATAAGCTATTCTCATCGCCTCTGCATCAGGTCCAACTACTTCTTCAACAATAGGTTCAGTAATCGGCTCTTCTTTTGCTACTTTAAATTCTGGCACTTCACTGCGTTCAAATGAGCCAAACTTTTCCTTGATCATTTCAATCACTTGGTCGGGATCAAAATCACCCGCTAAGCAAATGGCCATGTTGTTGGGTACATAATAGGTATCAAAGTATTTTTTGATTTCCTGAATCGAAGGATTTTTCAAATGATCGATTGTACCGATGGTAGTTTGCTGTCCGTATTGGTGATTAGGGAACAAATTACGCAGGGTGGCATACCACATTTTTCTAGAATCACTATCTAAAGTTCTGTTCTTTTCTTCATAAACTGCTTCTAATTCGGTGTGGAAAAGTCTCATCTGAGGGTTTCTGAAACGCTCTGCTTCAACGGTTAACCATTTGTCTAATTGGTTGGT
Source organism: Vicingaceae bacterium (assembly GCA_040220135.1). Classification (GTDB taxonomy): domain Bacteria; phylum Bacteroidota; class Bacteroidia; order Flavobacteriales_E; family Vicingaceae; genus CAJXMH01. Next base: position 3,988 of record JAVJTT010000028.1, read on the forward strand.
TGGTATGTCATTTACATAAACTGTGCGCTCTTGCGAAGTATAAGCGTTGGTTCCTTTCGCACCCATTTCGGATACCATTTTGTCATATTCGTTGGCAATAGCAAAAGTGGATGCCAATTGAGAAACACTATCAATTTGAGCATAGATGTTCTTGCGAGCCATCTCATCTTTGGTATTGCGATAAACTTCGTACAAGCTATCTATTTGAAGCAAAAGGGGTGCTTCTTTTGAGTAATCAGATGAACCAAATTTATCGGTGCCTTTGAACAGCATGTGTTCCAAATAGTGGGCAAGCCCGGTAGCAGTAGCTGGGTCGTTCTTACTTCCTGCCCGAATGGCAATGGAAGTTTGCACTCTCGGTTCTTCTTGGTTTACCGATAAGTAAACTTTTAAACCATTATCAAGGGTATAGATCCGTGTGTTGGTTGGGTCGTTTTCAATGGTTTTGTACTCTTTCTTTGCCGTCTCGCTTTGCTTTTCGGCTTTGTTGCCACAAGCAAACCATAGCATACTTGCTAATACAAGTGTAAAGATTTGGGTTATCTTCTTGATATTCATGAAATTGTATTTAGTTAGGATTATTGAAGCGCCTAAATTAGAGAATCTTAAGCGATAATTTGAAAGAGTTTGATAAACGGAAAAAGGAACTTTACCGCTAAGCTTAGAAAAAGTCCAAGTCAAATTCTTTTTTCAGCTTTAAAAGAATGGGGTTTTCTTCGGCCAATTTTTCAAACTTTTCTTCCGGGGTGTAGGCTTTCTTTTGCTTTTTGTCCTTTACTATTTTCAGATGCAGCTCAATCAAGCCATTTTTGAGCTTCTTGCGCAGGAAGTCGTGAATATCACCCCGCTTTAAAGTCATTTCTTCCAGCTGACTTTTGTTGTCAACCCGCAAGCCAATCTGGTAATTGTCCATCAGCACTACTTTGTGTGTAGTCATGGCTGCGTAAATCATAGAGCTTCCCTCTGCGTTAGCTTCTTTGATTTTTTCTGCTAAAGTTTGCCAGGTTTTTAGAAATACCTCTTCCGTAAAGTCTTCCCTTTGTTCAGTTACATAAGCCGACTTGGCTTTTTCCTCTGCTTTGGCCTCTTCTTCTTGTGTTAGTTTGCTTATGGAAAGGGTAGAGGTTTTGGCCCGTTGTGCTTTGAGCTTAGCAAATTTGTCAAGTCCGTTATTTTGTGGTGGTTTTTCTGCTTTCTCTTCTGCTTTGGGTTCCTTAACTTGACTTGTCTCTTGGACTTCTTTTTTCGCTTGATCAAGCGGGGCTGCTTGAGTTTCAGTTTCAACAGCAGGAGTAGGCTTAGGCTCAGACTTTTCTACGGCCTCTTCTTTTTGCTTTTCTTGAAGCGGTTCTTTGTTTGTTTGAGGAGGAGCTGTTTCAGATTTTTGTGCATTATCTTTTACAGCAGTTGGGCTTTCGCTGCCTTGAGGCAATTCCTCTACGGATTTTATTCTAGGCTTTTTTTTTTCAGGCAATTGAGCATTTGGACTCCTCAGAGAAGCCATTTGCATCAAGCTTAACTCGACTAAAAGTCGTTGGTTTTTGCTGCCTTTATATTGCACATCGCAAGTACGGCAAACCTCCATGGCTTGCATTAAAAAGTTTGTTTCGCAGTTTTTGGCTTGTTGGTGGTATTTTTCTCGAATATTTTTTCCTACCTCCAATAAAGTTAAGGTCTGCTCATCTTGACAAACCAATAGGTTCCTAAAATGCGAGGCTAAGCCGTTGATAAACAAATGGCCGTCGAAGCCCTTGGTTAATACCTCATTAAAGAGCAGCAATACTTCCGAAATATGGCTTTGTAATAAGTGGTCGGTGCATCGGAAATAATAATCGTAATCGAGAATGTTGAGGTTTTCGATCACAGCTTCATAGCTTAGCTTATTGCCGGAAAAACTTACCAATTGATCAAAGATGGAAAGGGCATCTCGCAAAGCACCATCTGCTTTTTCAGCGATCATGTGCAAGGCTTCTTCTTCCGCTTCAATGGTTTCTTCTTTGGCAATGTAGGCCAAATGGTCGGCGATGTCTTCTACTCCAATGCGATGAAAGTCAAAGATCTGACAACGCGATAAAATGGTAGGAATGATCTTGTGCTTTTCAGTAGTAGCCAAAATAAAGATGGCATGAGCGGGAGGCTCTTCCAAAGTTTTCAAAAAGGCATTAAAGGCACTTTTGGAAAGCATGTGAACCTCATCGATAATGTACACCTTGTATGAGCCAATTTGTGGCGCAAATCGCACTTGATCGGTGAGGTTGCGAATGTCATCTACCGAATTATTGGAGGCGGCATCTAACTCATAAATGTTAAGCGAACTACCTTCGTTAAAACCCTTGCAAGAATCACATTCGTTGCAGGCTTCCATTTGCTCTGTTCTATTAAAACAGTTGATCGTTTTGGCTAAAATTCGGGCACAAGTAGTTTTTCCTACTCCTCTAGATCCACAAAACAAAAAGGCTTGCGCCAAATGATCTGTTTTGATGGCGTTTTTTAAGGTGTTGGTAATCGATTGCTGCCCAACTACAGAGTTAAATGTAGTAGGACGGTACTTTCTAGCTGAAACAACAAAATCTCCCATGCTCAATTATCGTGAAGCAAAAGTACAATTTTGACTAGGGTTAAGCAGGAAAACTTTTAAACAGCTTGCCTACATTTGTGATTCTTGTTCTGTCTACAACACTTGTTTTCAAGCAAATATTTCTTATTTTTGCCGCCCCAATTTTGGGAAATAACTTATTAAATGTTTTACAATGAGCAATCATTATGAGACTGTTTTCATTATAACTCCCGTTTTGTCTGCTGAGCAGGCGAAGGAAACAGTTGCCAGATTTAAAACTTTGTTGCTAGATAATGGCGCAAAAATTGAGAATGAGGAACACTGGGGCATGAAAAAATTGGCCTATCCCATTCAGAAAAAGTCAACCGGTTTTTACCAATTGTTTCAGTACGAGGCAGAAGGCGAATTTATCTCGAAGCTAGAACTAGCCTTCAAAAGAGATGAGCGCGTGATGCGATTCTTAACTGTGAAGCTTGAAAAGCACGCACAAGAATATGCGAAGAAACGTATTGAGAAAAGAAAATCATCTGCTAAAGCAGAGAAAAAGTAAAACTTAAAACTTAAGAACCATGGCTGAAAACTCATCAGAAATTAGATACCTCAATCCACCGGCGATTGATGTAAAAAAAGAAAAATATTGTCGATTCAAGAAGAATCGCATCAAATACATAGACTACAAAGACCCGGATTTCTTGTTGCAATTCGTAAATGAACAAGGTAAGTTATTGCCTCGTCGAATTACTGGTACATCTTTGAAGTACCAAAGAAAAGTGGCGCAAGCCATTAAAAGAGCACGTCATTTAGGCCTTATGCCTTATGTTGCTGATTTGTTAAAATAAGGAGGACAAGCGATGAATATTATACTAAGAGAAGATATTGAAAACTTGGGCTTTAAGGATGAATTAGTGACCGTTAAGCCCGGCTATGCAAGAAATTTTTTAATTCCACAAGGGAAGGCTGTTGCTGCTACCGAGTCAAATCGCAAGGTTTGGGAAGAGAATATGAGACAGCGTAGTCATAAGGAAGCGAAAATTAAAGAAACGGCTGAAAAGACCGCCAAGGCTTTAGAAGCTGCTGAAGTGAAAGTAGGAGCTAAGGTAGGTGAAGCTGGTAAGAAGATTTTTGGTTCTGTAAACAACATTCAGTTAGCTGATTCAATCAATAAATTGGGTCATGAAGTAGACAAGAAGAACATTAAGATTCTTGGCTCTCAGATCAAAGAGGTTGGAACATACCAAGCTGAAATCAGATTACACAAAGATGTGTCTGTAACTATTGACTTTGAAGTTGTAGCTGAGTAAGCTACGAAATTGTGATAGAGAAAACGCCCCGCCACTTGGTGGGGCGTTTTTGGTTTAAAGTTGATTTTGTTTTAGGAAAAGAGTAGAGATAAGCTGGCAAGTTTTACTCGTAACGCAACGATTCAATCGGGTCTAGTTTTGCCGCTTTAAAGGCAGGGTAAATTCCTGAAATTAAACCCACCACAATACAAAGGCCAATTCCTAAAGACATCCAAGCCCAAGGAATGATAAAGCCGCCACCTACAACGCCGGCCACCACATTGCCAATGATAATCCCAAAAACAATTCCCAACAATCCTCCTAATTGGCAAATTACCACGGCTTCAATTAAAAACTGATTGCGTATGGTTGAGGCTGCAGCCCCAATGGCTTTTCTGATGCCAATTTCTCGGGTCCTTTCCGTAACAGAAACAAGCATAATGTTCATTAAGCCTATGGCGGCCCCTAACAAAGTAATAAAGCCAATCACCGTAGCCGACAAGGTGACTTTGCTGAGGTTTTCAATCAGCATTTGCGAGATGTTATCACTGCGACTGATTTCAAAGCTTGCTTGTTGTCCTATTTTGTCACCCCTTACTATTCTAAAAATACCGGTGGCTTCTCCAATGGCAGGGTCAAGGTCTTGTGGCTTATAGGTCATGACATTAACTAAGAAGTTAGGTTCTACCTTAGCAAAGTATTGTCGTGCATTAGTTAAAGGTATAAAAGCGTTCTTGTCTGCGCTAAAGCCAATGCTGCTGCCTTTTTCTTTCAAGACTCCGATAACTCGATATTTGCCACTTCCAATAGAAATGGTTTTATCGATCGGGTCAGAGTCAGGGAACAACTCTTTTTTTATACTGCTACCAATAATCACTCCGTGTGTGCCATATCGAATGTCGTGTTCAGAAAAATTCCTTCCGCTGGAAAGGCTGTATCCATTGGTCATGAGGTAGTTTTCATCTACGCCAAAAACAAAGATGTTTGGGTTGGTCTTTTCAGATTTATATTTTAAGGTGGCCAAAGAAGAAGCGCGCATGGATACCGATACAGCAGCCGGAAAATTATATCGCTTCTTAAACTCAATGGCATCGTCATAACTTATGCGTTCAAACACTTTTCGTTTTTTTCCACCCCGATCAGCGTGAATGCCTGTGCCATAGTTTCGAATGGCAAATGTATTGGCGCCCATATTGCTAAAATTATTCGTGATAGAGGCTTCCATAGCGTCTATAGAAGTGAGAATGCCTACTAAAGCCGTAATGCCAACGGCAATAATCAACACCGTTAAAATGGTTCTGAGCAGCTGACTTTTTATGGACCGTAAGGCTTCACGTATGTTTTCCCCGAGTAATTTAAACATAACACAAGCTTACGAAATATGTCCCACACCTTCGGTAGATATTGGGACGAGCGGTTTATATTTTCTTTTAAAATGGTTAAATTCGCAATCCTATAAAAATTCAAGATTTACAAAATAAACCAATCATCCTATGGCTTTTGATATTGAAATGATAAAGGCGGTTTACGATAAGATGCCGGAACGTGTTGAAGCGGCCCGCAAGCTTTTAAATCGTCCCATGACCTTAACCGAAAAAATTCTTTATTCTCATTTGGACGAAGGGGCACCTTCAGAAGAGTATGAAAGAAAGAAATCTTACGTAGACTTTAAGCCCGACCGTGTAGCCATGCAAGATGCCACGGCTCAAATGGCTTTGTTGCAATTTATGCAAGCCGGTAAAGATAAAGTGGCTGTTCCTTCAACCGCACACGCTGATCACTTGATCCTGGCAAAAAATGGAGCCGATAAGGATTTGCAAGAATCTTTGAACAAGAACAATGAAGTTTTTAATTTCTTGAGTTCTGTTTGCAACAAATATGGAATTGGATTTTGGAAGCCCGGAGCCGGTATTATTCACCAAGTGGTGCTCGAAAACTATGCTTTTCCTGGCGGAATGATGATTGGAACTGATTCGCATACGGTGAATGCCGGAGGTTTAGGTATGGTTGCTATTGGAGTAGGGGGTGCTGATGCCGTTGATGTTATGGCGGGTATGCCTTGGGAATTGAAGTTTCCCAAATTAATTGGTGTAAAGTTGACCGGTCGTTTAAACGGCTGGACTTCTGCGAAAGATATTATTTTAAAAGTTGCGGGAATCTTGACTGTAAAAGGAGGGACCGGAGCAATCTTAGAATATTTTGGCGACGGAGCAGAGAATCTCTCCTGTACAGGTAAGGGAACCATTTGTAACATGGGAGCCGAAATTGGAGCAACTACTTCAACATTTGGGTATGATGATTCTATGAGAAGGTATTTGCGAGCTACTGACCGCGCTGATGTTGTAGACTTGGCTGATCAGGTGGCTGAGCATTTAACCGGTGACGATGAGGTTTATGCAGAGCCTGAGAAATATTTTGATGAACTAATTGAAATCAATTTGGATGAGCTAAGCCCTCATTTGAACGGTCCTTTTACGCCTGACTTAGCTACTCCTGTAGCAGAAATGGCCCAAAAGGCAAAAGACAACGATTGGCCAACTGAAATTGAGTGGGCTTTAATTGGTTCTTGTACCAACTCTTCTTACGAAGATTTAACCCGCGCGGCCTCCATCGTTGATGATGCTTTTGATAAAGGTGTGAAACCGAAATCGATCTTAGGGATTAACCCGGGTTCTGAGCAAGTGCGCTATACTGCTGACCGCGACGGATTAATGGACACTTTTAAGAAATTTGAAACTGTAAAAATATTTACAAATGCCTGTGGTCCCTGTATTGGTCAATGGGATCGAGCCGGTGCAGAAAAGCAAGAGAAAAACTCAATTGTGCATTCTTTCAACCGAAATTTTGCCAAAAGAGCGGATGGAAACCCTAATACTCATGCTTTTGTAACTTCTCCTGAAATGGTGGCTGCTATTGCAATTAGTGGTCGTTTAGACTTTAACCCCATTACCGATAAATTGGTGAATGAAAAGGGTGAAGAGGTAATGCTGAAAGAACCAAGTGGAATGGAACTGCCTTCTAAAGGCTTTGCGGTAGAGGATAATGGTTACCAAGCTCCAGCTGAAGATGGCAGTGATATTGATGTGAAAGTGGCCCCTGATTCCGATCGTTTACAATTATTAACTCCTTTCGAGCCATGGGATGGAGAGAACATTACCGACATGAAGCTTTTAATAAAAGCTTACGGTAAATGTACCACCGACCATATTTCAATGGCAGGACCTTGGTTGCGTTACCGCGGTCACCTAGACAATATTTCAAACAATTGCCTAATTGGAGCAGTGAATGCCTTTAATAAGGAAACCAATAAAGTGGTAAATCAACTAACAGGTGAAGAAAGTGAAGTGCCAGATGCAGCTCGGGCCTATAAGAAAGCAGGTGTTCCGACGATAGTAGTGGGTGACCATAATTACGGAGAAGGATCATCAAGAGAACATGCGGCAATGGAACCTAGACACCTTGGAGTAATTGCAGTAATTGTAAAATCTTTTGCCCGAATTCACGAAACGAATTTGAAGAAGCAAGGCATGTTAGGTTTAACTTTTGCCAATGAAGATGATTACGATAAGATAAAAGAAGATGATACTTTCAATTTCCTAGATCTTGATCAGTTTGCTCCAGATAAGCCAATTACCTTGGAGGTGGTTCATAAAGATGGTTCTAAAGATGAAATCAAATTGAACCACACCTATAATGCTCAACAAATTGGTTGGTTTAAAGCAGGATCTGCTTTAAATATGATCAGAAAGCAATAATACAAATCACGCTTAACTAGCTAGAGCCCTTCGATTTAATCGAAGGGCTTTTTTGTGCGTTTCAATCTTTCGTTTATTATTTCTAATTTCGGTACAATCTTTGAAAACAAGCAATCAAAAAAAGATGAAGCAAACTAGCCTACTTATCCTCGCTTTAGGAATTATTGGAATGACCAAAGCGCAAGAAAAAATCAGTGACAATTTAGTACCAAACCCCAGTTTTGAAATCCTAGAAAAGAGGGTGAAAGAAGCCGGACAGGTGACCTATGCAGCACCTTGGAGAGCTGCCACCATGAATCCAATTGATCTTTACTCTGCTGATGCAAAGAGCGATGAGTTTGGTGTGCCCAAGAATAAATATGGAGCTGAAGAAGCAAAAACCGGAATTAATTACGCCGGGGTTTCATTTTATGGCTATAGAGGAAGGCAACCTAGAACCTATTTAGAAACTCAATTAGTTAAAAAGCTAGAAGCCGGAAAGGAGTATTGTGTAAAGTTTCATATAAGTCTTTCAGATATGTCAAAGTACGCCTCCAATAATATTTCTGCGCACTTGAGTAAAGAAGAAATCAATGAAATGTCTGAGGCAAACTTGAAGTTGGAGCCTCATGTACAAAGTATTACCAATAAGATCTACCAACAGCAGTTTCTTTGGAAGGAAGTATGCAGCAAGTATAAGGCAGAAGGTGGAGAGCAGTTTTTAACCATCGGAAATTTTAAATCTGATGATGAAACCCGTTTAGAGAAAATTCGATTGTCTAGAGAATTTAGCGGTCGTCAGTTTTACGATGCTTACTATTTTGTTGATGATGTATCTGTTATAGCGATGGATAAACTAGAAGAAGGGGATTGCATGTGTGATGAGATTGCCGGTGGTCAAATGGAAGTAGAATATAAGAGCTTTGGATCAACTGCTGATCAAAAAGACAAAGCCAAGAAAACCACCTTGTACAATTCAGATGGCTCGGTGGGCAAAAACGCAGAAGGGAAGGTAGAAAGCAAAAAAAGTGAAGTGGGAAAAGAGGCCGACTCTGCACCAACTGATGCTAAGCAAACAAAGAAAGAGGAGAAAAAAGGCTTTGATGTAAATGATGTTTCAGTTTTCTTTAATGCTAAAAAGTCTGCTCCTAAAGCGGAAGAAGAGGCCAAGTTGGAAAAGATAGCTGCTTTTATGAAAAAGAATCCGAAATCAAAACTTCAGATTATCGGTCACGCCGACCCTTCTGAATCTTCTGTTGCCTTTTTAGGCAAACGAAGAGGACTTGCAATAGAGAAAAAAATGAAAGCTTTGGGTATCGCTGAATCTAGATTGTCATACATCAGCAAAGAAACCGAAATGCCTCATTCATCCGGCAAAGCCGAAATGAATCAAAGAGTTACTTTTAGTTTAAAATAAGCGTTGCGACTTTCGCTTGCTGTTTGCATACTCTTATTTTCTTCTGCAGCTTTCGCGCAGAACTTAGTTCCCAATCCGGGCTTTGAAGATTATTATGCTTGCCCTGATGGGATTAAGCAATTAGAAAAGGCCAAGTATTGGCAATCGGCCAATGCTGGTTCGCCTGAATTTTACCATGGTTGTGGGTACACAGCAGAAATAGATCCCTACAAAGGGAAAGGTATGGGCGGGGCTATTTTTTTAGATGCGCTGCGAAGTGGGGTTGAGTATTTACAAACTGAATTGCTAGATACTTTGCAAAAAGGGAAAAACTACTGCTTTAGCATGCAATTGCTTGCTTCTGCTAAAAATGCCAAATTGATAGATCGAGTAGGGGCTAACTTTACCAAAGTGCCGCTTAGAACACCGAATTGGGAGCCATTTATTCTCCATCCAAAGGTTTTTAGCGAGAAAGTAGTGGGTCAAACAAATGAATGGGAGGAGTTAACAGCCGAATTTATTGCGAAAGGTGGTGAACGCTACCTCACCATAGGAAACTTTTTTGAGTCATGGTACTTGAACGAAGAGCGAAATCCTGAGGGAACAAGCAAATACTGCTATTATTTCGTAGATGAAGTGAAAGTATGGCCCAAAGTGGGCAGTTGTGAAACAGAGATTGACTTTGCTCAGCGAGAGGCACCACCAGAAAAAATGGGGCCAACTAATCATGTGGTTTATTTTGAAAAGGACAAATCAATTTTATCTTTGGATGAGCAATATCGCCTCTTGAGGTTTTTAAAAGGAATAGCTGTCTTCAACCCTAAACAATTAAGGGTACAAGGCCATACAGATGCAGACGCTTCTATTGAGTACAATGTTGAACTTTCAAAAAGGCGCGCTGAAACAGTTAATCAGTTTATTAAAAAGCACAGTGAGTTGTCAACTTACGTGCTGTGGGAGGGGGAGTCTAAGCCTCTTAATGCAAACCTAAATAAGGCTGAGAAAGCGAAAAATAGACGAGTAGAAATTAAAGTCAATTTACCATGAAACAATTGTTAATGATTTGCTTTTGCCTTTTTTCCCTGAGCAGCCAAGGCCAAAATGATTTTAATGGACAAAAAGCAGCTCAAGAGTTAAAAAGACTGATTAATGAATACCGAGCAGAGCAGCAACTTTCATTATTTGAAACTTCTGATATATTAGACGCTGTAGCTTTCGAACAGGCCGAATACATCTTGGATCAAGGACGTTTAAGCCACGAGCAGGATAATGAGAAGAAAAAGACCCTATTGGATCGTATTCGGTACTTTGAAGGAGGCTATGCCCAAGCAGGAGAAAATCTAATGAGTTTGCAATTAGGCACTAAACTGCCCATGAAGGTTGGGGGTGAAAAACAGGAAGTGCTAACCGAAGAAGCGACTGCACAAGCTAGCATTGCCGAATGGCTAGACGAAGAAGAAAGTAGGTTGAATTTAATGGATGGCGAATTTGAGCATTTTGGAACCGCTGTAGTGAGTCTAGATGGTAAAGTTATCTTGGTGTTGGTCACTGCCTCTTTACCCTACAAAAATCCCGGCCTTAAAAAACTACCTTTTGATTACCATGGCATTGAGCCTTATAAAAAAGAAGCCTGTGATAAATTCTTAGACAAGCACGGTACCTTGCCACAGCTTTTTTCTGATGCCTTGGAAGTGAAAGACAATGAAGTATACTTTAGTTTTCATTCTCTGCATCTGTTTAAACACATTTTCGAAAATGGAGGTGATGGAATTGCCATTGATCTGGTAGCGAGAGATCAGTTTGCTTGCGGAGGAAGTAATCGATTATTTCCGGGAGAGATTAATCGTGGCTTGCTTTTAAAACCGTCCAAAAAAGCGAAACTTTATAATGCCAATGAAAAGATGGAAGAAAACAAAGTTTGGGTTTCCATTGCTGAGCTTCCTGATTTTTACAAGTCGGAAGACTATGAGTTAAACGCCATTATTATTAAAGATGGAGTGGCTTGTGAAACGGTTCCCTACAACCGGATAAAGACTTTGAATTTAAAGGAGATTGAGAACCGGTATTTGCTAGCAGGAGATACCTTGAAAGTCGGCTACAGTTGGGAGGATTCGCTCAGTTTTGAGATTCCTTTGAATAGTGAGACTGAGAAAGAGCAAGCACTTGATCAAATGAAACAGAAGTTAACCGACTTGAATTTTCTAGCAGAAGAAATTTACATTAAACGCTTTGTCCCTCCTTCGGATACAAAAGTATCTGAAGCCGATAGTAGCTCGGAATTGAATAAGATGTTGAGTGCATTTTCTGACTCTACCCACCGCTTAGAAGTGGAGGTGGAACAAGATTGGCAATCCTACCAAGAGTTTCAGGATAATTCCTTTTATCAGATTGAAACCAAGGGCATGAAAAAGCCAGAAGTCGAAAGGTATTTGGCTAAAACACAAGAGACTGATTCAGAGTTAAAAGAGTTTTTAAAAGGACTCAATCGTTATCAAATTAGACTGAAAGGCAAAGCAGTTGCAAAAAAATCAGCCTCCCCAAAAAGTTTATTGGAGAGCTGTGAAAGCCTATTGAATAGGATGAAAATTAAGGAAGCGGCAACCATACAAAAGTTTTTAATCCAGCAATACGGTAATGAAGCAGAAGTAATGAATGGCTTGCCCAAACTAGATCCTTCTCAAAGACAGAAAACCTTGCCTTTGATCAACAATCAGATTGTGTTGAACAGTCAGTCCGGTAAGGATTACTTTGAAGGAAACCCAATTCATAAAGCTTTTTTAGAATTGCATTTGGTCGACCAGTCTAATGCTGTTGTTTCCTTTAACTACCATTTGGCTACTTTGCGATATTGGGCAAAACGAGCTGACAAAATGAAGAAACCGGAAGACTGGCTTGATAAGTTTGAAAAGCTAAGAGGGAATTCACAAGTGCCTGACGAACAATACGCACGAGCCATATTAAACTATTATTTATTAGCGGCCAATTTTCACTACGACGCAGGTGAGTTTGGAGAAAGAAAGGGTGACTTTGACGACTTAATGGATTGGCAAAGCAAGGCCAATTTAGAACCTAATGAACAACTTGAACTAGCACAATACCTTTGCCACCAAGACCAGTTCCCTCGAGCTATTAAAGTGTTAAATCCCACGGTAAAGAAACCTCAAGTCGATGAAGACTTATTGTTCTATTATTTGCAAATTTATCCTTATGATACTGAAGAGTTTAAACGTAAACATTATGTTTCTTTAATGGAAAAAGCTCAAAAACTTTATCCGGAACATTTTTGTCAGTTTTTTAGCAAGGCTGAGCAAGGAATACAAGCTTTGGTTTACCAAGAAATAAAGTCAATTTATTGCAGCCAATGCCAATAGGGCAATTTTCCCATCTATATTTGCACGCATGATTCAAAAGGGGAATAAGAAAGTAATTAATGCTTGGGCTTTTTACGATTGGGCAAACTCGGTTTATCCTTTGGTCATTACAACCGCTATTTTTCCCATGTTTTACGAAGCGGTAACCACCACTGAACTCGCCAATGGAAACACGAGTGACTTGGTGGATTTTTTTGGCTTTCAATTTAAAAATACTGAACTCTACTCTTATGTAGTTTCCGCTTCATTTCTAGTTGTTTCCTTCATTTCACCCATGCTGTCAGGTATTGCCGATTATTCCGATAACAAAAAGCGTTTTCTGCAGTTCTTCTGCTATTTGGGGGCACTTGCCTGCGCTTCTTTGTTCTTTTTCGATGTTAACCACTTGGAATTGAGTATGCTTTCTGTCTTTTTTGCATCTATTGGCTTTTGGGGTAGTGTGGTTTTTTACAACGCTTATTTGCCTGAAATCGCCGAACCAAAGGATCACGATAAAATATCTGCCAAAGGTTATGGCTTAGGCTATGTTGGGAGTTCCTTGCTTCTGATCATTAATTTGGTCATGATCATGGTTTTTGATATCCCGGCCAAATATGCTTTTTTAACGGTAGCGGTATGGTGGGTTGGCTTTAGTCAAATTACTTACCGCCGTTTGCCTAATAAAGTTTACACCAAAAAGCCCAAAGAAAACAAGTTTACCAAAGGTTGGAGAGAACTGAAAAAAGTTTGGGAGCAACTTAACGAAATGAAAAGCCTGAAACGCTACTTAGTAGCCTTTTTTGTTTACAGCATGGGGGTGCAAACGGTTATGCTAATGGCTACCTTGTTTGCCGCCAAAGAAATTGATTGGGGAGAAGACAGTGCTGCTAAAACAGGATTGATCGTCTCGGTTTTGATTATTCAATTTATTGCCATAGGCGGTGCTTATTTCTTTTCATGGCTTTCAGCAAAGTGGGGAAATATAAAAGCACTCGGTTTAAGTTTAGTGATTTGGATCGGCATTTGTGTAGCCGCTTATTTTATTCACAGTCCGGTAGAGTTTTATGTAATAGCAGGAATTGTAGGCTTGGTCATGGGTGGGGTGCAATCGCTTTCTCGTTCTACCTATTCCAAACTACTTCCGGAAACAAAAGATCACGCCTCCTTCTTTAGCTTCTACGATGTGTTGGAAAAACTAGGCATCGTAATCGGGACTTTTGCCTATGGTTTTATAGAGGGGTTAACCGGAAGTATGCGCAATTCAATTTTTGCTCTGATCGGATTTTTTATACTTGGAATGATACTTTTACTTTTAGTGCCGAACAAAAAAGTGATTCGTTCTGTCTCCTAGTTTTGTCCTAATTTTGAGCTTCAAAAAATATTGCTGTGGAGAATCAAGAAGTGTATGATATAACTATTATTGGAGGAGGCATAGTAGGTGCTGCAACTTTTTACCGATTGCAAAATCGTTTCCCCAACTTAAAAATTTTACTGCTTGAAAAAGAAGACCATCTAGCTGCTCACCAAACAGGACATAATTCTGGAGTGATTCACTCGGGATTATACTACAAACCGGGTTCTAAAAAAGCCATTAATTGTGTAAAAGGAAGAAAAGCATTGGTGAAATTCGCTCAAGAAAATGGAGTGAAGCATGACGTTTGTGGTAAAGTTGTAGTGGCTGCTAGCGAAGAAGAACTGCCTTATTTAGATAAGATTTTCAATACCGGTTTGGAAAATGGAATTGAAGGAATTGAAAAAATTAGCGGTGACCAAGTAAGAGAAATTGAGCCGGAGTGTGCCAGTATTGCTGGTATTAGGGTTCCAGTTACCGGAATAATAGATTTTGTCGGAGCCACTGAAAAGATGGCCGAATTGGCTTTAGCTAAGAATGGTAAGAGCAAATTGGTTTTAGGAGAGGCGGTTACTCATGTTGATCAATCAACTGAAATTGGCACGGTTTATACGGAAAAGCATAGCTACCAAAGCAAACACTTTATTTTTTGCGGTGGCTTACAATCTGATCGATTAGCGAAAAAGGATGGCATTGAAGCCGATATGCAAATTGTGGGTTTTAGAGGGGATTATTATGAACTGGAAGATCATGCTTTGCACAAAGTGAAGCATCTGATCTATCCGGTGCCTAATCCTGCTTTTCCTTTCTTAGGGGTTCATTTTACACGCATGGTAGATGGTAATATTGAATGTGGACCCAATGCCGTTTTTACCTTTAAAAGGGAAGGCTACGGCAAAACAGATTTTGATTTGAAAGACACGACCGATGCGCTATCGTACGGTGGAACATGGAAGTTATTTGCCAAGCACTGGAAATTTGGCTTAGATGAGTACAAACGCGCTTTTAGTAAAAGGCTGTTTTTGAATCGTTTGCAGCGTTTGATTCCTTCACTAGAAATGGACGATCTAAGGCCAGGAAGAGCAGGGGTAAGGGCTATGGCTTTAGGGCCTGATGGAGAAATGATTGATGACTTTAAAATTGAGTATAGCAACAACAGTATTCACGTGCTTAATGCTCCATCTCCTGCTGCAACAGCCTGTTTAGCAATAGGAGATGACATTGCCGATATGGCCGAAAATAGATTTGCTTTATCCTAGCTTACTCAACGATTTGAAATTCATCGTTGGTTTGTTGCCAATCGTACATAAACAACTGCATGGCCTCATCTAACCTTTTTAAAAACATAGGGTTAGGAGCATTCATGTTTTTAAAATAATCTTCTTGGTATTGCCCAAGCTCATATTTGTAAAATACCGCTTTAGACATTGCATACAGATTGTTATTACTAGGGTGGTTAACCCGGCTTAAGTAACTCTGATACTCTCTTAAAATACCTTCTAACTTATCAAAGTCAACATCAAAAACTGCTGCTAATTTGGTAAGCACCAAATTGATCATACGATTGTCTTGATGTGCGCTTAAATGACGAGGAATTTCTTTAAGGTTTGCTGCAATAACAATCAAGAGGAATTTGCTGTCGTTCTCAGCATCAACTTGCGGTGTACTAACAAATTCCGGAGACTCTTTGATCATACCAACAATGTCCTGAAATCCATCTTCAACCGCTTGCAAAGTAGAGTTGACAAATATGTTTGCCAACTTATCTTCCTTTAACTTTTTCTTTCCGAAGATCTTTGTAAACATATGAGTGTCGACTGTTTGTGGTTGTTGCAATCAAAATTAGAGCATATGCGCAGGCACCTTTGGAGTGTGGAGAAATCCTTATCAACAAAGTTATTAACTATTTTTGTCAGATTGTTAATAACGTCCGCGTTTAAAATCTTTAATTGCTTATGAAAGAGTTGCTTATCACTTATTTGAAGTACAATGTGTGGGCCAATCAGAGCTTGGCAAAACGATTAGAAAATCTTTCTCCCTCAAAATTAGAGCAAGAACTTGAAAGTAGCTTTAGTAGCATACAGCTTACGATTGAGCACATTTATGATGCGGAAGTAATTTGGCTAGAGCGCATTGAAGGAAAATCAATTGACTATTGGCCAAGTAAGAAGACTGGTACCCTTTCTTTAGGAGAATGGGTAGCGCAATCTGAGACCTTTTTAGTACGGATTATGGGGGCTAATGAACAGAATTTGAACACATTATGCACATATTCAAATACTAAAGGAGAAGTGTTTCAGCAAAGGGTCTATGAATTGATTATGCATGTGATGAATCACTCTACTTTTCATCGCGGTCAAATTGTAAGCATGCTTCGACAGTTGGGCGAAAAAGAGATTCCCCAAACGGATTTGATCAAATACTTGAGAATCCGATCATAACCATTTTTTTCGCTTAAAATAAAAGAGCATGAAAATGGCAACCCCAATCATGAGACACCAAGCCGCGGGATAGGCCCATCGGTAACTTAGTTCAGGCATGTGCTCGAAGTTCATGCCGTAGATGCCGGCAATAAAGGTCATGGGAATGAAAATAGTAGACATGATAGTCAGCACTTTCATGATCTCATTCATACGGTTACTGGCCGTGTTCATGTATAGGTCCATGATGCCACTCAATAGGTCACGGTATGTTTCCATACTTTCAATCACTTGAATGGTATGGTCGTACACATCACTAAAAAAGCGCTCTGTCTCTTTGTTTAGCAATTTGGTTTCACTTCGCAGAATGGCATTAATTGACTCACGAATAGGAAAAATAGACCGCCTCAAATAGATCAGTTCTTTCCTTACCATTTGCAGTTTTTGTAGAGTGTTGGTGCTAGGTTTGTCCATCACTTCGTCTTCCAAATCTTCAATTTTTTCTGCAATTTGATCAAGCACTACGAAGTAATGGTCAATAATGGTGTCAATAAAACGGTAAAATAAGTAGTCTGCTTTTTTGAGTCGTATCTTACCAAAAGAAGATTTTAGTCTTTCCCGAATTAAATCAAATATATCTTCCGGGTTTTCCTGAAAACAAATAATCAGGTTCTTTCCCAAAACAAAGCTGACGTGCTCGAACTCCGTTTCCTTCTCTGCATTTTTGTGAAACATCTTAATGGTGAAAAAGAGATAATCACCAAAATCCTCAGTCTTGGGACGCTGATCTACATGCAAAACATCTTCTAACAATAAGGAGTGAAGATCAAACTTTTTCCCAATTCTCTCGATCAGCTCTACATTATGCAAGCCACTGACGTTGATCCAATTTATGCGTTCCGGCTGATAAGTCGGCTCCACTTTTTCAAAGCTTTCACTTGCTTTTACTTCAATCTCGCTTTCGTTGTAACTGAAGATCTCAACATTAACTTTTGCCTGGTTTTTAGAACCGGTATAGATCAAAGTTCCAGGTGCTTGACCCACCGTTTCTTTCGCCTTCCCTTTTTCAGAAAAACGACGGAAGTTTATTTTAGGAATGGATACCGGTACTTTAAGCTTTCTTTTCATCCTTGTAAACTATGGTTCGATAAGGGAAAGGTATTTCAACTCCTTCTTTGTCAAATCTATTTTTTATGCTTTTGAAGAGGTCCGTTTTCATTACAAAGCCGGCAATCGGGTCTTCTGCCCAAGTGTAGGCCCTTATGTTTACCGAAGAATCCCCAAAACCAATAACTCGGGTAACTACCTTTGGATTGCCTTCTTTAATTTCTTGAGCACTTCTGTTATCGATCAAATTGGGGTGTTTTTCTGCTTCTTCTACCATTATTTTCATGGCAAGGTCAATGTCGCTATCATAGCTAATTCCCATCTCTAAAAAAGTACAAGTCTTTTGTTCACTAATTGAAGCATTTAAGATAGTATCTGAATTAATGGAGGAATTTGGAATGATATAACGTTCATTTTGAAAGCTTTTTATGACCGTATGTCGTAGAGTGATATCCTCTACAATGCCCCAGTTGTTGCTACCCACTTTTAGCACATCGCCCACTCGAAAAGGCTTAAAAATAACAATGAAGATACCTCCAATAATGTTGGCAAAAGCGGCTTGTGAAGCAAAGCCGATTATGGCGGCAAAAATACCGGCACCGGCGAATAAGGTTAAGCCCAATTGTTTTAGCGCGGGAATGGTGTAAAAAATGAGCGTAACCCCCAGAAGGAAAAAGAAAAAACTAATCCCATTTCGAAGAAATTGGTAATTGGTTTGGTCTTTGGTTCCAAGGTGATTGCTTTTGTCGAATTGTCTTTTTAATGCTCCCCTTACGATTCGGGCGGCCACGATCATAGTGAGGATAATAATAATGGCGTAGATAAAGAACCGGTAGGGACCCATGAATTCTTTAAAATGAACAATCCATTCCGTTAGCTGATAGTTCGTTTCTGTGAGTAAAGGCATTAGCTTATTTCTTCCTTATTAATCATTCCTTGTTTAATAAATTCTTTCATTACAATTTCGGTCATGTCGCTTTGAAAGGCAAATTCATACCGAATGTCTGAAACATAGGCTTTTAATCTCATTTTTAAATAGGATCTTTTTTCTTTCACTTCATTGACAAATAAGACTGCGATGGGTTTATTCAAGTAAATGTATTGCGAAACCTGAGCCGCTTCAATGGCCAATTGACGTGCTTTGTTCGTGTCTATGTCAACCGGAAGGTAGATCTCGGCAACTACTTGGCAATTGGCTTCACCGGCATTAGAGTTAGAAACTGCTTTGTTTACTACTTCCGCATTGGGAAGAGATACAAGTGAATCATCTTTGGTTACAATACGAGTAGAGCGTAACCCAATAGCTTTTACCTCGCCATAATGGTCTCCTACTTCAATTTTGTCACCGACTTGAAATGGGCGGTCAAAAATGATCATAATTCCACCAAAAATATTTTTTAGAATATCTTGAGCGGCAAATCCAACCGCAATACCCACAGAGGCGGTAACAGCAAAAAGAGTTTCTATGGGTGGCCTGAAAATACCATGAATGAGAACAATTAGCACGATTAACCAAGAAAAAATGCGAACAATCGGTGCAATGCTTTTTAAGGTCATGCGGTGCTTTACACTTTTTTCGGCAAAGCGCTCTAAAACAATTATTACGAGTTTAATGAAGAAGTGAGCGATGATAATAATGATGATCGACCAGATGATCTTGCCCCATGAAATTATTTCACTTAAAGGGGGAACTGCATTACCTTTTACCTTATCCTTTGTTTTTTGCTCCTTATCCTGCTTTAATGGTTTTGCTTCTTCTTTAGTGGGTGTCTTTAAATTACTCTTGTCTTCATTAGTGTCGCCCTCTACTTTTTTGTCACTCAGGCTATCCGGGGCTTTGATTACTGTTTGTTTAGATTTGGCTTTTTGCAGCAAACTGTCTGAGCTAGCAAAGCTTTTAAGGCTTTTACTTAGGGTGTCTGCAGGAGAAGTTTGGACACTGTCGTTTTGACCTAATAGGGCAAACGAAAAAAGCGTAAGAAAAATGAAAGACCAAATTTTCATCAGTGAAGTATATTTTTGTTTTTCAATACATTAACGGTTTGTCGATACAAAAGGCGGTTAATGTAAAAGCGACCGTTTTTACTGCTCACTACACCATTATCTTCTAGAACCATTAAATTCATGCGGCTTTGGTTTTCACTCTGATGAAAAATCTCGGCATGTTCTTCAACATCTAAACTATCGTGAATCAAAAGATTATGTAGAGTAAAGATTTGTTGATCGTGCAAGTTCTTCAAGAAATTAAATTGCATGATTCTTACTTCTCCGATGTATATAGTATTGTCTTCTACCTTTTGGGTAGATCTAATCCAATACAAGAGCGCTAAGCTGATGTTACTTTGTGCAAAATTGTTAAGTCGGGTAAAGTAGCGAGTTTTTAAATATTTCTGTTCTTCCTCTTCACTCATTTTGCGCAGTTTCCGATGCTCTGATCGTGTCGGTTCAACCGCTTCAAACGCCAAATTGTAGCCGCTTACCCGATGCCGTTTCATAATAAGCTGTATAATTTGTTCGCTTGTCAAAGGGTTAAGTTTGATTTGGTTCTTAAAATAGCGCTGAATGTGAATTGTCCGCTGCAGATAGTCCCAAGTGTAGAGGGTAACTTCTGAAATCCAAAAGATATCTTTAGCGGTTTGTGACATTAATTCAAACAAGAGGTTGAGAGCCTCAAAGCCTCCAAGCTTTTTTAGAAAAAGGTGTTGCATATCTTCGAATACAATCAGCTCTTTATTGTTTTGCTTGAGGTGCTCTACAATTTGTTCTAAGCTATCTATTTCTTTATTCTTTAGCAGAGTTTGAAATATTTTGTAGAATTCATCTTTTGAAGAAATGGCCTCTTGAAACTTGTAGCGTATCACTTTTTTTGCCGGAACCTTTTCAATAAAAAAGTTTACCAAACTACTTGCTCCACTGCCTTTTTCTCCAATTAAGCAGCAGTTGGAAAACAAGCCTTCTTGCCACTTTTTGTAGGCCGATTCAATTTGGTCTAGTTCTTTTTTTCTTCCTTCAAAGAAGATTTCTTCTTGTAAAGGTTCAACACGGTACAGTCTGCGATATACATAAGGCAGCTTGCTAATAGCAGCTTCAGATTGATTCAAGAAGTCGCTGAGTTCTGTAGTTAATTCTTGGTTTTTTTCAAATAAGCCGTAACTTTTTAAAGCACTGCTAATCAATGCAGAAAAATTAGAAAATTGGCTACGAACAAAACGGTAGGCTAATGGGCCAAACTGTTTGGCATTTCGAATAATATTCTGCCGGTATTCTTCTGTTTTTCTAACTGCTTTAGCCCTCGCTAACTGCAAGCGTAAAGCAGTAATGTTTTCATTATCAGTCAGTTTTATTAAGGCATTGTTTAACTCATCAATTCCCGCTCTAAGCTTTTCATTAACAAGGTCCTGAATGGTTTGCAAGTCCTTTTCAATGGTAGAGACTTTTACTTTACTTCTTTCCACTCCATCTAATGCAATATGGCTAATGTCTTCTTCGTCACCTTTTTCTTTTACTGAATTTATTGCAGAATCTAAATTGTAATCAACTATGCCACCTAACTCCTTTAGATCAATTTGAAGTTTTTCAATTTTCTTAACCACTTCTGATTTAAGCTTTTTGTTAAGCTCAGAAAACTGTTTGAAGCTATCGACCAAAACCAACTCTTTGGGGTTAAAGTGGCTTAATTCGCTTTTGCTGATTGGTTTGTTATATTCGTTATAGGCATAAATAATCCGTTTGTCCTTCATCTTGTCAACCTGCTCTTTTACCTTTAGTTCCAAACGGTCTAATAGGTAAGGTAGGTTTTGGTTATAGATGGCTTCAATGGCTTGTGGAATAATGGTTTGGTCTAAAGTTTTTATCAAACGCTTTCGCTCTGTTTTTAAAAGTCCTTCTACTTCTTTACTCGACTTACTGCTATTCTTGATATTGCTTACTACAAGGTCAAATTCTTCATTGATACGTTCTATGTTTTGGGTTATGGTTTTATTGATACGTAGTCGACAGCTATTTTGAAGTAAAAAGAATTGTAATAATCCACTGTATTTAATGTGATAGAACTCAATGTCCAGTTGAAAGTCATCTAACTGCGCGAACAGGGTATTTCTCCATCCGTTGAAAAGTCTCAGGTGGTTTTCCTGATAACTTTTTTGACCGGAGGCAATGCGATTGTCCGAAAAATCAGAACGACTCAATTCAAAAGTGTCCACTTTATCTACCGCCTCTAAATATTCTTTTCTAAGGGAAGTGAGAATGCTTTTTACTTTTTCGTCCCATAGTTCAAGTTTTCGATCAAGGTCGTCTACGTTTTCTTGAATGCTATTTCGCTCTGCTATGGTGTCAATATGCTCTAGCAGGTCTTGAGCCGTATTCTCTTCTTTTTCTAAGAAAAGACTAATTTCCATGTTAATGTCTCGATCAATGCTCCATTTTAAGTTTAGTGCATCGCACTTTTGTTGTTGCAATTCTTTAAAAATCGGAAGGCATTGTAAAATAAATTCATTTAGTAAGTAATGCCTTACCAAACTTCTCACCGGCACTTTGTGGCTCCATCTCTTTATTGGTTTTTTCTTAGTTCGAAAAGCGTTCGTTAGTTTTTGAGGCAAACGGCTAACCCAAAAGAGTAGCTTTTTAAAAGGCTTTACTGATCTCACCCAAAGGGTGTCTCCTGATGTTATTTGAAAACGGCTTTCTTTTTGTTCTACTTCAACCTCTCTGGGAAGTCTTTCGATAAAAAGCATACACTCCTCATAGAAAGTTTTAAACTCTTCCTCAAAGTAAATTTCTCGTTTTTCAGGAAACTCATTTTCTAAAACTTGATAGAGAGTGGTTTTTAGCCAATCCGTTTCATTGATGTATTTCGGAATCTCCTTGTCGCTATCTAGTCGTTTTAACTTTTTATGATAGGTCTCATAGATCTCTTCTGTTTTCCTCAAAAGCGCCTGCTGTTGCCGAATTTCTTTTTCCAACTTATCAAGAAACGGCTTGGCAATTATTTGATTCAGTTCATCTATGGGTAGCTCAGGAAGACTTGTCATTGAAAGCTTTTAATTAGCAGAAAGATAACGATATTTCTTGATTCAAGGACGCTTATTCAAGCGATAAGAAAAACCGGCCGAAACAAAGTAGGAAGTAGTCGTTGGACCAAACTCTCCCTCTTGATTTTGACCATAAGCTGCATAGCAATCAAGTTGAAAGTTATCGTTAATAAAATAGCCAAAACCGGCGTCGAATAAAAGCGATAGGTCGTCTTCTTCAATGTCTCCATATGCCTCAGCAACTAACCTTAATTTGTCAGTTAGGGTATATCTAAAACTCAAAACATAAAGGGCAGTAGTGGCTTGTTGGTCAACTTGCCATCGAAAAGCTAAGTTGGTGTTTAAGCCAAATTTATCGGTAATCCTATGATGGGCAATGAGTTTTAATTCTGTGTCTAAATTTTGTTTTGCATAGCGATTGCTGCCTCCACTAATGGCTGTAAACTGAAGGCCAAAAGAGGGTAAAAGTCCTTTTTGCTCAGCTAAAAACTGACGAAATCCAAAGCTAAAGTTCCTGAAGCCGGCTATATCTGAACGCAATTTTTCTGACCCTGACTCTATGCGATCTAGTATTTGATAGCGGTACGCAAGCCGGAATTCAAAATCTTCTTTGAGTCCAAGACGAATTACGCTATTGTGGCTCCATGAGGATTGCTCGAGCTTGTTGGGACTAAGGTTGGTGCTGTTTTGGTCAAAATATAACCCACTTTGAATTTGATAGATGTTCTTTCCCACCCCGAAAGGCCCATTGGCTTGACCTGGTCTGCCTGTGGCAATGGTTTCAGAAAATTGAGCCGAACAAAATTTAGGAATAAAACTTACTACAAGGAATATTGAAGCGCAAACAAGTATTTTAAAATAATTCGACACCTGTATAATTGAACGGGCTGATTGCTTTGAGTTCTTTTTTAAGTGTTTCATCAACCGCTAAGTTCTCAATAAATTGATGAATACTTGCTTCTGTGATCTTTTCATTTTTACGCGTAAGCGCTTTCAATGCTTCGTATGGTTTGGGGTAATTTTCTCTTCGCAAAACAGTTTGAATTGCTTCTGCAACAACGGCCCAGTTTTGATCTAAGTCTGATTTAATTTTTTCTTCGTTAATCAAAAGTTTGTTCAGGCCTTTTTGCAAAGACTTAATTGCCAATAGGCTGTGTGCAATGGGCATTCCTACATTTCGTAAAACCGTAGAATCGGTTAAATCTCTTTGCAATCTGCTAATTGGAAGTTTGGCTGCTAAATGCTCATATAAGGCATTGGCTATTCCTAAGTTTCCTTCAGAGTTCTCAAAATCAATAGGGTTAACTTTATGTGGCATGGCCGAAGACCCAATTTCCCCTTCTTTTATTTTTTGCTTGAAATAATCCATGGAAATGTAAGTCCATAAGTCACGGTTTAAATCAATCAAAATCGTGTTGATGCGCTTTAAGGCGTCAAAAAGTCTTGCCAAATTATCGTAATGCTCAATTTGGGTGGTAGTTTGAGAACGTACTAAACCTAAAGTGTCGTTTACAAATTCATTCGCGAAATCAATCCAATCAAGCTCAGGATAGGCAACATGATGGGCATTAAAATTGCCGGTCGCGCCACCGAATTTAGCTGAAAAGGGTGTGTCTATTAAGCCATTGTATTGTTCTTTTAAACGTTCGGCAAACACCATAATTTCTTTACCTAAGCGAGTAGGAGAAGCAGCCTGGCCGTGTGTGCGAGCTAACATAGGGATGTCTTTCCATTCGTAGGCAAAAGCATTTAATTCAGAGATTACTTCATTCAATTCAACAAGAAACACTTCCTCTACTGCATCTCGCAAACTCAAAGGAACAGCGGTGTTATTAATGTCTTGAGAAGTTAATCCGAAATGAATAAACTCCAACTGTTCTTTCAAGTCAGAGCCTTCTAACTTCTGTTTAATGAAGTATTCAACTGCTTTTACGTCGTGATTGGTCGTTTTTTCTATTTCTTTTACTTGTTCTGCATCTGCTTCTGAAAAGTCAACGTAGAGTTTTCTAAGTTGCATAAATTGCTCTTCTGTAACAGACTTTAACTGCGGTAATGGCAGTTTGCATAGCGCAATAAAGTACTCCACTTCAACCCTTACTCTGTAACGGATTAGTGCTGCTTCTGAAAAGTAATTTCCCAAACTGTCAACCTTGTTTCGGTAGCGTCCGTCGATGGGAGAAATGGCATTTAAATTGGAAAGACTCATAGTGCTTAGTCGATAAAGGTTTTGTCTAATTCTTCTTCTACAAAGTTGATAAGGCTACTGACATAATCGGCAGAAAAATCGAATTTAATCCCTGCAGTTTCATATATCTCACCGATTGATCTGGTGTAACCCAGAGATAGAGCTTTTTTGTAATTCGCAATGGTTTGCTCTGGGTCTTTTTTAAAGTTTCGCCACATTGCAATAGCGCCTAATTGAGCCATTCCATATTCGATGTAATAGAAAGGGACTTCAAATAAATGCAATTGCTTTTGCCATAAATTTCTACGAGCGGCTTTCAGCCCCTTCCAGTTGATTAGCTCAGAGCCAAATTCATCCATTAGGCTTTCCCAATAATCGCAGCGTTCTTTGTGACTGTGCTCAGGGTGTGTGTAAACCCAGTGCTGAAATTTATCAATGGTTGCTACCCAAGGCAAAGTTTGTGTTACATCAAGCAGTTGGTCGCGCTTGGCTCTTTTGAGCTCTTTTTCATCCTTGAAAAACACGTCCCAATGATCCATGCTGATCAATTCCATGCTCATGGAGGCTAATTCTGCAACCTCAGAGGGCATACTTTTAAAGTCAACCAACTCTAAGGGGTGACTTAAAACCGAATGGATGGCATGACCTCCTTCATGGAGCATAGTAGTGACGTCTCGCATAGAACCAACGGCATTCATAAAGATAAAAGGCAGACCTGATTCGTAAAGTGGGTAGTTAAAGCCTCCCGGCGCTTTGCCTTTTTTAGAGTCAAGATCTAAGTGTTTTTTGTCACGCATCTCGCGCAGACAATCACCAAAGAAAGGATCAATTCGATCGAAGCATTGAATGCTTTTGGCTAATAAGTCCTCACCTCCATCAAAAGGTTTCAGCGGTTCTTCGCCCCGAATGTCTATTGATGTGTCCCAAGGTTTTAGAACATCAAGCTCTAGTGCATCTTTTCTTTTATTGTCAATTTTCCGCGTTAGAGGCACGGCCGCCTTTTGAATAGAGCGATGGAATTCTTCACAATCATCAACCGTGTAGTCAAAGCGTCCCATAGCTTTGAATTTGTAATCCCGGTAGTTTTCAAAATCTGCATTTTGGGCAACTTGGCGGCGCAGTTTAATCAAATGATCAAACAATTCGTCCACTTCATTAATGTGTTTTGAGCGTTGTTCCCAAATAAGGTGATAAACTTCTTTTCGAGCTTCTCTATCTGTGCTTTTTAGAAAATTTGCAGCCTGCTGTAGAGTATATTCTCGCCCCTTATATTGAATGCTCATTTTGGCAGCTAGTGCACCAAATTTTTGCGAATCTTCTTCCAATTGGGTAAAAATCGGAATGTTCTTTTCTCGAAAAAGTTCTATTTGATTGTGCGTGGCCTTCAAGAGATTTTGATAATCTTTATCAGTTAGCTGATCGCTTACTTTGCTATCGTTCAGCTTGCGGTTTAGCTTGTCTTCAAAAGGGGCAATTTTAGGATTAATCTCTTGAACGAATTGCTGAAAGGCCTTTTGGTAGGCTTCATTTTCCGTCTCAATGTTCATTCGAATGTAACGCCAAGCAAATTCTTCTTCCAATACAGCATTAAGTTCGCTTCGATCTTGGAGCCATTGCTTTAAAGCTTTAAGGTCGCCAAGCTCTCGTTCTGCCAATTCTTGGTAATAGGGTTCTATGTTTTTCCAATTAAAAGTTAAGTCATTGGAAATAAATTGCCTTTCCTGTTTTTCGAATCCGGTCATATGTTACTCTTCTTCGTCTTTTGGTTCTTCCTTTTTAGCTTTTGCTTTTTTCTTAGGAGCCTTTGCTTTCTTTTGCTTGGTGGTCGACTCTTCTTTGTCTGACTTTGTCGCTTCTTTTTCTTCCGCCTTTAGGTAGCCTTGTTCTAGTAATAGGTTGTACCATTGGAAAACTTTTTTGATGTCAGAGTTGTAAACTCGATCTTCATCATAATTCGGAAGCACTTCTTTAAAAGCCTTACTTAGTTCCTTGGCCGAAGATTTATGAGAAATGGCTTTCTTCCCCTCAAAGGTTTTGAACATTTTTTTAAACACTTCTAAAAGTAATACATCAGACTCGTAAGTATAAATGCTAATGTCTTCCAAAGAGCTTACTCTTTCTGTACCCATTACTGGAAACTTTTTGCCATCAACTAGAGATTCGACTATGATGCCATTCCGACTTTGACTTACAATTTTAGAAAGACCTGATTTACCTGAGATAGAAATGATTCCTGATATGTCCATATGTTGTTTTTTAAAGCGCCTCAAAAGTAAGAATTTGTAAAAGATGTAAATTGTAAGAAAGCGCAACTATTGGTGTACTATTTTCGTCTTTGATGATTAAGAGAATTGTTTACTTTAGTACACTGGGATTTAAATTACTGCAATGAGCAAATTACTACGACTTTTAACCATCTTCGCTTTCTTTCTAACAATGCTTCCGAGCCAAGTCTTTGCTACTCACATCATGGGTGGGGAGATTACTTGGGAGTGTTTAGCCGATGGGCGGTATATTTTTCGATTTTCAGTGTATCGCGATTGTAGTGGAACTGCTTTGGACCCTAGAGGTCCGCTCACTTTGTTTAATTATCCCAATGTAGGATCTTCAACTTTATTAATTGCTGGCCAAAACGAATACAATAACAACCCATTAATTGACAGAGATATTTCGCCGGAATGTAAACCGGGTGGAGTGACATACAGTTGTGCTGCAGGTGACGATGAATCAGTGTTTGAATATGTTCGAGAGTCTGATCCCATTCGTTTAAATGGCACACCTCCTCCTCAAGGTTGGATTATTACTTATGATGACGTGGCGAGAAATGACAATGATAATATTGCCGGTCAGCCGGGTGTTACCTTAAGAGCGAAGATATTTCCTTTTAGTGGTTCTGTTGCCGATACCTGCGTTGACAACTCTCCAAGATTTAGAGAAGAAGCAACTAGCCTCCTGTGTTTAGGTTCCTCTTTTACTTATAATCATAATGCTTCAGATGTAGAGTTAGACTCTTTGGCTTACTCATGGGCTAGACCTCTAAATGCCGTAAATACAAGCAACCCAACATACAACGAAGGGAGCAACCCAACTTTTGTTGGCTATGACCCAGGTTATTCATTTAATAATCCTTTTCCCGGGCCAGCTCAAGACTCTAGAAACGTGCCGGCTACTTTAGATTCGCAAACAGGTGAAATTTCACTTACTTCTTATACTTCAGGGAAGTACGTATCGGTTGTGCAGGTAACAGCGTATAAGTGTGGAGAAAAAGTAGCAGAGATCTACAGAGAGCTACAATCAAATATTGCGGCAAGCTGCTCTGTCAATGAGCCTCCAACTTTGCGTCCACCTTTTCAAGATAACAATGGAAATTTTACTCGCTATCAAGATACAGTGCGGGCTGGTGATTTAGTAACCTTTAATTTGCAGATTACAGATTTTCCAGGTCCAAACAATCCGAATAGTGACTCAGTTTTTGTATTTGCTTCCGGTTTTCAATGGGGAGATAATTTTACAAACGCTTCTTCTGGTTGTGCCAACCCACCCTGTGCCACACTAAGTTCGCCTTTACCTGATAGTGGACTCTTTGCACCACCCAATAAAACTTTCAGTTGGCAAACTGACTGTAATCATGTTGCTTTTACAGATGGATGTGTTTCTCTAGAAAATACCTACAATTTTGTCTTTAGAGCTACTGATGACGCTTGTCCAATTCCCGGACAAACGATAGCTACCGTCTCGATAACGGTATTAGCAGATTCCGTGATTGAATCACCTTTGCTTCATTGTGTAGATGTGCAACCCAATGGAGATGTTCAGCTTGATTGGAATACAACACCTGACCCTAATAATTCATTTACGGCCTGGATGATTTACTCAGCCACCAATCAAAATGGTCCTTATACTATCGTCGATAGTGTTAAGACTTACAACCAAACAACTTACACACACAGTGGTGCAGGGGCTGATAATCAAAGAAGGTGGTATTATATTCGAAGCCGTTCAGGGTGTAAAGGAATTGTTCAAAATGTGGCACGCGATACTGTCTCTACTTTATTCGTGCAACCGAGATTAGATCAAAGCTGTGTAGGAATAAGTTGGAATTCATTGTCTAACCCTAACCCATCAGGATCTGCTAATTCGTATCAGATTTTTAGGGAGTATCCGATAGGAACTGGGATGAATTTTTTGCAAAATAGTTCAGTGGAAGCCTTTTGTGATAACTTCACCGCTTGTGAAGACTCTGTGGCTTATCGAATCGATCTTGTTAATAGCACTGAGGGTTGTACTTCAAGGTCTAATGTGATTGGTTTTCGATTTAACCGAAAACCACAAACTAACTTTACAGTTCCAGGCAACACCTGTTCAGGCCCAGTTGCATTTACGAACCTAACAACGGCACAAGGTGGCAATCTAAGCTACACTTGGGACTTTGGTGATGGCTCTCCAACTTCCAGCCAGACAAACCCTAGCCACACCTTCACTGGAATAGGGCCCTTTACTGTTTCTTTAACTGCAAGTTCAGGTCCCGGATGTGATTCTACTTTTGTTCAGCAAGTGACTTTAGGTCCGGATGCAGATGCAGGCCCTGATGTTGCTATATGCCCTGGAGGAAGTGTTGGAATCGGTGGTTCACCAACTACCACGGCTTTAAATGCAACTTATCAATGGTTACCTTCAGCTTCTTTGAATAATGCAAGTGATCCAAATCCTATTGCCTCTCCTGCTAGCAACACAACCTATACGGTTACCGTAACAGATGTTAACGGTTGTACCAATACCGATCAAGTTACCGTTTCAGTAAACACAGTTCCTACAGCAAACGCCGGTAGCGACATCACCATATGTGAGGGAACAACCGCAACTTTAGGCGGGTCACCAACTGGTCCTTCGGGAGCTACTTTTCAATGGGATAATGCCGGTACCTTAAACAATGCAAGTGATCCTAACCCGATCGCAAGCCCAACTATAACTACCGTTTACACTGTTACTGTTAGCAATGGAGTTAATTGTACAGCAACTGATCAAATTACAGTAACGGTTAATCCTGAACCCACCGCTGATGCAGGAGTTGATCAAACTATTTGTCCAGGCGGTAGCGTGCAAATTGGTGGGTCCCCCACTTCATCTACTCCCGGGGCTTTGTTTACATGGAACAATGGAGCAAGTTTATCTAATGCTTCTGCTTCAAACCCATTGGCAAGTCCTGGAATAACGACAACATACACCCTTACTGTAACTCACACCAATGGTTGTACTAATACCGATCAAGTAACCGTTAATGTAAATCCACAAGCTGCAGCTGACGCTGGTTCGGATCAGACTATTTGTGTAGGGGAGTCAGTTTCCATTGGCGGTGCTCCAACCGGAGCAGCAGGTTCAACTTATGCATGGAATAATGCTGCCACTTTGAGTAGTGGTAGCGCAGCAAATCCTTCAGCTAGTCCTGTTACAACCACAACTTATACGGTCACCGTAACTGATGGAAACGGCTGTACCAATACCGATCAAGTAACCGTAAATGTAAATTCATTACCCAATGCAGATGCAGGGCCAGACCAGTCTGCTTGCCCGGGTGCTACCTTAACTTTAGGAGGAAGTAATGTCGACCCGGTTGGAACTACTTATAGTTGGAGTCCTAGTGCTAATTTGTCAAGTACTACAGTCAAAAACCCAACACTTACAGTTGTTAGCACTCAAACTTATACGGTAACGGTAACAGCTCCGGGAACCGGATGTACTGCAACCGATCAAGTTACCATTACGGCCTTTCCAAGCGTTGTTCCCGATGCAGGATCAGATCAAACGATTTGTAATGGAGAATCCATCCAAATTGGGGGCACATCTTCAGGTGGTAGCGGAAATTTAACTTTCAGTTGGAATAATGGAGGTTCGCTTTCAAGTACCTCAATTCAAAACCCAATTGCTTCGCCAACAGCAACCACAATATATACCTTAACTGTAACGGATCAAAACAATTGTACTGCAGTTGATCAGCTAACAGTGAATGTAAACAACAATCCAACAGCTGATGCCGGATCAGATGTGACCATTTGTGAAGGTAGTACTACAACCTTAGGAGGAACTCCAACAGGTCCTTCAGGTTCTACTTACTCATGGAACAATGGAGCGACTTTGTCAAGTACAAGCGCTGCTAATCCAACAGCTTCTCCTACCGTAACAACCACCTACAGTGTCACAGTTACAAGTGGAGTTAGTTGTACTTCTGTTGATCAGATAACGGTAACCGTAAA
>JAVJTT010000029.1:0-1681 GCA_040220135.1 Vicingaceae bacterium
TTGGTTGAAAGTGAGCAAAATGTTAGCATTCAATTATTCAATGTTTTAGGAAAACTAACCATTGAAAGAAAGCTTTCAGAAAACTCCAATCATAACCTAAATTTAACTGAATTGCAACAAGGCATCTACTTTTATCGTCTATTACAAGGAGAAGATGTTAAGGAGCATGGTAAATTAATTATTAAGTGAAATTGATCTTATATATAGTTAGCTTGTTTTGCCCTGCTATTTTAGCGGGGCAAAACTTGGTGATTAATGGCAGCTTTGAGGATACTAGCATATATAGTAATAATATTTTATGGGCAACTAATTGGACAGTACCAACAGGGTCTAGTCCAGACTTTTTTCACCCTTACAGAGGACTGTCTTATTCTTTAGCTCCTTCTAATTTTGTTGGGTACCAAAATGCAAAAACAGGTTTAGGCTATTTTGGTTTAACTGTGTATAGTTCATATAGAAATCAAGCTAGAGAATATATACAAGGAAAACTAACGTCTCCCTTAATTCAAGATTCAGTTTATTGTTTTCAACTATATATCAGTTTAGCAGATTCCTCTCAGTATGCGATTAAGCGTAACCTTGGAGTATACTTTTCAAACCACAAGTTGGATAGTCCTCAGGTTCAGCATAGGGTATTGCATTTAAATCCCCAAGTCACTTTTGATACCACTACTTTTTTTATCGACAAACAAAACTGGGTGCTATTATCCGGGGGCTTTAAGGCACAAGGTGGAGAAGGTTATTTTACAGTTGGTAATTATCAATTAGATGCAAACTTAGATACTCTTAGAGTCAATTTTGGGATTGACTCAAACTTGAGGGTTTCTTACTATTACCTTGATGATATTAGTTTGGTGGCCTGTGATAGTTTTCCGGGTATGATTACTTCTGTTGCTGAAGAAAAGCAGTTAGGAGAAAAAGTTAAGCTTTACCCCAATCCTACTAAAGGCCTTATTCATTTAGCCATGCCTGCAAATAATAAGCAAACTTTTAACTTTCAGTTGTATGATTTAAAAGGTCGTTTGCTGCGCTCTGAAGCAGTAGGGCAATCCAAACAAATTGATTTGAGTGATTTACCTTCAAGCCTTTATTATTATAGACTTAGTAATAATGGAGAGCTGTTGAAAACGGGTAAGTTGGTGATCAAGCATTAATTGCTAATCTGATAATTTGTTAATAAATCAAAGCAGAGCTTTGATATTTTGGCCATTAGAAAATTTAGGTAAAAATCAAGCAAGCAGCAAAGGCCTCAAGCTGAAAAGCTGTTTGATGCCCCGATCAAATCGGGGGAGAGTTCTTTTCAGCTGTGGCAGGAGATTGCGTAGTATTTTTCTAAATTTTATAACAGCCTTGAATTTTTTCTTTCTTTTTGCTTCAAGGCAAAAAGGAAAATAACACAAGTACCAACATGGACCAAAAGCTAATGCAAGTAAATGCTCTAATAGCTGATTATGAACGAGACAGTACCTTTAGCAAAGGAGCAATGCAACAGCTAAGAAGTATTGCTGAATTATGTCCGTATTATGATGGCATTGCGGTTTACTACGCTCGTAGTTTGTGGAAAGAATTAGGGGGCTATATGCTGACTAATGATTGTGAAAGAATTGATAATACGACAAATAGAGGAAAAGCCTTTATCCGTACAAAATCTTTGCAATCAGAAAATGAAACTTTTGCAATC
>JAVJTT010000030.1:0-1292 GCA_040220135.1 Vicingaceae bacterium
CTGTGAGACCTCCAAGATTGCCGTTTTATAGGGCTTGGCTCGTTGCCGTTTCTTCACAAAGCCTATCATCTCTGTAAAAGTTATGTTACCATTTCAAAGAACTTATTTATCTTGTACCCTTGGTAACGCAGGACACACAACGAACCTACAACACGCTGTATAGTGCATTGTGGGTAAGGCAGTTTGGCAAGTTTAGAAGCTATTTTCAAGCTCGCAAAATCCGCTAGCGGATTTTGCAAAAAGGCAAAGAAACAAAACCGCAAAGCGGTTTTTGCTAAGTGCTAAACTGAAATAGTATCTTTATCAAAACCACAACGCACCATACAGTAAACGTTAGAGCTAATCTGCTCCCGAAATGAATTTAGAGTTTAAATCGAAATATTGTACTTTTTGTTTAAACAAGAAGTTTGACCGAAACAAAGGACTAACGTGTGGGTTGGTAAGTAAGCCAATTATTGAAGACGATACCTGCTCAAACTATACT
Organism: Vicingaceae bacterium; assembly: GCA_040220135.1. Taxonomy (GTDB): domain Bacteria; phylum Bacteroidota; class Bacteroidia; order Flavobacteriales_E; family Vicingaceae; genus CAJXMH01. The sequence continues at coordinate 485 of JAVJTT010000030.1, forward strand.
CCAAACCAAAAACTTATTGAACGATCCAACTATAACGAGCAACTGATAAAGAAAGAAGAAACTTTTAAGTCCAGAATTTCGAACATCAAGAAAGTAATTTTAATAGGGGTTGCTTTATTTTGTATTGGATATCTAAGTTTCAATTGGCTAATTCTTGAATCGGATTATAGATACACACTTGCAAAAGTCAATGTAACCCATCAAAGTGGCTCTGACAAGTTTTTAATGTTTGGGGGTTATAGATGTGAATTTGAATATGTATTTAATATTAACGGGACTAAATTTTACAACAAAGGTTCATTAGGTGGTTCTTCAAGAGGTAGGGGATTATCTGAGCCAATTTGGCCACAGAAGTTTCTTGTAAAATATAGTCCTAATAACCCCGAAATGAATAAAGTGTTACCAAAATACGATGTCACAAGTATTAGTTTTGAGGACATACCACCGAATGGCATAAGCCCTGACTCATTAGGTTACTTTTTAAATGATTAAAAAAAAGACTAGCTCTAACAGCAACTATAGCAAATGCTACAACTTAGAAAACCGAGACTTCCACTCTATTTGCTCGCCAATCACGCCATGGCGTGATTGCCTTAGAAAAGGTAAATTAGCCAATCGCCTTGGCAATTGGCTACCGGCTTTGCAAATAGAAAATGAAGTAGGTTTAAACACGCACTTGCCATAGGTACTGTGTGAAAAAGCAAATATTTTTGTAAAAATTTTAGGAAGTCAATTGATGTTTTAATTGACTATCCTGCGCGGCAAGCTCTTTTAGGCTTGTCGCTTTTTTTTGTGCTATTTCAGGGTC
>JAVJTT010000031.1:0-2398 GCA_040220135.1 Vicingaceae bacterium
TTTCAGGCATTGGCTTCCTGGGGGCGGGTATTATTTTCAGAGATGGATCCAAAAATTTCATTTCAGGTTTGACAACCGCAGCTACTATTTGGGCCACTGCTGCTGTAGGAATTGCTATTGGATATGGCATGTACCTTATCGCAAGTGTCACATCCGCCTTGCTTATTCTATTATTGATTTCACATCATTTCCCTTTTTTAAAGAAGAAAAATATCAGAAAATGAAAAAGCTACAAATAAAAATACCTCTACTGTTGCCCGAAGTACCGGATGAGAAAGACCAATGCGTACAAAAACTTATTCAACATCTTGAGAATAAAGAAGGCCTTGAAAAAGTGCATGTAGCAGACGAAACCGACAATGGCGTACCCCAGCTATGCTTTCACTACGACCCGGAGTTGATCTCCATAGACCGTATCCAGTCGCTGGCAGAGCAAGCAGGGGCGGAAATCACACGGAAATTTGGACATAAACTCATAGAAGTAGATGGTATTCGTCATACACGCCATGCTCGTAACATTGAGCGTGGTCTCCGAGGTATAGCGGGTATTATGGAAGCCTCTGTATCGGCATCAGGCATGGTGCGGGTAGAGTATGATACCGCCAAAACAGATGAAGCCGAAATCCTGAAAGCCCTAAGAAAAGATGGGCTTGATATGCCCGATACGCAGGTGAGTGCCGAACGTTTTCTTGAGCAAGTAAAAGAAAATGAAAAAGGCGAAGATCAAAAGGAAGGTAATAAGGAACATGACCATGAGGAAGATGAAGATCATGATCATTCACATGGCGGTATTTTCGGTAAAAATACAGAGTTGATCTTTTCCATTATCTGCGGAGCATTATTAGGTATTGGCTTTGGGCTTAGTTATATCGAAGCTGTGCCTTCCTGGGTAAGTCTTTCACTTTATATCATGGCTTATTTCTTTGGCGGATATTTCACGGCCAAAGAAGCCATTCAAACAGTGGCCAAAGGGGGCTTTGAAATTGATTTCTTGATGCTGGTAGCGGCCATTGGTGCAGCAATTTTAGGCGAATGGGCCGAAGGTGCTTTGCTATTGTTCCTTTTTAGCATGGGGCATGCGTTGGAACACTACGCCATGAACAAAGCCCGTAAATCCATTGCTGCTTTGGCAGAACTCGCTCCTAAAACAGCATTGCTTAAGAGAAATGGCAAGACCGAAGAAGTCGGTATTGAGGAATTGAGCATAGGCGACATCATTGTGGTGAAGCCCAATAGCAAAATCTCTGCTGATGGCGTGGTTGTCAGCGGTACAAGTAGTGTGAATCAGGCACCTATCACCGGGGAAAGTGTGCCGGTAGACAAAGAACCGGTGGATAATCCCGAAAAAGACTGGTCGGAGGAAAAAGACATCAAAGACGAGAACCGTGCTTTTTCGGGTACCATCAATGGCAACAATACGCTTGAAATCAAAGTGATCAAAGAAGCCAAAGACTCTACACTTTCCCGATTGGTGAAACTGGTGAATGAAGCCCAGACCCAGAAATCACCTACGCAGCGGCTTACTGATAAATTTGAGAAGTATTTTGTACCGTCCGTATTGGTCTTGGTGGTCATACTCAATTTCGCCTTTTTGGTACTGGACGAAACCTTTAGCGAAAGCTTTTATCGGGCCATGGCCGTATTGGTGGCTGCCAGCCCCTGCGCTTTGGCCATTGCCACCCCGAGCGCAGTGCTCAGCGGAGTTGCAAGGGCAGCCAAAAGCGGGGTGCTTATCAAAGGTGGTCGTCCGTTGGAAGATTTGGGAGTACTCACCGCCCTGGCTTTTGACAAAACAGGTACCCTAACAGAAGGTAAGCCAAAGCTCACCGAAGTAATTGCTTTAGGTGATGTAAACGAGGAAGAACTACTGAAAATAGCAGTAGCCGTAGAAAACCTCAGTGACCATCCTCTGGCCAAAGCTGTAGTGCGGGATGGTAAAGAGCGATTGGATGGTACTGATATACCTGAAGCGAAAGACCTGGAAGCGGTGCTTGGCAAGGGGATTAAGGCCTCCCTGGGTGATGACAAAGTGTACATCGGCAATCTGGACCTGTTTGAATCCCTGGATGATAATAAGCCAGAAAAGGAAACAGAAGAAAAAGTTAAATCACTGGAGTCAGATGGCAATACCACCATGCTGATCCGTCAAAATGACAAATACATTGGCATCATTGCCTTGATGGATACGCCCAGAAAAGAAGCTAAAAACACCCTGGAGCAACTGAAAAAGCTTGGTATCAAGCGTATGATCATGCTCACGGGTGATAACCAGAAAGTAGCCGATGCAGTAGCCAAAGAGATTGGCCTTACGGATGCCTGGGGTAGTTTGCTGCCAGAAGAAAAGGTAGAAGCCATTAAAAAGCTCAGGGAAAAAGAATCCAAAGTAGCTATGGTGGGC
>JAVJTT010000032.1:0-69775 GCA_040220135.1 Vicingaceae bacterium
ATAAGGTATAGTTAATGGTTAAGTCCAAGTTCACTATTGAATCGCAGCCATTCATAGCGCTTAGGGTATCCATGTATATTCCGCTTGAATCGTAGGTCATTCCGGTTAAGGACCAAGTAAAAGTATCACAGGCTGTTTGTGCGATTGAAGAAGTGATGAGAGGGGGCTCACTTATCACAACAGTGTCTATAATGCTTGTTCCACCATTATCAGTGACCGTAGCGTAATAGGTACCTGCGGTTAAGTTAGAAATACTAACTGAGCCACTTGAAGAGGTATTGAAGCTACCGTTCCAATTGTAGCTGTATGGGCCGACTCCACCGCTTGCACTTAGTGTAGCAGTTGCGTCGTTACCTCCAAAGCAACTCACATTAACTTGAGTCGTTATTAGATCCATAGTCACGCTTTTTGGACTCCCGAATAATTGACTTCCGTTAATGATCTGACCACTCACGGCAGCAGCAGATGCAGTCCAATTCGATCCCATGTTATTGTCAGAATTAATATCCATCAACTCGATTGAAGTACCATCGCCGTCAGGACCGGGAGTTCCGGATGGCCACGGAGTATTATCATCATAGTCTACTGTATCTACCATTCTTCCGAAATCATCGATTAAGGTAATGTCTTCTCCGCCATTGCTTAACCCTCCGCTTGTCCACTGAAAGTCTGCCGTTACATTAAAGACATTGCGGATCGCTAGCGTATCAACCGCTACTAAGATCACACCGCCTGCATCTATAAAGCTTCTCTCAAAAGTGTAATTCACTCCTTGGCCGAAAGAGTAATTGTTAAGGTCTACTGAGGTGCTACCATTGTTATAGATCTCAATGTACTCTAATGAATCTACTCCTGATTCAGGTGGGTTATACATAATTTCAGTGATTACAAGACTTGCTAGTGTTGGCATAGGCTCTGTAATAATAGCAGTATTTGTTGCTGAGCAACCGTTGCCATCCGTTACGGTTACATCGTAACTGTCAGCATACAGTCCGGTAATGGAAGCGGTTGTTGATCCGTTACTCCATAAATAAGTGTAGGGCATGGTTCCACCAGAGGCTGAGGCTGTTGCTCCTCCATCAGTTCCGGCGTTAACAGTTACGTTTGAATCAACAGTAACCGCAGCAACTAAGCTAAGCGGTTCAGTTACTGTATTAGAAGCTGTAGCTGAACAACCATTTCCATCGGTTACGGTAACACTGTAATTTGAAGCACTTACTCCAGTAATGGAAGCTGTGGTGGCTGCATTACTCCAAGTATAAGTGTAAGGCATGGTTCCGCCGCTTGCACTAGCGGTCAAGCCACCATCGGCAAAGCCGTTACAGCTTGCGTTGCTATCAACCACAACCGATGCTAGTAAAGCAACAGGTTCTGTAATCGTACTATTATCGGTAGCAGTACAACCGTTATTATCTGTAATAGTTGCGGTATAAGTGCCGACAGCTATTCCGGTGATTGAAGCGGTTGTTGCTCCATTTGACCAGGCATAAGTATAAGGTGCTGTTCCCCCGCTTGCTGAAGCAGTTACGCCTCCATTTGATAAGCCATTACAACTTACATTCGAATCAACTACCGTCGCGGCAACTAAAGTAGCCGGCTCAGTAATCGGGCTATTGTCGGTAGCCGTACAACCGTTATTATCGGTGATGGTTGCGGTATAAGTTCCGACAGCTATTCCGGTGATCGAAGCGGTTGTTGCTCCATTTGACCAGGCATAAGTATAAGGTGCTGTTCCCCCGCTTGCTGAAGCAGTTACGCCTCCATTTGATAAGCCATTACAACTTACATTCGAATCAACTACCGTAGCGGCAACTAAGGCAGTCGGCTCAGTAATTGTACTGTTGTCTGTATCAGAGCAACCATTATTATCGGTGATGGTAACCGTGTATGTTCCGCTTGCTACTCCTGTAATGGAAGCGGTTGTTGCTCCATTTGACCAGGCATAAGTATAAGGTGCTGTTCCACCGGTGGCAGAGGCAGTTGCGCCTCCATCACTTGAACCATTACAAAACGCATTAGAGTCAACTACCGTTGCGGCAACTAAAGTAGCCGGCTCGGTAATCGTGCTATTGTCGGTAGCCGTACAACCGTTATCATCGGTGATGGTTGCGGTATAAGTGCCGACAGCTATTCCGGTGATGGAAGCGGTTGTTGCTCCATTTGACCTGGCATAAGTATAAGGTGCTGTTCCACCGCTTGCTGAAGCAGTTACGCCTCCATCACTGAGTCCATTGCAGCTTATATTCGAATCAACTACTGTACTAGCAACCAAAGTAGCCGGCTCAGTAATCGTGCTATTATCGGTAGCAGTACAACCGTTATTATCTGTAATCGTTGCGGTATAAGTGCCGACAGTTATTCCGGTGATGGAAGCGGTTGTTGCTCCATTTGACCAGGCATAAGTATAAGGTGCTGTTCCCCCGCTTGCCGATGCAGTTAGCCCTCCATCTGCAGCACCATTACAACTAGCGGTTGAATCAATTGTTGCAACTGCAATGAGAAGGGGAGGCTCTGCTACGCTAGTGCTAGCAACCGCTGAACAACCATTGACATCTGTTACAGTAACTGAATAAGGTCCTGCTGAAAGATTATTTATGGTGTCAGTAGTTGCTCCATTGCTCCATGCATAACTTAGGCCTTCGTGGTAAATATTAATATCATCGAAAATAACTCCGTCGGTAGGGAATGAGAAGTTATCTGATTGACTAAACTTAAATTGAGTGTTTGCCGTAAGTTGCTGTCCATGAGCCGCCAGAGCAGAGTCTAAGTCCACGTCAAATCTTTTCCAAACTCCATTAGCCCCAACATTCCAATCAGATAGTAATTCCCACGAATCAGAAGTATCGCCTTTAAAACTTACCACATCAATTGAGCTATTCTCGTCGCCTGAGCTGTAAGCCCAATAGGCAAAGCGTAGATCGGTACGCCCTTGATGAGCCGACATGTCAAGACTTAGAATAATAGAGTTTTCTCCAAAATTTCCTTGATCTAGACCTAAAGCAACATTACCGGTGTGGACTCGGTCTACAGCACCACTCGAGAAAATGCTTAGCCTTTCATTTAACAACATATTCTCGTACCTCCATTCAGGCAGGCCTGGTATTGGATCCACATTAGACTGATAGGTTGAAGGTGTTGTTTGAGCGTTCTCAAAGCCATCATAAAATATGGAGACACGAGCACCTCCATCATTACCGCCATTACAGAGTAAATCTGTTTTGAACGCATTTACGGCAAGCCCTGGCAGTTCACTAACTACCGCAGAGTCAATAACAACACAACCAGCACCATCGGTGATGGTTACTAAATAAGTTAAAGCACTTACTCCAGTTATTGAGGCTGTAGTTGCCGAGTTCGACCATAAATAGTTGTAAGGCAAAGTGCCGCCTGTCGCAGAAGCTGTTAAGCCTCCATTTGAACCTCCAATACAGCTAACATTGCTATCTACTGCAATACTTGCTGAAAGACTAGATGATGAATTTATTGTGGTTGAAGCAGAGTTGGTACATGCATTAGCATCGGTCACCGTTACATTGTAAGTTCCAACTGCTAAATTTGTTGCAGTGGCTGAAGTTTGTGAGCCGGCATTGGAATCCCATAGATAAACAAAAGGGGCTGTTCCTCCCGTAGGTGTTACCGTTGCTGTTCCAGTGCTTGCTCCGCAGGGTGTAGTTGTGGTTGAAGTGGTTACAGTTAAGGCATTAGGTTCAGTAATGGTGATCGAAGCTATATCAGTAGCTCCTGAATTATCCGTAACGGTTACGGTGTAAGTAGTAGCAGACAGCCCTGAAATAGAAGCATTACTAGCTCCATTGGACCATGCATAAGTATAAGGTATTGTTCCACCACTTGCAGAAGCAGTAGCGCCGCCATCTGAAAAACCATTACAGCTTACGTTTGAGTCTAAAGTAATAGTGGCAGATAACACAGCTCCCCCTATTGACATAACTTCACTGCCAACTGCGGTGCAGCCGCTAGCATCAGTTGCAGTGACTGTATAGCTTCCAGCAGATAAATTTCTTAAGACAGAGTTTGCTGTGCTCAATTTAATATTATCCCAGCCAGAATAGTCGGTTGAACCATCATTGTATACCCCTATTCTAAATCTCACATAGGTAGTTGTATCTGGAATTGAATCCAATACAGTCAGCCAAGCATCATTATTCTTCCCTAAATTATTGATTGAATTACCCCATGAGGTTCCATTGTCTAATTCTAGTTCATAAGTAATACTATCAGATGCATCAAAACCATCCGAATAGTAGTCAAAGCTGAATGCTACTTCTGAATAGTTTGAAACATTAACAGGATCAAAGGTTAAGTAGTGTTTAGAAAATCTTCCTCCATTTGAATTTCTTAAATCTTGCGTACCCCAAAAGTAGTTTCCTTGAGTTGGGTTATCAATATCTCCTGTAAACTCTCTGATGATATTCCAAATATCCTCACTTCCCGCTATAATAGAGTCTGTTTCAGTTGCATATGGGCCCGGATCTGCAGTGTAATTCCAAGTATCTTCATTACTTAATTCAAATCCTTGATAAGCAATGTTGTTCTCTGTAAACACTTCACCATTTGACCAACTATATGTATAAGGAGCGGTCCCATTTGATGCTAATGCACTTAGCTGGCCATCGTTTGCACCCGGTACACTTAAGGAAGAATCAACGCTAATTGCAATAGTCGGCACGGGATTGAGATCTAAATTGATAGTAATTAAACTATCTAAACCACCGGCAGCCACACCCACCAAGGTATCTTTGTATGAGCCTGAACTAGTTAAGGTTTTCCCTGAGGGTGTCACATAAGTTGACCCACAACTTGAAGTGTCAACTATTCCACAACTAAATCCATCAGGACAAAAGGCTTTAAATTCAAATGTAATATCGGTAGTTGCCCCAACATTTATACTCGCCTGATTATTTTCAGTAAAAACTAAGATGTAGTAATCTCCAGGACCTGTTGTAGGTTCAAAGACCGTTGTAGTATCAGCAGCTACCTGAGGTGGATTACCTCCATAAGGTGCACCATCCCAATAATAAAATCGACCTAGCTGCATGGTATCTCTGTACCCGCAAAAATTACCAGAACTAGAAATATAATTTAAATCGCTAAAGCTAGTTGGATTAGGAACCAAAGAGCGATAAGCAATGATGGATTGAGCCAGCGGAGTATAACTGCTAAACTCAATTCTTAATGAACCTCTTTCAGGAATGGTAACTTTATATACCAGCATAGAACAACAAGCAATTGAAGAGCAAGTTCCCTGCATCCCATTTGCGAAAACACCTCCATTCGAGGGACCGCTATTTACATTGGTTATGGTTGTTGGAAACGTACTCACACTATCTGCGAGTGTAAAGGCTTGGCCAATCAACTTGGTAGTAAAGATTGAGAATACTAGAAGAACAGCAATTCTCAAGGAGTAAAATGACTTCATAAACGGCAAGTAAGGTAAAACTTAAAATATGTTAAGCCGCGAAGATAATTGAAAAACTAGAAACATAGTAATAAATCTGAGATTAAGAAGGAAGATGATTGTATCAAGAAATGATTAGAGACTTTCAACAACAAAAAAGGCAAGTTCTTAAACGAACTTGCCTTTCAAAATATTGAGAACGAAAAACTATAACTTCTCCAGAGCCTCCATAGCCTTATCATAATCTGGCTCATGCGTAATATCATCTACCTCTTCTTTGTATTGAATCACATTGTCTTTATCTAGCACAAAAACAACTCTCGCCAACAGTCCTTTCAAGGGGCCGTCAATCATTTCAACATTGTATTGGCTAGCGAAATCGTTATACCTAAAGTCAGAGGCTGAAACTACATCTTCAATTCCTTCTGAAGCACAAAACCTCTTCATAGCCATCGGTAGGTCTTTAGAAACAATCAAACCAACTACTCCTTCTTTTTTTCCTAATTTTTCGTTGAAGGCTCTAGCTTCAGCTTGACAAATACCCGTATCCAAACTAGGAACGGCAATTAGTACCTTGTTTTTTCCATTGTAGTCTGAAAGTGAACCTTCGCTCAAATCTTCTTTTACAAAAGTAAAATCTTCAGCGGTATCTCCCACTGACGGAATCGTTCCACTTACTTTAATCGGATCGCCTTTAAATTTAATATTGCTCATTTTTATTTTGATTTTGGTTTATCAGAATTTCTTCGAAATTAGTTACTCTAATTGGAAAATAGCCGAGTTTTAACTCTAATTAATATAGAATAACTTCGTTGTCTAATCTAAACCTATGAGATCAGAAAAAGTTTCTTTCAGCAATCAAGAAGGGCAGCTGTTGAGTGGACAGCTTAAATTCCCTATTGATCAAGAGCCATTTGCATATGCTGTTTTTGCTCATTGCTTTACTTGCAATAAAAATTTTAAGGCAGTACAAAATATTAGCAGAGGGCTTACATCCAATGGAATTGCGGTTCTACTATTTGATTTTACCGGCTTAGGACAAAGCGAAGGCGAGTTTGAAAGCACCACTTTTAGTAGCAATATTTCAGACCTTTTTGCCGCCTGTGAGTTTTTAAGCGAAAACTACCAAGCTCCCAAAATCATGATCGGTCATTCGTTGGGAGGTGCTGCTGCTTTATTTGCTGCAGAAAAACTTAAGCATATTGAATCTGTAGTTAGCATTGCTGCCCCTTTCGATCCCTACCATGTTACCCATTTAATTGCTGAAGAACTCGATGAAATAAAAGCGAAAGGCAAAGCCCAAGTTAATATAGGGGGACGACCCTTCACTATTTCTGAGCAATTTGTAAAGGATCTAGAAAGTCAAAAAGCAGAAGAGACGGCAAGAAAGCTTAGAAAGCCAATTTTGATTATGCATTCTCCGCAAGATAATATCGTGAGTATTGACAATGCAGCTAAGATCTACCAAGAAGCTATGCATCCTAAAAGTTTTATTTCACTTGATGGTGCAGACCATTTAATGAGTAATGAAACTGATTCCATTTATGCCGGTAGCATGGCTGCCCATTGGGTACGTAAATATTTAGATAGCAAAACAGATGTAGAGTTGCAAAGTGACTCAAAAGTAGCTACCAAAACAGAAGCAGACAGTTTTACCACAGAGGTAAAAGCAGCTAGTCATCACTTTATTGTCGATGAACCTAAAGAGGTTGGCGGCAATAACTATGGACCTTCTCCCTACGATCTGCTTTCTGCTGCTTTAGGTTCATGTACCTCTATGACCCTACAGCTTTATGCTAAACGAAAAAAGTGGGATCTGCAAGAAGTGACTGTACATATAAATCACCATAAAAAGCATGCACTAGACTGCGACGAATGCGGAAAAAAGTCAAGTAAAATTGACCACTTTGAAAGAGAAATTGAATTAGAAGGTGACCTTAACCAAGAGCAAAAAAGCAGGCTTTTAGAGATAGCCGACATGTGTCCGGTTCATCGAACTTTGCACAGCGACATAAAGGTGGTGACCGAACTTAAGAGCTAAGCTTTGCATTCTAATAGCGGTAACTTTTCTTCTCCTTCAGCTTGAAGAAAAGTAATAGAATTGTATTCTTAATAGAAAGGCTTCTAATCACTTAATAAGCTTTTCAATCCAATACCTTTTTGAAACGATTCAGATATTTTTGCTACAAATAAGGCCAATTTCTTCTCGCGAAGACCTAAAAAAAGATATGAAGCTAAACTTTCAAAAAAGCCTCTTCACCAAAAAATTGAGGGTGAAAGTTGACCAAGTAAAGTCGTTCAGTTGCCCTTGTAATAGCCGTGTATAGCCAGCGTAAATACTCTTTATCTACCATTTCTTCGGTTAAGTAACCTTGATCAACAAAAACAGCCTTCCACTGCCCCCCTTGAGATTTATGGCAGGTAACCGCATAGGCAAATTTAATCTGTAAGGCATTCAAATAAGGATCTTTTCGGATGGCTTCGTTTTGTTTTTTCTTGGTCGACAAATCGAAATAATCTGCCTTTACACTTTGATAGAGTTGCATCGATTTCTCTTTCTCTAATGCAGGACTTTCTGACTGAATCACATCCAACAACAACTTGGCCTCAATGGTTGGCTGCTTAGGGTAGTCTAGTAAACGAAGGCTAGCTTCTATAAAGCGAAAGCCATGCAAATGTTCTTCATTACCCAAGCCCATAACCTCAGCTATGTCTCCATTGGCAATAAAACCAGCCGGTGCTTTTTCTCCTAACCAGAAGTAGTTGTTCTTAACTACCATAATAAAGTCACCGGTAGAAATTTCTTCTTCCTGTCCTCGAATCCGGATTCTAACTTGTTGGTTAAACTCATTAGCTCTTTTGTTCGATCGCGTTACAATCATCACCTCTTCTTCGCCAAAGTCTGCGACTGCTTGGTGAAGCTCATCCTCCAGCTCCATGCCGTTGATTCGTTTTACATCCTCAAAACCTGCTGTATCGAATAGTATTTTCGGCTCTTCACTGGCAATTTGTTGCCTTAAAGTGGTTGCATTTTGCAAAATGCCTGACTGTTTCGCTTGTCGCAAAACTTCTTTTAACTCTACTCCTTTCAATTTTAGGTTAAAGTTGCTTTGCAAGTATTTCGGATCTAATGCCGGACTAAGTTCACTGCCAACTGGCGGCAATTGGGCAATATCTCCAATCAGTACCAAACGACAATTTTTTCCAGAATACACATATTCCATTAAATCTTCTAGTAAGGATCTACTTTGCCAATCTGAGCTACTTAAAATGCCTCCTTTATCAGCTATCATGGAGGCCTCATCTACCATAAAAACCGTGTTGGTGTGTAAATTTGCTGCTAACTCAAATCTAACTTGTCCATCCGCTCCTTTTTTACTCTGGTAGATTTTTTTGTGAATGGTAAAAGCCGGCTTCTGTGAAAATTTGGACAAGACTTTTGCCGCACGACCGGTGGGTGCAAGTAAAACTGATTTGTATCGAAAGCGAGGTAGCGTTTTCACCAAAGCCCCTACCGCGGTTGTTTTACCCGTTCCGGCATACCCACGAATAATAAAAGCCGGTCGATCAATAGGCTGAAAGAGGAAACGTTCCATACGATCGATCAAGTCCAATTGGTCTGAACTTGCCTCTCCCGGAAGGTGACTAAAAAATGTTTCTTTAAACTGACTGCTCACTGAATGTAATGCTTGTGGTCAAAAATAACCTAAAATCAATGCCTGTCAGGGATTTGACAGACACAAAAAAATTGTAGATTTGTGTGCGTTGAAAAATACTAAACCCTATTATCCATGAAAATTGCCATTCAGCTTGTTTTACTTGCCATCGCAGCAGTTTTATCCTATTTAATTTACGACGGAATTCAAAACAAAATTGAATTTCAGAAAGAAGCAGAAAGCCGAAGAGAAATTGTTCAAGAGCGATTGCTAAACGTGGTTGAGGCTCAAAAAGAGTTTAAAACAGAAAAAGGTCGTTATGCTAATAGTTTCAACGAATTAATTGGCTTTTTGGAAAGTGATTCCCTAACCATTGTAAAAGCAATTGGCAGTGTTCCGGATACTATGACAGAGGTTGAAGCCGTTAAGCAAGGCATTGTTATTCGAGATACGGCTTTGGTTCCTGCTTCTACTATTTTCCCAGAAGGATTTGCCTTTGATTCTTTGCGTTATGTTCCCTTTAGTGGTGGCTCAGAATTTAAGATCAAAGCAGATGTTATTGAAAAAAACAAAGTAAACGTTAATGTATTTGAGACTTACACCACTTTAGGCGAAGTTTACAAAGGCTTGAATACAAAAAGCGAAAACGTTGACCTCGACGATCGCTTGCAAGTTGGTTCTTTAACCGAACCCATCACGAGCGGAAACTGGTAATCACCCCATTTTATGGCTAACACTCCGGCGCTGCAAAAGCGATTTATCGACCAAAGTTACGAGTCGAAGCTTTCGCAATTGGAGTTGTACTTGAACTTAAGCAAGCAATACCTGCAAGCTTTGTACTACTCACCTGCCGATAAGCAATTTGTTGGCTTTGAAGAGTATTACCTTGGCGATAACGAAAGCTGGTCTTTGGCTTTAGATCCTATCCGATTAGCGGTTCAAGAATTTTCAGGAGATTTTAAACGGGTCCAACTTTGTTTATCTACTCCTATTTATACTCACATTCCTACGGTACTTTTTATTGAATCAGTGGCAGAAAATTATTTGTTACTCAACCATAAAGTGCCGGTAAAATCTTCTGAAGTAAAGAGCAATGAAGTAAGTAGTTTGCAGCTAACCGTAGCCTATGAGTTTCCTTTTTTAATTGAAAATGTGTTTCAAGCGCATTTTAACCTTTCCGGAATTCATCACGAAAGTGTTGCCTTACTAGAATATTTTAGTGCCAAGAAAAAAAGAGAAAAAAACGAGGTCTACCTACACGTTCAATATCATCACTTTCACCTTGTTCAATTTAATGAGAATGGCTTGGTCTTCTACAATCGTTTTGAATATTCTACGGTAGAGGATTTTATGTACTATTTGCTCTATGCCTTTGAACAATTGAAAATTGATCGAGAAAGTGTAAACCTCTTGGTTTTTGGGGAGCTGGAAGAGGAGTCTTCAGTTTACAAAATGCTCTACAAATACGTGAGGAAGTTGAATATTGAAAAGAGACCTAAAAGCATCAATGAATCTCAAGTTCTTAGTCAACTTGGCGAATCGCACTTCTTTAACCTATTTAATCAATACTTATGCGAATCATAGGCGGCTCGCAGAAAGGCAGAAAATTCAGTCCCCCCAAAAAACTACCGGTAAGACCCACTACAGATTTTGCCAAAGAAGGACTTTTTAATGTTCTCCAAAACCACCTCGACTTTGAAAACCTTAGCGTATTGGATCTTTGTGCCGGTACCGGGAACATGAGCTTTGAATTTGCTTCAAGAGGAGCACAAAAAGTGGTAGCTGTTGATCAGCATTTTGGCTGTATTAAATACATTAAAAACATTGCAAAAGAGCTAGAATTTAGCAGCCTGACGGCCTATAAAGCAGAACTAATTCGATTTTTAAAAAAGCCAAGCAAGCAAACTCCCTTTGACCTCATTTTTGCAGACCCTCCATATGGCATGGAAGGCACAGAAAAGCTTGCAGACCTGGTTTTTGAATCCAACTTGCTTGTTTCAAACGGTTTGTTTGTTCTGGAGCATAACCGAGATTTTACATTCAACGACCATCCCCTTTTCCTCTTGAGCAGGAAATATGGAAATGTTAACTTTACTTTCTTTCAAGCTACTCATACATGAAGAAAATAGCAGTTTTTCCGGGTTCTTTCGACCCCATTACTTTAGGCCACGTTTCAGTGGTAAAGCGCGCGCTTCCCCTGTTTGATGAAATTATTGTGGCCATTGGAAACAATTCTCAGAAGAACTACATGTTCGACTTACATCAAAGAGCAGACTGGATTGAGGGAGCTTTCAAAGACAAAAAGATCAAAGTTGACATTTATAACACTTTAACGATTGAGTATTGTCAATCAGTTGGGGCACAATATTTACTTCGAGGCCTCCGAAATCAAATGGACTTTGAATATGAACGTTCCATTGCACAAATGAATCGCCAACTGAATTCAGAAATAGAAACGGTATTTCTTTTCACTGAATTAGAGTATGCGGCAATAAACTCTACCATTGTACGTGATATCATTCGGAACAATGGCGATGCCAGTCAATTTATTCCGAATAACATCGTTTATTAGAAATGAAATTACTCTCCATTCTATTCTGCTGCCTTTTGTGCTTTCCTTTGTTTTCAGCGGAAACGGTAGTGCAAGGGAACATTAATGGTTTTGATACCAAAACCATTAAGCTAGCGGTTGTGGAAGACTTTATCACTTCTAACAAAAAGTATATCGCGGAATCTACCATACAAGAAGGAAGTTTTAAGCTAGTCATTAAGTTGGAAGAGGTACAACAGCTTTTTCTTAAAGTTGAAGATAAAGAAAGTAGCTTTTTCGCTGAACCAGGTAAGGTGTATAACTTGCTTTTAAGCTATGACCTAAGTAAAAATGAAGGCCGAGCCTATAACAAGATCTTAGATTTAAAAATGGCTTACCCAAAAGCGGGTGAGCTTAATCAAAAGATAAAGTCTTTTAATGGCGAAATGAGGGATTTCTTTGCAGAGAATCACGAAAAGTTTATTGTAAAAAATGCTTCGAAGGAAATTGAAAATTTTATCGGCAAAATGGAGGCAGAAGAAAAATACCAAAGCCCTGCCTTTGTTGAAAATTATGTACGCTATGCCCTAGCCAACTTAAAAGACATAAACCAAGAACCCAAAAAAGCACTTTTTGAAAGCTACTTGCAAGGCCAAGATGTTCTTTATCACCACAAAGAATACATGAATTTTTTTCTACAGTTTTTTCAAGAGGATTTTGGCCAGTTTTGCATTACCAAAGAAGGGGCAAAACTATTGAGAGCTATTATGTTTGAAAAAGACATGGAGCAAAGCCTCAAGCTTATCGAAGCAGGTAAATCTTTTAAACAAAGAGCTTTGGCTGAACTCTATTTTATTAACGGCTTATTCGAAGTCTACCACAAAAAAACAATTGAGCAGGAAAGTAATTTAGCCATGCTAACCCAACTATCAGAAAAAGCGAGCAATCCCGAGGCAAGGCAAATTGCAAAGTCTGTTTTAAATGCTTTAGAAGCTTACGGAAAAGAGCAAGTCGCACCTGCCTTTAGTCTTTATAACCAAAAAGGTGAATTGCTTCAACTCAGCGATTTCAAAGGCAAACCTGTTTATTTAAATTTTTGGGCAGATTGGTCTATTCCCAGTTTAAAGCAATTAAGTGTTTTAAAAAAGCTTCATCAAGATTATGGTGACAAAATTCACTTTGTTAGTATCAACTTAGATGAAGATCCGGAAAAAATGAATCAGATCATTGCTGATCGTGAATTAAAGTGGACCTTCTTGCATTACAACAACGATTATGAGATCCGAGAAAAATACCAAGTAAAGGCGGTGCCATCCTATTATTTGATCGATGAGAATGGCAAAATGCTGAATGCTTACGCCCCAGGCCCTGTCGAAATTGAGCGAAAGCTTTACCAAATGAGTCAGCAGTAAAAGCAAAGCAGCTTTTCCCTATTTTTATAGAGGTAATTAAAGTAAACTTATTCTCATGGAAAGCTACATCAGCACGCTCATTTTTGTCATCATTTCGCTCCTCTTGTTAAAAGGAGCCTTTTTTATGGTCAAACAACAAACCTCCGGAATCGTAGAGCGATTTGGCCGGTTTAATAGCATTCGAACTTCAGGTTTGCAGTTAAAAATTCCCTTTATCGATCGGGTGGTCGGGCGAATAAATTTAAAAGTTCAGCAGCTTGATGTGATGGTGGAAACCAAAACTCGTGATGATGTTTTTGTTCGTCTAAAGATTTCCGTACAATTTCAAGTAGTAAGGTCGAAAGTGTACGATGCCTTTTACAAGTTGGAAAACTCTTCGGCGCAAATCACCTCCTATGTATTTGATGTAGTGCGAGCAGAAGTTCCCAAAATGAAATTGGATGATGTATTTGTTCGTAAAGACGATATTGCCATTGCTGTAAAAGGTGAACTAAATGATGCCATGCAGGATTATGGCTATGACATTATTAAAACGTTGGTCACAGATATTGACCCGGATGAACAAGTAAAATCGGCCATGAATCGGATTAACGCCTCTGAAAGAGAGAAAGTTGCCGCTGAATTTGAAGCAGAAGCAGACCGGATTAAAATTGTGGCAAAAGCCAGTGCTGAAGCTGAAAGCAAGCGCCTTCAAGGACAAGGAATTGCCGATCAAAGAAGAGAAATTGCTCGTGGCTTAGAAGAAAGTGTAGAAGTACTAAATAAGGTGGGAATTAACTCGCAAGAAGCCTCTGCTTTAATTGTAGTAACGCAACATTACGACACATTGCAATCGCTTGGTGAAGAAACAGACAGCAATTTAATTTTATTGCCCAATGCCCCACAAGCAGGAAGTGATATGTTGAACAACATGATTGCTTCTTTTACGGCTTCCAATCAAATTGGAGAAAAAATGAAAGCCAAAAACAAACAAAAGAAAGACGACCAAGAAAGCAATTCTTAAAGTGCAGTCTTGCTTTGGCATGACTTAACTCCTTTGATTAGCTAGATTAAAAGAGACTTCGAATAGAGGGATAAGTTTCACGCAAGGCTTTTTTAACTTCCTTAGTCTTTAACCAAAGTGCTTCTTCAATGTCTTCTTCCGCTTGAGGTTTTAAGACATTTTCGCTGGCCGTCTCCATTTCATACCAATGGGTTTGCTTTAAAATTATTTTTTCCCCCAAAGTATAAATGTGATAGGTTGAAGGTAACTTTTCCAACACCAATAAACCTTCGAGACCGCACTCCTCTTCAACTTCACGCACCGCTGCTTCTTCAATTGACTCTTCGGCTTCGACTTTTCCTTTTGGAAGATCCCATTTCCCCAGTCGTTTAATCCACAGCATTTCCCCTTTTTGGTTGCGCACTCTGCCACCAGCAGCCTGAATTTGAGTAAAGGTATTTTGAAATTCTTGCCAGACCTTTTGGCTGTCTTTGCAAATAAAATGGATGCACATACTATGCTCTACTTCCTTTAAAAGCCAATCAACCACTGCTTGAAAAATAACAAGCGATGGATTTTTTATGAACATTACGGACACTGATTGTTCATATTTTTCAACCTTTTCAGCGAAACAAAGGGCGTGTTCCTTGATAAAAACTTGATACTTTTGCATGTATGCAAGTTAATAAAGATACCGCTTCGAAAGTAGCTGAATTTCTACTTCAAATTAAAGCGATTAAATTGAATAAGAAAGAGCCCTTTCAATGGGCTTCAGGATGGAATTCGCCTATCTATTGCGACAATCGAAAAACACTTTCCTTTCCGAAAGTGAGGACTTTCATTCGTCAGAAATACGCAGAGACCATTCAAGAGAACTTTGGTCAGGTAGATGTTATTGCCGGCGTAGCTACCGGAGGTATTGCTCAAGGCGCTTTGGTGGCGCAAGAGTTAGAATTGCCCTTTATTTATGTTCGTTCTTCTAGCAAAGGACACGGCTTGCAGAATTTAATTGAAGGGGAAGTGGAATCTGGTCAAAGGGTAGTTGTTATCGAAGATTTAATCTCTACCGGCATGAGCAGTCTAAATGCCGTGCAAGCCCTACGTGAAAAAGGATGTCACGTAGTGGGCATGGTAGCCATCTTTTCATATGGCTTTCAAGTGGCCAAAAGTAATTTCCAGAATTATCAATGCCCACTTTATACACTAAGCGATTACAGTAGCTTAATAGAAGTAGCTTTAGAAAGTGGCTACATTAACCAAGAAGATATTAAATCATTAAAAAGCTGGAGAGAAGATCCGGCAAATTGGAAGGTATACGCATGACAGTAATTGAAACAAAAAAAGAAGTATCGTCCAATAGTCCACAAAAGCTATTTGACTTTTTAACCGACATGAACAACTTCGAAGCTTTAATGCCGGAAGGAAAGGTAGAAAAGTGGAACTCAGAAAAAGATCAATGCGAGTTTACCATTAAAGGAATGGCTCGAATTGGACTTAAAATAGTGGATACCGAATCCCCAAATCGCATTCAAATAGAATCTTTTGGCAAAGTGCCTTTCCCTTTTACACTTGAAATTTGTCTCGACGAAAAAGACAATGAAGGTAGTGAAGTCTACATGACTTTTAAAGGGGAGATCAATGCTTTTATGAAGATGATGGTAGAAAAGCCCTTGCGTAATTTTTTCAACATGTTAGTTGAAAAAGCAGCTACACTCTCCCTATAAATTTAATTTCCTTTAAATCGAAAGCTAGTATGGCTTCTTCCTTCTTAACTAGGAGTTTCCCATCTTCTGCTACATCAACAATGGTGGCGACAAACTTGTGGGCTTTATCTTGAAAACGGTAAGGCACTTTAAAAGCAAATAAATGCGTTAGATATCGCTTTTTAATTTGTTGAAATTTCTGCTCTTTCAATAAATTGTAATGCTCTTTAAAAATGGGCTGCCAAGCTTGTAAAAGTGATTTTCGGTTGTACTCTTTTTTATTTTGTAAAGCTAAAGACGTAGCACTTTGACTAAGTTTTCCGAATTCTTTTTGGTTCACATTTATCCCAACGCCCAAAATAGAGGCTCGTATTTTACTTCCACTCAAGTTGTTCTCAATTAATATACCGGCTACTTTTTTGCCCTCAATTAAAATATCATTTGGCCACTTCACCTTTACTTCTTTGGCTGACAAACTGGCCAATAACTCGGCTAATGAATTTGCCACTAGCATGCTCAAATAAAACTGTTTTTCTACCTCCATGTAAGGCTCTACTACAAGGCTAAACAACAGATTCTTAGACTCCTCTGCTGTCCATTGACTTCCCCTTTGGCCTTTCCCATGGCGTTGAAAATCGGCCCAAATTAAATCTCCCTCTCTGGCCTTTTTGGCATTCAAAGCTGCTAAGGCATAGATATTGGTTGAATCCAATTCAGAAATATGAAATATTTGAAATTTAAAATCGCTTGAACTCATTTATTTATAAGGCATAGCAAATAGCAAAGTAAGTTTAACGAAGGTTGAAATCCTTACTTTTGCACTTTATTCGCAAACGAATTTATGGCTAAAAAGAAGAAAGCACTAAAATCAGACGAATTGTCAGCCCAAATTGTTAAAGGCATACAAGAAAAAAAAGGGGAAAACATTGTACTCTTAGACCTTACAGGAGTAGATGGGGCAGTTACAGATTACTTTGTGATTTGTGAAGCAAATTCCTCAACGCAAATTGGAGCAATTCGTGATTCGATTGAAGAAGAAGTAAGAAAATCAAGTGGAGAAAAACCTTGGCACGTTGAAGGAACATCTAACTTAGAGTGGGTGTTGTTAGACTATGTTGATGTAGTAGCACACGTTTTTAATCCTGAAAAAAGAGCTTATTTTAATCTCGAAGGACTATGGGCAGATGCAGACATCAAGGAAATTGAAGCGATATATTAAGAGATAGAAATGGCAGAAAAAAAACAACAAAGACCAAATACGAGCAGAAAGAAAGCTGCAGGCGGAGGAAAGAAAGACCCGAAAAAGAATTTTAATTTTTATTGGATTTACGCCATTATCGGTGTTATTCTAATTGGCTTAAACCTTTTTAACCTGAGTGGTGGAGAGAAAAAAGTAACATGGAATCGCTTTGTCGACGACATGCTTAAAACCGGAGAGGTAGAAAGACTTCTTGTAGTTACTACAGGCAATGATTCTAGGGTAGAAGTATTTATTGAACAGAACGCCCTGCAGCAAGACAAGTATAAGGCAGTTCGTGAAAATGGCATTGGTGCCATGGGTTCACAAGGACCGCATTACTACTTAAAAATTGGGACTATCGACCAGTTCAACAATGACCTAAACCGAGTTTACGAACAACTTCCAGAAGACAAGCAAGTTAGACCGGATTATGAAACACGTAGTAATTGGGCAGGCGAACTGATCGGTTGGTTATTACCCATTGCTCTTATCATTGGTTTTTGGATTTTCATCATGAGAAGAATGACTGGTGGTGGCGGTGGCCCAGGTGGTCAGATCTTTAACATTGGTAAATCAAAAGCTACTTTATTCGATAAAGCAAAGAATGTAAACATCAGCTTTGATGATGTAGCCGGTTTAGAAGAAGCGAAAACTGAAATTGAAGAAATTGTAGAATTCCTTAAAAACCCAAAACGTTACACCGAGCTTGGCGCCAAAATTCCAAAAGGAGCCTTATTGGTAGGCCCTCCCGGTACCGGTAAAACCTTGATCGCAAAAGCGGTGGCTGGTGAAGCCCAAGTGCCGTTCTTTAGTCTTTCAGGGTCTGATTTTGTTGAAATGTTTGTTGGGGTTGGAGCTTCTCGAGTTCGCGATCTATTTAAACAAGCCAAAGAAAAGGCCCCGGCCATTGTTTTTATTGATGAGATTGACGCTATTGGTAGAGCCAGAGGGAAGAGCATGGCTCAAGGAGGCAATGATGAAAGAGAAAATACCTTGAATCAATTGCTAACCGAAATGGATGGCTTTGGCAACAACAGCGGGGTTATTCTTTTAGCAGCGACAAACCGAGCCGAAGTATTGGATCGTGCTTTGCTGCGTCCCGGCCGTTTTGACCGACAAATTCATGTTGACTTACCCGACTTGAAAGAGCGAATTGAAATATTTAAAGTGCATGTGAAGCCATTGAAAGTAGATGACTCAGTGGACTTAAAATTTCTAGGTAAACAAACTCCCGGTTTTTCAGGTGCCGACATTGCAAACATTTGTAACGAAGCAGCCTTGATTGCAGCCCGTAAGAAAAAGAAAAAAATTGTGCAACAAGACTTTATTGATGCAGTAGACCGCGTAATTGGAGGGTTGGAGAAAAAGAACAAGATCATTACAAAAACGGAGAAGAAGACCATTGCATACCATGAAGCGGGTCACGCCGCTGTAAGCTGGCTAACTCGATATGCCTCTCCATTGGTTAAAGTAACCATTGTACCAAGAGGTAGAAGTTTAGGAGCCGCTTGGTACTTACCTGAAGAAAGACAGATAACCACTACCGAACAGATGTTGGACGAAATGTGCGCAGCTTTAGGTGGACGTGCAGCAGAGGAAATCACTTTTGGCAAAATTAGCACCGGTGCATTGAGTGACTTAGAAAAGATCACGAAGCAAGCCTATGCTATGGTTTCTGTATATGGCTTAAATGATAAAATTGGAAACGTTAGTTTCTACGATTCTAGCGGACAAAGCGAGTACAGCTTCCAAAAACCATACTCCGAAAAAACAGCAGAATTGATAGACAATGAAGTGAAGTTGATGGTAGAAAAAGCCTACACCCGAACCAAAAACATCTTAACTGAGCATCAAGATCAATTGAAAGAATTAGCTGAGTTACTGCTTGAAAAAGAAGTAATCTTTAAGGATGATTTGGAAAAAATCTTTGGTAAAAGAAGTTACAATGATGAGAGCCGTGCTGAAGAGTTGTTGAAAGAAAACATGAATGGGGAGGAAAAAAAGACTAAAAAGAAGCTAGAAAATAGCGCTGAATCGGAAGTCAAAGAAGAAAAAGAAAAGAAAGACACTTCAGAGGAAAAAGAAAAGAGTTCGGAGACAAAAGAAAAAAAAACCAAGAACGGCACCTCGAGCCAAAGTGAAGAAGGTGTGAGTCCTAAGGAAGAAAAAGCCAACTAAATCGATTAACTTTAGCCCATGTCAATAAAATGGGTTAAAGTTTTTAGCACACCAACCAACTATCTGGTAGAATTGATTCGAGGACAATTGGAAGACCAAAGCATTAAAACTTTTGTGCTCAATAAGCAAGACTCTATGCACTCTCCTATCTTTGGAGAAATAGAACTTTACGTTAGCAGTGAAGATGTTTTAAAAGCAAAACACCTGATTTCAAAAAGCGAATTTTGAGCAATTTAGGAGAAAGAATTTCAACTAGCATTGTTTTTGTAATTGTGCTTTTAGGGGCTATCATTCAAAGCGAATATGCTTCCTCCATTCTCTTTTTTGTGATGATCTTATTGTGTCAAAGAGAGTTTTACAATTTCTTTAAGCCCACAGACATAAAACCTCAAAAGAACATCGGCATCTTATCCGGGCTGTTATTTTTTACCATTTCTATTTTAGGCCGAATGATTGACTTGAATCAAAACACCTTGTTTCTGATCATTCCCATTATTTTCACTCTCTTCATTGTAGAGCTTTACCGAAATCGGCCACAACCCATTCCCAACATTGCCTTTACCCTTTTGGGAATAATTTACATTGCTGTACCCATAACCTTGCTGCACGAACTGGCTTATTTTAAAAACTTAAACTTTGGCAGTGAATACAGCTATGAGATCTTGATCGGTTACTTTTTTGTTCTATGGGCTAATGATACTGGAGCTTATTTCGTGGGTAGAAGTTTGGGAAAGCATAAACTCTTTCAGCGAATTTCACCGAAAAAAACCTGGGAAGGAAGTATTGGGGGTGCTTTTTTTGGCCTTTTGGTGGGGTATTTAAATGCTTTAATGTTTCCACACATAGCGGTAGAACTCTGGCTCATTATTGCAGCCATTGTTGTGCTATTTGGCTCTTTGGGAGATCTAGTAGAGTCTCTTTTCAAGCGAAGCTTAAACATTAAAGACTCTGGCAATTTATTGCCAGGACATGGAGGAGTGTTAGACCGCTTCGATGGAATCTTTATTTCGGCACCTATGGTATATACTTTTTTACGATTGGTTTCTATCTGGCAATAGTTTATCTATTTTTGACACAATATGAAATTTCACAAAGAAGGTGGCCCAAGCCTAATTTTGGTAGTAGTTTTCGGACTCGCCATTAGCATTTTAGCTCATGTATTTGCGCCAAACATTCCCGTTATACAGTATTTAGCTTATGCAATAAGCTTGTTTTTGCTGATTATGATCTTGCAATTTTTTCGCGACCCAAAGAAAAACTTGGTCGTGAATGAAAACCAAATTATTTCCCCTTGTGATGGGAAAGTGGTGGTTATTGAAGAAGCAGAGGAAACCGAATACTTAAACGAAAAACGGAAGCAAATTTCCATTTTCATGTCACCTTTGAACGTGCATAATAACCGCTACCCGATTGGCGGAAAATTAAAGTACTACAAATACCATCCGGGAAAATATTTAGTGGCTTGGCATCCCAAATCTTCTACTGACAATGAACGCACAACTGTGGTGGTAGAAGACGCAAAGAACCGGACTGTCTTATTCCGACAAATTGCCGGTGCATTGGCCCGTCGTATTGTTTTTTATGGCAAGGAAGAAGAAAAAGTGGAGCAATCCTCAGAATGTGGCTTTATCAAGTTTGGCTCACGGGTTGACTTATACCTGCCTCTTGATTGTAAAATAAAAGCTAACCTAAACGATAAGGTAATTGGCGGAGAAACGGTAATTGCGGAGTTTGAGTAAAAGCAATAAAAGTTAAGGCGCACTTCTAGTACAATCAATTACTAACGCTCAAAACCATAAGCCCTTTCCACTTTCGCTACCCGAACTTGAAATTTTTTGTACCACTCTTCTCGGCCTCTTTTTTGAGCAATTTGATGACTTACAACTGCTTTCCATTCCTTTATGGCTGCTTCATCTTTCCAATAGGAAATAAACAAGCCTACTTCTGATCTTGCGGCTTCAAAACCCAAGAATCCGGCTTGCTCTTCTGCCAAGGCTTCTAAATCGGCTGAGACTTTTTGGTATTCTTCAGTATCCTCTACCAAAGTAGAAGTAAAAATTACCGCATAATAAGGCGGATCAGGCGTTTCAGCGATCATCTTTGCTTTGTATTATGGTCTGTTGACGAATGGACTCATCATGGATCGCATTGTAAAAAACCTCTATGAACTCACTTTCCACCCCAAGAGCTGCCCCATTCTTCAGTGCTCGTTTTAAGATTTCTTTCCAACGCTCTAGCTGCAAAATTGTTACCTGATTGTCTTTCTTGTATTGACCAATCTGTTTTACAATTTCCATTCGATGAGCTATACGGTCTATTAAATCATCGTCAACTTTATCAATTTCAGCCCTCAACAATTCCAAACGATTTTGAAATTCTTGATCATAACAAGCCGACTTCTTTTGAACCAATTCGCCTAAAATTTCTTTTAATCGCTTTGGAGTAAGCTGTTGTTGTTTATCGCTTAGTGCCTGGTCTGGTTGATGGTGCGTTTCGATCATCAAACCATCCATGTCGAGGTCTAGCGCCTTTTGAGCTAAATGAGGAATGAGCTCCGACTTTCCACCAATGTGACTAACATCACAAACAACAGGCAATTCAGGATAGGTTGCTTTTAATTGAATGGCTAAATTCCAATTGGGGGTATTTCTGTAGGGGCCATTATCGTTTAAGTGGAAGCCGCGATGAATGGCCCCCAATTTTGTTATGCCGGCCTTGTTAATGCGCTCCAAAGCTCCCATCCACAAACTAAGATCAGGGTTAATGGGATTTTTCACAAAAACTGGCACGTCAATTCCTTGCAAGGCATCCGCTAAAGCTTGAACGCTAAATGGATTTACCGTCGTTCTTGCGCCAATCCAAAGCACATCAATCCCTGCTTTTAATGCCTTTTCCAAATGATCAGGGTGCGCAACTTCAGTGGCCACCTTCAAGTGGTATTTCTCTTTTATCGCGACAAGCCAATTGAGTGCCTCTTCTCCTATCCCCTGAAAGCTCCCCGGACGAGTTCTCGGCTTCCAAACCCCCGCACGAAATATATTGTTTTTGATGGCGGCAACTTGCTTTGCCGTTGCATCCAATTGTTCAAGACTTTCAGCGCTGCAAGGACCAAAAAACTGAAAGGGCTCTTGTGCTGCCCACTTGCTATCAATCTTTAATGTCTTCTCTTCTTTCATTGGTTTTTGAACCGTTCAAATTCGCAATTTGTTCGCCCTTTAAAGAATCTGTTTGAGTTCCTTTAAATTAGAAATAGTAAAGGTGGCAATTTGTCCTGCTTCAGGTTTAGGACAAAGATACACCTGATCCATTCCAACCGCTTTTGCTCCAATCACATCGGGGCCGTAATCATCGCCAATCATCAGGCTGTTGGCCGATTTGGCTCCCGCTTCTTTCATGGCGTGGTGAAAAATTCGTTTATCAGGCTTGCGAAAGCCCATTCCATCTGATATGATAATGGTCTTAAAAAATTTTCGAATATTGCAATTGTCGAGCTTTACGTTCTGTGCTTCTACAAATCCATTGGTAATGATGTGTAAATTGTATTTATTATACAGATAGTCTAAGACTTCCAAAGTATTTGGCAATAGGTGTATTTTGGAAGATGATGTACTTACGTATTCGTCATTAAACTGCAAAGCCAAAGGAGCATCATCGTAACCAAAATGCTGAAAACTCAGCAAGTAGCGCTGCTGCCTCAGTTCATCTTTTACCACATCTCCTTTCCGGTATTGCGCCCAAAGCTCGTCGTTGATGAAACTATAGACCTTAAAAAACTCAGGGAATTCAACGCCTAATTTTTTATCCATCTTGTGGTAGTAAAAAAGTTCTTCAATGGCTTCCGCAGAATTGCGCTCAAAGTCCCAAAGGGTTCTATCTAAATCAAAAAATAAGTGTTGGTAGGTATTCTGTTGCATTAAAAATCTTTCACAAAAAAGCTAAAGTAAGTTAAGATAAATGACCAGAGAACAATGAAAGCAAAGAAAATCAAAAGCGCTCCTTTTTGTTTACGGAAATAAGCGGAAGCTAATAATGCACCAAGCGGGATTCCCAGCAAACATGGAGTTAGAATGGCTAAGCCCCAGAGTCCATAACTACGTTTCAATTTCACGATCATCTTGTTCTTCTTCGAAAATCTTTTTTTGGGTTTGGGCTTAACGATTCGCTGAAAACCTTTTTGCAAAACTTCACCAAACTTGAAGAAAAGAAAAAAGCCAACTAGTCCGCCACCACAAGTAATCAAAATGGTTTGCCAAAAGCCATAGCCCGCTATTACAGAGGTTGAAGGAGCTAAGAAGAATTTCAAAGCACTAAACAACAACAAGCCAAGAATCTTGCTGACTTCAAACATCTTTATTCTTTGGTTCCAAAGGCCAAATCACCGGCATCTCCTAGTCCAGGGACAATGTAGCTTTGGGCTGTCATCTCATGATCTAGTGCACCCAACCAAATGGTCGCATTCTCAGGCAGATTCTTTTTTGTGTACTCCAAGCCTTCACTACTTCCAATTAAAGACACAATGTGGCAGTGTTTGGGTTTACCTTTTGCTAAGAGTGCTTTGTAAGCCAAAACCATGGAAGAACCACTTGCGAGCATAGGATCGCTTAAAATAACAGTGCGACCTTCTAAAGAAGGACATGCCAAGTACTCTAATTCAATATCAAAAGTACCGTCTTTATGGTGCTTTCGGTAAGCCGAAATATAACCGTTATCTGCCTGATCTAGATAGCTTAACAAGCCTTGATGCAATGGCAAACCCGCTCTTAGGATAGTGATTAAAACAGGTTGTTCTTGTATTAATTGCTCTTCTGAAACCCCAAGTGGTGTAGTCACTTCTGTTTTTTTAAACTCCAGAGTCTTTGAAATTTCATAAGCAAAAAGCTCACCTGTTCGTTCTAAGTTTCTTCTAAAGCGCATGCGATCTTGTTGAATCTCATGGTCTCTAATCTCTGCAATGAATTGACTTAATACTGAATTGTGCTCTTCCGAAAGGATGCGGACTTGGTTCATAGTAGGGCTGTTTTACAGCTGATAAATTTAGCGGTTTTAAAGCTCAATAAAAATCAATTTTGCACTGCATATTCCACCATGCCTTCATAAACTTCTCTCCATCCTTCCCAACCGTCTTCTTCGCTTAAACTCTCGTTATGCCAAAGACTTACGAAAGTCCCATTCACTGCTTTCACCTCATCGATTAAAGGCTTTAGCTCTGACAAGGCATGTTGTGCATCCACCTTTAAGTAATATTTTAGGGTAGCTTCCATCATTTGGAAAGGATAAATTGTGAGTTTGCACTCTACTTCTTCATCTAAATCATAAAAGGGATAGGGTGTACAGGTTCCGGCTCTAAAACCCAAATCTCCGGCAAAACCCATGGTATAATCCTCCCGAATATCAGCCTCGATCAAATTCCTATAGGTTTCCGGTAAGCTGAGTTTTAAAAAATGCTGTCGACTGCGGTAAATGTCGCGCTTTACAATACGTTGTAAACGTTTGATCTCACGCACTACTTTTTCCTTTTTCACATTCGAACCATAAGAGGGGTGTATTCCCACCTCAGCATAATCGGCGATAGACTTTATTAAGGATTGAAAATGCCGATTCTCATGAGAAAGGTTTTTATCATTTAACCCATAATCTGCCAACAGAAAGAAATAAATGGGTCGCAGGTGATACTTTTTTTGCACATTTAGCTGATAGTTAAAAGTATCGAAGGGATCTTTTCGATTACCAAAAACAACCGCCAACTGATTGCGCAGTTGTTTAAAATCTAATTTTAGAATATTTCTCCCTATACTACCCATTATGCGAATAAAGCCTTTCTCTTTATAAGCGTAGGCATTGTCAATATCTAAAGTCGGTAAGTATGAATACTTTCTTTTGCCAAATTTTAGATCAGGAAAATGCTGTTGAAGCAGCTCTTTAACTTGCAAGAGCCAACGATCTACTACCGCAACTTGTAAGAAATCATGTTTTTTCGCAAGACTTTCACTGGCTGTAAAACGATCATATTGATCACGAAGGTGTGGCAAGTATTCTTCATAGCGGCTCAACATATAAAAAGAAGCCGCAAAAGGGTCATAGGGCAAAGCACCGGAAGAAACTTGAAACAAAGTGGGCACACCTTGATACTCCTTTGGGTTTAAGCTTATCTCTGAAATACCTCTGCTTTCTAAGAGGCCAAAAGCCTCGAAGAAAAGCTCATCAGAAAAAGGCTTTTTACCATAGCTAAACTTTGCTCCATTAAAAGCCTTAAACTCCTCTTCATCTTCAGAAAACTTAAAGTCATCCAATCGAAGAAAAGTGCGAATAGCCGTTTTAAAAAGATAACGGCTGCGTGGACTTAACTGCTTTAGGTAAATTAACAACATCTTACATCATACCTTCATCGGCGAGGCTAAGGTAAGCTTGATTGCCCACAATTAGGTGATCAAGCACGGCAATATCCAAAGATTTTCCGGCTTCCACTATTTTTTGGGTCAGTTTTAAATCAGCCTGACTCGCTTTTAGATTACCCGAAGGATGATTGTGACAGATAATAATGGAAGAAGCCAGTTTCTCTATAGCAGGTTTAAAGATCAGCTTGGCATCGGCTACTGTTCCACTTACTCCACCTTTGGAAACGTTTCGTTTTTCGATCAGTTGATTGGCTCTATTCAACAGTAAAACCCAAAATTCTTCATGAGGTAAATCTTCTAAAACGTCGGCTATTTGTTGGTAAGCCGTTTGCGAAGAAGTGATCTTGGGTTTGTCTATTACTTCCTCGGCCTTTCTTCTGCGGCCAAGCTCCATAGCAGCGGCAATGGTGATGGCCTTGGCCTCTCCAATTCCTTTAAATTCCATTAAGGCTTTTACATCGAGTTTACCGAGGGTGTTTAATTGATGTTCAACACTTCCTAAAATCCGCTTGGCTAGTTCAACTGCCGTTTCTTCTCGATTTCCGGAACCTAATAAAATGGCAATTAGTTCAGCATCTGACAAACTGCCTTTGCCTTTTAGTAAAAATTTTTCCCTTGGGCGGTCTTCTTCTGCCCAGGCTTTGAGATTTAATCGTTTTCCATACATGAGATAAAGGTAGAAAAAAGGGAACATTCATTGAAATTTACCTTAAGCATCTGTGCACATTTCAAATCTTTGTTTAGCATAAAAATGAAGTTGAGGCCATACAAAGTAAAAATTAGTTGTTTTGTAGTTAGCATGAAAACAGACTTAGAAAGCAAGAAACACCTCAAAGTAGCCTTTTGGATCGGCGCAATTTTATTTCTAATTACCGCCATCAAAAGTCATGGTTACTATCATGCAGATGAACATTATCAACTAATCGAGTTCGCCGGCACACTCCTAGGCACCCACCAAGAGTTAGACTTGGCTTGGGAATATGGAGCACAGATTAGACCAAGCATCCAAATTTTCATAGCCGCCGCGTTTATTAGTAGCTCTAATTTCCTTGGAATTGAAGATCCTTATCATCAGGCTTTGATCTTGCGTTTGCTAACAGCCTTGCTGTCGCTTTTAGTGATTCGAAAATTAGTCGCTCACTTACATTCCTTTTTTACTTCTAAGCTATTACGGATTCTATTTATCTATGGTTCTTTTCTAATATGGTTCATTCCCTATTTAGGGGTTCGGTTTTCTTCAGAATCTTGGTCAGGAATTTTCTTTTGCCTTGGTCTTGTTTCTTACTGGACTAGTATTTCGAAGGTTAGCATTAAACTAGCCTGCTTAGGCTTTTACTTCTCGCTCGCCTTTCTTTTTCGTTATCAAATCGCTTTCGCAGAAATAGCAGTTTTAATTTTTTGGCTTTACAAGAAAGAAATCTCATGGAAAGGTCTTGTCTACTTCAGTGTAAGCTTTTTGCTTGTTCTTACTGCGGGAATTGCCTTAGATTGCTTTTACTATGGAGAGTTCACCCTTGCTCCTTGGAATTATTTTGCAAGTAACATCTTAGAATCAAAAGCGGCAGAATTTGGCATTTCACCCTTTACCTATTACTTGGAGAAGTTGCTTTATTTTCCATCCTTACCATTGGGAATTTTGCTCTATACCTCCTTAATTACTCAGTTTGTTATTAAAAGAAATGTTGTAATCTGGGCTTTTCTTGTTTTTCTAATTGCCCATAGTTTGGTGGGTCATAAAGAGGAAAGATTTCTTTTCCCTTTAGTCTTATTATTCCCGTTTCTGCTATTTTATGGCTATGAATTACTATTACAAAAAACTAAATCCGTGCCTTTTAGAAAAAGCATCCTTTCCATATTGGCTATCTGCCTTGCTTTTACCTCACTGATCGGGCTTCCAACATTAGCTAGCGTGTCAGGAGGAAAAGGACATATGTCATTAACTAAATACATTCACGATAAACATGAAGAAGAGGTACAATTAATTTACATGAATTGGTCTCACCCTTACATGCCTTTTGGCCGAATGGCAAAGTTTTATGCAGTAGACCCAATAGAATCTATTCATATTCAGCATATCTGCGACTTAAAAAAAGAGATGATTGATCCTAAGAAAACAACCTATCTAGTCCTACGGATATACGACTTAGAGCACGAAGGTTGTTCCGAAAGATTAGAGGAGTTTGGCTTTCAGCAGATTAAAAGCAGCCCACCTGATTGGGCGAATAAACTGAATGAATTTTATGGTGGTTACAAAAATTACGAGACCGTTCTGCTCTATGAAAAAGTAGAAACTAGCTAATCAAATACCCTTCTAAAGCCGTTTCAAAAGCTTCTTTCGCCTTACTTACTTTTCCAAAATCCTCACCGTCGATCAGCATGCTGTCACCCTTTACTTCTCCTAATAAACTAAAAGGCACTTCAGAAGCTGAAAGACTTTCTACAAAGGCTTCTTCTTGCTCAGCTTTCACTGAAACCACAACTCTACTTTGAGCTTCACCAAATAAGAAGGCATCTTTTCTTACTTCATCATCTGTGGAAACCTCAAAACCTAAGTTATTTGGCATGGCTGCTTCTAACAAAGAAATAAACAAACCTCCATCGGCACAGTCGTGCGCGGAAGCCACTAAGCCTTCTTGGATAATTTCTTTCAACTTGGCCTGCAATGTAAATTCTTCTTCCAAATCAAAATGAGGGGCAGGAGATTGTTTCACTTTGTGGTAGGCATACAAATATTCCGAAGAATTAATGTCATTTCTCGATTCTCCCAACAAGTAGATCTTATCACCTTCACTTTGGAAGGCCAAGCTCGTTACTTTAGTCTTGTCGGGCACAATACCCATCATACCAATGGTTGGAGTTGGGAAAACCGGCACATCTTTATCGTCTTGCGTACTTTGATTGTAGAAACTCACATTTCCACCGGTTACCGGAGTTTTAAACTTTTCGCATGATTTGCGCATACCGTTGATTGCCCCTACAAACTGCCAATACACTTCAGGGCTGTATGGATTACCAAAATTCAAGCAATTGGTTATCGCCGATGGTTCACCGCCTGAACAGACGATGTTTCGGGCTGCTTCTGCCACCGCAATGGCGCAACCTTGTTCCGGATCAGCATGCACATAACGTGCGTTGCAATCAACTGTGAAGGCCAAGGCCTTCTTTATTCCTTTCAGATTTACGATTCCCGCATCAGTCGGTTTATTGGTACTCATGTTCACGGTACCCACCATGCTATCGTACTGCTCGATCACCCATTTTTTAGAGGCAATGTTAGGATGCTTATACAAGAACTTAGCAACCGCCTTCAAATCCTTTGGTTGCTCAATACTATCGATCTTAAATTTCTTATTCTCTTGATAATAAGCCGGCTCCTTGTATTCTCTTTCGTAAACCGGAGCACCTCCGCCTAAGATTAATGATTCTGCCGGCACATCGGCTACTTTTTCACCACCCATAAAATACTCCAATCGACCACCTTCAGTTACTTCACCGATCTGCTCACAGTTCAGGTCCCATTTCTCAAAAATGGCTTCTACCTCAGCTTCCCTGCCTTTTTTTACAACAACCAGCATGCGCTCTTGCGATTCAGAAAGTAGAATCTCAAAAGGCAACATACCGGCTTGTCTAGTGGGTACTTTATCTAAATCAATGGTCATACCGAAGCCTTCTTTTCCTGACATTTCAGAAGTGGAACAGGTAATTCCAGCTGCGCCCATATCTTGCATTCCAATAATGGCATCGGTCTCCGCCAACTCTAAAGAGGCTTCCAACAGCAATTTTTCTTGAAATGGGTCACCGACTTGAACCGCTGGCAAATCATCCATAGAGTCTTCTGAAATATCCTTAGAAGCAAAAGCCGCTCCGTGAATCCCGTCTTTACCCGTAGAAGAACCCACAATGTAAACTGGATTGCCTACCCCATAAGAAGTGGCTGAGATCATTTTACCGGCATCCATAATTCCAGCCGACATGGCATTCACTAAGGGGTTCGTGTTATAACATTCGTCAAAAAATACTTCTCCCCCAACAACAGGAATTCCAAACGAATTTCCGTAATCGCCAATGCCTTTTACTACTCCTTTTAACAACCATTTAGTGCGGTCTAATTCAATCGAACCAAAACGCAAAGAGTTTAATTGGGCCACGGGACGAGCGCCCATGGTAAATATATCTCTATTGATTCCACCTACTCCAGTGGCCGCTCCTTGATAAGGCTCTAAGGCCGAAGGGTGGTTGTGAGATTCTATTTTAAAGGCACAAGCTAAGCCATCACCAATATCAACTAAACCGGCATTCTCTTCTCCTGCTTCAGCCAACATATGTGGCCCTTCTTTGGGCAATGTTTTCAACCATTTAATGGAGTTCTTGTAGGAACAATGCTCCGACCACATCACTGAATATATACTCAGTTCGGTAAAATTTGGGGTACGTCCTAAAATTTCGTTGATCTGATCGAATTCTTCCGGCAAAAGGCCTAATTCTTTGGCTGTTTCAACGGTTACTTTCGGTTGATTGGCGGCTGTATCCATGCGTTTTTGAGTAGTATAATTTAGAAGGGCAAAAGTAAGTCTTTTCAACTGCTTGCCAAGACTGTTGGAGCGCATTTATTTGCAGGAGGCTGCTCGAAATAAACTATTTTTGAAGTGATGTTTTCAGCCCTAATCTTTTCTTTCATTTTACTTGCATTGACGATTCTGCTATTGCTGAAATCAAAGTCTGTACTACAACTACCTCTCAGCTGGACTTTAGGAAGTCTAGGTTTGAAGCTTTTGGCAGCCGCCTTCTTGTGGTGGCTTTATACGTATCATTATTCAGACAGATCTGCAGCTGATATTTACAAATACTTTGACGATGCAAGAGCCATTGAAAAAGCTTGTGAGGAATACGAAGTATCAAAGTGGGATTTTTACAATCCCTGGCAAGAGCGAACCGCTGCCCACCAAAAAGCGCTCAGTAATACCATGCACTGGGATTTAGCAAAAGTTTATCTGGTGAATGACAACAGAACAATGAGTCGAATACATTTGCTCATCCTACCTTTTTCAAAAGGTCACTTTTGGGCTCACCAACTCTTTTTTACCCTTTTGTCTTTTTGGGGCACAATCATGCTCTTTTTGTTCTTTAAACCCTTTTTCCACCATAAGCATCGACTGCTTTTCTACTTGCTCTTTTTATTTCCCTCCATTCTTTTGTGGACCTCAGGAGCTTTAAAAGAAAGCTTTCTTTTTTTTGCCATGGGGGGCTTTTTGTATACCGCTCAAAAAAGCATAGACCATGGAAAAATCCAATTCATTCCGCTACTTTTAGTCTTCACCGCCCTGCTAATTAACATCAAAATATACCTAGCCATTGTGCTTATTCCCTTAACGATTCCAATGCTTGGTCTCAAAAAAATGAACTATCGTCATTATGGCTTAAACTCTTTTTACGAATTGGTGTCGGTAGGCATAATCAGTTTGCTGCTTTCAGGAAAAGAGATCGTTCAGAAAATTCAAATGAAATTAAATGATTTTACAGACTTGGCTTTAGCCAATGAAGCTGGGAGTTATTATGAGATACCGACCTACCAAAGCATTCTTGATCTGCTTATTTATATGCCGATCGCTTTGTACAATGTTCTCATTCGTCCCATTTTCCCAAATAGCGTTAATGCCTTAAGCTTGCTTTCAGCATTAGAACATTTAATCTTGTTGACCTTACTGACTTTAGCAGTATTAAGAAGAAAAAATCCAACCGAGAACCAAAAACAATTGGCTTGGTTTTGCTTATCCACTTTTTTACCCATTGCCATCTTAACTGGTAGTACAGTTCCAGTGCTTGGGGCTATAACTCGTTACAAAGTGGTTTTCTTACCCTTTTATCTCTGTCTGCTCCTTACCTTTGTCGACCTTAAAAGAATCCCTATTTTGAAGAAGTTGATATGAGAGTTAGATTTACATTCCTCACCTTAATTGTTCTACTAATGAGTTCTTGTTACTATACTGAGAAAGCAGATATTTTAATTCACAACGCTAAAATTTACACCCTTGATGATAATTTTAGTATTGCTGAAGCGATGGCCATAAAAGATGGGAAAATCATAGAAGTAGGCCCTAACAATGAATTGAAAAATCGCTACGAAGCCAAAGAGGAGATTGATGCGAGACTGCGTCCCATTTACCCAGGTTTTATCGATGCACATTGTCATTTTTTATGGTACGGCAATACTTTTTTTGAAGTAGACCTAGTTGGTACAAAAAGCTGGGCGGAAGTAATCGAAAAAACACAGGCTTTTTCAAATCTTAACCAAGACCAATGGATTACAGGTAGAGGGTGGGATCAAAATGATTGGGAAGTAAAAGAGTTTCCAACCAAAGACCAATTAGATAGCTTATTCCCAAAACGGGCTGTTTTGCTAAAACGAATCGATGGTCATGCGGCTATTGCCAATCAAAAAGCTTTAGACTTAGCAGGAATCACAATCGAAAGTAAAATTGAAGGTGGAGTTTATCAAAAAGAAAATGGGAAATTAACCGGCCTTTTGGTAGACAACGCTATCGACAGTGTATCTCAAGCAATGCCCAAAATAAGCACAGAGCAAATGGAAAGAGCTTTATTAAAAGCACAAGAAATGTGTTTTGCAAAAGGCTTAACTACCGTTGACGATGCCATGTTGGAAAATGACATGGTACACGCCATGGATAATTTGCAGAAAGGAGGTAAATTAAAGATGAAGATTTACGGCATGCTGATGCCAACGGAAGAAAACAAAAAGGAATTTTTAGAAAATGGTCCCTATTTAACGGATCGCCTGAGCATTCGCTCATTCAAGTATTTTGCCGATGGGGCTTTAGGTTCTCGTGGGGCTAAATTACTCCACCCTTACCATGATGACCCGGACAATACCGGCTTGTACTTAAACGACAGCACTTACTTTCAAAAAGAAGCTGAAGCCCTTTACAAGCATGGTTTTCAAATGAATACCCACTGTATTGGTGATGCGGCTAACCGTATGATGCTTAACATATATGAAAATGTACTAGCGGGCATCAATGACAAACGTTGGCGAATTGAACATGCTCAAATTGTAGAACCTTCTGACCTTGATAAATTTAAAAGAAACACCATTATTCCTAGTGTGCAGCCCACTCACGCCACTTCTGACATGTATTGGTTGGAGGATAGACTTGGTGAAGACAGAGCTAAGACAGCCTATGCCTGGAAAGATCTTTTAAAGCAAAATGGGCTCTTGGCCTTAGGTACCGACTTCCCTATAGAAGACATTGATCCCCTAAAAACTTTTTATGCTGCTGTGGCCCGAAAAGATGCAGACTCTTATCCTGAAGGTGGCTTTCAAATGGAGAATGGATTAAGTCGTGAAGAAGCCTTAAAAGGAATGACCATCTGGGCTGCCGTCTCTAATTTTGAAGAAGAAATGAAAGGTAGCTTAGAAGTTGGTAAAGCAGCCGACTTTATTGTTTTAGATCGAGATATTATGTCAGCGAAAGAGAGCGACATACTATCCACTCGAGTGATATCAACTTTTGTTAATGGCGAAAAGGTATTTGAGGCTAAAAAGTAACTTCCTCGTATTCAAAAGGAATTTCAAGCTCATGCTCTACTAATTCTCCAACAGATAAAATGTCATCGTCGCCTTCTTCATATTTCCAGCGCACTAAGAAATCTTTTTTGGCATCATAAAGCGGCTTAAAGGTTAACAAAAGCTCTACCAATTGCTTCTGAGAAGCAGAATTAAGGTATTCTATTTCGCAAATCAGCTCTGTTTTCTTTGCCGGATTATTCACATACTCTTTGCTCCATTCAATAATAGGCTGATAAAATTCAATGGCATCTGCCGGATATGATTTTCCGGATATCAATAAAACTCCACTATCAGCATTGAAATCAATTTCCGGAGTTTGCAAATACGGTTCTATCTCTAAGTTCTTCATAGTTCAAA
The DNA here is from genome assembly GCA_040220135.1 of Vicingaceae bacterium. Taxonomy (GTDB): domain Bacteria; phylum Bacteroidota; class Bacteroidia; order Flavobacteriales_E; family Vicingaceae; genus CAJXMH01. The sequence continues at coordinate 33,455 of JAVJTT010000032.1, forward strand.
TCTCAATTCAAAAACAAGCCAATGCGTATTATCTTTTGCTTGAATTTCCCAATCTATAGCAGCCCCTTCCATCCTTCGAATCATAATTAACCCAAGGCTTTTACCATTTAAAATTGCCTCTTTATTCGCCGCTTCTAAAGCTGATTGATTCATCTCAAAAATAGCTTTAAATTTTTGGCTTAAAAGTTCAACATCTGTTGCTTTTAAAATATTTCCGGTTCGGATTTGAATAAACCCTTTCTTAACTTGTAAGTCAAGATATGCATCCGGTGTATTATCTTTGAAAGCAATGGCGTTATACTCAGCAATGTTTTGCACTAACTCCACCAAGCAAATAAAGGCCTTTTTAGAAACCTTTGACTTGTAGGAAACATAACGTTCAATAAACTCATTCCCCATGGTTAAAAAAGAATTGCTGAATTGGGTGTCCACCGGACCCCAATATTCGAGCTCTTCGTTTCGAATGGGCAAGTCAAATAATTGCTTACGTTTTGTTATGGAAGAAGTAACTACCATTTAATCAAGCTAAAAAGATAAAAATAATACTATTTAATGGCTTAAACGCACTATCAGTTTACGATGTTGTGGAAAAATAGTTTTCAACTTTTTGTCAGCTAGTTCAAAATCTGCAAAATCAAATCCAGGAGCAACCGTACAGCCTACCAATGCATATCCCTTTTCTTCCTCAATTTCTGAAGCAAACCAAACATTCGCCGGAACTACAAACTGAGGTACCTCTCCTTGATCCACATTCTTCCCAATCTTTTGCTTACGATACTCGCCATCCTCATGAATCATGTGAACCGTAAGCGCACTGCCTTCATAATGGTGCCACATCTCATCTGACTTTATCCGATGAAAGGCGGAGAAACTGTCTGAATCCAACAAAAAGTAAATTCCAGTGGAAAGGTTTCTTTTATTCGAAAACCCATCAAACTCCCCTTGAATAAGAGATCGGTAGGTTTCTTTGTAAAAACCACCTTCCGGATGGGCTTGTAGGTTTAATTTTTTTACCCAAAATTCTTTTGTGTGCATAAACTACAGTTAAATCTCTTCAACAAAGTAAAATGTTTTTTAGTTTTATATTTACCTAAAATCAGTACTATGCTAAAGCGAATTTTTGACCTACACCACCATCAGCTGAGTAAATACCCCAAGAAGGACTCACTTACCGCCAAGATAAATGGCAAATGGACTCCTATAAGTACACAAGAATTCGTGGACCAGGCCAATGAAATTGGCGCCGGTTTGCTAGAACTCGGCCTAGAACCAGGTGATAAAGTGGCCATCATCTCTAACAATAGACCCGAATGGCATATTGTAGATTTGGGAATCGCTTTAGCAGGCATGATCAATGTGCCTATCTACCCAACCATTACTAAAGAAGATTATGACTTTATCATGAATGATGCAGAAGTGAAAATCTGCTTTGTTTCTGATCGAGAAATATACAATAAAGTACATGCCGTAGAGGAGAAAATTGAGACCCTGCAAAAGGTTTATGCTTTTGATGATATCAATTGCGAATCATGGACTGCTTTAAAAGAGCTTGGAAAAGGAAAGCATGCTTCTAAAATGAAAGAGATCCAAGATGGCATAAAGGAAACTGACCTTGCGACCTTAATTTACACTTCCGGAACCACCGGCAGACCAAAAGGTGTTATGCTTTCGCATCGAAACTTAGTTTCAAATTCAGTAGGCTCTAGAAAACGCTTGCCGGTTACCGAAAACTCAAAAGCACTTAGCTTTTTACCCTTGTGCCACGTTTATGAGCGTATGGTTACTTACATGTACATTTATACCGGAACGTCGATTTACTATGCTGAATCACTAGAAACCATCGGTGACAATTTACGCGAAGTGCAACCTCAAGTTTTTACTGCGGTGCCTAGACTTTTAGAGAAAGTATACGATAAGATCGTAGCAAAAGGCCAAGAGTTGAGTGGAATCAAACGCGCTCTTTTCTTTTGGGCCTTAGCGCTAGGTCAACGCTATGAACTACATGGAAAAAATGGCGCTTGGTATGAGTTTCAATTAAAATTGGCCAATAAAATTATTTTTAAGAAATGGCGAGAAGCACTTGGTGGAAACGCCAAAGCAGTTGCTTCAGGAGCTGCTGCTCTGCAGCCCAGGTTGGCAAGGGTTTTCTTAGCTGCACAAATTCCCGTAATGGAGGGCTATGGATTAACTGAAACCTCCCCAGTAATTGCGGTTAACGAACAAGATAATGACGGAGTAAGGATTGGTACCGTTGGCAGACCTTTGGAAGACGTTGAAGTACGAATAGCTAGCGATGGTGAGATTGAAGTAAAGGGGCCCAACGTAATGATGGGCTACTACAAAAGAGAAGAAGCTACCAAAGAAGTTTTTACTGAGGACGGTTGGTTTAAAACCGGCGATATCGGAGAAATGGTAGAAGGTGAATATTTGAAAATAACAGGAAGAAAAAAAGAGACCTTTAAAACTTCAGGAGGAAAGTACATTGCTCCACAGATTATCGAAAATAAGATGAAAGAGTCTTCTTTCATTGAACAAATTATGGTCATTGGAGAAGGGGAAAAACATCCGGCGGCCATTATTCAACCTTCGTTTGAATTTTTAATTGAATGGTGCAAGAGAAAAGAAATCCCTTATTCTACTGATGCTGAAATGGCCAAACACCAAACCATTCATGAAAGAATAATGGAGGAAGTTGAGAAGTACAACGAAAACTTTGCTCAATACGAAAAAGTGAAAAAGATTATTCTTTCTCCCTTTGCTTGGAGTATTGACACTGATGAAATGACACCCACCATGAAAGTAAAACGGAGAGTGATCATGGAAAAATTCAAAGACGATATAGAAAAATGTTATCGAGGATAGTAAAGCAAAGAGGGGCTGATGGCCCCTCTTTTTTTTAAAACATTAACCAATGTTTATTCAAACAATAAGAATTTCCTTTAAAGTTCTTATGCTTTTGAGACGGGAAAAAACGAATGAGTTGCCCCTAAATCACAAAAAGGTGAACCGAGCGGTTCACCTTTTTGCTTCAATTACTAACCAATTAACAAGTCTACTACCTCTTGTTGAGTACAAAGATACAAATTTTATTATGCATGCATAACTTTTAAGGAATTTTAATATATTTGTTGAAACGCATATTATGCACGCATAATAAATGAAACCTCAAGAAACTGTAGATTATCACATTAAGCTAGCTTGGCACTCGATTGTTAACCTATACAATCAACTTGCAGTGGAGCATGAGTTGACACAGGCAACTGGTTTTGTCTTGCTCAATATTGGCGATAATGGTGGAACTCCTGCCACCAAAATAGCACCCTTAATGGGTATGAAGAAAACGAGTCTTAGCCGAATGCTAAAAAACATGGAGGATGAAGGTCTAATCTGTCGTATTAAAGATGAACAAGATGGAAGGCAGGTAAACATTTGTTTAACCGAAGAAGGACAAAAAAAGAAAAAGGTCGCAAAGCAAGTAGTTAAACAATTTAACGAACACATCCTTAGTAATATAGATGCAGAACACTTAAGTTGTTTTTACCAAGTGATGCAAGACATAAACGGTTTAACCGAAGATTATCGAAACAAAAAGATCAAATCATAATGAAAAGAAGAATCAATAAAGTAGCCATTTTAGGTTCCGGAGTTATGGGGTCGAGAATAGCCTGCCACTTCGCCAACATTGGCGTAGAAGTGCTTTTGCTTGACATCGTTCCCCGAGAACTGAATGATAAAGAAAAGTCAAAAGGCTTAAGTTTAGAAGAAAAGAACGTTAGAAATCGAATTGTTAACGAAGCTTTACAAACAGCCATTAAGTCTAACCCCTCCCCTCTCTACAGCAAAAGGTTTAGCAAACTGATCAGCACGGGAAACTTTGAAGATGATATGTCCAAGATCAGTGAAGTTGACTGGGTAATGGAAGTAGTGGTTGAGCGATTAGACATTAAGAAAACAGTCTTCGACCAAGTTGAAGAACACCGCAAAGAAGGGACGATTGTGTCTTCTAACACTTCGGGCATTCCGATTGAATCCATGCTAGAAGGAAGATCTGATGATTTCCAAAAGAACTTTTTAGGAACTCATTTTTTTAACCCTCCACGCTACCTAGAGTTATTGGAGATTATTCCTAGTAGTAAAACGGATGCAACCTTAGTTGATTTCTTAATGGATTATGGGAGAAAGTTTTTAGGGAAGAAAACGGTTCTCTGTAAAGACACTCCGGCCTTTATCGCCAACCGAGTTGGAGTTTACTCCATCATGTCACTATTCCATACCGTTAAAGAAATGGGACTTTCAGTAGAAGAAGTGGATAGCTTAACCGGTCCTGTCTTAGGAAGGCCCAAATCGGCCACTTTCAGAACTTGCGATGTTGTGGGACTTGACACTTTGGTGCATGTAGCCAAAGGAGTTGAAGAAAATTGCCCCAATGATGAAGCTAAAGAAACCTTTGCCATTCCTGATTACGTTCAAAAAATGGTAGATAACGATTGGCTAGGGTCAAAATCAGGACAAGGTTTTTATAAAAAGGTAAAAGACGATAACGGAAAAAGTAAAATTCTCGCGCTTGATCTAGAAACCTTAGAATATTCTGAAAAAGATAAGGTTCGTTTTGATGTAATTGGTGAGGCTAAAAAGATAGATGACTTGAAAGAGCGTTATCAGCTTATGATCAATAGTAATGGAAAAGCAGGTGACTTTTACCGCAAAACCTTTTACGCTCTCTTCCAATATGTAACGAACCGCATTCCTGAGATCTCGGATGAGCTTTACCGAATAGACGATGGCATGAGAGCCGGTTTTGGCTGGCAATTAGGCCCATTTGAAAGCTGGGACGCGCTAGGCTTAAAAGACACGCTCGAGAAAATGAAAGCAGAAGGCATTGAAGTAGCCGAATGGGTGAAAGAAATGCTCGATGCCGGATTTGAAAGTTTCTATAAAGTAGAAGAAGGTCAAAAAAAATACTACGACATTGCTTCAAAAAGCTACAAAACCATTCCCGGAACGGAAGGATTGGTAGTACTCGATAACTTAAGAGACGACAACATTGTTTGGCAAAACAAAGGTTGCACCTTAGTTGACCTAGGTGATGGAATCTTGAATTTGGAGTTTCACACTAAAATGAACACCATTGGTTCAGAAATTATTCAAGGGATTAATAAAGCCATTGATCTAGCTGAAGCCGAATACGATGGATTAACCATTTATAACACCGGTCAAAACTTTTCTGCAGGTGCCAATGTGGGCATGATCTTCATGATGGCGGTGGAGCAAGAATACGACGAACTTTCTTTTGCCATCAAGCAATTCCAAAAAACCATGATGCGGGTGCGCTACTCCTCTATTCCGGTAGTGGTGGCTACGCATCAAATGGCTTTAGGAGGGGGATGTGAACTTTCCATGCATGCCGATAAAGTAGTGGCTCATGCCGAAACCTATATGGGCTTAGTTGAATTTGGCGTTGGAGTAATTCCCGGCGGTGGCGGAAGCAAAGAGTTTGCCCTGCGCCTTTCAGATGAATTGAAAGAAGGTGACATCAGAACCAATGCCTTTAGAGAACGATTCTTAACCATCGGTCAGGCCAAAGTTGCCACCTCAGCGCATGAAGCTTTTGAGCACGGTTATTTAGATGCCAAGAAAGATGAAGTAATTGTTAGTCGTGAATTACAGCTTACAAGAGCCAAGCAAGCGGCCAAGCAAATAGCAGAAGCCGGATACACCAAACCTGCCGAAAGAAAAGACATTAAAGTTTTAGGTCAGGAAGCAATGGGCTTGGTTTACGTGGGAGCAAATTCCATGCAGTCAGGAAACTATATTTCTGAGCACGATCAACTGATTTCAGAGAAGTTAGGCTATGTGATAGCAGGCGGTGATCTTTCAGAAATTACAGAGGTTTCAGAAAGTTACCTTTTAGACCTAGAAAGAAAAGCTTTTGTGGAATTGTGTACGAAAAAGAAAACACTTGAACGCCTTCAAAGCATGGTTACGAAAGGAAAAGTATTACGAAATTAAAGATGAAAAAGATGGACACATATATAGTTGCAGGATATAGAACAGCAGTGGGCAAAGCCCCCAAAGGATCTTTGCGTTTCACACGGCCCGACGATTTAGCAGCTGCCGTTACAAAACACTTGATGAACAGTGTAGAAGGCATCAGCGCTGAAGACATTGACGATGTAATTGTAGGAAACGCTACCCCGGAAGCAGAGCAAGGTCTCAACGTAGGTCGCTTGGTTTCTTTAATGGGATTAAATCACATTAAAACTCCTGGCATGACGGTAAACCGCTATTGTTCTTCGGGTTTAGAAACCATTGCTATTGCCGATTCTAAGATCAAAAATGGCATGAACCAATGCATTATTGCCGGTGGCGTTGAGTCTATGTCGCCCATCAGTATGGGAGGCTGGAGAATTGTACCGAATGCAAAGGTGGCTAAAGAAAACCCCACCTATTATTGGGGCATGGGCTTAACGGCAGAAGCAGTGGCTCAACAATACAAAGTAAGTCGCGAAGACCAAGATGAGTTTGCATACAATTCGCATATGAAAGCGATAAAAGCAAATGAGAACGGGACTTTCAAAGACGACATTGTTCCCATTGAAGTGGGGCAAGTTTATTTGGATGAAAATGGTAAAAAGCAAAAACGCACTTATACCTTCGATCAAGATGAAGGTCCAAGAAAGGACACTTCCAAAGAGGTATTAGCCAAGCTAAGACCAGTGTTTGATGCCAAAGGAAGCGTAACTGCCGGAAATGCTTCTCAAACTTCTGATGGCGCTGCTTTCGTAATGGTAGCTTCTGAAGAAATGGTAAAGAGACATAACTTAAAACCCATTGCCAGATTAGTTAGCTATGCTACTGCAGGCGTTGATCCACGAATTATGGGCATTGGTCCAGTGGATGCTATTCCAAAAGCTTTGAAACAAGCTGGTATGAAACTCAACGACATAGACTTGATCGAACTCAATGAAGCTTTTGCTTCTCAATCAATTGCCGTGACAAGAGAATTAGACCTTAACCCGGAAATTTTAAATGTAAACGGAGGCGCCATTGCATTGGGTCACCCTTTAGGATGCACGGGAGCTAAATTATCCGTGCAGATTTTCAATGAATTAAAGAGAAGGAATAAGAAATACGGAATGGTCACCATGTGTGTAGGAACAGGACAAGGTGCAGCCGGAATTTTTGAGATGTTGTAGAATGGTAATGAGTATTGAGTACAGAGCTAAAGAAATAGATAATGCATAAAGTTAAAGAGTTAAAGGTATGGCACAAAGGCATGGAGATAGTCGAAGAGTTATATGCTCTTGTTAAAGACTTTCCTATTGAAGAAAAATACGGCCTTACTTCACAGATGAAAAGAGCTGCCATTTCAATCCCCTCAAATATTGCCGAGGGAGCAGGTAGGAGAAGTCCTGCAGAATTCAGACACTTTTTAAATATCTCCAATGGCTCTTCTTATGAATTAGACACCCAATTACTACTTGCCAAGCAACTAGGTTTTCTTACAGGCAATGAAATAGATCAACTTCTACAAAAGATTGAAGAGTTACAGAAAATGAACTACGCATTAATTAATAAATTAAAATAAACCATAGTGTTGAAAGTGAGTTCTCAGGACTCACTTCTCAATACTTAATACTATAGAACATGGAAACAAAAAACAAAATCATAAAAGGCGGCGAGTATCTGATCAAGGAAACTGAAGCGAATGACATTTTCATTCCTGAAGAATTTGATGAAGAACAGGGAATGATCGCCCAATCCAGTCAGGATTTTTTAGATCAAGAAGTTTACCCCAATATTGAGCGAATTGATGCCATGGAAGAAGGTCTGATGGCAAACTTAATTACCAAAGCAGGCGAATTAGGTTTGTGTGGAATCTCAGTTCCTGAAGAATACGGTGGGTTTGGCAAAAACTTCGTAACTTCAATGCTAACCGCAGAAGTTACCGGAGCCGGCTACTCATTTGCCGTAGCCCTTTCCGCTCATACCGGAATCGGAACTCTTCCAATTTTGTATTATGGAACAGAAGAACAAAAGCAAAAGTATGTACCTAAATTGGCAAGTGGCGAATGGAAAGGATGCTACTGTTTAACAGAACCCGGTTCAGGATCGGATGCCAACTCTGGAAAATCTAAAGCCACATTAGAAGGTGACAACTACATTTTGAACGGACAAAAAATGTGGATTACCAATGGTGGTTTTGCCGATGTATTGACCGTATTCGCCAAGATAGACGATGACGAAAATCTCAGCGCTTTCATATTAGAGAAAGGATACGAAGGAATAACTATGAACCCGGAAGAAAAGAAAATGGGTATCAAGGGGTCTTCCACTCGTCAGATCTTTTTTAATGATGTAAAAGTTCCAAAAGAAAATTTATTAGGTGAGCGTGGCGAAGGCTTTAAAATAGCCTTAAACATTTTAAACATTGGTCGTGCAAAGTTAGCCGGGGCTGCTTTAGGAGCTAGTAAAGCCGCTATTAGTCGCTCAGTAAATTTTGCTAATGATCGTGAACAGTTTGGACGTTCAATTTCAAAGTATGGAGCTATTCGATACAAATTAGCAGAACAAGCCATTAAAGCTTATGCTACGGAATCTGCGCTTTATAGAGTCAGTCAAAACATTGAAGATACCATCCAAGCTCATATTGCGGACGGCAAGGACAAGCAAGAAGCTACTTTAGCAGGCTTACGAGAGTACGCTGCTGAATGTGCGATATTGAAAGTTCATGGTTCTGAAACATTAGACTACGTAGTAGATGAAGGAGTGCAGATCTATGGCGGCATGGGTTATTCAGCCGAAGCAGATATGGAAAGAGCATACCGAGATGCTCGTATCAACCGAATTTTTGAAGGAACCAATGAGATTAACCGCATGTTAACGGTTGACATTATTCTGAAAAGAGCGATGCAAGGTGAATTAGATTTATTAGGCCCTGCTCAAAAAGTAGCTGACGAACTAATGGAAATTCCGGATTTTGACTTAGATGACTCTGGCTTGTTTGCTGCTGAAAAAAGAGCGGTTGGAAACTTCAAGAAAGCGGTTTTACTGACAGCCGGAGCAGCTGCGAAACAGCTCTCCACTTCTTTAGCCAAAGAGCAAGAAATCTTGATGAATATTGCAGACATTGCCATGGAAGCTTATGTAAGTGAATCCATGATCTTGAGAGTGGAAAAAATGAAATCTCTTGGCAAAGAAAACGAACTACAAACATTAATGATGCAAACCTACATTTACGATGCGGCTGACCGTATTCACAAATGGGGGAAAGATGCCATTAACGCTTTTGCAGAAGGAGATGAGCAAAGAGCCATGTTAATGGGCATTAAACGCTTCTCAAAAGTTGATCCGTTCAATAGCAAAGAAGCAAGACAAAAAATTGCTCAAAAAATGATCGATGAAAATAAGTATTGCTACTAGTTAGTTCATTTGTTTCATTTGAAAATCCTCTGTCGCTTGGCAGGGGATTTTTTATTTATTTTTAGATGATGAAAACTGCCTTACTCCTTCTAAGTGTTTTTCTCTCAGCTTCTATAGCAGCACAAAACATTCGAATTGAAAATACCGTCTACGACGAAAAAGGAGACCCCCTCCCCTTTGCTTATGTGGTGGGGCGTTCAATTGGCGTAGCTACCGTTAGCAACGAAGAAGGAAATTTTAGCATCAGTATTCAAAAAAATCAGCTGGACTCTACCTTACTCTTTTCATTTCTAGGATATCAAGTTAAGAAGTTAAAAGCATCTGAAATTCAAGCATCAAAAGGGGGTATTCAGTTAGAGCCTACTTCAGTAAAAATAAAAATGGTGGAAGTAAAACCCACCAAAATGGAAACTGTAAAATCATTACTCAAAAAAATTAGAAGAAACTTAGAGGATAATTACCCGGATGAGAGCTATGGTTTACATGGCTATTATCGAGAATCACTCCGAGAAAAAGGAGAGTTTATCCGCTACACAGATGCAGCCGTAAAACTTGAGTTAAGTGGCTATCAAAAAAAGAAATACAAATGGAAAGACTACTACAAAGAGAAGAGTTATGATCTGCGTTCATTAAGCAGTAATTTATCCGGTTGTGAACGCCTTCATCGCTATCACTTTCATGACAAGAGCTTGAAAGAGGAAAGGGCCTTAATTGTGAATAGCAGAGCCAGTGTAGACAATGGAGTAAGCGATGTAAAAGCCAACATTGAGGCCGGGCCGCTTGGACTCTTCACAAAAGATGAGCTAAAATATAAATCAACTTTTTTGGCCTCAAAAAGCATAGACAGCTACAACTTTAAGTTGAAAGAAATAAACATCCCTGAATACGGCTGGCTTTATCAATTAAGGTTTAGCAGCAAACTAGACACCTCAGAAATACTCCACTACCGAAGACTCCTCAAAGACAAAAAGTTTAAACCAGCCAGAAAGTTTTGGAAAAAAATAAAGGATAAAAAAAATCTAGAGGGAGAGATTTGGGTAAGGAAAGACAATTTTGCGGTGATTCATTTAGAGTATTGGGTGCCTAAAAATTTCAAACCCCTCTTCTGCACGTGCAAACCAATGACCGTCAACCACTTCGACTTTAAAGTCAGCATTGATTATGAAGAAAAAGACGATAAGTATATTCCCACTTACTTAAAACACGAAGATGAGTTTCTCTACGAAGACACTTTGGAGCAAGAAGTAATCCCTTTTTTAGCCACTTCAGAATTCTACTTAACAGATCATGAATTTAACATCGAACCTCAAATCAAAAGAATTGACGCTTTTGGAAACCTTAATTCCAATCAATTATTTGACTATCCACTCGAATATGATTCTACTTTCTGGGCCCATTTCCATCAAGAAAAACCATGGTCAAAAGTGCCAGACAGTTTAGTGGAAAGCATTTCAAAAGATACGGCTTTAGAAGCTCAATTTTACATGAAGCACATTAGAGATGATAGCCTCAAACCACCGGCGGCAAAAAAAATCCCTCATTCTACCTCTATTCATGACTACACCTTAAATGACCCTTATGCTTGGTTGAAAGACACCAAAAATCCAAAGGCGAATAAAGCGGTTATGGACTATTTGAAAGCAGAGAATGCCTATACCGACAATTATTTTATCCCGCTTCGAGAGAGTCAACGGAACCTTTACAAAGAAATGCTTAGTCGTATTGACCAAACTTATGAGTCTATGCCGGTAAGGAATGAAGACTACTATTACTCCGTACAATATTTAGAAGATAAAGAATACCCCATATACAGACGAAAGAAAAAAGAAGATAAAGAGTGGGAGATCTTGTTTGATGTCAATAAGCTAGCGGAAGATTACCCTTTTTACAATTTAGGTGGCATAAGCCCAAATCCTAGTCAAAACACCATTGCATATTACGAAAACACCACCGGTAGTGACCTTTCTACTTTAAAATTCAAGCAAATCAAAGAAGATAAGATTCTAAGTGATAGTTTAACGCAAGTAGCCGGATTGGTGTGGTTAACCGACAGTACTTTTTTATACACAGTTCAAGAAAAGCAAACCAATAGAACCCATCAAATCAAGCATCACACCCTTTTTCAAGATCAAAAAAATGACACAGTAGTTTTTGAAGAGAAAAACCCCTTATTTGGCATCGCAATCTCTAAATCAAGAAGCAAAAAATACATTTTCTTAAGCTCAGATGGCAAAGAAGGAAATGAAGTTTACTTCTTACCGACCAACTCAGACTCCTTAACTTTTCAACTTATAGAAGCCCGAGTAAAAAATGTTCATTATAGCTTGTATGATGAAGGCGACCAATTTTACATTCACAGCAACCGATATAGAGAAGATTTTGATCTAAGGGTTTGCCAAATTGAAGATTGTGGTGCTAAGAAGTGGAAGCCCTTTTACCAACCAGAGAAAGAAGGAATTCTTCAAGACTTTTTACTCTTTCCCAAACATGTAGTTTTTATTGAGAGTGACAGGATGGAAGAAAAGCTTTTAGTGATGAACCGAGCAACCAAAGAAATTGAAGAAGTAGAGTTTGATGAAGATGTCTACTCGGTTTACCTTTCATACAACGACAAAAAAGAGACCGACTCCGTAACATTTGGCTATGAAAGCATGAAAACACCTTCCACTGTTATCCGCATGGATCTTTCGAATCTTGAAAAACGCAAAATTCGTCAGGACACCGTAAAAAACTTTCGTGTTTCAAAATGGATTAAACAAAGAAGGGTATTTGCCAAAGCTCGAGATGGTGAAGAAATTCCAATTACGCTTTTATATTGGAAGTACTTAAAAAACAACAAAAATGAATTAAAGCGAACCTACCTAACCGCTTATGGGTCTTACGGCTCAAGCTCAGGCGTTGGTTTCAACTCCACGCTTTACAGTTTAGTTCAACGCGGTTTTATTGTGGCCATTGCCCATGTGAGAGGTGGTGGTGAACTAGGTTTAAAATGGTATGAAGACGGCAAACTTTTAAACAAAAAAAACACCTTTACCGACTTTATTGACTGCACCGAATACTTAATTGACAAGGGCTATGCAGTAAAGGGAAACATTGTAGCCTCAGGTGGAAGCGCCGGTGGTTTATTGATGGGAGCTGTAGCCAATATGCGACCTGAACTTTATAACACCATCATTTTAAATGTGCCATTTGTGGATGTTCTCAATACCATGATGGATGAAAATCTACCGCTTACTACAGGTGAATATTTAGAATGGGGGAATCCCAATGAGAAAAAGTATTTCGACTACATTCGATCTTACAGTCCGTATGAGAATGTAAAAGCACAAGAGTACCCGAACATGCTATTCTTCACTGGCATAAACGATCAGCGGGTTGGCTATTGGGAACCGGCTAAAATGGTTTCCAAACTAAGAGCGAATAAAACTGATGACAATTTAATTTTACTTAAAACAGACTTATCATCAGGTCATGGCGGAGGCTCTGGAAGGTTTGCCGGACTTGAACAATTGGCTTATAAATATGCTTTGATCTTTGACTTATTGAAGCAAGACTTCCTAGAAAAGCTAGACCAACCATGAGGCAAATTGTAATTTATTTTTTTATTCTTTCGCTTAGCACTTTTTCGTGTCAACAAAAGCAAAGCGCTGAACAAATAGTTAATCAAACCATTGAATATGCGGGTGGAGAAAAATTTGAGCAATCTAAAATTGCTTTTTCTTTTCGCGACAAGCATTACGAAGTACACCGCAATGAGAGTGAGTGGAAGATGAGACGGACTTTTCAAGATAGTAGTCTTTTAGTAGAGGACGATTATTCACCAAAGGGCTTTAAAAGAAAAATTAATGGAGCCGAAGCTGAAGTAGCTGATAGCATGGCTTTCAAATACGTAGAATCAATCAACTCCGTGATCTACTTTGCGCTACTTCCTTATAAATTAAACGATCCTGCCGTGATCAAAGAAAACTTGGGCAAAGAGCTAGTGGAAGGGAAACCCTACTATAAAATCAAAGTGAGATTCAAAGAGGAAGGCGGAGGTGAAGACTTTCAAGATGAATTCATTTATTGGTTTGACCAAAAAGATTATAGTTTGGATTACCTTGCTTATTCGTTTCAAGTAAATGGTGGCGGAATGCGTTTTCGGAAAGCTTATAATGAGCGCTTTTTGAATGGGATTCGCTTTGTAGATTACATCAATTACAAACCCCTTGAAGGTAATGTCACCTTAACTTCCCTTGCTCAGCTATGGCAGATTAATGAGCTAGAAGAACTTTCTAAAATTAAATTAGAAGATGTTGCGGTTAGCTTAAAGCCTTCTTAAAATCACTTCCGCTTGGATCTTGGAAAATTTCCAGATCAAACTGATGGATTACGGCTAGAGTATGATCAAAAATATCAGACTGCACTTCTTCATAATTGGCCCAAGCAATATCATTGCAAAAAGCATATAATTGAATCGGTATTCCGTGTTCAGTGGGTGCGAGTTGACGCACAAGAATAGTTAAGTCTTGATTTATTTTTGGATGGTTGTGTAGGTACTTCAATAAATATGCCCTAAAGGTTCCTAAATTGGTCATGCGTCGTCCGTTAGATACTTGCGAGGTGTCAATCTTCCTTTCTTCATTGTACTGCTTAATGGCTTCTAATCGCTCTTCCACATAGGGTTTTAAAATGTGGATATTTTTAAAACGCTCAATCATCTCATCACCACAAAACTTTACAGAATGTTGGTTTATATATATAGAACGTGCAATTCGTCGTGAGCCTGTTTCAGCCATACCGCGCCAATTCTTAAAGGAATCAGAAATAAAAGAATAAGTCGGAACTGTGGTTATGGTTTTGTCCCAGTTCTTCACTTTTACGGTGGTCAGGTTAATCTCAATCACATCGCCATCTGCACCGTATCTGTCCATTTGCACCCAATCGCCCACTTTTATCATGTCGTTTGCGGCTAACTGAATACTGGCAATAAAACCTAAAATGGTGTCTTTAAATACCAATAGTAAGACAGCCGATACGGCACCAAATGCACCAAAGAAGTACAAAATACTTTTATCGGCGATAACAGACAGGATCAAAACAGCCAATACTATCCCGATAATTATCTTCACAAGCTGAAAGTAGCTTTGTAAAGGCTTGTCTTTAAACATTTCGATTCCATTCAATATATCTCGAACCGTATTCAAGAATCGAAAAACCACTACCATCGCAGTAAGTATGATCACGACTTCATTTAAGCGAGCTGTGTAATCTACCAAAGTAGGGTGGCCGCCGAAAATACCGGGCAGTAAATAGAAAATAACAATAACCGGGGCAAGGTGGGCAATGGCTGAAAACACTTTGTTTTCGACCAATAAATCGTCCCAATTGGTTTTACTTTTCTTCGCCAAGGAAGTGAAGCCTGACAACAATACTTGACGCGCAATGCGATCTATAATAAAGCCTAGTAAGATCACTGCAAATACCAGAATCATAATGGCGATCAGTTCACTGTAAAAATCACTAATGCCTACTTGACTAAAATATTTGATTAAAAACTCTCTACTTTCTTTGATCATATCGTTTATCTTCTTTGCTGATAGTCCGGCTTTTCATGAAAGAAATAGCGCAGATCAAGGGTTAAATAATTACCGCGAATATCGAAAAAAGCTGCTTCTTTTTCCAAGCGATTTAAATCATCCGTAACAAAAGCCACTCCTGCCGTGGTGATGTTTGAAAAGGGTCGATGAAAAGACAAACCCAAATACCAATACCCCTTATCGTAAGTTCGGTATTCAAAGCCCACATTGGCTAGCAAGCTCGGCTGAACCCACGACTTTCTTTGCGAGAAGTGCTGATAATAGTCACCCAGGCTTTCCCAATCAGAAGGTAAAAAGTTAAAGGATGCTCCAAAAGCGGTGTTCATGTATGTGTTTTGTCCTAGTTGAATGTACACCAAAGCCAGTATAGGAATTTCATAGATCACATACCTAAAATCTGACTCTCCCCTAAAAGCGGTTGAATCTTCTGTAATGCTTAGCTTATAATTTCGCTGTGTATAATTGATTCCGGTTTCCAAAGAAAACTGATTGTTGAGTCCTTTTCTAATCACCATACCAAAGGCATACCCGGTAGTGGGTTCTATGGTAAATTCTATTTGCCCCTCTCGAAGGGTTTGTGGGCCGGTATTAATCAAATCTGAACTTAAAATGGGCTTAAACTGCAAACCAAAAGTGGTCACTTCTTGCTGAGCCCAAGCAATTTTTATGCTCGCTATGACAACGAAAATTAAAAGGAGTGGCCGAAGCTGCTTGATTTTCATTTTACAAAGATAGGCTTTCAACACTACTCACTCAATAATGCTCCTGCAAAGGCCAAGCCTAATACCAATAAGGAAACTGCAATGAGAAGAAAGCGAAAAAAACGGTCTGGGATAAAGGGTTTTCGGAACTTACCTAAGGTTAGGTAATTCAATTTCTGAACACGTTTAAAGTCCGAGCTCTTTACACCGAAATAAATAGTTTGATCACCCTCTTCGTCAATTTGCTTTTCAAACTCTACTTTTTCTTCGTTTAATAAAAGTTCAAAGTGGTTGGCATGAATGGGATCCCGAAAAAAGAAAACTTTCATCTTTCGGTTTGTAGGATGGTCATTTATGTTTACTAAAGAAAAGCGGTCCATTTTAACTCCCTATTCTCAGTTTCTGTCCAACCCTCAAGGGTCGGTTTCTTCGAATTCCATTTAGCTGACAAAGGTCGGTGATGGTAGTTCCATACTTTCTCGCAATTCCATATAAGTGTTCACCGCGCTGCACGGTATGGTAGTCAATACCCAAAGGAAAAGCGTTGTAAGACCACTTGGTTTTGACCAATTTAATGGAATCACTGATCAGGCAATTGTTATTAAAATCAATCAGATGACGAGGATTTAGGGCTTTTCCTTTAAAACGCACTTCAAAGTGCAAATGACTTCCGGTTGACCGACCAGAGCTTCCGCCTAAGCCCACTACTTGCCCAGCTTCTACTATGTCTCCAGGCTTTACTTTTAAACGATGCATGTGGGCGTACAAAGTTTCCAAGCCATTATAATGGCGTATCACTACTACCCTGCCATAACCGGGATGGTATCGAGAAATCCGCACCATTCCATCAAATGAGGCGTGTACCGGATCCCAAACTTGCAAGTCGATGTCCATGCCGTTATGAGCCCTGCCATCTCGCCAACCAAAATTAGAGGTAATCAAGCCTTTAATTGGGGGTACGAACTCACAAAAGTTAACCGAATCGGCAATCACCAATTCTACCTCATCATCGTTAGCGCGAAGCGATTCTTTGTAGGGGTATAAATTATAGGTATCCCAATCTCTATACATGGAGTTTGAAGGGTAAATACTCGTATCGTAAAAGCCGGTAAGCGAAACGTAAAAATCGTGCTTTAGGAGTTTTGATTCAGCATAATTATTGATCTCTTCCACCAAGTCAGTTGGCACGGCATCCAAGTCCAATAATGAATCGATTAGTCCAATAATCTCTGTTCCACTTAATTCAGAAACGTCTAATGTTTGCTGTTTTTTGGAAGAAACCACCAAGGCTTGAACGGTATCTTTTCTTTCGTCACCACCGCCAGCCATAGCGAGATTGCAAAAGCTAAAGCTAAAAAGAAAGATTAAAAAATTTTGCATGACTGTATAACTCTGCTTTAAGCTAGAATCTATCCCCGTCCAAGAGGTCTCCGATACCTCCTAAAATACTCCCTTCACCTTTTCTTTTGCCCCCCGCCTTTGGCGAATGTGCGTATATCCGATCCGCCAAACGACTAAGAGGCATAGACTGTATCCATACGTCTCCAGGACCCTGCAAAGTAACCAAAAAGAGACCTTCGCCTCCAAAGAGTGAGTTCTTAATCCCTTTTTGCAAACGTACATTGTAATCTACCTCAGCGCTTATTGCAACCAAGCAACCGGTATCAACATTGAGCACTTCTCCTGCTTTAAGTGTTTTTTTAACCACTGTGCCACCGGCATGCAAAAAAGCCATGCCATCACCTTCTAGCTTTTGCATGATAAAACCTTCTCCTCCAAAAAAACCAACTCCCAAGCGCTTTTGAAACGCAATTCCGACAGACACCCCTTGGGCTGCGCACAAAAAAGCTTCTTTTTGACAAATTACCTTTCCTCCCATTTCACTTAAATCCATGGGAATAATTTGCCCCGGATAGGGTGCAGCAAAATTCACTTTTGCTTTTCCAATACCTCGATGTGTGTAAGTCGTCATAAAAAGACTCTCACCGGTTAATACGCGCTTTCCAGCAGAAAAAAGCTTATTCATCAATCCGCGATCATTCTTTGATCCATCACCAAAAATGGTGTTCATTTCAATGTGGTCTTCCATCATCATCATGCCACCGGCTTCAGCAATGACCGTTTCTTCGGGGTCCAACTCAATTTCAACACATTGAAGATCACCTCCTACAATTTTATAATCTATTTCGTGTGCATTCATAAGATTACTAGCTTTTATTCTGAATTGTAAAAAAACGAATTTTTGTTTTACATTAGCCTATAAATTTCAACTAACACACTTAACCAAACTATTTAAAAATGAAAGTATTAAAGTGGATTCTCATCGTAATAGCAGCTTTGATTGCCGTCTTTCTCATTTATTCTGCAACTCAGCCTAATCAATTGGTCTTAGAGGAAAGTATTAGCATTGATGCCCCTAAAGAGCAAATATTTTCTGAGGTTACCAATTTTAGAAATTGGGGTGAATGGTCAGAATGGGACCGATTAGACCCAGATATGGAACAAAAATACTCTGAAAAAATGGGCGAAGTCGGCTCCTTTAACAGCTGGAAGAGTAATAACCCAATGGTTGGGAATGGAAGCCAAGAAGTGGTAGAAGTTCGTCCTAATGAATACATGAAAGTAGTAATGAAATTTGGCGAACGCCCTGATAAAAACTACACTGAATTTATTTTGTCAGAAGAGGATGGAAAAACCAAAGTAGTTTGGACCATGGAAGGTGCCAAAACACCTTTCTATTTGAATGTAATGAACACTTTTATGGAGCCCATGATTCGTGATAGTTATAAAAAGAGCTTAAAACGACTGAAAAGCTACATTGAAGAAATGCCGACTGAAGTTCCTAATCCAATGGGACTTGAGGTCATGGAAGTTGAGGGTGTTCCGATTGTTAGCATTTTAGATTCTACTACAGGAAATGGCATTAGTAGTAAGTTAGGCGAATTGTACCAAGAAATTTCGATGCACATCGCCACTTCCGGTGCGAAGCAAGCTGGAATGCCCTTGGCCATCTATCATACCTATTCACCGGAAAAAGTAATTCTAGAGGCCGCCATTCCTTATTCCGGAAATGTTGAAAGCAAAGGAAGAGTACAAGTAAAAGAAACGCCTTCCGGTAAAGTGATCAAAGGCATTCACTATGGAGATTATGCGGCTTCTGAAGCCATGCATTATAGCATTTCTGACTATGCCCAAGCAAAATCATTAAAAATTAGCGACACACCTTGGGAGATTTATGCCAATGACCCTTCTGAGGTAGATAGTGCAGCCGTAGAAACGCACATATACTACCAAATCCAGTAAAACATAACATTAAGTTGAATAAAAAGAGAAAGGCGCCATTGTTTGCGCCTTTCTTTTTATCTTTTCACTTATGAAACATATTTTATTCTCTCTTGCATTTTTTAGCTTGCTACTAAACGCTTGTCTTTCCCCAAATACTATTTCTCCCCAAAGTCAGCAATTTAAGAACCAAAGCTCAGAAGAATTTAATGCCTATTGGTATCAAGGAAAAGCGGAATTAAATAGCTATGATTTAACTCAGTCTCGCTATGGAGAAAAGCGAAAAGGAGATGCAGTATTGGTTTTTGTGAGTGAAGATTTTTTAATCGACCCTCAGGTAAAGAAAGATTATCCTACTGAACAGCCCAGCAGCTCAGTGTTAAAGTTAAATTTTATCAGAAAGTTTGTGACCGGCATTTACGACTATAGCCTGATGAGTTCTGTTTTTACGCCCATTCATCAAGAAAAGGTTTACGGTCCAATTAAAACTACTTCTTCTTCACAAGAATGGTGTGGACAATCATGGCTTCAGTTAAATCAACGCTCTGGCGGCTATGAAGTAGCCGGTTATTCTTATTTCCAATCGGAAGGAGATATTCGGAGAGTACTAAAGAACCACCACCTTGAAGACGGTTTATGGAACCAAATTCGCATTCAACCAGACCTCATTCCGGAAGGAGAAGTGGAAATGATTCCCGCTTCGCAATTCCTTAGGTTACGACACCACGAAATAAAGGCATACACTGCCACCCTTAGCAAATCAAACTACAAAGACAGCCTCATTAGTGGTCACAAACTACAATCCCTGAGTGTAGACTATCCTAGTCTTGATCGACAGCTTGAGATCATTTACGAGAAAGAATTTCCACACCGTATAAAAGCCTGGCGAGAAAGCTACCAAGTTGGCCTTGGCGAAAAGGCAAAGTTGATGCAAACTACCGCCACACTAAAGGCGAACATTATGAGTGACTATTGGAACAAAAACAGTTTAAGTGATAGTAGCTTGCGAAAAAGGCTTCGTCTTAAGCCGTAAGCCACAAATTCATTGATTTTTGTTTCCGTTTTAACTTTTCATACCTTTAGAAAGAATTCTTCCAATCACAGGTATAAAAGTCATAACCTTTTTACTTTTTTCCCGTTTACAGAATCAAGCTGAAATGGAAGAACAATATTTCTCAGCTTACTAGCAGAATTTATGAGAAGTGAGTATGAATAAAAAAAGGAAAGTCAATAAGACGTTTTCAGTACTTATAGGATGTAGCATTACAGCTATAACTTTTTTTGCACTTAACTATTTTGGCCAAGAATATTTAGCAGACACTGCGAAAGAGGTTGAAGATAAGGCAATAATTGAATTAGAAGAGACTTGTGCTCGTGTAGATCAAGCCCTCAATCAAAATATTTTTTTATCAAAAAGTTTGGTTGCTTTTATTCAATATGACACCAGCTTCACTTCCTCAGAATTCCAACATTTCTCAGCTGAATTATATAACATAGCAAATAAGGAAATTCAAGCGGTTCAGCTAGTTAAAGACAGCATCATTTCCTATAATTATCCCGAAGAAGGTAATGAGGTTACCATCGGAAAAAACATCTTGCAAATATTTGATGACAGAAGTATAGTTCGAAAGTCCATGAAGGAAAGAACCTCTATGCTAATTGGACCTCGAAAGCTTTTGCAAGGCTCGATGGGTTTAGTTTACAGAGAGCCGATTATAATTAAAGATAAAAATAATGCAGAGCAACTTTGGGGCTTTGCTGCCATTGTGATCAATCTCGATCAGTTGGTAGACAATAGTCTGATGAAGCCGGACAGCAAGATTAGCATATACTCTGATAACCCTAGCATGTTTAATCAGGGCTTCTTTATTGGCGATAGTAGTGTTTTATCCCAGCCGCATGTGAAGGCTCAAATTAACTTACCACAAAAAAAATGGTGGTTTTACCTCAACATTGAGGAAGAAATGAGAGCAGTTAAATTGCAAAAAAACATGGTCTTCTGGTCTACTTTGATCCTTGCTCTTATCCTTGGCATATTAAGCGCGAAAGAAACTAATGATGTTCGAAAAGTCATCTTACTAAATGAGCTTTTAGCAGAAAAGAACCAAAAGATTAGCAAGCAGCTCAATGAAAAAGTTTTACTGATCAAAGAAATACATCACCGTATTAAAAATCACTTTCAACTCATTAGCAGCTTAAACCAACTCATGCTCAAAAAAGCCAGCAGTAAAGAAACGCAAGAAGTCATTGAAACCGTGAACCAACGAATCAATACTCTTTCAAAAGCTTACGATCAATTTGACTCAGTTCAAAATGCTAAAAACTTCATGCCCGATTACATTTCTACTTTAGCAAAAAGCCTGCTTTTAAATGGCAATGCCAAGGTTAACAATGAACTTCAAATAGACGATATAGAACTAACCACAAAAAGAACCGTTACGGTTGGAGTGTTGCTGAATGAGTTGATCATCAACTCTCTTAAGCACAGCTTCAGTGACAAAGAAGACCCTTGTATTTCAATCAAAATGATAGAGTCAGAAAAGGAATACATCTTAAGTTATGCTGACAATGGGGGTAAATTGCCCGAAAATTATTTAGATTTAGAAACCACTTCTACCGGAGTGCAGTTAATTAAGCTTTTCACTGAACAGCTAAATGGCCAAGTAATTCAATTTAAAAAAGAAGAATGGGACGGCATTCAAATCCGCTTTCCTAAACTTTAGTCTTCCATCATCAACTTCAAGATTTCTTGAGCCGCCTTTGGAATTTTAGTTCCCGGGCCGAATATTCCCGCTACGCCACTTTTCCACAAGAAATCATAATCTTGCTCCGGAATAACTCCTCCTACAATTACCAAAATATCTTCCCTACCATACTTTTCTAGTTCTTGCATTACCTGTGGCACAAGTGTTTTATGACCTGCCGCTAGAGAAGATACTCCAATAAGGTGCACATCATTCTCAATGGCTTGCTTCACAGCTTCTGCCGGAGTTTGAAAAAGTGGACCAATGTCTACATCAAAACCAATGTCGGCAAAAGAGGTGGCAATGACCTTGGCTCCTCGATCGTGACCATCCTGTCCCATTTTTGCCACCATAATTCTAGGCCTTCTGCCTTCATGTTCGGCAAACTTATCTGCCAATTGGCGTGCTTTTGTAAAGTCTATATCTTCCATGGCTTCTTGTGAATAAACGCCTGAAACAGATTTGATCTGTGCTTGATAGCGACCAAAAACTTTCTCCATTGCATCTGAAATCTCACCCAGGGTAGCTCTTTCTCGAGCTGCTTCAATCGCTAGGGCTAGTAGATTATCATTTCCCTCTGCTCCTTTTGTTATGGCTGCTAATGCCGCTTGTACTTTTTCTTCGCTCCTTTCTTTTCTAATTTTTTCAATACTGGCAATTTGTCCTTTACGCACTTTCTCATTGTCAATGTCCAGTAAGTCGATGGGATCTTTCTCATCAGTTTGATAACGGTTCACGCCCACAATAATATCCTTGCCAGAATCTATTCGAGCTTGTTTACGAGCCGCCGCTTCTTCAATTCTCAATTTGGGCAAGCCTTTTTCAATGGCTTTGGCCATGCCACCCATTTCTTCTACCTCTTGAATGAGCTCCCATGCTTTGTTCGCAATTTCATGGGTGAGGGTTTCCAGGTAGTAAGAGCCGGCCCAAGGATCAACCACTTTGGTTAAGTCGGTTTCTTCTTGCAAATACAACTGAGTATTTCTAGCAATGCGTGCCGAAAAATCAGTAGGGAGTGCAATGGCTTCATCCAAGGCATTGGTATGCAAAGATTGGGTTCCACCAAAAGCAGCCGCCATTGCTTCGATGCAAGTACGCGCAACATTGTTAAAAGGGTCTTGTTCGGTTAGGCTATAGCCCGAAGTTTGGCAATGTGTTCGCAAGGCCATCGACTTTGGATTCTTTGGATTAAACTGCTTCACGATTTTTGCCCAAAGCATTCTTCCGGCACGCATTTTGGCAATTTCCATAAAATGATTCATGCCAATCGCCCAGAAAAATGAGAGTCGAGGCGCAAAGGAATCAATATCTAAACCAGCATCCATTCCGGTTCGGATATATTGTAAACCATCCGCTAAGGTATAGGCAAGTTCTATATCGGCAGTGGCTCCGGCTTCATGCATGTGGTAACCGGAAATGCTAATGGAATTAAACCGAGGCATTTTTTCAGAAGTAAACTGAAAAATATCAGCAATTAAACGCATGGAAGGTAGAGGCGGATATATGTAGGTGTTACGCACCATAAACTCCTTCAAAATATCGTTTTGAATGGTACCACTTAGTTGTTCCGGTTTTACTCCTTGCTCCTCTGCGGCTACAATGTAAAAAGCCATGATGGGAATTACCGCTCCGTTCATGGTCATGGAAACCGACATCTTATCCAAGGGAATTTGGTCGAAAAGCACTTTCATATCTTCCACCGAATCAATCGCTACGCCAGCTTTCCCAACATCTCCTTGCACCCTAGGGTGATCTGAATCATAACCTCGATGCGTAGCCAGATCAAAGGCAACTGAAAGCCCTTTTTGCCCGGCCTTTAAATTTCTTCGGTAAAACGCATTCGACTCTTCTGCGGTTGAAAAACCGGCATACTGCCGAATCGTCCAAGGACGCATGACATACATGGTAGAATACGGACCTCTTAAATAAGGGGCCAATCCCGCACTATAATTGACATGCTCTAAGTGTTTAACATCTATTGAATGGTATGCTTTTTTCAATTCAATCTGCTCGGCGGTTTGCCAATGGTGCGGAATGTGCTCAACCTCTTCAGGCAATTCTGCCGTTTTAACTTGCTCGCTTAATGTCTGAAACTTCGGTCTCATTTTGTCTCTATTTCTTTCGCTAAAATTCTTTGCTGCAATCCTTCTTTAGTATTGGTCGACTTGGTTTCCAAAACTTCGCCTTCAGCATTCAAATATTGGTTTACTCCCAAAAATACCTTTCCCTCTTCGTAGGCCTTTCGTCTGTCTTGGTTACTTTTGTTTAGGTCCTTTTTCAAACGACCATTTTTAAACAAGGCTAACAAACCTCCTGCTGATTCATATTCCAAAAACAAGTCCCAAGCTGCTTCGGCAAGCTGAGCACTTAAACTTTCAATGTAATAAGAGCCGGCTGCCATGTCTTTCACTTGTGCAAAGTAGGCTTCTTCTTTAAGAATAAGTTGTACGTTCTTGGCCATTCTAATGCCTAAATTAGAAGGCTCTTGCGCCAATTGATCGAAGGTTGGAGTACTGACTTTATCACTATTCCCAAGAACTGCTGCCATGCTCATAGTGGTTGCCCGCAACAAATTGGTATAAGGATCTTGGTGTGACAAGTAATACTCACTGCCCTCACCCCAAGTATTGGCTTCCTCTTCTACACCGTAGGCTAAAAATAATTTTTGGATCAAATAGCGCATGGCTCTTCCTTTGGCAATTTCAGGAAAGAAACTAGGACTGTAGGTCATTTTAAATTCCAGGCCTCTGGCAATGGCTCCGGCAGTATATCCGGCTTCGGTCAATCGGTCAAAATATTCTACAGCGTGCTGCAGACTCAATGCCATTTCTTGCACAATGGTAGCGCCCGCCATTTTGTAAATACCGCCATCTACCAATAAAAAACGATCAGGCTCTAATTGATTCAAACGCTCTTGAAACAGTTTGGCCATGTGCTCATTCGTCTGGTCTAGTTGAATGCCACTTTTAATTGTATGGCCAATGGGATCTACATAAAATTGTTTGAGCAAATGATGAGTGGGTAAATAACTAAGTTTAGCTTTTACAGAAGGCTTGCCCTTGTACTTTTTCCCCAATACGTCTAAAATACTCTCCAAACTATCCACTTCAGTTAAGATCACTTGATCCACACCAAACTCCAGCGCATTTTGCACTTTTTGCTTCACTTTTTCTTGTTGAATCGAGAAGCACTGCAAAAGCTGCCAAGAAGCATTTTTCTTCTGGCTATTTTGTAAGTCATTGAGAATCTTGCTCTTTTCTAAGTCTGATGCCCGATAATAAGGCTGGTGTTTAATACCACTTTCATCTTGCCACACTAGTGTTTCTTCAAAACCTTTGCCTTTCAGATCAGCCATCACCTTTTCTCGCCAACTTTCGTCTGAAATAGTTTCGAAGTCTGAAAACAAACTCTTTTTTTCGCTCATAAAGTTCTAAGATATGTTCTACGAAAGTACAATTATCTTCTTAAAAGTAGCCGAATACAGACGATTCTATGAGCAAAAGAAAAGCGCTTTCCTTAACTTTGAATGCATGAGTAGAAAGACGGTAAGTTACAGTCAAGAAGAGGCGGAAAAACGCGAGATTAAGCGCCGCTACCGAGCTTTGTTAAGGGTGAGCAAAAATGTTCGCACGAGGAAAGACAAAGCGAAAGTGAGAAAAGCCTTTGAAATTGCAGTTGAAGCCCATAAAGACATGCGCCGAAAGTCCGGCGAACCTTACATTTATCATCCCATTGAAGTAGCCAGGATTGTGGCGGAGGAAATTGGTTTGGGCACCACTTCAATTATTTGTGCGCTTTTGCACGATACGGTGGAAGATACTGACATGACCCTCGATGACATTGCACGCCTTTTTGGAGAAAAAGAGCGGATCATTATCGACGGCTTAACCAAGATCTCGGGTGTGGTAGATTATACTGTATCCATGCAGGCCGAAAACTTTAGAAAGATTCTGCTCACCTTATCGGATGATGTTCGTGTAATTCTAATCAAGCTGGCCGACCGTTTGCACAATATGCGAACCCTTGATGCCATGCGCCGCGATAAGCAACTAAAAATTGCCTCAGAAACCCTTTATCTATTTTCTCCCCTAGCCCACAGGTTAGGGCTTTACGCCATTAAAACTGAACTTGAAGATTTAGCTTTAAAGTATCAAGAACCGGAAATCTACGAGGAGATCACCACTAAACTAAAGAAGACCAAGGCAGTACGCACCAGATTTGTGAACCGCTTTAGTGTTCCCATAAAACAAGAGCTGGATAAACAAAGCTTTAAATACGAGCTAAAGGGCAGAACCAAATCAGTCTACTCCATTTACAATAAAATGAAGAAGAAAAATGTGCTTTTTGAGGAAGTATATGACGTCTTCGCCATTCGAATTATAATTGACAGCATTGGAGAAAAGGAGAAAGCCGATTGCTGGAGCACTTACTCCATTGTAACGGACTTTTACCAACCCAATCCAGATCGTTTGCGTGACTGGATATCTACCCCCAAGGCCAATGGCTATGAATCATTACATACTACGGTGATGAGTCCCGGAGGCAAGTGGGTAGAAGTGCAAATACGCAGTCGCCGCATGGATGAAGTTGCTGAAAAGGGCTATGCAGCGCATTGGAAATACAAAGAAGGTGGAGATACAGAAAACAGTTTTGACAATTGGATCAATAAGATCAGAGAACTTTTAGAGAATCCTGAGAAAGATGCCATTGAGTTTATCGACGACTTTAAGCTCAACCTATTTGCCGAAGAAATTTTCATTTTCACCCCTAAGGGAGAAATTCGAAATCTACCCAAAGGTGCTTCAGCTTTAGACTTTGCTTTTGAAATTCACTCCGAGGTTGGGGCTCATTGCATGGGAGCCAAAGTAAACCACAAATTGGTTCCCTTGAGCACAGAGTTAAAGAGTGGTGATCAAGTGGAGATCATTACTTCTAAAAAGCAAAAACCAACGGAAAGCTGGCTGGATTATGTGATTACGGGAAAGGCAAAATCAAAGATCAAATCGGCTCTGCGGGAAGATAAAAAACGCCTTTCGGCGGAAGGGAAACCAAAGTTCGAAAAGTGGCTTAAAAAGCAAGACATTCGAATTACAGAAGACAACCTCAAGGAGCTAATGAAGCTCTATCGTGTTTCCAATGAAAATGAATTGTATTACCGCTTTGAGATTGATAGACTCAATTTGAAACGCATTGCTCATTTGGTAGTGGAAAAGGGAAACATTGTTGGAAAAGAATCTCCTTACAAACAAGCTAGTGAATTTGAGAAAAAGCTAAACCAAAAAGGGAAAACCGAAGAAATGTTGGTGATCGGAGAAGAAATGGACCACTTCGATTATAAGATCGCACCTTGTTGCAACCCCATACCCGGCGATGAAGTTTTTGGCTTTATTACCATTAGTGAAGGCATTAAAATTCACAAAACCAATTGCCCCAATGCCGTGCAATTAATGTCGAACTACGCTTACCGCATTGTAAAAGCCCGTTGGACAAGTCAGCAAAAAATTGCCTTTTTAGCCGGTATAAAAGTAACCGGAATCGATGATTTGGGCTTGGTTAACAAGATTACCCAACTTATCTCCATGCAGCTAAACGTAAACATGCGTTCCATCAGCTTCGACTCAAACGACGGTATTTTTGAGGGAACCATTATGTTGTACGTTCACGACACCAGACACCTCACGAATTTGATTCGAGAAATCAAAGAAATTGAAGGTGTAATTAATGTATCACGAATCGATGGCTAAAGTCCTGCTTACTTTCTGAATTAAGTTTATTTTTGCCTTTTAAGAACCTATGTCTTCTAGCCAAGAAACAATCGATAAAGTAAATTCAATTTTCTCGGCCTACCTTGAGAAAAACGGTCATCGAAAAACCCCTGAGCGCTTTGCCATCTTAAACCAGATCTACGAGCAAGAAGGGCATTTCGATATCGAACGACTGTACCTATCCATGAAGGAAAAAAACTACCGGGTAAGTCGTGCTACACTTTACAACACCATTGACTTATTACTGGCCTGCAATTTGGTTCGAAAACACCAATTTGGAAACAACATTGCCCAATACGAGCGCTCTTATGAGTACAAGCAACACGACCATTTGGTGTGCACCAATTGTAACAAGGTGATTGAATTTTGCGATCCGCGAATCCAACAGATCAAATCGACAGTTGGTGAATTGCTCGATTTTCAAATTCTACATCATTCACTTAATTTGTACGGAATTTGTAATTCTTGCATAGGTAAACAAGAAGCTAAAACAGTAAAGAAATGAGTTTTGAATATCGCATAGAAGAAAAAGAAGGAGTCTATATCGTTTACTTTAATGGCCGCATATTAGACCGCAGTGAAGCGGAGAACCTAATGGACGAAATGGAAGAACTTATGAGCTCAGGGAAGCATGACTTTGTCATTAACCTCAGCGGCATTGATTACATGAACAGCGCCGGCCTAGGTGTCTTGATCAGCTTGTTGAATCAAAGTCGAGACGAGTATGGCACACTGGTGCTTTGCTCGGTGCCGGAGAAAATAAACCAGCTCATAATAACAAGTAAATTACAAAACATATTCAAGCTTGCTGAAACGCAAGAAGAAGCACTGAAAACCTTTGAAAAATAGATGAAAGTAGATGTTTTACTCGGCCTGCAATGGGGCGATGAAGGAAAAGGAAAAGTAGTTGATGTACTCACACCTCAATACGATGTGATAGCCCGTTTTCAAGGTGGTCCTAATGCCGGACATACTTTAGAATTCGATGGCATTAAGCACGTTTTACACACCATTCCTTCCGGGATTTTTCATTCTGGAAAAGAAAACATTGTAGGCAATGGCGTGGTGATTGACCCGATTATCTACACCCGTGAAATTGACGCTCTTGAAAAGTTTGAAGTACCCATTAATGAGCGCTTAGCAATATCGCGCAAAGCGCATTTGATCTTACCCACGCACCGTTTATTGGATGCCGCTTCAGAAAAAGCAAAAGGGGAAAAGAAAATTGGTTCCACTTTAAAGGGAATTGGCCCCACTTACATGGACAAAACCGGAAGAAATGGTTTGCGTGTAGGTGATATTGAAAATGAAAACTTCATGGCCAAATACAACGCTTTAAAAGGAAAGCACTTGCAAATTCTCAAGCAATATGAATTTGACTTTGAGCTAGATGAATTAGAAAAAGAGTGGTTGGCCGCTATCGATAAGTTTAGAAGCTACCGTTTAATTGACAGTGAGCATGCCGTAAACATGCACCGCAAAAAAGGGGAACGCATTTTAGCAGAAGGAGCACAAGGAACTTTATTGGATATTGATTTTGGTTCTTACCCTTTTGTTACTTCTTCCAACACCATTACCGCAGGGGCTTGCACTGGTTTAGGCGTGGCTCCCAATCAAATTGGAGAAGTCTACGGAATTTTTAAAGCCTATTGTACCAGAGTGGGCAGCGGCCCTTTTCCCACCGAACTGCACGATGAAGTAGGAGAAAAAATTCGCAAAGCAGGGAATGAATTTGGAGCCACTACCGGCCGACCAAGACGATGTGGTTGGATTGACTTACCGGCTTTAAAATATGCCATTATGATCAATGGTGTAACGCAATTAATCATGACCAAAGCCGATGTGCTAAGTGATTTTGAAAAAATAAAAGTTTGTACCGCCTACCACCATAAAGGGGAGAAAATTGACTTTTTGCCCTTTGATGTCTTGGGAGAAGATCTAAGTCCCGTGTATGAAGAACTTGATGGCTGGACGGAAGATTTAACCGGCTTGCAAGCTATTGAGGGAATTCCGGCAGCCTTAAACCACTACATTCAATATTTAGAGGAAGCCTTAGAAACCCCTATTACGGTGGTTTCAGTGGGCCCCGACAGAAATCAAACTTTAGTTCGCGAAAGCCAATGGGCCAAGGCCTAAAACAGTTTTTTACGCTCTTTCTTTTTGCCCTTGGGCTGCATTTTAGTTATGCCCAAAAGGTAGAAAAGATTGAATTGATTGATGCCGAAAAGCTTATCGGTATGGTAAAAGATGGCGAAAAAGCACAAAAGCTAGTAGGTAAGGTGCGCTTTCGACACAAAAAGGCCATCATGCATTGCGATAGTGCTTACCTCTACCGCGATCGCAATTCGATGGACGCATTTGGACACATTCACATTAACCAAGGCGACACCATGAACCTTTATGGCGACCAGCTTTACTACGATGGAAATGAAGAGTTGGCTACCGTTACCGGTGATACGGTTACGCTTGAAAACAAAGACTTTACCTTAATCACTGATCGTATCTTCTACGACAGAAAAAACAACATTGCCCAATATAAAACCGGGGGACTAATTGAAAGTAAAAACGACAGCAACCTTTTGGTGAGTGAAATTGGTTATTTCTATTCCGATCAATCTTTATTCTTTTTTAAAGACTCTGTGGTTTTGACGAATCCTGATTTTGTAATGCGTTCTGACACTTTGAAGTATTACAGCTCTACCGAAATGGTAAACTTTTTAGGTCCTACCATCATTGAGGGCGATAGTAACCTCATTTACTGCGAAACCGGCTGGTATGACACCCCTAAAGATCAATCGCGCTACTACAATAATGCTTACTTAATTTCTGATGGCCGAAAATTAGAAGGAGACACCCTTTACTACGACCGTAATTTGGGTTACGGACAAGCAGATGGTCGTGTGCAAATTACTGATACGGCAGAGAACTTAATGGTGAATGGAAAGCAAGCGGTGATGTATGAAAAGAAAGATAGCGCCTTGGTATATGGCCGCCCTCTCCTAACCCAGGTATTTGATTCCGATTCGCTTTTTATGCATGCCGATACTTTTAAAGTGTTTGCAACCGATACCTTAGGCCGCTCGCTATTTGCCTATTACAATGTTCGCATATACAAAAGCGACTTGCAAGGCCAATGCGACTCTATTGCATACTCGCTGCGCGATAGTATTATTCAGTTGCGGGGCGAGCCAATTTTATGGTCAGATAAAAACCAATTAACCGCTGAAAAAATAGACATCCGCACGGCTAACAATAAAATACACTCCATTTTTTTAGATGCCGATGCCTTTATTATTTCTGAAGTGGATACAGTAAAATACAATCAAATAAAAGGCCGAGAAATGACCGGCTATTTCAAAGATGGGAATTTATCCTTGATCCATGTTCGTGGAAACGGACAAACCACCTATTGGGGCCAAGATGATGAAGATAAATTTATTGGCGTAAATGTGGCCGAAAGCAGTGACATAAACATTCGCTTAAAAGAAAAAAGCATTAACAGCATAAGCTATCTTGAACAGCCAAACGCCACTATGCATCCTATGGGCGAACTTGATCCGGTAAAGGATTTGCGCTACCGCGGATTTAAATGGCTAATTGAACTGCGCCCCTTAAGCAAAAAAGACATTTTTGAAACGAAGGTGGATGAAGGTCTAAAGACAAAAGATTAAGGTAAATCTTTGATCCTTGGTCCTTCATCTTTTAGCCCTTTAAATTCCTTCTACCAAAATGTCTTTGTTGTTATAAAGCAAAATAAAGAGTCTGGTGCGCAATATTTCGCCCATGCTCTCACATTCCAAAAAGCTTACATCTTGAAAATGCTCGGCGAGTTCAGATTTGAGTCGCTTCACTTTATCGGGCTGGCTAAGGGTTTCTTCTTCCATGCAATCGGCCAAATCTTTTAAGCGATAACGGGAAACCTTGATCCGGTTGGCAATCATGGCCCGCTCTTCTTTTTGATATTGTCGTATGGTTTCCGGATTGAGCAAATCCATGCAAAACTCTACAATCGGGTTGTTGTCTTTAAAGAACTGAGGCAGATACATGGTTTTCATACCCTCGTAGTTCTGTTGGTCAAAATCGATGGCTCGAATTCGATATTGAATGTCATCAAAATCCGGCGTAATGTCGACTACATAATTGTAAGATCGCATATCGCCTAGCAAGCGTACAAAACAACGTTCGTTGAACTTGACAAACTCTTTGGCCAAACGAATGCGGTTCAGTTGGGGATCATCCAACCAATTTTGAATGAAAACATCTCCCGGAATACCGGCAATATGGTCTTCAATAATGGTATTGCCTTCCACGATGTAAGAAATTCGATTGGGCGAAAGCACATGCTCCAATTCCAAGCCATAGATTCGCGAAGCATCGGCCTTTTTTACATAAAAATAATCGTAGTTGTCGTTAAAGCGGTTGGTGATCCGAACCCGAAAGGGCTTTGAGTTCCCGAAAGGACAGTAGTCTACTCGGTCAACATACAAGTGTTCCATTACCGTGGTATCGCCTTCTGTTTTAAGTAAGGAATATACTTTACACAATTTTGCATTTACCTCTTCTTGCTCAGAAGGACTGTAAAATACTGATTCCCATAAAGTATCCTTGCCCGCTTTATCGTAAACCGGAATGGCGCTGGCATAATGATTCAAATCATCGTAACCAATAGGCAGTTTGTGTTCTCGAGAATAGGCTTTTAAATACTTGCGTAAAGGAGTTTGAATGGGGTAATGATCCTTCTTTTTGGAAATGGTATTCATTGGGTTAAGATAGGAATATTTTTTTGCAAGATTTTTATTTTACTTTTATCTCGACTTCGCTCGATAAGCAAGTAAACAGTACAATTAATGTGGCTCTAGCTAGTAAAAATTTTTTGCATCAAATCATCAAATTCAAGTGGTTCTTGGAAGTTACGATCTTGGTAAACATGCGCCATTAGCTTCACTAAATTGGTTTCTTCTTCCACCATGCGGTGCTCTATTTCAATGTTACCAAAAAGCTGTTGGTAAGGGCGTTCGCGACGAAATTTTAGGCCTGGTTTTAAATAAAAATGCTCCACCGTTTTAAGCTGTCCATTTTCTTCTACCACTTCTTTGGTGGCATTGTTCAAGCGATACTCTTCTCCTTTTAGCAAATCAATTAAGTGCTGTACAAAAAATTGATAATCGTTGCTGTTCCAGGGATCTTCACCATGAAAATAAAAGCCGTTAGAAAGGTGGTGGGTGTAGCGAAAGTAGTTGACCTGTGCATCGGGATTAGCCAAGCGCAAATGCCGGTTTTCGTTTACATGTGCCAACAAACCGAGGTGCATGTCTTGCTCCTTCCACACTTTGTAATCTTGAGCAAATACTTGACTACGCTTGATCATCTCGCGCACTAAAACTTCCTTAATGGGCGATTTTCCTTTGTCTTTCTCGGGGAAAAGCTCTTGCAGTAAACGATCGATCAGACTCATGATTTGGTTTTAAAAGATAACAACAGTTTAGAAAGGAAGTTTGTCCAATCGACCTTTCCATTTTTCATTTAACTGGAAGCGCTTGGCATAATTTAACCGCAAATTACCAACCCCAAAAATGGCAGCTGTAGTTTCGGTGCGATCATGTAATGCAGTATCGTCTTGCACAAAAGAAATGCCCACAAAAGTTTGAGGAGAGTTATAACCCATGGCCATGCGAAAGTCAACGGAAGGATTGAATTGCCACTCTTCTACTTTTGCCTGCTTTTCGCGTTCATAGCTTACCGGCCCGAACATTAAGTTTAGCTCTAAAGACAAGGTAACAAACCAATGTTTTTTTGCCACAAAAGTATGGGCGTAACCTCCACCCGGTCCAATCAAAATACCACTCATGGAAGTTAGTCCGGCCAAGGAATCATTCAACGGGTCACTTTCCCAATATGGAATCATGCTGCTGTCAGATTGGGCGGAAAGCATCAAAAATTTACCACCGGCTAAAAAGGAACCGGCCGACTTTTTCTGATACTCATTTTGTACCATGGCTGCCGCATAGGAGAATTCAGTTGAATTAAACAGCCAAGAATAGCTGGCCCCCAAGATGTTTATGTTAATATCCGGGCGCAAATAATAAGGCCTCGGAAAGTTCTTCCTGATGTCTTGGGTGTTTTCTAAATACATGCCGGTGTAGAACTGCCCAAACAGGTCAATGGCATACCTCCTGCCGTAAAGGTGCGATTGCAAATCCAAGTATTGCGTTTCCCCTTTTCCTTCCTCTTGATTTAAAAAGCCAAAGCCATAAGCCAAGTTTAAGGTAAACCCCTTGTAAGTAGCTCCAATTCCAAAGTTCATGGTACTGTTGGGTTGGTAGTTCAAGTTGTTGCCCGGCCCCTCATCTCTTTCAAAAAGCAAAGAGGTAGCTTTTCTAGAAAGGTAAACACGAGCCGTCAGCCGCTCAGGAAAAGTCTGAACATAAGCAGTATCATAGTCCCTGAGGGTGGTATTGCGATCTACCTCAATGGATTGAGCTTGCAGATCAGCCGCTAAAAAGAGGAAATACAGAATAAAATACAGTACTTTTTGTTGCAAAGGCTTACTTTTAACTTTCTCTTTTGGAAAGCAATCTTCCCTAACCGATGAAGCAAATTTCTAACTAAAAACAAACTTATGGCTAAAAAGAAGTCGATTATCAATAAAACGTCTGAAAAATTCTTATTTGAATACTTAAACAATCCCTCTCCTACCGGCTACGAAAGCGAAGGACAAAAACTGTGGTTGAAATACTTAAAACCTTACGTAGATGAAACCTTTGTGGATACTTATGGAACGGCAGTAGCGGTGATTAACCCTGAAGCCAAGTACAAAGTAGTGATTGAAGCACATGCCGATGAAATTAGCTGGTATGTGCACTACATTACCAAAGATGGTTTTATTTATGTGCGACGAAATGGAGGCTCAGACCATATGATCGCGCCTTCTAAGCGAGTGAACATACACACTAAAAAAGGGATTGTAAAAGCGGTATTTGGATGGCCGGCCATTCATACCCGCATGAACCGCGACAAGGGAGAAGAAACCCCGAAGATGAAAAACATTTTTTTAGATTGCGGCTGCAAGAACAAAGAAGAAGTGGAAAAACTAGGCGTGCACGTAGGTTGCGTAGTGACTTACGAAGATGAAGCCATAATATTGAACAAAAACTATTACGTAGGCCGTGCACTAGACAACCGCATGGGTGGTTTTATGATTGCCGAAGTGGCGCGTATGCTGAAGGAAAACAAAAAGAAATTGCCTTTTGGTTTGTACATTACCAATGCGGTGCAAGAAGAAGTAGGTTTGCGCGGCGCCCAAATGGTGGTAGAACGGATTAAACCCAATGTGGCCATTGTAACCGATGTATGCCACGACACCCAAACGCCCATGATCAATAAAATTGAGCAGGGCGACTTTACCGCCGGCGACGGCCCGGTTGTGACTTACGCCCCAGCCGTGCAAAATAACTTGCGCGAACTGATCTTAGAAACAGCGGAGAAAAAGAAAATTCCTTTTCAGCGTTTGGCGGCTTCTCGCATTACCGGTACTGATACCGATGCTTTTGCCTATGCCACCGGCGGCGTCGCTTCTGCGCTCATCTCTTTGCCGCTGCGCTACATGCATACCACGGTAGAAATGGTGCACAAAGAGGATGTAGAAAATGTGATTCGCCTGATTTACGAAAGCTTATTGACCATTAAGAATGATGAGGATTTTGGTTATATCAAATAAGAGAAGATTATACGTATAAAATACGGCTATGAAAATGCAACTACATTATTTTAAGCACCTTAACAAAAGTACAAACAACTATAGACATAAGGTAGATATGTTGCATTAATGCAACATATTCACTTGTTAGGGCACATTACTAATGCATTACCTTCCTCAATTTATAATAGTAAATGAATAGACTTCGATATTTCTTTGTGCTACTTGTGACTCTATATTTTTCCAGTTGTTATCAAAATAATATTGAATCAGAAGATGAATCAACTATTGTAGAAACTAATGACACAATAGTTTATGGCCCAGTTTCTCAACTAGATAATTCAGTTGAGATAAATCCATACTTATATAAAAGCATTGATAGTCTGCATTCAAAAATCAATAAAATTACCTGCAACGAGAAATACCCATGTATCTCCTTTGAATCCTCAGAGAGTTTTAAAAAAGTAATTCTTGTGAATAGTTGCCCTCACGATATTGGCTGCCATTATTACAGAAATTTGATAATGTTCTACAATGACTCTATTAAAAGATACTATGATTCTAGCTTACCCTTAGACAGTTTTCCTTCACTACTTGAAAAACATTTAAATAATTATGGTCAAGATCCCGATTATGCTGATGCACCAAGAATGCTTTTAATCCAAATAACTTTTGACACTTTAATTCCGAATCTTTTAATTGAAAGATTGGACTTTATTACAAAAAAATATCAAGAAGTTAAAGACACAACTGATATTAAAATTAGGCTGTATCAAGAAGAACAACCACCTTTAGAACTATTAGATACTTTAAAAAAATAAAAACGCGCCCTAACAAAAACTATAGCAAATGCTACTACTAAGAAAACCGACACTTCCACTCTATTTGCTCGCCAATTCGCCTGCGGCGTATTGCCTCAGAAAAAGTAAATTAGTCAATCACCTTGGCAATTGGCTACCGGCAATGCAAATGGAAATTGAAGTAGGTTATAACACGCACTTGCCATAGGTACTGTGTGAAAAAGCAAATATTTTTGTAAAAATTTTAGGAAGTCAATTGATGTTTTAATTGACTATCCTGCGCGGCAAGCTCTTTTAGGCTTGTCGCTTTTTTTTGTGCTATTTCAGGGTC